>NZ_BAAAYG010000024.1:0-546 GCF_039536005.1 Nesterenkonia halobia | reverse complement strand
CCGTTGTCGGTCAGCGTCGTCGCCGGCAGCCCGTAGGTGTCAGCGGCGGCGGTGAAGGTCTCGATCACCGTGGTCCCGGTGATGCGGGCGTGGGCGCTGAGGTGCAGCACGAATCGTGCGTGGTCGTCGAGCCAGCAGATGATCTCGGCGTCGGTTCCGTCGGCCAGCGGCCAGTGGGTGAAGTCGGACTGCCACATCTGGTTCGGCGTCTCGGCCGCGAAGCGTCGCCAGGAGGAGCGGGGGCGTTTCTGCGGCTGGGCGGCAACGACCCCGTGGCGCTTCAGGATCCGCCAGATCGTGGTCACCGAGGGTCTGGCCCCGGTCGGCAGGTGGTGGTGGATGCTCTGGGCTCCGGCGTCGAGTCCGTCGGCCTGCAGGTCCTCGCGCAGCTTCAGGATCTTCTGGACGGTGGTGCTGCTGGTGCGGTTCGCGCTGGCGCGAGGCCGTCGTGAGCGGGGATCGACTCCGGCGAGTCCCTCGTGGCGGTGGCGGGCCAGCAGGACTCGGATCCAGCGGGTCGAGATTCCGAAGCGATCAGCCACTTCG
>NZ_BAAAYG010000023.1:0-1304 GCF_039536005.1 Nesterenkonia halobia | reverse complement strand
GTAGTTGGCCAGATTCCGGAAGCCCAGAGCGGTGCCGCGCAGATGCTCCAACCGGCCGTTGATCGCCTCAGTGGGCCCATTGGAGGTGCCGGGGCGGTCGAAGTAGGCCAGGATGTCGACCGCCCGGCGGTTCAGCGTCCGTCCCAGCTTCTTCAGCTCGACCAGCTTCGCGGGGACCCCGCGGCGCAGCGAGTCGATCACCTCCGCCAACATCGCCTTGCCGGCGGGCTTGGAGCCGCACCGGTAGGCGGCGACGACCTTCTGATACACACTCCAGGTGGCCTCGAGTTCGACATGCTCATCAGAACCGAAGACTCGATCGAGCTTGGACCCCTGGCCCGGGGTGAGCAGATCGACCCCGGTGCGCAGCGTCTTCCGCGCCCCATAGAGCGGATCACCCGATCGCCCCCGGCGCCCGGTGGTCTCACGCTGGATGCGCTGCCGGGCCTGGTCCAACGCGTCGCCGGCCAGCGCGACGACATGAAATGGGTCCATCACTGCGGTGGCCTCGGGCAGCTCTTCTGCTGCAGCGGTCTTGAACCCGGTGAACCCGTCCATGGCGACCACCTCGACCCCGGCGCGGAAGTCCTCGCTCTGGGTCCCGAGCCAGGTGGCGAACACGGCCTTGGAGCGTCCTTCGACCATGTCCAGCAACCGCGCTGGACCGGTTCCATCGCGAACCGGGGTCAGATCGATGATCACGGTCACGTAGCGGGAACCACCCCCGGTGTGGCGCCAGCAGTGCTCATCAACCCCGATCACCGCGACCCCATCGAAGCGGGCAGGGTCATTGATCAGCAGCTCGCGGCCGGCGGCCAGCACCGCCTCGTTGACGGTATGCCACGAGCAGTCCAGCCCGGCGGCGAGGCGAGCGATCGACATCCTGTCGACGACCACCGACTTCAGCGCCCACAACACCGCGTGCCGGGAGAGCTTCGCCCGCGGGGCCGCGGCATCGGTGGTGTCCTGGCGCCAGACCCGCAGGCAGTCTGGGCACCGGTACCGGCGGACTCGGATCCAGAGCTGGGTGGGCCGCCACCCCAAGGGGACGTGGGCCAATTTCCGCAGCACCGTGCCCTTCGGGATGCCTTCGCCGCCGCAGGAGCGGCACCAGGGATCATCCTCACGGACTCGGCACTGAAGCACTGCTCTCTCAGGTTCGAGGTGCTGGCCGGTGACGGTCAGGCCGAGCGCGTCGACCATGCAGAAGGTGTCGAGATCCGGGGCGGTGAACGTAGGCTGGGACATGTCGAGGTCTTTCGGATGGGCTGTGTGGTAACTCCCATCGTCGGAAGGCCTCGACC
>NZ_BAAAYG010000022.1:0-3544 GCF_039536005.1 Nesterenkonia halobia | reverse complement strand
CGGAAGGTGCGGCTGGATCACCTCCTTTCTAAGGAGCTGGACCCGAGTCGGGTCCGCCCAGTGCGTCGGCGAGTGTTCGACGCTGGGTTTGCTCATGGGTGGAATATCAGCATGCAGTCACCGGTGGTGGCATTGGTTCTGGGTCGAGTACGCCTCCTTGTGGGGTTGGAATGGTCTGGTTCTGGTGTGTGCTGCTGGTGCTTGGTACACTATTGGGTCCTGGAGCAACAGGTGTTGTTCTGGTGATTGTGCCGCCTGCTGCAGGTAGCCGCACGGTCGGCCTCCTTTTTGTGGGGGTTGTGTGTGGTGATGGTGGTGGGGGTTGTTGTTTGGGAACTGCATAGTGGACGCGAGCATCTTGCTCTTGTCAGTGGTCGGCCTGCTTCTGGGTCGGGTGCTGGTGGGAGCGTGGTCAATGTGCATCACGATCATCGCCTTTGTGGTGGTGGTTGGTGTTGTCCTTGGTTTTTATGAACAACATGCCCTTTGTGGGGTAAGTGTTGAAGGGCGCATGGTGGATGCCTTGGCAGCAGGAGCCGATGAAGGACGTGGGAATCTGCGATAAGCCTGGTGGAGCTGATAACCGAGCGTTGATACCAGGATTTCCGAATGGGGAAACCCCGCATGCTGTTATGGTGTGTGACCGCCGGCTGAATGTATAGGCCGGTTGGAGGGAACGTCGGGAAGTGAAACATCTCAGTACCGACAGGAAGAGAAAACAATAGTGATTCCGTGAGTAGTGGCGAGCGAAAGCGGATGGGGCTAAACCGTGTGCGTGTGATACCTGGTAGGGGTTGCGTGTGCGGTGTTGTGGGACATGCCGTCCAGGATCTACCAGTCCTGGGAGTTGAGGTGCGGGCGTATAGACGAACACGTGATGAGTGCGTGACCGGAGAGGGTGGGAGTCCCGTAGTTGTAATGCGTTCCGCCGGCTTGTGTGTGTATCCCGAGTAGCACGAGGCTCGTGGAATCTTGTGTGAATCAGCCAGGACCACCTGGTAAGCCTGAATACTACCTGCTGACCGATAGTGGAACAGTACCGTGAGGGAATGGTGAAAAGTACCCCGGGAGGGGAGTGAAATAGTACCTGAAACCATGTGCCTACAATCCGTCAAAGCTGGTCCTTGTGGCTGGTGATGGCGTGCCTTTTGAAGAATGAGCCTGCGAGTTAGTGCTCAGTGGCGAGGTTAACCCGTGTGGGGAAGCCGTAGCGAAAGCGAGTCTGAATAGGGCGTATGAGTCGCTGGGTCTAGACCCGAAGCGGAGTGATCTACCCATGGCCAGGTTGAAGCGCGTGTAAGAGCGTGTGGAGGACCGAACCCACCTAGGTTGAAAACTGGGGGGATGAGCTGTGGGTAGGGGTGAAAGGCCAATCAAACTCTGTGATAGCTGGTTCTCCCCGAAATGCATTTAGGTGCAGCGTTGTGTGTTTCTTGCCGGAGGTAGAGCTACTGGATGGCTGATGGGCCCTACAAGGTTACTGACGTCAACTAAACTCCGAATACCGGTAAGTGAGAGCGCAGCAGTGAGACTGTGGGGGATAAGCTTCATGGTCGAGAGGGAAACAGCCCAGACCACCGGTTAAGGCCCCTAAGCGTGTGCTAAGTGGAAAAGGATGTGGAGTTGCTGAGACAACCAGGAGGTTGGCTTAGAAGCAGCCATCCTTGAAAGAGTGCGTAATAGCTCACTGGTCAAGTGATTCCGCGCCGACAATGTAGCGGGGCTCAAGCACACCGCCGAAACTGTGGCAATCAGTCCTTTGGGGCTGGTTGGGTAGGGGAGCGTCGGACACTGCTGTGAAGCGGCCGCGGAAGCGTGTCGTGGAGTGTGTTCGAGTGAGAATGCAGGCATGAGTAGCGAAAGAGCAGTGAGAAACTGCTCCGCCGAATGACCAAGGGTTCCAGGGTCAAGCTAATCTGCCCTGGGTTAGTCGGGACCTAAGGCGAGGCCGACAGGCGTAGTCGATGGACAACGGGTTGATATTCCCGTACCGGCGAAGGACCGCCCATGGTGAACTGGTGATACTAACCGCCCGAACTATGCTGGATGGCAGCTTTGCTGCCACGTGCATGGGGAGCGCGGGACCTGAACTGGGGAGCCAAGCGTATTAACAGGTGTGACGCAGGAAGGTAGCCGGGCTCAGCGATGGTTGTCTGGGTCTAAGAATGTAGCCTTCAGTCCAGGTAAATCCGGGCTGTGTGTTGGTGAGATTTGACGGGCTCCCACGTTGGTGGGAGATCCGGTGATCCTATGCTGCCGAGAAAAGCATCGACGCGAGGTCCGAGCCGCCCGTACCCGAAACCGACACAGGTGGTCAGGTAGAGAATACCAAGGCGTTCGAGAGAATCACGGTTAAGGAACTCGGCAAAATGCCCCCGTAACTTCGGGAGAAGGGGGGCCTCGGTGGTGATCCGTCCTTGCGACGGGGAGCTGTTCGGGGCCGCAGAGACCAGGGGGGTCCGACTGTTTACTAAAAACACAGGTCCGTGCGAAGTCGTAAGACGATGTATACGGACTGACTCCTGCCCGGTGCCGGAAGGTTAAGAGGACGAGTTAGTCACTTTGTGTGGCGAAGCTCAGAATTTAAGCCCCGGTAAACGGCGGTGGTAACTATAACCATCCTAAGGTAGCGAAATTCCTTGTCGGGTAAGTTCCGACCTGCACGAATGGAGCAACGAGACCCCCGCTGTCTCAACCGTGAACTCGGCGAAATTGCACTACGAGTAAAGATGCTCGTTACGCGCAGCAGGACGGAAAGACCCCGAGACCTTTACTATAGCTTGGTATTGGTGTTTGAAATCACTTGTGTAGGATAGGTGGGAGACTGTGATGCGGTCACGCTAGTGATCGTGGAGTCGTCGTTGAAATACCACTCTGGTGTTTTTAGGCATCTAACTTCGGGCCCTGATCGGGTCCAGGGACAGTGCCTGGTGGGTAGTTTAACTGGGGCGGTTGCCTCCCAAAGAGTAACGGAGGCGCCCAAAGGTTCCCTCAGCCTGGTTGGCAATCAGGTGTTGAGTGTAAGTGCACAAGGGAGCTTGACTGTGAGACTGGCAGGTCGAGCAGGAACGAAAGTTGGGACTAGTGATCCGGCGGCACCGTGTGGAAGGGCCGTCGCTCAACGGATAAAAGGTACCTCGGGGATAACAGGCTGATCCTCCCCAAGAGTTCATATCGACGGGATGGTTTGGCACCTCGATGTCGGCTCGTCTCATCCTGGGGCTGGAGTTGGTCCCAAGGGTTGGGCTGTTCGCCCATTAAAGAGGCACGCGAGCTGGGTTTAGAACGTCGTGAGACAGTTCGGTCCCTATCCGCTGCGCGCGTTGGAGATTTGAGAAGGTCTGTCCTTAGTACGAGAGGACCGGGACGGACGAACCTCTGGTGTGTCAGTTGTACTGCCAAGTGCACCGCTGATTAGCTACGTTCGGGATGGATAACCGCTGAAAGCATCTAAGCGGGAAGCCGGCTTCGAGATGAGATCTCCGTCACCATCAAGGTGTGAAGGCTCCCAGCTAGACCACTGGGTTGATAGGCCGGATGTGGA
>NZ_BAAAYG010000021.1:0-1714 GCF_039536005.1 Nesterenkonia halobia | reverse complement strand
TCTTCGCGGTTTTCACCGGGTTCTCGGCTTCGCTGAGGCGGAGTTGACATGGTGAGAACGGATGATCTAAGATAGTAAAGTTGCTTCGGAGCGATCCGGAAAGTTTGCTGGGACGAAAGCGTTTCAGGGTTTGGCTTTCTGGTGGTGCCGTGAGCATCTGTTGTTTGAGAACTCAATAGTGTGCCAAGTATGTTGATACCAAATATTTATTTGGTTGTTGCAGCGCTTGCCACCCCCGTGGTGAGTGTTGTGAGCAGCTTTGGATCACGTCATACGCATGGTTACTGGGTCTTGTTTTTCCGGCAGGGTCTGGTGGTTGTGCGGTGATCTCTTTCATGTTTTTGATGGAGAGTTTGATCCTGGCTCAGGATGAACGCTGGCGGCGTGCTTAACACATGCAAGTCGAACGATGATGCCGGGTGCTTGCACCTGGCGGATTAGTGGCGAACGGGTGAGTATCACGTGAGTAACCTGCCCTTGACTCTGGGATAAGCCTGGGAAACTGGGTCTAATACCGGATATGACCAGTCCTCGCATGGGGTGCTGGTGGAAAGATTTTATCGGTCTTGGATGGACTCGCGGCCTATCAGTTTGTTGGTGAGGTAATGGCTCACCAAGGCGATGACGGGTAGCCGGCCTGAGAGGGTGACCGGCCACACTGGGACTGAGACACGGCCCAGACTCCTACGGGAGGCAGCAGTGGGGAATATTGCACAATGGGCGCAAGCCTGATGCAGCGACGCCGCGTGCGGGATGACGGCCTTCGGGTTGTAAACCGCTTTCAGCAGGGAAGAAGCTTTTTGTGACGGTACCTGCAGAAGAAGCGCCGGCTAACTACGTGCCAGCAGCCGCGGTAATACGTAGGGCGCGAGCGTTATCCGGAATTATTGGGCGTAAAGGGCTCGCAGGCGGTTTGCCACGTCTGCTGTGAAAGCCCGGGGCTTAACTCCGGGTGTGCAGTGGGTACGGGTAGACTAGAGTGCAGTAGGGGAGACTGGAATTCCTGGTGTAGCGGTGAAATGCGCAGATATCAGGAAGAACACCGATGGCGAAGGCAGGTCTCTGGGCTGTTACTGACGCTGAGGAGCGAAAGCATGGGGAGCGAACAGGATTAGATACCCTGGTAGTCCATGCCGTAAACGTTGGGCACTAGGTGTGGGGAACATTCCACGTTTTCCGCGCCGTAGCTAACGCATTAAGTGCCCCGCCTGGGGAGTACGGCCGCAAGGCTAAAACTCAAAGGAATTGACGGGGGCCCGCACAAGCGGCGGAGCATGCGGATTAATTCGATGCAACGCGAAGAACCTTACCAAGGCTTGACATGGACCGGATCGCTGCAGAGATGTAGTTTCCCTTCGGGGCTGGTTCACAGGTGGTGCATGGTTGTCGTCAGCTCGTGTCGTGAGATGTTGGGTTAAGTCCCGCAACGAGCGCAACCCTTGTCCTATGTTGCCAGCACGTAGTGGTGGGGACTCATGGGAGACTGCCGGGGTCAACTCGGAGGAAGGTGGGGATGACGTCAAATCATCATGCCCCTTATGTCTTGGGCTTCACGCATGCTACAATGGCCGGTACAGTGGGTTGCGATACTGTGAGGTGGAGCTAATCCCTAAAAGCCGGTCTCAGTTCGGATCGAAGTCTGCAACTCGACTTCGTGAAGTTGGAGTCGCTAGTAATCGCAGATCAGCAATGCTGCGGTGAATACGTTCCCGGG
>NZ_BAAAYG010000020.1:0-632 GCF_039536005.1 Nesterenkonia halobia | reverse complement strand
CCCCCCCCCCCCCCCCCCCACGCCGCTGACCCCGGCCTCGCGCATCAACCTGGCGGTCTGGTCGCGGCCGATCTGCCAACCGGCCCGGCGCATCATGCGCCACATCTTCCGCACTCCGTAGACGCTGTAGTTCTCGGAGTGCAGACGCATGATCTCGCCGATGAGCAACTGATCACGCAGTGCCCTCGCCGAGGGCTGCCGGGCCTTGGCGGCACGGTAACCCCGTGCGGTGATGAACCCACCTTCTGCCTCGCTGAGCACGCGGCAGATGAGCTCGACCCCGAAACGATCCCGGTGCTCGTCGATGAAGCGGATCATCTCGTGGTGGGACGGTCGAGCTCGGCGGCGAAAAACGTCGAGGCGGTCTTGAGGATCTCGTTGGCCCGGCGCAGCTCAGCGTTCTCTCGGCGCAGTCTCGCCAGCTCCTGCTGATCCTCAGCACCCCCGTCGGTGCGACCCTGACGGGTCTGTTCGACTGCGAGGCGGGATTGTTTGACCCAGTTGCGCAGCGTGTGTGGCGAGACGCCGCCCAGCGCGTCACCGACGGCCACCAGAGCAGTCCAACTGCCAGACTGCTCGGCGCGCTGATGATCGGCGACCATCCTGACCGCCCGGTCCTTGAACTCCGGGCT
>NZ_BAAAYG010000019.1:0-866 GCF_039536005.1 Nesterenkonia halobia | reverse complement strand
GGCATAGTGACTATCCTCTCTGCTCGCTCGAGCAGTCAGGAAGTCAACCGAACCTTCAGCAGACCCGTACGCAGGAACTCCGGTTAGTCCCGGATTCGCCCGGCGCACACCAACGGGGTCAACACGCCTGACCTGCACGTTCTATGTTGGCACCTGGTCAGCCCGGAGACTGGATCGAACTCCTAAAGCGGGTGGCGCAGGTTCGAATCCTGCCGGGGGCACCATGTGAAGTGCCGGGACATCGTTCATCCGGTGTCCCGGCACTTTTCCTATGTCGGGGCGCGGGGGTGTGGCGAGACATCGTTCACCTGGTCTTGGGCTGGTAGCTGCGTGCTGGGTCGAGACGGTGCTCGGCGATGATCTCGCCGGTGGTCCTGTCGATGACCATGGTCTGGTCGTGGTGGATGAGCACCAGCACCCGCCTGCGGCTGTAGGAGCGCCCGATGGCCAGGTGTCGCATGCAGTCTGCATAGCGCAGTGAGATCGTGCCGTTGGCCCCGACGATGTCGTAGCGGGTCCTCCAGCGGTGATCGCCCAAGGTCAGGGCAGGTGTTGCCGGTGGTCGGGCGTGATAGACGCTGGCCGGGGTCCGCCGGCCCAGGCCCCGGTGCGGACGCGTGGTGTTGTAGATCGTGCGGAAGGCGGCCAGCTGGTCGTCGAGTTCGGCGAGCGTGGCCGCCGGCGGCTGCGCGTCCAGTCGCAGCTTCAGCGTCGGGTGGAAGCGCTCGACTTTGCCCTGGGTGGTGGGGTGATGGGGCTGGCCGTTCTTCTGGACGATGCCCAGGTCGGCCAGCAGGTGCTCGAAGCCGTTGGGCTGGCCGGAGGTTCCGCCGGCGCCGCCGGCCAGGCGGGTGGTGTAGACCATC
>NZ_BAAAYG010000018.1:0-71552 GCF_039536005.1 Nesterenkonia halobia | reverse complement strand
TTGTTGGTGGGGGTGTGGGTGGTGTGTTGGATAATGGTATAGAGCAGTGATTTTTGGCAGCCACCGTGTGTGGTGGTTGTTCGTGTGACTCGCCCTGCCCCCTGGTTTGTTGGGGGTGTGTGGTGGTTAGAGTTACGGCGGTCATAGCGTGGGGGAAACGCCCGGTCCCATACCGAACCCGGAAGCTAAGATCCATTGCGCCGATGGTACTGCATGCGGAAGCGTGTGGGAGAGTAGGTCACCGCCGGACACCCTTTGAAGGGTGACGCCCGTGCTCCTCCGGAGCTGGATGGGCGGTGCAGCGAGGATGCTGCACCGACGAGCCCACTTCAGTTCGGAGTCGAGCACGGGCGTCATCTGCATCAGGCCCGATCGTCGGGCCCGCCGTTTTGGCGACAGCGTCGGCGAACCGGTAATATAGGTTCTCGCGTGAGGGCTGAGGCCCGGAGCGCGGAGCACCTCCGGGGTGTAGCGCAGCTTGGTAGCGCGCCTCGTTCGGGACGAGGAGGTCGCAGGTTCAAATCCTGTCACCCCGACAGAGAGAAGGGGCTCGGTCTGTGGACCGGGCCCCTTCGTCGTGTCCGGGCCCGTGTCGCTGCGCTCGGCGCCGGCCGGGCCCCGGTCGGGGGCGTCGAGCCGTCCGACGTCCGGGCTCGGGCCGGCTGAGCGTGTCGTTCGCCGACAGATATCCTGGAGACCTGCAGGCCATCACCCCCGAATCGAGGAGACGTCATCAGCTCCGATCTGAGCAGATCCCGGGACTCCGGTCCTGAGCAGCGGCGCCCGCGGCGAGTCCAGATCCTGGCGGCCGTGGGTGTCTTCCTGGTGCTGGGCACGCTGCTCACCGTGCTGATGCTGCCCGACCCGTGGGCCTGGGCTGCAGGAGCTATCTTCGGTCTGGCCGGCGGCGCGGCCGCCTTCGGGATCCTGAGCACCGTCGAACAGTCCGATCGGCGTCGGGCGCTGCGCCGCCGCAGCGAGCAGCAGCGGCTGCGCGACGGACTGGCAGAGGTGGACGAGATGCTGCGCACCCGGTCGGGGCGGCTGCCGCCCTCGACTCAGGGCCAGCTGCGCATGATGACCGTCGGTCTGGAGGAGATCGTCGAGCGCTGGGAGGATCTGGAGCGTCTGCCTGAGCAGCAGGAGGGGGTGCGCCGCACGGTGGAGTCCCATCTGCCGCGGACCATCGAGCTCTTCCTCGCGCTGCCCGACGAGGACAAACCGCGCCACGCGCAGGAGTTCAAGGCGCAGGTCGGCCTGCTCGCCGAAGCGGTCGCGAAGACGCGCGACACTGTCGTCGCGAAGAACCTCCAGGCGCTGCAGACCAACCGGTGGCTGCTCGAGGAGTCGCTGGGCGACCCCGACGAGACGCTCTTCCGCGAGAACGGGCTCTGAGGCGAGCCCGCGTGGCGCTGACTGAAGAGCGTATCGTTGCGACCGCGCATGCCCTGCTGGTCGACCGCGGGCTGCCGGATCTGACCATGCGGCGCATCGCCGCCGAGCTCGACGTCCGGCCCGGGGCGCTCTACTACCACGTCGACAGCAAGCAGCAGCTGCTCGCCCGGATCGCCGCCCGCGTGCTGCGCCCGCTCCAGGCGCCGGCGCCGGATGAGGACCCGCGCGAGCTGATGGAGCGATTCCGCCGTCTGGTGCTGCCGCTGCGCGACGGCGGGGACCTCATGCTGGTCGCCTTCGGGCTCGACCCGCGGCTGCCGCCCGTCCCCGGCCTCGTCGGACAGCTGACCGCCCGCGGGTTCGACGAGGACGACGCCGAGCGGCGGGCCGCGGCCGCGGTGCGGCTGAGCCTCGGGGCGGTGGCCGTGGAGCAGAACGCCGCGCTGCTGCGGGCCGCCGACCCGCAGTCGGCCGACGACGCGGCCCGGGAGGCCGCCCGCCGTGCCGCCGAGGACCGGCTGCACGTCCGCGGCATCGACCTGCTCCTCGGCTGACGCGGAGGCGGCCTCCCGGGCACGCCGCCTCCGCGCCTCGTCCGGCTCAGTCGAGGAGGTCGTAGGCCGGCAGCGTGAGGAACTCCGCGAACTGCTCGGCGTCCAGCACCAGCTGCCGGACGACGTCGGCGGCCGGCAGCACGTGCCGACGGAACGCCGCGGCGTCGTCGATCTCCTCGCGCAGGCGTGCGACCTCCTCGTCGAGCAGCTCGGCGACCAGCTCAGCGGTGATGGTCCGGCCGGTGTCGGCGGCGACGGTGCCGTTGTGGATCTGCTGCCACACCTGCGACCGGGAGATCTCGGCCGTGGCGGCGTCCTCCATCAGGTCATGGATGGCGACCGCTCCGTTGCCCGAGAGCCAGATGGCCGTGTAGTAGACGGCCACGTAGAGGTTGGTGCGCACCCCCTGCTCGGTGACGTCTCCTTCGGCGGCGCCGACGGCCAGCAGGTCGTCGGCGCCGACGGCGACGTCCTCACGCGTGCGGTCGATCTGATTCGGACGGCCGTCGAGGACCGCGTCGAACTCGGCGAAGCAGTGCTCGACCAGATCGGGATGGGCCAGCCAGGAGCCGTCGAAGCCGTCGGCGGCCTCGCGCCGCTTGTCCTCGCGGACCTTCTCGATGGCCCGGGCGGTGACCTCGGGCTGTCGCCGATTCGGGATGACCGCGGCCATGCCGCCCATCGCCATGGCCCCGCGCCGGTGACAGGTGGCCACCAGCAGCTCGGTGTAGGCGCGCATGAACGGCTGGGTCATGCCCACCTGGGCGCGGTCCGGCAGCACGTACTGCTCACCGGCGGTGCGGAACTGTTTGATCAGCGAGAACAGGTAGTCCCATCGGCCGGCGTTGAGCCCCGACGCATGGTCGCGCAGCGCGTGGAGGATCTCGTCCATCTGGAACGCCGCGGGGATCGTCTCGATCAGCACTGTGGCGCGCACTGTGCCGTGCGGCAGCCCGAGCGTCTGCTCGGCGTGGCTGAAGATCTCGTCCCAGAGGGCGGCCTCGCGGTGATGCTCGATCTTCGGCAGGTAGTAGAAGGGCCCGACGCCCTGGTCATGCAGCCGCTGGGCGTTGTGGAAGAAGTGCAGCCCGAAGTCCACCAGAGCTCCGACGGCGGGACGGCCGTCGATCTCGATGTGCTTCTCCGGCAGATGCCAGCCGCGCGGGCGCATGATCACCGTGGGCGCGTCGACGTCGTCGCGGACCCGGTATTCCTTGCCCTCCGGCGAGACGTGCTCGAGGTCACCGCGAGCGGCGCGGTACAGGTTGTGCTGGGCCTCGACGAGGTTCTCCCACGTCGGGGAGAGCGCATCCTCCAGACAGGCCAGCCAGACGCGCGCGCCGGAGTTCAGCGCATTGATCGCCATCTTCGCCGGCGCGGCCGGCCCGGTGATCTCGGCCCGCCGATCCTGCAGCGCCGGAGGGTGCTCGGCCACCTGCCAATCGCCCTCGCGGATGGCACGCGTCTCCGGCAGGAAGTCGAGCCGCCCGGTGCGGGCGGCCTCCTGCCGCAGCTGGACCCGGGCGTCCAGCAGTTCGTCGCGGGTGCCGGCGAAGCGGCGATGGAGGTCCTCGACGAAGGCCAGCGCCTCGTCGGTGAGGATCGCCGCCGCGGCGGCGTCGTTCTGGGGCTGTCGAGCGGTGATCGTCATGAGCTGTTCCTCCGTGTCTCGGGTCCTCGGGGCGGGCGGGGCGGACGGTCCTGCAGGCATCGCCGGCGACGCCCGACTCCACCCCGCGCCCAGTATCCACTATGCGGAAGTTCACGTCCAGATCACGGATTGCATGATGTGATGTGCTTGACATGGTCGGGTGGTCGGCGCCAAGGTTGCGTAAAGTGAAAGTGATTGTCCGCGATTCGAAAGTCGAGGGGTCGATGACGCTCGAGGAGTTCAACCGACTCGAGGCCGAGGAAGCCGGCGCGATGATCCGCCCGTGCCTCGACGTCGATCGCTGGGTCCGGGCTGTGGTCGAGGCGCGTCCCTATCGCGACGTCGAGGCCTGCACCGTCGCGGCGCGGCAGGCGGCGCATCCGCTGCGTCCGGAGGAGATCGAGGCCGCGCTGGCCCAGCATCCCAGGATCGGGGAGCGCCGGGAGGGCGCCTCGGCCGAGGCCCGCCACTCGAGTCGCGAGCAGGCCGGCCTCGGCGACGCCGACGCCGCCGTCGAGGAGCGCCTGGCCGCCGGCAACGCCGCCTACGAAGAGCGCTTCGGCCGGGTCTTCCTCATCCGGGCGGCCGGCCGCGACCACCGCGAGATCCTCGCCGAGCTCGAACGGCGCCTGCGCCAGGACCCTGAGGACGAGCTCGCCGAAGTCGGCGAGCAGCTCGAGCAGATCGCCGCACTGCGGCTGGAAGGACTTCTCCGATGAGCTTCATCACCGCTCATGTGCTCGACTCCACCAGCGGTGCTCCCGCCGCAGGCGTCGACGTCGAGCTGCGCGCCGCCGACGGCGCGCTCCTGGCCGAGGCGCGGACCAACCAGGATGGTCGCGTCCCCGAGCTCGGCCCACAGACCCTGGAATCCGGCGACTACCGGATCACCTTCCGAACGGGAGCCTACTTCGCCGCACGGGGGCAGGAGCACTTCCACCCGTCGGTGACCGTGGACTTCACCGTGCAGCCGGGGGAGGAGCACTATCACATCCCGCTGCTGCTGAGCCCGTTCGCCTATTCCACCTATCGCGGCAGCTGACCCAGGAGTCGACGGGTCGACGGCGCGCTCCGGGCGAGGACAGCCGCCCGGGCGTGCGTCGAGCCGACGGCGGCCGCCGCGCGGCCTTCTTCGAGAACAGGAGCAGACGATGAGCGCAGTGAAGCTCATGAGCAACCAGTACGGCAAGGCGGAGAACCGCGTGGTCCGGGTGTACCGGGACGCCGCACGCCACGAGCTGCGGGACCTGAACGTCTCCTCGCAGCTGCACGGGGACTTCCAGGCCGCGCACACCGAAGGGGACAACGCGCATGTGGTCCCCACCGACACGCAGAAGAACACCGTCTTCGCCAAGGCGAAGGAGGAGGGGATCCGGTCTCCGGAGCAGTTCCTGCTGACGCTCGCCGATCACTTCACCTCCTCCTTCGGCTGGGTCACCGGCGGCCGCTGGTCCGCCGAGGAATACGGCTGGTCGCGGATCGACGGGCATGATCACTCCTTCTACCGCTCCGAGCCGGAGGTGCGCACGGCGGCTCTGCTGCGCGACGGCGCGGCCAGCGAGCTGGTCTCGGGCTTCTACGGGCTGACAGTGCTCAAGACCACCGAGTCCGGCTTCGTGGGCTATCCGAAGGATGCGTACACGACGCTGCCGGAGACCGAGGATCGGATCCTGGCCACCGACATCTCCACCCGGTGGCGTCTGAGCACCACCGACGTGGACTTCGACGCGGTCTACCGGAAGGTGCGCGGGATCATCCTCTCGACCTTCACCGACCACTACTCCAAGGCGCTGCAGCACACGCTGTACCAGATGGGCGAGAACGTGATCGACGCCGTCGACGAGATCGACGAGATCCGCTTCTCCTGCCCCAATAAGCATCACTTCGCCTCGGACCTCTCGCCCTTCGGCCTGGAGAATCCCAACGAGGTCTTCCACGCCGCGGATCGGCCCTACGGGCTGATCGAGGCGAGCATCGCCCGCGAGGGGGCCGCGGAGCGTCCGGACGTCTGGGCCGGCGTGGCCGGGTTCTGCTGAGTCGCCGCAGACCGCCCGGCCGGCGCTGGGGCGCCGGCCGGGGGTGAAAGCACAGAGGGCTCCGTCCCGAGGGTGGTCTCGGGGCGGAGCCCTCATGCTGTGCGGTCGGCGGTCGGCGGTCGGAGCCTCGGCGGCGAGGCCCTGGGTCCATCGGCCGCTCCCGGTCAGCGGCACTGCGGCAGGTGCGATCGCAGTCCCGGGATGCGGCAGATCAGCGGGGACGCCGCGGGCGTCGGTGCGGCCGGCGTGACGGCCGGATGCAGGAAGAAGTCCGGGTCGTCGCCGCCCTCGGCAAGGGCCTCTCCGGCGTCGTGCGGCTGCGGGTCGTGTGCTGGCGTGGGTGTCATGGAACGTCCTCCGGCCCCGGCGGGACTGCCCGCCTAGTTTCGCAATGCGGAATGATGATTCCGGATGGTGAGTCCAGTATCCGGCCCGCAGGGTCGGCGGTCAAGAGGTCGTGGCGACTCGGGACGCCTCCCCGCGGGCAGGGCGGGATTGGGCGGAGCGGGGTCGGGCGGAGGGGCGGGGCGGGCGATGCCGGGCGCCGGCGGGGCGGCGCCCGGAGGTCAGGCCTGGGCCAGCGCCTCGGAGATCTGCTCGGCGCAGCGCCGCAGCAGCGGGACGGCGCGGTCGGCGAAGTCGTCGTCCACGCGGCTCGTGGGGCCGGAGACGGAGATCGCCAGCGGCGTCGGCGCATCCGGCACGGCGGTGGCGAAGCAGCGCACGCCGAGCTCCTGCTCCTGCTCGTCGACGGAATAGCCGCGCTCGCGGATGCGGGCGAGCTCGTCCTCCAGCGCCTCGAGCGACCGGAGGCTGTGCTCGGTGTGCGGCGGCATCCCGGCGGTGGAGACGATCTGACGGACCTGCTCGGCGGGGAGCTGGGCGAGGATCGCCTTGCCCACGCCGGTGTCGTGGGTGTGGGCGCGGCGGCCGACCTCGGTGAACATGCGCATCTGGTGCGGCGAGGGCGCCTGGTCCACGTAGACGACCATGTCGCCGTCGAGGGTGGCGACGTTGGCACTCTCGCCGAGCTGCTCGACGAGCGTCCGCAGATGCGGGCGGGCGATGGCGCCGAGCTGGCGGCCGGCCAGCTCGCCCAGGCGCACGAGCTCAGGCCCCAGTGCGTAGCCGCGGTCGGGCAGCTGGCGGACCACGCCGACGCCGAGCAGAGTCTTCAGCAGGCGGTGGATGGTCGGCATCGGCAGGTCGACGACGGCGGCCAGCTCGCTGAGCGTGGTGCGGCCGCCCGAGGCGGCGATCACCGACAGCAGGTCGAAGGCGCGCTCGACGGACTGGACTCCGCCGCGCGCCGGCCGGTCGGCGGAGCTGTTCGGCTCGGCGGGGACGGCGTCCGGGGTGCTGCTGGCCATGGCGTCGGCGTCCTCCTGGTGTTCGGGGTGGAGGGGCGCGGCGTGCTGCACCGGCTCCCTGGTCGAGTCTCCGTGATCGAGTCTATCCGGTGTCCCGGAGCTGTCCCCGGCCGCATGCGGCGGGGCAGGCTGGACCTCGAGGTGTGGTCTGAGTCATGGGAGTGCTAGTGTTTTCGTATTGCAGACAGTAGCATCCGTATCGTGGAAGCTAGATCATCGTCGATCGGAAGGCCCCTCTCATGACACAGCCGAGCCCCGGACACTCCATCACGCTGCGGGTGTCCATACCCGCCGGACCGGCGTCGGCCACGGACCTGGTGGCGGCCGTCGCCGGCACCGGTGCGGCGCTGACCGCGTTCGACGTCGTCGAAGCCGCCCAGAACGAGCTGCTCGTCGACGTCACCTGCGACACCCTCGGCGCCGAGCACGCCGCCGAGGTCGCCTCCGCGCTCACCGCCCTGGAGGGGGTGACGGTGAAGAAGTCCTCGGACCGCACCTTCCTGGTCCACCTCGGCGGCAAGCTCGAGTCGACGCCGAAGGCGCCGATCCGCACCCGCGACGACCTCTCCCGCGCCTACACCCCCGGCGTCGCGCGCGTCTGCCGGGCGATCGCGGAGGACCCCGCCGACGCCCGCCGGCTGACCATCAAGCGCAACACCGTCGCCGTGGTCACCGACGGCTCGGCGGTCCTCGGACTCGGCGACATCGGCCCCGAGGCGTCCATGCCCGTCATGGAGGGCAAGGCGGTGCTCTTCAAGGAGTTCGCCGGCGTCGACGCCTGGCCGGTCGCCCTGGACGCCCGCGACACCGAGGAGATCATCTCCATCTGCAAGGCGCTGGCCCCGGCCTACGGCGGGATCAACCTCGAGGACATCTCCGCGCCGCGCTGCTTCGAGATCGAGGCCCGGCTGCGCGAGGAGCTCGACATCCCGGTCTTCCACGACGACCAGCACGGCACGGCGATCGTCACGCTGGCCGCGCTGACCAATGCGCTGACCGTCGTGGCCAAGCAGATCCAGGACGTGCGCATCGTGGTCTCCGGCGCCGGGGCGGCCGGGCACGCGGTGGTGCAGCTGCTGCAGGCCGCCGGGGCGCGGCACATCGTCGTCTGCGGCCGCCACGGCGTGCTGGACCCGGAGGCCGACCACGCGGATCCGCACCGTGCCTGGCTGGCCACGCACACCAACCCCGACGGCGTCACCGGCACGCTGAAGGAGGCCGTCGTCGGCGCCGACGTGTTCATCGGCGTCTCCGCGCCGAACCTGCTCGACGGCGACGACATCGCCGACATGGCCGACGACGCGGTGGTCTTCGCGATGTCCAATCCGGACCCCGAGGTCGACCCGGGCGTGGCCGGACGCACCGCCGCGGTCGTGGCCACCGGTCGCAGCGACTTCCCGAACCAGATCAACAACGTGCTCGCCTTCCCCGGCTTCTTCCGCGGCCTGCTCGACGCGGAGGCCTGCGACATCACCGACGACATGCTCGTCGCCGCCGCCGAGGCCATCGCCGGGTGCATCTCCGCCGAGGCGCTGAACCCGCATCACATCATCCCCTCGGTCTTCGAGCAGGGCGTCTCCGAGCACGTCGCCGCCGCCGTGGCGGAGGCCGCGCGCCGCGACGCCGTCCATCGCCGGGGTGCCGCGGCGGAGTCCGCCGACCCTGTCCCCGCCCTCGCCGAGGGGGTGATCGCATGAGCGCCGGCAGCCCTCGACGGGTGCTCGGGGAGGACCTCCTCGGGCGCCTGGACGCCGAGCTGGCGGGGGTCGACGCCGAGCTGGCCGCCCAGCACGACGGCGTCGCCGCGCCGCAGCCGGTCCACACGGTCTACGTCCCCGCCGACGCCTGGCATCCGGGGCTCGCCGCCGAATGGGGCGAGCGCGCGCTGGCCGCCGTCGAGCGGCACGGCGGCATGCAGGCGCTGGCCGAACGCGTGCTCCGCGCCGCCGCGCAGGAGCCCGGAGCGGTGCGCGGAGTTCCGACGCCGCCGGACTCGCCGGCCGGCGAGTCCGCCCACGAGCAGGAGGCCGCCGGACTGGCCGACGCCGTGGTCGCCAAGCTGCACACTGAACCGATCGAGGACCTCCGGCTGGACTTCGAGGACGGCTTCGGCGAGCGGAGCGACGAGGAGGAGGACCACTGGGCCGCCGAGACCGGCCGCCAGGTGGGCCGGGCCCTGCTCGGCGACTCGGCCCCGCGCCGGATCGGCCTGCGGATGAAGTGCCTCGAGGCGCCGGTGCGGCGTCGCGCGCTGCGGACCCTGGACCTCTTCGTCGGCCAAGTCCTCGAGACCGCCGCGGCCTGGCCGCGCGGTCTGGTGATCACCCTGCCCAAGGTCAGCACCGTCGAGCAGGTCTCCGCGATGGTGGAGGTCTGCCGCACACTGGAGCGGGCCCACGGACTGGGCGACGGAGTGATCGGCTTCGAAGTGCAGGTCGAGACGCCGCGGCTGATCCTCGGCCCGACCGGCGAAGTCACCCTGGCTCCGGCGGTGCGCGCCGGAGAGGGGCGGATCACCGGACTGCACTACGGCACCTTCGACTACAGCGCGGCGCTGGGCGTCCCGGCCGAGCAGCAGGCGCCGGACCACCCCGTGGCCGACGTCGCCAAGCACCAGATGCTGCTGGCCGCCGCCGGGACCGGCGTGGAGATCTCCGACGGCGCGACGAACGTGCTGCCCGTCGGCGACGACGCCGCAGTGCAGGCCGCCTGGGATCTGCATGCCGGACTGGTGCGACGTCAGCTGCAGCACGGCATCCGGCAGGGTTGGGACATGCACCCCCATCACCTGCCCACTCGGCACCTGGCCACATTCCACTTCTTCCGCCGCGGCTTCGGCCCGGCGGCCGCCCGGCTGCGCGCCTATGTGCGCCGGGAGGACGGCGCGGTGCTCGACGAGCCGGCGACGGCGAAGGCGCTCGCCGACCACATCCGCCGCGGGCTGGACTGCGGGGCGCTGGCCCTCGGCGACCTCGAGCGCAGCGTCGGCATCGACGTCGACGAGCTGGAGCGCCTCGTGCGCACCGGGCGGACGAGCCCTCACGCGGCGACGCCGGTGTGAGCTCCCCGCCGAGTCCGCCCCGTCACCCGCCGAGCCCCGAACCGCACCTCACCGGAGGAAGGAAGTCCCCTCGTGGCAGACCACCGAGACGACCCCGAGGCGGCGACGGCCGCCGCGACCGGCTACTACGCCCCGCACGGCGGCCACCCGCCGCAGACCGACCTGCTCACCGATCGCGCCCGGGTCACCGAGGCCTACACGGTGATCCCGCGCGGAGTGCTGCGCGACATCGTCACCACAGTGCTGCCCGAATGGCGCGAGACCCGCGCCTGGGTGCTCCATCGGCCGGTGGCCGGCGGCGCGGTGACCTTCTCGCAGACGATCCTCGAGGTCGCGCCCGGGGGCGGATCCGACGCTCCGGAGCCGCAGCCGGAGGTCGAGGGCATGCTCTTCGTCATGGAGGGGGAGCTGACGCTGACCCTCGACGGCGAGGAGCATCGGCTCGGCCCCGGCGGCTACGCCTTCGTGCCGCCGGCGGCGGCCTGGCGTCTGCGGGCGACCGGCGCGCAGCCGGCGCGGCTGCACTGGCTGCGCAAGCGGCACCAGCCGCTGGCCGACCGCCGGCCGCGCGCCGTCGTCGGCCACGAGCAGGACGTCGAGCCGAGTCCGATGCCGGGCACGGAGGGTCGCTGGCGCACCACGCGGCTGCTGGATCCCGCGGACCTGGCCTATGACATGCACGTCAACATCGTCACCTTCGAACCGGGGGCGACGATCCCCTTCGCCGAGACCCATGAGATGGAGCACGGCCTCTACGTGCTGCAGGGCAAGGCCGTCTACCGGCTCAACGAGGACTGGGTGGAGGTCCAGGAGGGCGACTACCTCTCGCTGCGGGCGTTCTGCCCGCAGGCCTGCTACGCCGGCGGGCCGGGTCCCTTCCGCTATCTGCTCTACAAGGACGTCAATCGCCAGGTGGTGCTCTGAGGCGCGCCCTGCCGTCGTCCTGCGGCAATCGCCGGCCGAGATGAGGCCCGGGTCGCCACGATCGGAGGCCCGGGCCTCGTCGCGTGTCCGGATGCGCTGGCCGAGTCTTCATCCTCGAGGGCCCACATGATCAGCGGAACTTGCAGCGGGAGCCGGGTCAGCGCGAGGGCGCGCCGGAGGCGGCGGCTCGGGGAGGGGCCGCGCCGGACGACCGCACGGTGGGCGTCGACGGCCATCTGCACGTTCGCCGGGAAGACGGCGACCAGGAGCGCCGCCGCGGCACGTCCCGCGAGGCGGCGCGTCGTGGGGTTCAGCATCCCGACCGCGCAGGCCAGCTCCGCGGCCCCGGAGAGGTGCACCAGCGCTCGCCGGTGCGCGAGGCCGCGGGGGACGATCGGCTCGAAGATCTGTGGGCGCACGATGTGCAGCGTGCCGGAGACGAGGAAGGCGGCAGTCACGGCTCGTCGTCCGCGTGAGGGGTGTGCCATGCCGCCAGTCTCCCAGAGCGCGGGCCCGCTCGGGCGAGGCCTCCGTCGGACACTCCCGACGGGGCCGGAGGCCTCCTGAGGCGCCGGCATCGGGGAGGGCGGGAGATCATCCGGCCCTCGCCCGACGTCGGACGGTGGTCCTGGGGCGGGAGCGATCACCGTCGGCGGCGGAGACCTGCGACGTTCCCGCCCTCGGGCGCCGCGACGGTTCCGGGGCTCCCCGGCCGCTGCGGCGACGCCGGGGCCTCCTGGTCCTGCTGAGGCTGCTCGCCGTCGGCGAGCACGAGGGGGATCTGGCTGGTGTCGGTGATCTCGCCGCACTCGATCTTCTCGCGGACCTCGTCGAGCTTGTCGTCGGGGATCAGCGGGATCTCCTCGCCGTCGCAGTCGACGAACCGTCCGTCGAGGAACACGTCGCCCTCGCGCAGGTCCCGGAGGTCGGTGGGCGAGAGCACGCGCACCGGCTTCGCGGCGAAGACCGAGGGGTCGCGGGAGTTCCCGGCGCTGAGCTCGTTGAACAGCAGGTTCAGCAGCACCGCCATGATCGCCGCCGAGGAGATCCCGGAGTGGAAGATGGTCTGGAACCAGGCGGGGAAGGCGTCGTAGAAGTCCTCCTTCACCACGGGGATCATCGCGAAGGCCAGCGAGACGGAGACGATGATCAGGTTCATGTTCCCCTCGTAGGAGACGCTGCGCAGGTTGCGGATCCCGGAGCCGGTCACCGTGCCGAACAGCACGACCCCGGCGCCGCCGAGCACCGGCATCGGGATGGCGGAGATCACCTGGCCCAGGATCGGCATCAGCCCCAGGGACACCATGATCGCGCCGCTGCCGGCGACGACGAAGCGGGACTTCACCCCGGTCAGCGCGACCAGTCCGACGTTCTGGGCGAAGGCCGACTGGGTGAAGGAGCCGAACAGCGGGGCGGCGGCGGAGGAGAGCATGTCCGCCCGGAGGCCGTCGGCGATCCGCCGGCGGTCGACCGGCGTGCCGATGATCTCGCCGACGGCGATGATGTCCGCCGCGGTCTCGGTCTTGATCACCAGGATCACGATGGTCATCGAGATGATCGAGGCGACGTCGAAGGTCGGCATGCCGAAGGCCAGCACCTCCGGCACGGCGACGGGCGCGCCGCTGCCGATGTCGCCGAAGTCCGCCATCCCCAGCGCGGCTGCGACGGCCGTGCCCCCGATCAGGCCGAGCAGGATGGACAGCCGGGACAGCGTGGCCGAGCCGACCTTGCTGAAGAGCAGGATGATCGCGAGCGTGCCGAAGGCCAGCGCGATGTTGGCCGGCGAGCCGTAGTCTCCGGCCTCGGCGTCGCCGCCCATGGCCCAGTCCGCCGCCACCGGCACCAGGGTCAGGCCGATCGAGGTGATCACCACGCCGGTGACCACCGGCGGGAAGAAGCGGATGATCCGCGCGAAGAAGGGGGCCACCACGAAGCCGATGGCGCTGGCGGCGATGATCGAGCCGAACACCGTGGTCAGGTCGTTGCCGGGGCCGGCGAGGATCGCCAGCATCGTCGAGACCGCGGCGAAGGACACGCCCTGCACCAGCGGCAGCCGGGAGCCCAGGAAGGGCACGCCGATGCTCTGCAGCAGAGTGGCCAGGCCGCCGACGAACAGGCTGGCGGTGACCAGCAGTGCGGAGCGTTCCGGGCTCAGTCCGGCGGCGCCGCCGATGATCAGCGGGACGGCGATCAGGCCGCCGTACATGGTCAGCACGTGCTGCAGGCCGAACGTCGCCAGGCGGCTCACGGGCAGCCATTCGTCCTCGGGGCGGTCCGAGGAGCGGGGGATGGTTCGGCGTCCTCGGGCGGATCGGGGAGTCGTCTCACTCATCGTCGAGCACCTTTCCGGGGTGTCTGCGGGGCGGGATCTCGCGTCGCGTCGCCGGCCGGGACGGTTCGGAGCGCCGGCGGCGGACTCGTCGTCGAGCGCGACGTCGCGGCGTGCGGGAGAGGTCTCCGCCGTCGACGCTGACATTCCGCGATGCGATATTCATGTTTCGTATAGTGACGAAGTGTATCCCAGGTCACATCCGGCGGGTCAATAGGGTCGAGCGGCGCATGCGGCATCCGGGGTGGTTGACCTGGGTCACGCCGCCCCGTAGCCTGTTCTCACGTTGCGGAGTTGAAGTTCCGCACAGCGGAAACACACGAATCGCCCAGGAGGACTCATGACGACGCGGATGGACTTCACCTCGCCCGACAGCTACCTCGTCAACTGCTCGACCCTGCTGACCGAGCACCCCGTCCTCGACCGGGCCGACGCCGCCGCCCGCGCGGGCTTCTCCCGCGTGGAGTTCTGGTGGCCCTTCGACGGCGAGCCCCGCCCGGCCGACGCCGCCGTCGACGGCTTCATCGCCTCGCTCGCGGCCGCCGGGGTCTCGCTGGAGGGGCTGAACTTCTGGGCCGGGGCCATGGCCCAGGGCGACCGCGGCATGGTCTCGGTCATCGGCCGCCGCGACGAGGTCGCCGACAACGCCGCGATCGTCGCCGAGATCGGCCGGCGCACCGGATGCACGGCCTTCAACGCGCTCTACGGACTCCGGCAGGACGGCCAGGACCCGCAGGCCCAGGACGAGCTGGCCGTGGAGAACCTGGTCACCGCCGCCGAGGCCGTCGCCCCCATCGGCGGCACCGTGCTCGTCGAGCCGGTCTCCGGCGCGGAGTCCTACCCGCTGAAGACCGCCGCCGACGCGCTCGCCGTCGTCGAGAAGGTCCGCCGGGCCGGTGCGACCAACGTCGCGCTGCTGGCCGACTTCTTCCACATGGCGGTCAACGGCGACGACGTCGCCGCGGTCATCGAGCAGCACGCCCGGGAGTTCGGCCACGTGCAGATCGCCGACGCCCCGGGCCGCGGCGCGCCGGGCACCGGCGAGCTGCCGCTGCAGGAGTGGGTCGAGCTGGCCTACGACCGCGGCTACGCCGGCCCGGTGGCCCTGGAGTACAAGCAGGAGCAGGAGACCGCCTTCGACTGGCTCCGCCAGCCGGCCGGCTCCCCGCAGGGCTGAGCCCCGCGGACGGCGGCCGCCTCCCGCTCCCGCGCACCGCGTCCGCACGCGCTGCGCACCCCTGAACACCCCGCCCGCCGCCGGCGACGTCCGGCGCGGCACTCGTCGAGAGGACTCGAACTCATGAGCAAGAACATCGCCGTCATCGGACTCGGCATCATGGGCCTGCCGATGGCCACCAACCTGGTCGGCGCCGGCTTCGCCGTCACCGGCTACAACCGCTCCCCGGAGAAGACCCGGGCCCTGGCCGAGGCCGGCGGCACCGCCGCGGACTCGATCGCCCAGGCCGTCGCCGGGGCCGACGTCATCATCACCATGGTCCCGGACTCCCCGGATGTGGAGGCCGTGCTCACCGGCGAGGACGGCATCCTCGCCCACGCCGAGGCCGGTGCGCACTGGATCGACGCCTCGACGATCCGGCCCGACACCGCCATCGCCCTGTCCGCGCAGGCCCGGGAAGCCGGACTCAAGCCGCTGGACGCCCCGGTCTCCGGCGGCGAGCAGGGTGCGATCGACGGCGCGCTGTCCATCATGGTCGGCGGCGAGCAGGCCGACGTCGACGCGGTCCAGGACGTCCTCGACGCGGTCGGCAGGACCATCGTGCGCGTGGGCCCCTCGGGCTCCGGCCAGACCGTCAAGGCCGCCAACCAGCTCATCGTCGCGGTGAACATCCAGGCGCTCGCCGAGGCCGTGGGCTTCCTGGAGGCCTACGGCGTCGACACCGCCGCGGCGCTGCAGGTCCTCGGCGGCGGGCTGGCCGGCTCCAAGGTGCTCGACCAGAAGGGGCAGAAGATGCTCGACCGCTCCTTCGACCCGGGCTTCCGCCTGCAGCTGCACCACAAGGACATGGGCATCGTCACCTCCGCGGCCCGCGAGGCCGGCGTGGCGACGCCCCTGGCCGCCTCGGTGGCCCAGCTGGTCGCGGCCACCGTGCAGCAGGGCAACGGGCACCTCGACCACTCGGGGCTGTTCACGCTCGTCGAGCAGCTCTCGGCCGTGCCCGCGGAGACCGCGGAGAGCAGCGGGGCCGCGGCCTGAGCCGACGGCGGTTCCGGTCGCCCCGTCGACGCCTCTGCGTCGGCGCCGGCGGGGTGCCCCGGCTCGCCGCTCGTCCACCATCCGGCTGAGCTCCCCGCGGCGTCGCAGCCGCGTTCCAGCCATGTCCGACTCACGTTCCACCCCCGTCAGCACAGACGACCCACACAGAAGGAGGCGCGCGATGACACGGATGCGCGCAGTTGATGCGATCGCCCTCATCCTGGAGAAGGAGGGCTCCGTGGAGACCTTCGGCCTCCCCGGCGCGGCGATCAACCCGCTGTACTCGGCGATGAGGGCCCACGGCGGGATCCGGCACACCCTGGCCCGCCATGTGGAGGGCGCCTCGCACATGGCCGACGGCTACACGCGGGCCGCACCCGGCAACATCGGCGTCTGCATCGGCACCTCGGGCCCGGCCGGCACCGACATGATCACCGGTCTCTACGCCGCCCAGGCCGACTCCCAGCCGATCCTGTGCCTCACCGGCCAGGCGCCGGTCGCGGTGCTGGACAAGGAGGACTTCCAGGCGGTGGACATCGCCTCCATCGCCGAGCCGCTGACCAAGATGGCCACGACGGTGCTGGAGGCCGGCCAGGTCCCCGGCACCTTCCAGAAGGCCTTCCAGCTGATGCGCTCCTCGCGTCCGGGCCCGGTGCTCATCGACCTGCCGCTCGACGTCCAGCAGACGGAGATCGACTTCGACATCGACACCTACGAGCCGCTGCCGGTGACCACGCCGCGGGCCACCGCGGCCCAGGCCGAGAAGGTCCTGGACATGCTCGCCGAGGCCGAGCACCCGCTGATCATCGCCGGCGGCGGCGTGCTCAACGCCGACGCGGCCGAGCAGCTCGTCGAGCTCGCCGAGCTGCTGGACGTCCCGGTCTCGCCGACGCTGATGGGCTGGGGCGCGATCCCCGACGACCACCGGCTGATGGCCGGCATGGTCGGCATCCAGACGCACACCCTCTATGGCAACGCCAGCTTCCTGGAGTCGGACGTCGTCCTGGGGCTGGGCAATCGGTGGGCCAACCGTCACACCGGCGACCTGGAGACCTATCGGACCGGCCGGCGCTTCATCCACGTCGACATCGAGCCCACCCAGATCGGCCGGGTCTTCGCCCCGGACTACTCGGTGGTCTCGGACGCCGGCGCGATGCTGGAGGCTCTGCTGGCCGCCGCGCGACGGCGCCTCGAGGCCGGATCCGGACTGTCGTTCGGCGACTGGGCCCGCCGCTGCGCCGAGCGCAAGGGCACCCTGCAGCGCAGGACGCACTTCGACGACGTCCCGATCAAGCCGCAGCGCGTCTACCAGGAGATGAACGCGGCCTTCGGGCGCGAGGCCACCTACGTGACCACGATCGGCCTCTCGCAGATCGCCGGCGCGCAGATGCTGCACGCCTACCGTCCGCGCTCCTGGATCAACGCCGGTCAGGCCGGCCCGCTCGGCTGGACGGGCCCGGCGGCCCTCGGCGTCGCGAAGGCGGCGCCGGACCGGCAGGTCGTCGCGCTCTCGGGCGACTATGACTTCCAGTTCATGGTCGAGGAGCTCGCCGTCGGCGCCCAGCACCGGATCCCCTACGTCCACGTGGTCGTGAACAATTCGTACCTGGGGCTGATCCGTCAGGCTCAGCGCGGGTTCGAGATGGACTTCGAGGTCTCGCTGGCCTTCGAGAACATCAACGCCTCCGGTCCCGCGGCCGGATATGGTGTCGATCACGTCGCCGTGGCCGAAGGGCTGGGCTGCAAGGCGCTGCGCGTCGAGGAGCCGGGGCGCATCGGCCCGGCCTTCGCCGAGGCTCGCGAGCTGGCCGAGGAGCACCGGGTGCCGGTCGTCGTCGAGATCATCCTCGAGCGGATCACCAACATCTCGATGGGCGCCTCGCTGGACGCGATCAATGAGTTCGAGCCGATGGCCGAGAGCCCCGAGGACGCGCCGACCGCGCTGGTCGCGCTGCAGTCGTGACCGTGCCCCCGCCGGGCCGTCGCGGCCGCTGCGCGGTGCGATGGACGGGCGGGGAGGTCCGGCGGGCGGAAGCACGGCGA
This sequence comes from Nesterenkonia halobia, assembly GCF_039536005.1. Taxonomy (NCBI): domain Bacteria; kingdom Bacillati; phylum Actinomycetota; class Actinomycetes; order Micrococcales; family Micrococcaceae; genus Nesterenkonia; species Nesterenkonia halobia. The sequence goes on along the minus strand of NZ_BAAAYG010000018.1, from coordinate 53,974 downwards.
GCACAGGAGGAGTGACCATGACACAGAGCATCCGAGACACGGTCGACGGCGCCGTCTCCGGCGGGCGGACCGTCCATGAGCTGGTGATCCGCGCCGAGCGGGCCCTGCTGCCCGAGGGCTGGGCCGCCGTGGAGATCGGCGTGACCGAGGGCCGCATCGTCGCCGTCGCCGCCGCCGGCGCCCGGCTGGCGGGGGAGCGGCGGATCGAGCTCGCCGCGGACGAGGTGCTGCTGCCCGGACTCGTCGACAGCCATGTCCACGTCAACGATCCCGGCCGCAGCGAGTGGGAGGGCTTCGCGACCGCGACCCGCGCCGCGGCCGCCGGGGGCGTGACCACGCTGATCGACATGCCGCTGAACTGCCTGCCCCCGACGGTCGACGTCGACGCGCTGGAGACCAAGCGTGCCGTCGCCGCCCCGGCGGCGCACGTCGACGTCGGCTTCTGGGGCGGGGCGACCCCGGGGAGCACGGCGCAGCTGGCGCCGCTGCACGAGGCCGGAGTGTTCGGCTTCAAGTGCTTCCTGGAGCACTCCGGCGTGGACGAGTTCCCGCATCTGGAGCCCGAGGAGATGGAACGGGACATGGCGGTGCTCGCCGAGCGGGACTCGCAGATGATCGTCCACGCCGAGGACAGCCGCACGCTGGCCGACGCGCCGACCGCATCCGGGCGGCAGTATCGCAGCTTCCTCGAGTCGCGGCCGGAGGAGGCCGAGCATGTGGCGATCGCCGCGGTGATCGACGCCGCCCGACGCACCGGCTGCCGAGCGCACATCCTCCATCTCTCCGCGGCCGGAGCGCTGGAACAGATCGCCGCGGCCCGCGCCGAGGGCGTGCGGCTGACCGTCGAGACCTGCCCGCACTATCTGGTACTGGCCGCCGAGGAGATCGCCGACGGCGCGACCACCCACAAGTGCTGCCCGCCGGTCCGCGAGGGGGCCAACCGGGATGCGCTGTGGCAGGGCCTGCTCGACGGCACCATCGACTGCGTGGTCTCCGACCATTCGCCCTCCACCCCGGAGCTGAAGGAGGTGGACACCGGGGACTTCGGCACCGCCTGGGGCGGGATCTCCTCGCTGCAGCTGGGCCTGCCGCTGCTGTGGACTGCGGCCCGGCGGCGGGGCATCGGCCTGGAGCAGGTGGTGCGCTGGATGTCCTCCGGCCCGGCCGCCGTCGCCGGCGTCTCCGGCAAAGGATCGATCGTCGAGGGCGGCGACGCCGACTTCGCGGTCTTCGCTCCGGAGCGGGAGTGGACGGTGGAGGCCGCCGAGCTGCGGCATCGTCATCCCCTCACCGCCTACCAGGGGTGGCCGGTCCAGGGTGCGGTCACCCGCACGATCCTGCGCGGCGACGAGGTGGACGGGGCGCGGCCCCGCGGACGGCTCATCGAGCGGTCCTGACAGCTCGTCGGCGCCGCGTGCGGGGCGTCGGGCCGAAGTGGCATGACGTGCCGGCGCGGCGTAATGTGCATGGGCGAACGACCCGCGGTCGGCACCGCGGCCACGCGAGCAGAAGGGGACGATCATGGCTCAGCGCGCGGAGCGCCCGCAGGATCCGCCGCCCCGGCAGACCGCGTCGGACGCGCGGCGTCCGCCGCGGGAGGGGAAGGCCACGTCATCGGCGAGCACGGGACGCAGAGCGGCGGCGGCCGGGGCCGCGCTGCTGGCGCTGCTCTCCGCCGGCTGCGCGACCGGCGAGTCGCCCGCCGCGGACGGCTCGGCCTCCGCGCAGACCGCGGCGGCCGAGCCCGACGCTTCGGAGAGTCCGTCGCCGAACGGATCTGCCGAGGCGTCGTCCGAGGCTCCGGCAGAGGGTGAGCAGAGCGCGCTGTCCGTCGAGCAGGTCGGCTCGGAGCCGTATGGGCTGACCACCGAGCAGCGGCCGTCGGGCACGACGGACGACGTCTCCGGGCGGCTGATCGTCGGACCGGGCGGCCACCTCGCGCTGGTCTCCGCGGATCAGCCGCAGCTGCTGGTGTTCGGCGACGACGCCGAGTTCACGCTGCGCGGCGACCGTCCCTCGGTGACGGCGCCCGAGCTCGGCACGCTGGAGGTCGGCCGGCAGGTCGAGCTCTCCGCCGTCGAAGTGCCCACGAGCACGCTGGACGGCGTGCCGGCCGGGCGCCTGCAGGGGGCCGCCGAGACGGCGCTGGTCGTCGTCGCCGAGTGACGGCGCCGCCTCGGTCGCGTCGGAGGTGATTCGTCCCCGGGGGCGGGTCTGGCTACGCTGGACGGCAACAGATGCCGTGGAGCCGGCCCCGTCGGGGCCGGGCCTCTCGGTGCCCGAGCACCGGAGTTCACGACGCGAGGGGGCGGAGCATGGAGCCTTTTCGGTTCACCCTGCGCCAGCTGCAGCACTTCATCGCTGCGGCGGAGGCGGGCACGGTGACCGCGGCCGCCGCGGACGCCAGCATCTCGCAGGCCGCGATGTCCCAGTCGTTGAGCGAGCTCGAACGGGCGGTGGGGCAGCAGCTCATGGTCCGCACCCGCTCGCAGGGGATCCAGCTGACCTCCGCGGGGCGCCGGTTCCTCTCGAACGCGCGGGAGATGGTCGGTCGCGCCGCCGACGTCCAGCAGGAGATGGCCGACCGGTCCGGACGGCTCATCGGTCCGCTCGACCTCGGATGCTACACGGCGGTCGCCCCGTTCTGGGTCCCCTTCATCGCCGAGCGATTCATCCAGCCCCATCCTGACGTCTCCGTGCGCATCGTCGAGGGGGACGGCAAGGAGCTGCAGCAGGAGATGCTCGACGGGCGCTTCGACGCCGTCATCACCCATACCGCGCACCTCGTGGAGGGGGTTGACCATGACGTGATCCGTCGAGGCCGCGGGTATGCGCTGGTGCCGCCCTCGCATCGCCTGGCTTCCCGCGAGACGGTCGCGGTCGCCGAGTTCGGCGACGATCCCTTCGTGCTGCTGGACGTCCCGGCGGTCCGTGAGACGCAGATTCCGAAGCTGCGGGCGGCGGGCCTGGAGCCGAACATCCAATGGCGGTCGTCGAGCTTCGAGGCCGTCCGCGGACTCGTCGGGCGGGGTCTCGGCTGGAGCGTCCTGGTGCAGCGACCGCCGGTGGACGTCTCCTACGACGGGCTGCCGGTGGTCCCCGTGCCGCTGAGTGACTTCGAGCCGAGCGACATCTGCCTCGCCCATGTGCGCGAGCGTCGCAGCCGGCGGCTGCAGGAGCTCATCGCCCTCTGCCGCGCCGAGGGCGCGCGGCTCGACGAAGAGTATCCGCCGAGCCGCGCGCCCGAGAGGTGAGGTGGTCTGCGCGGAAGGGCTCCGCCCTCAGCGCATCTCGCCCTCCAGGTCCAGCTCGCGGCCCTCTCGCGTGCCGAGGATGGCCGCGACGGCGATCAGGAACACGACGATCCAGGTGACGGTGAGCAGCCACAGGGAGCCGCCGGCGAGGGCGACGATCCCGGTCGCGAGCATGGGGGTGAAGCCCGCGCCCACCGTCGACGAGAGCTGGTAGACGAGCGAGGAGCCGGTGTACCGCACGCGGGTGGGGAAGAGCTCGGCGCAGAAGGCGCCGAACGGGCCGAAGATGGAGCCCTGCACGATGCCCTGGGTCAGGATCAGCGCGAGGGCGAAGGCCCAGAGCGCCCCGAGGTCGAGCAGGGTCATCACGGGGAAGGCCAGGGCCGCGCCGCAGAGCATGCCGGTGATCATGATGGGGCGGCGGCCGATCCGGTCGGAGAGCCGCGAGGCGAACCAGATGACGACCACTGTGCAGGCGGCGCCGAGTGCCTTAACCCAGAGCGTGTGGGTGGAGTCGAGGCCCTGGTCGAGGACGTAGGACAGGCCCCAGACGGTCATCAGGCCCTGCACCGTGTAGGAGCTCATGCCGGCGATCACGCCGAGGACGAGGCCCCTCGGGTGGCGAGTGACGATCTCGAGGAGCGGAGCCTTGCGCTCCTCGGCCTTCTCCTCGAGACGGGCGAACAGCGGCGACTCGTGCACTTTGAGGCGCACGAGGAGCCCGATGAGCACCAGCACCGCGCTGAACAGGAACGGGATGCGCCAGCCCCAGGCGATGAACTGGTCGTCCGGAAGCATGGTGAACAGCGAGACCATGATGGTCGCGAGGATGGCCCCGGCCGGACCGCCCATGTTCGCGAAGCTGGCGGCGAATCCGCGGCGCGACGAGGGGGCGTGCTCCAGGGCGATCAGCATCGCCCCGCCCCATTCGCCGCCGACGGCGAGTCCCTGGATCACGCGGAACACGGTCAGCAGGATGGGCGCGGCGACGCCGATGGCCGCCGTCGGCGGCAGCAGGCCGATCGCGAAGGTGGTCGCTCCCATCAGCAGCATCGTGGTGACCAGCACGCCCTTGCGGCCGAGCCGATCGCCGAAGTGTCCGAAGACCGCTCCGCCGAGCGGGCGGGCGACGTAGCCCGCCGCGAGGATGGTGAAGGAGAGGAAGGTCCCCAGCGTGGCCGGCATGTCGGTGAAGAAGACCTGGCTGAAGACGAAGGACGAGGCGGTGGCGAAGAGGATGAAATCGTAGAACTCGATCATCGACCCCAGGAAGCTGGAGGCGAGGATGCGTCGCATCATCGTGGTGTTGAGCGACGTGGAGATCTCGTGATTTCGGGGGTCATGCGTCTGGGCGGCTTCGACGGACATCAGCGAACACCTGCTTTCGGGGCCTCCGGAGCGTGGTCCGTCTGCTCGGAGGAGAGGGCTATCGTCGTCAGATCATCGGGCACCTGGAAGCGTCCGGAGAACGTCCGGGCCAGCTCGTGCCAGCGTTCGCGGAGAGTATGGCCCGGGACGAGGTGGTGCAGGGCGAGGTGCGCGGCGCCGGCGCGCTCGGCGACGTCCACGGCCTGCTCGGGGCTGGTGTGGGACTTGCGGTGGTGGTCGATCGACGCGCGGGCGGTCTCGTCGGGGTGTGCCCCGTAGCGGGACTCCACCCAGTCGAAGTCGATCGCCTCGTGCAGCAGAAGGTCGGTGCCCCGGGCGAGCGTGACCAGGTTGTCGGTGGCGGTGGTGTCCCCGGAGATCGTGACCGAGCCCTCCGCGGTGTCGAAGCGGAAGGCGAAGGCCGGGGCGATCGGCGGATGCTCGACGAGGATCGCGGTCACCGTCACCAGCTCGTCGCGGTGGATCACGAACGGGGCCATCCCGGCCGGGGTGGGATTCGTGTTCGGGTGGTATCCGCTCTCCTCGGGGATGGGGATGTCGGTGATCGAGAAGCAGTCCAGCGGGGAGGGGCGCAGCGCGTCGAGCACGCGGTCGTTGACGTCGGTGGCGTAGGCCTGCACGAGAGAGCGCACCATGCCGGTGATGCCCGGCGTCGGGTTCTCCGGGAACACCGGGGCGGGCGGGACCTCGGCGCGGGGCGAGGCCGGCGGGAGGGCTCCGCGCTCGCCGGGGCCGAGGATCCGGATCGGATCCAGCATCGCCGGATCGCGCTCGTAGAGGCCCATCAGCAGCAGGCTCGGGAGGTCGACGGTGTGGTCGGAATGCAGATGAGTGATGAACAGCCCACGCATGTCCTGGAGGGCGAGGCCCGCCTTCTCCAGCTGGCGGCCGACGCCGAGGCCGGCGTCGACCAGGTAGAAGGCGTCTCCGACGACGACGGCGGTGGCGATCCCGTGGCGGTGGCCGGTGCGGCCGGCGCGGCCGTCGGCGCCGGACGGCCACCAGCGCGGGCCGCCGGCGGTGCCGAGGGTGATGACGTGCGGCTGCAGGCTGGTGTGCGAGGAGGTGTGCACATGAACTCCTTCGTCAGGTGGCGGGGAGCGGCGCCGCGGAGCTGCGGCGTGATGCATACCACTGTGACGGGGCTCATGGCAGAAGTGAAACGGATTTATCCGATGGTCATCATCGGCCATCCTTATAAAGTGGGTCCGCGGCGGTGCGGATCGCCGGAGACTGCGGCGGCCCGCAGGTCGCGCGTCGGTCCTGACTCCGGGTCAGGCGCCCAGCGTCTCGCGCAGCGCGGCGACGTGGCCCTGGGCGTCGACGTCGTACTCCGCATGGGTCAGCACCCCCTGGCGGTCGACGACGAACGTCGAGCGCCGGGTGATCGTGCGGGGCGTGCCCTCGATGGTCTTCTCCCCGCGGGTGCCGTAGGCCTCGGCGACGGCGCCGTCGGCGTCGGAGAGCAGCGGGAAGGTCAGCGCCTGGTCTGCGGCGAAGGAGCGCAGCGCCTCCGGCTCGTCGGGGGAGACGCCGAGCACGCGGTAGCCGGCGGCCTGCAGCGAGCCGAGGGTGTCGCGGAAGTCGCAGGCCTCAGTGGTGCAGCCCGGCGTCGCGGCCTTCGGGTAGAAGTACACGATCACCCCGCGCTCGGCCTGCGCGGTCTCGTCGGCCAGTGAGACGGGGCGGTCGGAGGCGTCCGGCAGGGTGAAGGCGGGGGCCTGCTGGCCGGTCTGCAGCGTCGTCATGGATCTCTCCTCGTCGTGGGGTGATGGGCCATGTCAGCCTATCGTGATGCGGAACAGTGATCTCGTTGTGCGAGATCCTGTGACGCCGGAGCGGTCCGGCTCAGTACCAGGCGGAGTCGTCCTCGCCGACGACGTCGATCGGGCCCGACTCCGGGGCGCCGCGCTCCATCTGCTCGATCACGTCAGTCGGCGGGTCGATCATCAGCGTGGCCTCGTCGCGGTAGGTGCGCAGCACTTCGTCGATGAAGCTGGGCAGCGCATCGGTCAGCGCGACGTCGTGGCCCTGCTGCTCGGAGAGCTTCCACCGATGGTCGATCAGCTGGTGCATCAGCTCGGCCGGCTCCAGCTTGTCGCGCAGCTCGCGGGGGATCTGGGCGATGATCGGCTGGAAGACCTGCTGGGTCCACATATGCGCGGCGACCGCCTCGTCGCCGTGCGGGTCGTGCTGGGCGCGATAGGCGTCGATGGCGCCGAGCAGCCGGCGCGCCTGGTTCTCCTGCACATCCAGCCCGGTCAGGTTCATCAGTCGGCGCTGGTGGTGGCCCGGGTCGACGACCTTCGGACGCAGCAGCAGCTTCCCGTCGGCGCTGGCCGAGCGGATGTCGTACTCCTCGACGTCGAAGCCCAGCTCGTTGAGCCGCCGGATCCGCTCCTCCACCAGCCACTGCTGGTCCGGATCGAAGGCGGTGTCGCCGGTGAGCTCCTGCCAGAGCCCGCGGTAGGCGTCGATGAACTGATACGAGGTCGCCACCGGATCGACGTCCTCGTCGATCATGCCGCCCTCCATCAGGTCCATCAGTTCGCCGGCGATGTTCACCTGGGCGACGTCGAGGTCGTACTCGCGCTGGCCGGTGGACAGCTCGGGGTGCAGCTCGCCGGTCTCGGCGTCGACCAGATAGGCGGCGAACTTGCCGGCGTCGCGGCGGAAGAGCGTGTTCGACAGCGAGACGTCGCCCCAGTAGAAGCCGATCAGGTGCAGCTCGACCATCAGCAGCGCCTGCGCATCGATGAGCCGGTGCAGCGTCTCCTTGCGCATCATCTGGTTGAACACTGCGCGGTAGGGCAGCGAGAAGCGCAGATGCCGGGTCACCAGCGCCGGCGTCAGCTCCGAGCCGTCCTCGGCGGCGCGGCCGTTGACCTCGGCCACCGGCTTCACGCAGGGTGCGCCCAGCCGCCCCAGGCGGCGCAGCATCCGGTACTCGTGCCGCGCGGCCCGCTCGGAGGTCTCCTTGATCGCGATCACCGAGCCGCCCAGATAGGCGAAGCGGACGATGTGCCGCGAGATGCCGCGGGGCAGCGCGGCGAGGACGTCTTCGGGCCACTCCTGCAGCGGCAGCTGCCACGGCAGATCCAGCAGCTCCTGGGGGATGGTGCCCGAGGCGGTCAGGCTCAGGCCGGGGACGGTGGTCACAGGGTGCTCCTCATGCGTCCGGCGCGGCGCCGGGACGGGTCGGTGTCGAACGGGGAGGGGCGTCCGCCCCGCGGGCCTCGGCCCGCGCGGCGAGCGCGGCGAGCACGCCGGCCAGGTCGCTCGGGGCCGCGATCCGATGGCCGGCCAGGGTCTCGCCGGTGCCGACCTTCACGCCGACGTCGTCGTCGCCCAGCACGGCGAAGCCCTGCTCGTCGGTGACGTCGTCGCCGGCGAAGAACACCGCCGCGGCGCCGGTGCGCCGACGCAGCGTCCGGATGGCCTCGCCCTTGGTCGCGTGCACGACGGGGACCTCGACGACCATCTTGCCGTCCTTCGGGTGGGCGCCGTCGACGGCGGCCGCGGCCTCGTGGGCCTCGACGAGCAGCGCCTCGGCGGCCGCGGCGTCGGCGACGGCGCGGACGTGCAGCGCCGCGCCGGCCGGCTTTCGCTCGACCAGCGCGCCGTCCACCCGGTTCGCCAGCTCCTCGAGCAGCTCGAGGACCTGCTCGCGGGTGCGCCGCTGGGCGGCGGTGAGCTGCAGCGGCGCGGCGTCGGCGCCGAGGTCCTGCTCGGCGCCGTGCGAGCCCACCAGCAGCACGCCGGCCGGCGGGGCGGCCAGCGCGCGCAGCTGTTCCAGCGGCCGCCCGGAGACATAGGCGACGACGACGTCGTCGAGGGCGGCCAGCCGCTCGACGGCCGCGGCGTTGGCCGGAACCGGGGCCACGGCGGCGGGGTCGTCGGCGAGCTCGGCCACGCAGCCGTCGAAGTCCAGGCAGACCAGCGTCGGCCGGCGGACGGCCAGCGCCTCGACCGCAGCGCGGAGCGCCTCGGGCGGTTCGACCGGTCCGGCCGGATCGGCCGGCGCGTCGGCGGCGGGACTCATCGTGCCGCGGCCTTCAGGTCGGCCAGCCGGCCCAGGAAGTCCCGGGCCCACCGCTGGACGTTGTTCGACACCACCTGTCGGCGCAGGCTGCGCATCCGGCGGCGGGCCTCGGCGGGGTCCATCGTCGCCGCGGTGACCATCGCGGCCTTGAGCTCGTCGACGTCGTGCGGGTTGATCAGCAGCGCCTGGCGCATCTGGTCGGCGGCTCCGGTGAACTCGGAGAGCACCAGCACGCCGGTGCCGGACTTCCGCGCGGCCACGTACTCCTTCGCCACCAGGTTCATCCCGTCGCGCAGGGCGGTGACCAGCATGACGTCGGCGGCCAGATAGAGCGCGACCATCTCCTCCACCGGATACGAGTGGTGCAGATAGCGGATGGCGGTGTGGGCCAGCGTGTCGAACTCGCCGTTGATCCGCCCGACAGTGCCCTCGATCTCCTCGCGCAGCACCCGGTAGGACTCGACGCCTTCGCGCGACGGGCTGGCCACCTGGACCAGACAGGCCTGGCCGACGGAGAGGTCGCCGTCCTGCAGCAGCTCCTCGTAGCCCTTCATCCGGTGCCGGATGCCCTTGGTGTAGTCGAGGCGGTCCACGCCGAGGAAGACCGTCTCCGGGTCGCCCAGCTCCCGGCGGATCTGCTGCGAGCGGGCGATGATGTCGGGCCGCTCGGCCAGCTCGACGATCTTCTGCGTGTCGATGGAGATCGGGAAGGCCCGCGCCTCGGCGATGTGATGCTCGCCGTCCTCGGCGGTCGGGGCGGACAACCGGCGGGCAGCGGTGCCGCGGGAGGGGTCGGCGTCGAAGCCGACCAGCGGCGAGCCCTCGTCGGTGGCGCGGGAGTCGGCCGGCACGTGGATGCGGTCGGACTTGATGTAGTGGCCCAGCCGGTGGCGGACCGCCTGCTGGAAGTTGCGCGCGTCGGACTCGCGCTGGAAGCCGATCAGATCCGCCCCCAGCACGCCGCGCAGCACCGAGTGTCGCCAGGGCAGCTGGGAGAACAGGCCCGGCGGCGGGAACGGGATGTGGTTGAAGAAGCCGATGGTCACGTCGGGACGCAGCTCGCGCAGCATCTGCGGGACCAGCTGCAGCTGGTAGTCCTGCACCCAGACGGTCGCGGCCTCGGCGGCGACGGCGGCGGCGGCCTCGGCGAAGCGGCGATTCACCCGTCGGTAGGCCTCGAACCAGTGGCGATGGAACTCCGGGCGGGCGATGACGTCGTGGTAGAGCGGCCACAGCGTGGCGTTGGCGAATCCCTCGTAATAGTCCTCGACCTCCTGGCCGCTCAGCGGCACCGGCACCAGGTGCATGTCGGCGTGGTCGAAGGGCTCGAGCTGCTCGTCGGCGGCTCCGTGCCAGCCGACCCAGGCGCCGTCGGACTCGGCCATGACCGGTGCCAGGGCGGTGACCAGTCCGCCGGGGGAGCGGCGCCATCCGGTGGTGCCGTCCTCGTCGGTCACCCGGTCGACGGCGAGTCGGTTGGCCACCACCACGAAGTCGTAGCCGTGGTCGTATCGGTCCTGCTGCGTCGTGGTCATCGTTCCGATCCCCTTTCCTCGCAGGGCGACGCCGGCCGAGCCGGGCGCGCCACCTCGGTGACGTCCGTCGCGGGCTCTGCGGCCCAGCCTACCCGGATGAGCCCGTCGTGCCGCTCCGCGGCCCGGTCCGCGCCCAGACTCTCTCCGGGGGCTCGGCGGCGGCCATGCAGGTCGAGACGCTACCCTGGCCCCGTGCCCCGTCGGCGACCCCGGCGGCGTCGGCCGTCCCGACCCGGTCCGTGCCGGGGTGGGCATGCGATCCAGCACGACAGAGCATCGTCCCAGACCCATCGGAGAGAACATGGCTCGTAACCAGCCCTCGGGCGAGAATGCCCGCGAGAAGGCCCGCAGGATCCAGCAGGAGCAACACCGCCGCCAGCGCGGCGCCTCAGTGCTGCTGCGCGTCGGCGTCGTGGTGGTGGCGCTCGTCGTCGTCGCCGGGCTGGCCTTCTTCGTGCTCAACCGCCCGGGCGACGGCGAGGACTTCTCCGCCTCCGAGGGTGAGGCGCCGGCGATCGCCAACGAGCAGGGCGGCATCACGCTGACCTCGGCCGCCGAGCTCGCCGACGGCGCCGACATGGGCAGCGTCGACGCGTCCGACGTCCCCGGCTCCGGCGACTCCGAGGCCCCGGTGCCCGGCGCCGAGCCGCGCGAGGAGGGCGAGACGCCGCACATGATCCTCTACGTCGACGCGAACTGCCCGCACTGCGCGAACTTCGAGTCCTCGCAGGGCCAGCAGATCAAGCAGTGGCTGGAGGACGGCGACATCACCGTCGAGTACCGGATGCTGGGCATGCTGGACGGCAACTCCACCACCAACTACTCCTCGCGGGCGGCCAACGCGATCACCGCCATGGCGGTCGAGTCGCCGGAGGACTACCTGGCCTACCTGGAGCAGGTGGTCACCCACCAGCCCTCCGGCGAGCTGTCGGACGACGAGCTGATCGGCATCGCCCGGGACAGCTTCGGCGTGGACATCTCCGATGCGGTGGAGAACAACACCTACCGCGCCTTCGTCTCCTACACCACGAAACAGGCCTCCGAGGTCGGAGTGCAGGGCACTCCGACGGTCTACATCGGCGACCAGAACTGGCAGGACTCCGAGCAGGCCTTCGGCGAGTGGGCCGGCGGCATCGTCGAGGAGTACCGCTCGGAGACCGGCGACGGTTCGGGCGGAGACTCAGGCGGAGACTCGGGTGACGGCTCGGGCGACGGCTCGGGCGGAGACTCCTCCGAGGAGTGAGCAGTCTCGGGGACCGGACTGGTCCCCGCGTGCGCGTCGCCGGTAGTATCGGACTCCGGCGATGCGCCGCGCCTCCTTAGCTCAGCAGGTAGAGCAGCTGTCTTGTAAACAGCAGGTCGTCGGTTCGAACCCGGCAGGGGGCTCCACATCGGCCCGTCCGCGCTCGCGGGCGGGCCGTTTCGCCGACGTCGACCGGCCCGGGAATAGGGAACGACGCGTTCCAGTTGATACCGCGTGGAACGGACGCCGCCCGCGCGGCCGGACGCCGCCGCGTCCCGGGAGCGGGCCCTCGTCGACTCTTCCGACCGCATCGCCGCACCCCGGCTGCGCCCGGGTCCGGGCAGGACGCGTGCGGCCGGCGACCACTCTTGCCTGGAGGCCCTATGAGCGCACAGACCAGCCCCTCCGACCCGCCGCCGGCCGAGGCCGCGCCGGACCGGCTGTCCGCCGGGAACAAGCTGACCATCGGCGTGCTGCTGGTGTCGGCCTTCGTGATGATCCTCAACGAGACCGTCATGAACGTCGCGCTGCAGCCGCTGATGGAGGAGTTCCAGGTGGCCGAGTCGACGGTGCAGTGGCTGACCACCGCGTTCATGCTGACGCTGTCGGTGGTCATCCCCACCACCGGCTGGCTGATGCAGCGGCTGAGCCTGCGGGCGACGTTCACCCTGGCGATGAGCCTCTTCGTCATCGGCACCGCCGTCGCCGGCGCCGCCGTCGGCTTCCCGATGCTCCTGGTCGGACGCGTGGTCCAGGCCGCCGGCACGGCGATCGTGCTGCCGCTGATGATGACCACAGTGCTCACCCTGGTGCCGCTGCACCGCCGCGGCGTGGTGATGGGCAACATCGCCATCGTCATCTCCGTGGCTCCGGCCACCGGCCCGGCGCTGTCGGGCACGATCCTGCACTTCGCCGACTGGCGCTTCCTCTTCCTGACCATCCTGCCGATCGCCGCGGCCGCGCTGCTGCTCGGCCGGCCGCGGCTGTCCTCCGACGGCGGCGGCGGGTCCGAGAAGCTCTCGGTGCCCTCGCTGCTGCTGGCGGTGCCCGGCTTCGGCGGGCTGGTCTACGGCATCAGCCAGCTGGGCGGTGGCGGCCACGGCGCCGGCGCGGCCGACGGCGTCTCCGTCGACCCGGTGGCCGTCGTCGTGCTGATCTTCGGGGCGCTCTTCCTGGCGGCGTTCACGCTGCTGCAGATCCGGCTGCAGTCGCACGGCACCGCGCTGCTGAACCTCCAGCCCTTCCGCTACAGCATGTTCACCCGGTCGCTGCTGATGATGCTGCTGATGATGATCGCGCTCTTCGGCGCGCTGATCATGCTGCCGCTCTACCTGCAGACCGCCCGCGGGATGGACACGCTGCAGACCGGACTGCTGATGCTGCCGGGCGGCCTGCTGATGGCGCTGCTGGCGCCGACCGTCGGCCGGCTCTACGACCGCGTCGGCCCGAAGCCGCTGGTCGGCCCGGGCGCCGGGCTGCTGGTCGTCGCGATGTTCCTGCTGAGCCTGCTCGGCGCGGGCAGCAGCATCTGGCTGGTCCTCGGGCTGCATCTGATGCTCAGCCTGGGCCTGGCCTTCCTCTTCACCCCGGCCTTCACCACGGCGATGAACCCGCTGCCGCAGCCGCTGTACTCGCACGGCTCGGCGCTGCTGAACACGCTGCAGCAGCTCGCCGGGGCCACCGGCACCGCCCTGCTGGTCGCAGTCATGGGGATCGGCGCGGCGGCCGCGGCCTCCGGCGGAGCCGCCGCGGACGAGGCGCAGATCGCCGGCTTCCAGACCGCGTTCCGCACGGCGTCGATCATGAGCATCGGCACGCTGCTGCTGGGGCTGACGCTGCGCGCGACCGAGGAGTCTCCTGAGGAGCCAGCTGAGGAGGCGCCCGAGGAGGGCTCCGCGGACGAGGCCGTCGAGGGCGAGCCCGGCTCGGGCGGAGGCGTCGCCGAGCAGGTGCGCTGACCGGCCGCGGGTCGAGGGGGCGCCCGGACAGAGACAGGGCCCGGCAGGATGTGCTGATCATCCTGCCGGGCCCTGTCCATGTCGTCGGTCCGGCTCCCGGAGGGGAGGCGGGTCGACTGAGGAATGCGCGGAGGTCCGGCGTCTCCGTCGCTGAGGTCGGGCATCCCGGGTGGGAATGGGGCCCGCCCGCACCGAGCGGGCCCCGTCGCAGCCAAGTGAGATCCACCTTAGCGACGGGATGCTCGATTACGCAATACGTATGTGTCGAAATGTCCGCGCGTGACCGAGCTCAGCTCAGGCCGAGCAGGCGCAGCCCGGCCGCCGCGGCCGCGCCGACGAGCACCACGACGATGAACGGCGCCCGCAGCAGCAGGGCGACGGCCGCGGCGGCCAGGGCGCCGAGCCGAGCGTCGAAGGCCAGGCCGTCGTCGCCGTCGACAGTGTTCATCGTGACCAGCGCGGCGAGCAGGGCGACGGTCATCAGCCCCGAGATGCGGCCCACCAGCGGGTGGCGCAGCCAGGCGCCGGGGACCAGATGGCCGACCAGCTTGGTCGCGTAGACGGCGGCGCTGGCGGCCAGCACCCACAGCCAGAGCGTCATCGGCGGGCCTCCTCGGTCGCGGCGTCGTCCGGAGAGTCGCTCGACGCCTCCTCTGGTCCCGCGTCGCCGCGCCGCCGGGAGGCCAGTCCCCAGCCGATCGCGACGACGGCGGCCAGCAGCACCGGGGCGCCGGCGGGCAGCGTCGGCATGGTCAGCGCGGTGACCAGTGCGGCGACCACGGCCAGCGCCCAGGGCTCGGCGCCGCGCAGCCGCGGCCAGAGCAGCGCGAGGAAGGCCGCGACCACGGCGCCGTCGAGCCCCAGAGCCTCCGGCTCGCCGACGACGTCGCCGAGCAGCGCCCCGGCCGCCGTCGCCAGGTTCCACCCGGTGTAGCAGGCGACGCCGGTGACCCAGAAGCCGCGGCGCCGCTCGGCGTCGGTCGACTGGCTCATCGCCGTCGCCGCGGTCTCGTCGATGGTCAGCTGGGCGGCGAGCAGCCGTCGTGCGCCGCGCGGATCCAGCAGCGCCTTCATCTGCACGCCGTAGAGCGTGTTGCGCGCGCTGAGCAGCGTCGAGGCCCCCAGGGCCGCCGCCGGGGCGCCGCCGCCGGAGAGGATCCCGATGAAGGCGAACTGCGAGCCTCCGGAGAACAGCAGCGCCGACAGTGCGACGGTCTGCCAGAAGGTCATCCCGGCCGCGGCGGAGAGCGCGCCGAAGGACAGTCCGTAGAGCGAGACGGCCGCGGCGATGGACAGTCCGGTCCGGGTCGCCGGGGTCAGGCGGGGCCGCATCCGCCGGCCGGCGCGGGCGGCGTGCGCGGCGTCGGTCGTCGCGCTCATGCCGGGTGCTCCATGACCAGCACGAACCAGGCTCCGGCGGTCAGCGCCTCGTAGCGATGCGGAGCGTCGCCGGGGAACATCGCATAGTCGCCGGGCCCCAGCTCCACCGGCTCCTCGGTGCGGCCGAGGCGCACCCGGCCGGCGCCGACGACGACGTGCTCCAGCGCCCCGCGCGGATGCGGCTCGGCGTCGCGGAGCTCGCCGGGCTCGAGGGTGACCACGTAGAGGTCGCGGCGCGCCTCCGGTCGCCCGCCGCTGAGCAGGGAGGCGGCGAAGTCGGCATGCTCGGCGCGGACCTCCGGCCGCTCCCCGGCCCGGACGATCCGCGGCTCGGGGGCGGGGGCCTCGACGAGTCGGGCGAAGGGGATCTCCAGCGCCGCGGCGATGGCCCAGAGCGTCTCGACGCTCGGGTTGCCGGAGGCCGACTCCAGCAGCGACAGCGTCGACTTCGACCGCCCGACGCGCCGGGCCAGCTCGCTGAGCGACAGGCCGGCCCGTCGGCGTTCGGTCTGCACGGCCGCGGCGATGCGGATCAGCGGCGCGCCGCCGTCGTCGCCCGGCTCCTCCGGCGTCTCGGTCATCGTCCCTCCCTCAGTTCCGCATCATGAATCGTTCGCTGATCCTGCCATACGTTCGATGGATCGAACAACAGGTCCTCGGCCGGTCCGCGCCCGGAATAGTGGCGCCGTGCTGCTGTTGTGCCCGGTGCCGTCGTAGTCGCGACGGCGCAGCAGACTTCGCAGGAGGAGACGATGGCTGACGAGACGCGAGTGGTGATCCTGGGCGGACACGGGAAGATCGCCCTGCTGGCGGCCCCGAAGCTGGTCGAGGCCGGCTATGCGGTGGACTCGCTGATCCGCAATCCCGAGCACCGCGACGAGGTCGCCGCGACCGGCGCGAACCCGGTGCTGCTGGACATCGAGCAGGCCGACGTCGACGCGCTCGCCGAGGTCTTCGCCGGCGCGGCGGCCGTGGTCTTCTCCGCCGGCGCCGGAGGCGGGAACCCCGAGCGGACCCGTGCCGTCGACCACGACGCGGCGGTGCGCTCGATGGACGCCGCCGAGCAGGCCGGCGTCCCCCGGTACGTGATGGTCTCCTACGCGCGCAGCGAGACCGACGTCGAGACCCTCGACCGCGAGTCCTCCTTCTTCCCCTACGCGCAGGCCAAGCACGACGCCGACGAGCACCTGCGCGGCACGGGGCTGGACTACACGATCCTCGGCCCCGGGCGGCTGACCCTGGAGCCGGCGACGTCGGCGCTGTGGCCGCTGGACTCCGCCGGGCGTCCGCTGGACGGCTCCGAGCCGCCGGCCGAGCTGCCCGGCGCCTCCCGGGAGAACGTCGCCGAGGCGATCGTCCACGTGCTGCGCACGGGGGCGGCGCGGCGCGAGACGGTGAACTTCGTCGACGGCGAGACCCCGCTGGCCGACGCCTTGTCCTGACCCGCCTTCGAGATCCTCGTCACGACCGGGGGCCTCCGCGGCCCCCGGTTTCCCCTCGCGGCCTCGACGGTGCTAGGCTTTTCTGGCAATCGTCCGCGGCTCGCGCCGCGACGAGCGCCGCGCGGATCCGTAGCTCAGTTGGTCAGAGCGCTCGCCTCACACGCGAGAGGTCGATGGTTCAAGTCCATTCGGATCCACCCCCTTCGAAGAGCCCGTCGGTCCCCGGCGGGCTCTTCGCGTCTCTCGACGCCCCGTGCCGCGGTCGCGTCGATCGGTCCTGCTGGTCGCCTCCGGCGAGGAGGCGGCACACTGGGGCCATGAGCACCATGCCGGAGGAGACGCCCCGCGACCCCGCCGCCGCGCAGCAGCGCGCTGCGCAGGAGAGCGCCGTGCAGCAGAGCGCCGCGCAGCACGTCGTCGCCCAGACCACCGTCGACTCGGCCTCCCGGGCCGATGAGCTGGCCCGGCGCGTCGTCGCCGCCGGGCTGGCGGCCTGCGTGCAGACCAGCGAGGTGCGCAGCGTCTTCGCCTGGGACGGCGCCGTGCAGCAGGAGCCTGAGCAGCTGCTGGCGATGAAGACCACCGCCGCCGCCGTGGACGGCCTGCGCACGCTGCTGGAGGCCGAGCACCCCTACGACGAGCCCGAGCTCGTCGTGCTGCCGATCATCGACGGCTCGCCGTCGTATCTGGCCTGGGTGGCCGAGAGCGTCGCCGCCGGCTGAGGCGTCGGCGGCCGGCTCGCCGGGAGCGACGGCGTCGTGTCCGCCGCGGAGACGCGCGGGGCAGTACATTGAACATCGGCGCCCGAGGAAGGCTCGGGCGCCCCGTCGCGCGGAGGCCGCGGACGGGATCGTGTCGAGGAGGGCGCCGCCGGCGCGCCGCGACCAGCAGAGGAAAGGAGGGGCAGGTGGCCGCTGACGAGGAGCGTCGGGAGCCGACGGAGGACCGGGAGCCGCGCACGGCGGCCGAGGACTACGAGCCCGAGGCCATCGACCCCGTCATCAGCGGACCTGACCCGCAGACCACGCTCATCCCGGTCGTCCGTCCGGCCTCGGCGACGGAGGACGACGAGGACGGCCCGGGGCTGGTGCGCGCGCTCACCGGCTCGATCGCCTCCTCCTGGCAGGCCTCCCGCGAGGCCGAGGCCGCCCTGGAATGGGAGGAGTACGACGCCGAGGCCGCCGAGGAGCGGCTCCAGGAGCAGGACGAGGCCGAGGCGGCCCGCCACGAGTTCGCCCCGGACGCCTTCTACGAGCAGCCCGGCGCCGACGGCGGCGAGGCCCCGGCCGCCGAACCCTTCCCCACCGGCAGCTCCTCGCCGGTGCAGGGGTGGACCGACGGCCAGCCGGAGGCTCCGTCGGAGGCTCGGCACGAGCCCTGGAGCGGCGGCATGCCCGGCGGCATGCCCGGTGCTATGCCCGGCGTCGTGCCCGGTCACGACTCGGCGGGCGGCGAGCGTCCCGACGGCGGCGAGCCCGGCGACGGCGCCGGCTCCGCCGCCGAGGTCCCGGCCGAGGCGCCGGCGACGCAGCCGATCCGGCGCGGCTCGGTGCTGCGCCCCTCGCGGCTGAAGCAGAAGCTGCCCGACCCGCTGAAGAAGGCGCCGCTGTTCGACCGCAGCGTCTTCGAGCAGAAGGTCTCGCCGCAGATGTTCTTCCGGCGGATCATGCGCCCGCAGGGCCCGCCGACGACGTCGGTGCCGCTGGTCGCGCAGCTGACCGGCACGCCCTTCGAGAACGTCCGCCAGGCCGATCAGCCGGTGGACTCCGACGAGCTGGCCACCATCTCCTTCGTCCTGGACCTGGGCGAGACGCTCTTCCGCTACGGCGCCGGCGCCCTGGAGGTGGAGACTTCGATCATCGCGGTCACCGCCGCGTTCGGCATGTCCAACACCGACGTCGACATCACCAACCAGTCGATCAGCCTGAACTGGGCCCCGGAGGGCAAGATCCCGTACTCGCGGGTGCGGGTGGTCCGGTCCTGGTCGGGGAACTTCAAGTCGCTGGCGGCGGTGCACCGGCTGGTCAGCGACATCAGCGCCGGGCGCATGACGCGCGCCGAGGCCGCGACGCGGCTGCACGAGGTCACCCACGATCCCAAGCCGTATCCGCGGTGGATGGCCACCGTCTGCGGCGCGATCTTCGCCAGCTTCTTCGCCGCCTACCTCGGGGCCCCGGTGCTCGACGCGGCGCTGGGCTTCACGGCGACGCTGCTGGTGCTGGGCACCACGCGGCGGCTGGCGGCCTGGCGCGTGCCGGAGTTCTACGGCCTGGCCGCCGGCGGGTTCGTCGCCACCTCCATCGCGATGGGCGCCTTCGGGCTCGGCGCGCCGGTGGCGCCGTCGATCGTGGTGTCGGGCGGGCTGATGATCCTGCTGCCCTCGGCACGGATCGTCTCGGCCATCCAGGACGGGATCAACGGCTTCCCGCTGACCGCCGCCGGACGCCTGGTCTCGGCGATGATCGCCTTCGCCGGCATGACCGCGGGCATCATGGCCGCCGTCGTCGTCGCCGATCTGTTCGGCGCCCCGGAGATCGACGTCGCGGTGCCGATGCACCGGCTCTATCACCCGGCGGTGCTGGTGGGGCTGGTCTTCTGCGCGGCGGTGGCGGCCGCCGTCGTCGAGCAGACCCGCTGGACGATGCTGCTGCCCACCGGAGTGATCTCCGCGCTGGGCTTCCTGGCCTACTTCGCCGGCGAGCAGATCGGGCTGGGCGAACGCATCATCCCGGTCATCGGCGGCACCGTCGTCGGGGCCCTGGGGCGCGTGGTCGCGCTGCGCATGGGCGCCCCGCAGCTGGTGATCGCCGTGCCGGCGATGATGTTCATGCTGCCCGGGCTGATGATCTTCCGCGGCATGTACCAGATCGCGATGGGGTCGACGACGACGTTCATGATGGGCGGTCTGACTCAGCTGTTCAACGCGATGATCATCATCATGTCGATCGCCGCGGGCATCGTGCTCGGCGATGTGATCATGCGCCGGTTCACCACGGGGCTGCCGTCCAACGAGCGCGAGCGGGCCCGACGGCGATAGCGCGGCTCCGTCGCCCGGGCTTCGGGCGCGGGCATCGGCGCCTGCGACGTCGCTAGAGCGACCAGTCGACCGGCTCGGCGCCCATCGCCTGCAGCGCCGCGTTCGCCCGGGAGAACGGCCGCGAGCCGAAGAACCCGCGGCGGGCCGAGAGCGGCGAGGGGTGCGAGCTGGTGAGCACCGCCGTGTGCTCGCCGGCATCGAGCAGCGGCTGCAGCGACTTCGCCTGGGCTCCCCAGAGGATGGAGACCAGCGGCGTGCCCCGGGCGACCAGCGCGCGGACGGCGGCCTCGGTGATCTGCTCCCAGCCGATCCCGCGGTGCGAGGCCGACGAGCCGGCGGCGACGGTCAGCACCCGGTTGAGCATCAGCACGCCCTGGCCGGCCCAGGGACGCAGATCCCCGTGCTCGGCCGGCGGCAGGCCCAGGTCGGCCTGCCGCTCCGCGTAGATGTTCTGCAGGCTGCGCGGGACCGGGCGGACGTCGGGGGCGACGGCGAAGGACATCCCGATCGGATGCCCGGGGGTGGGGTAGGGGTCCTGCCCGATGATCAGCACCCGGACCTGGTCGAAGGGCTGCCGGAAGGCGCGCAGCACGTCGGGCGGCTCGGGGAGCACATGCTCGCCGGCGGCGCGCCGGCGCGCGACCTCGGCGCGCACGCGGTCGAAGGCCTCCTGCTGCGGAGCCAGGGCATGCTCCCAGCCGGGGTCGAGCGGGGCGATCAGATCGGTGTGCAGGTCCATCGCGCTCCAGCCTAGGCCCCTCGAGGGCGCGGTCGCGAGGCCGCGGCGAGGCCGTCGCGAGGCCGAGGGCGAACACAGAGCGCGGGGATGCCGCCGCCGTCGGCCGCCGCGCCGTAGGATGGGCGGTGCACCGACCAGTCAGGAGGAGGCCCCGATGAGCGCACCCGGATCCGCGGACGCGATCCTGGAGACCTCGCCGGACGCCGAGCCGCCGAGCGCGGAGGCGGGAGAGTCGCCGGCCGAGTCGACGACCCCGCGGCGCGCCGGCCAGCTCACCGAGCAGGAGCGGCAGATCCTGGACCTGGAGCGCCAATGGTGGAAGTACGCCGGCGCGAAGGACCAGGCGATCAGCGACCGGCTGGGGATCTCGGCGGTGGCCTACCACCAGGTGCTGAACCGACTGATCGACGCGGAGGCCGCCCAGGCCCACGACCCGATGCTCGTCAAGCGGCTGCGCCGGCAGCGCGACGCGCGCCAGCGGGGCCGGGCCTCGCGACGATGAGCGGGAGGACGAGGATCCCGGCGGCGTCACGGACGTCGCCGACGGCCGCCGGGCCGCACCGGCGAGGGACCGGTGACACTGATGACGCGCACGTGGTGAGGACGCGACGACGATGACCCAGCATCATCCGCAGGACCAGTTCGACGAGGTGCCGCCCTATGCGGACGGCCGGATCGGCAAGCACCGGGCCGCAGCTCCGGGCACGGAGCAGCGGCGCGGCGGCGCCGCGCTGCGCTGGGTGACGCTGCTGGCGGTCTTCGCGCTGCTGGTCGGCGCCTTCAGCTACTTCGTGCTGCCCCGCCTGCCCGACGACTGGGTGCCCTTCGCCGGCGACGACGCCGCCGAGCAGCAGGCCGAGCCCGCCGGCGAGGCCTCGGGCGCCGCGGACGGCGAGTCCGGGGAGGGCTCCTCCGACGGCGAGGGGTCCGACGAGGGGGCCGCCGAGGAGACGCCCACCGCCGCCGACACCGAGACTCCGGTGCAGATCATCGACGCCGGCCTGCCCGAGGGCGGGCTCGACGACGTCGAGGCGCGGCTGGCCGAGATGCAGTACAACGTCACCAGCACCGCCTCCTGGGAGGACTCCTGGGGCGAGGTCGAGACTCCGGTGATCTACTACCCGAGCGGGCAGCAGGAGCACGCTCAGGACCTGGCGGAGGCGTACGGCGTCGAGACCGTCGAGGAGAACACCAGCTGGAGCGTCGTGGCGCTGGTCGTCGGCGAGGAACAGGCCGAGTGAGGAGCCGGGCCGCGGCCCGGCGACAGCTTGCACTCTCCTGGGCAGAGTGCTAAATATTGAGCTGGCACTCACTGTATGAGACTGCCAGGCGACGCGTCGGCGTCGGGCCGACTGCCCGGCGTCGTCCTCGCCCGGCGGCCTCAGGCAGGAGTGGGATGAACCTGAACAGGTGAGGCCGAGAAGTGCGCCTCCGGTGACGCGGAGGCGCGGCCGTCCGTCGCGGGCATCTGGCGAGGTTCGACCCTTCTGACGCGAACACGTCCGAATCACACCATCCGCAGTCCAGGAAGGACACGTGCCGACATGGCTAAGACCATCGCATTCGACGAGGAGGCCCGCCGGGGCCTCGAGCGAGGCCTGAACAGCCTCGCCGACGCCGTCAAGGTCACCTTGGGCCCCCGCGGCCGCAACGTCGTGCTGGAGAAGGCGTGGGGCGCTCCCACGATCACCAACGACGGCGTCTCCATCGCCAAGGAGATCGAGCTCGAGGACGCCTACGAGAAGATCGGCGCCGAGCTCGTCAAGGAGGTCGCCAAGAAGACCGACGACGTCGCCGGCGACGGCACCACCACCGCCACGGTGCTGGCCCAGTCCCTGGTCAAGGAGGGGCTGCGCAACGTGGCCGCCGGCACTGACCCGATGGGGCTGAAGCGCGGCATCGACAAGGCCGTCGAGGCGGTCACCGAGGAGCTCTTCAAGTCCGCGAAGGAGGTCGAGACCAAGGAGCAGATCGCGGCCACCGCCTCGATCTCCGCGGCCGACCCGCAGATCGGCGAGCTGATCGCCGAGGCGCTGGACAAGGTCGGCAAGGAAGGCGTCATCACCGTCGAGGAGTCGAACACCTTCGGTCTGGAGCTGGAGCTCACCGAGGGCATGCGCTTCGACAAGGGCTACCTCTCGGGCTACTTCGTCACCGACTCCGAGCGCCAGGAGGCGGTCCTCGACGACCCGTACATCCTGATCGTGAACTCCAAGATCTCCAACGTGAAGGACCTCATCGGAGTCCTCGAGCAGGTCATGCAGTCGAACCGTCCGCTGCTGGTCATCGCCGAGGACGTCGAGGGCGAGGCCCTGGCCGCGCTGGTGGTCAACAAGCTCAAGGGCACCTTCAAGTCCGTGGCCGTCAAGGCCCCGGGCTTCGGCGACCGCCGCAAGGCCATGCTGGCCGACATCGCCGTGCTGACCGGCGGCCAGGTCATCGCCGAGGAGGTCGGCCTGAAGCTGGAGAGCGCCACTCTCGACCTGCTGGGCACCGCCCGCAAGGTGGTCGTCACCAAGGATGAGGCCACCATCGTCGAGGGCGCCGGCGACGCCGACGAGATCGCCGGCCGCGTCTCGCAGATCAAGGCGGAGATCGCCAACAGCGACTCCGACTACGACCGGGAGAAGCTGCAGGAGCGGCTGGCCAAGCTGGCCGGCGGCGTCGCGGTCATCAAGGCCGGCGCGGCCACCGAGGTCGAGCTCTCCGAGCGCAAGCACCGCATCGAGGACGCCGTGCGCAACGCCAAGGCCGCCGTCGACGAGGGCATCGTCGCCGGAGGCGGTGCGGCGCTGCTGCAGGCCGGCGCCCGGGCCTTCCAGAACCTCTCGCTGACCGGCGACGAGGCGACCGGGGCGAACATCGTCAAGCTCGCCGTCGAGGGCCCGCTGAAGCAGATCGCCATCAACGCCGGTCTGGAGCCGGGCGTCGTGGCCGAGAAGGTCAAGTCGCTGCCGGACGGCACCGGGCTGAACGCCGCCACCGGCGCGTACGAGGACCTGCTCGAGGCCGGCGTCAACGACCCGGTGAAGGTGACCCGCTCGGCGCTTCAGAACGCCGCGTCGATCGCGTCGCTGTTCCTCACCACGGAGGCGGTCGTGGCCGACAAGCCGGAGAAGAACGCCGCGGGTGCCGGCGCCGAGGGCGGCGGCATGGACCCGATGGGCGGCATGGGCGGCATGGGCGGCATGATGTGATCATCGGCGCCCGCCGCGCGGGCTGAGCCGGCCGTCGGCTGAGTCCGCACCGCGCAGAGGCCCCGCAGGAGCGATCCTGCGGGGCCTCTGCTGTGTGGTCGGGGGCGCGCGGTGGCCGGCCGGTGCGACGGCGGCGGTGCGACGGCCGGCGGTGCGACGGCGCGGCGGCCGTCAGGTCAGCTCAGCGAGCCGTCGTCCGCCTCGGAGTAGTCCGACTCGTGGTCGCTCTGGTCCTCGGGCTCGACCATCGGCAGCCGCAGCGTCATCGTCGCCCCGCCGCCCTCGGTCTCGCTGTGCCGGATCGTGCCGTCGTGCTGGGCGGCGATGGCCGCGACGATGGCCAGACCCAGGCCGGTGCCGCCGGTGCCGCGGTCGCGGGAGGTGTCGACCCGGTAGAAGCGCTCGAAGATGCGCGCGGCGTCCTCGTCGGAGATGCCCTCGCCGTGGTCGCGGACCTGCAGCACCGAGTCGGTGCGCCCCCGGATCAGGCTCTCGGTGCCCACGGCCAGCTCCAGCGGGGAGCCTTCCGGGGTGTAGCGCAGCGCATTGGTGATCAGGTTGGTCACGATCTGGCGGATCTTGCCCTCTTCGCCGAACACCGGCGCCGGACGCGGCGGTCCGCCGTCGAGGCCGACCACCCGGACCTCGCGGTCGGGGCTGTTCACGCCGAGGTCGGTGGCGGCGTCGTGGGCGATGAGGTTCAGGTCCGCCGGGGTGGACTGCAGCGGACGCTGCTCGTCCAGCCGGGCCAGGTGGAGCATGTCCTCGACCAGCTGCGACATCCGCTTGGCCTCGGACTCGATGCGTCCCATGGCCTCCTCGACCTTCTCCTCCTCGTCGAGCCCGCCGTGCCGGTAGAGCTCGGAGAAGCCGCCGATGGTCACCAGGGGAGTGCGCAGCTCGTGCGAGGCATCCTGGATGAAGCGGCGCATCTTCTCCTCGGAGTCGGACTTCGCCCGGAACGCCGCCTCGATGTGCTCGAGCATCGCGTTCAGCGAGCGGGAGAGCCGGCCGATCTCGGTGTCCGGCGGCGCCGTGGTCTGCACGCGCTCGGAGAAGTCCCCGCCGGCGATGGCCGCGGCGGTCTTCTCCACCTGGATCAGCGGTCTGAAGGCGCGGGTCACCACGGCATAGGCGATCGTCGAGGCGCCGAGGGTGGCGAGCAGCCCGATGGTGGCCACCAGGAAGATGGCGCGCTCCACCGAGGTCTCGACGGTGTCGAGCTTCAGCGCGATCGCGATCGAGTTCTCGCCGGACTCCAGCCGGTAGAACTTCACGCGCCAGCCGCGCGAGTCCGGCTCGGTGCCGGGGACGTTGATCGACTCCCCGCCGAGCTCCAGGACCTCCTCGTCGGTCATCGTCGGCAGGTCCGGCAGGTCGCGCCCGGGCACCGCCGGATGCGTGGACGCTCCGGGGACCTTTTCGCCGTCGTTGGTCAGCAGCACCCCGTAGAACCGCAGGATGGAGAGCTCCTCGGCCCGCTCCTCGGCGCTGTCGGCGTTGGAGACCCGGGTGAGGTACATCGAGATGTTGTTGCGGTTGGCGTAGAGGTCCTCGTCCAGATTGCGCAGCAGCTCCTGCCGGAACAGCGAGGCCGAGACGAAGGTGGTCACCGCCAGGGTCAGCACCAGCAGTCCGGAGATGATGGCGACCAGCTGCGTGCGCAGGCTGGCCCGCCGCCAGGTCCGGGCGACGGCGTGCCAGGGAGAGGTGATCATGCCGCCGCGGCCTCGACGGCGGCGGTGCGGGCCGGTCTCGGCATCAGGCCAGGCCCTGGGCCCGCTGGCGGCGCTCCCAGGTCTGGAGCACGTAGCCGACGCCGCGCTTGGTCTGGATCATCGGCGCGCCCTCGGCGCCCGAGTCGATCTTCCGCCGCAGGTAGGAGATGTAGGACTCGACGATCGAGGCGTCGCCGTTGAAGTTGTACTCCCAGACATGGTCGAGGATCTGCTGCTTGGAGAGCACCCGGTTGGGGTTCATCATCAGGTAGCGCAGCAGCTTGAACTCCGTGGGGGAGAGGTCGATCATGTCGCCGGCGCGGCGGACCTCGTGCGCGTCGTCGTCGAGCTCGAGGTTGTCGATGGTCAGCACCGCGTCCTCGTCCTCGAAGGGGGCGGTGCGGCGCAGCACCGCGCGGATGCGGGCGACGACCTCGTCCAGCGAGAAGGGCTTGGTCACGTAGTCGTCGCCGCCGACGGTCAGTCCGGTGATCTTGTCGTCGGTGTCGTCCCGGGCGGTCAGGAAGAGCACCGGGAAATGCTTGCCGGCCGCGCGCAGCCGTCGGGTGACGGTGAACCCGTCCATGTCCGGCAGCATCACGTCGAGCACTGCGAGGTCCGGGTGGAACTGCTCCGCGGAGTCCAGGGCCTCGCGACCGGTGGACGCCGCCGCAACCTCGAACCCGGCGAAGCGCAGGGACGTGGCGAGGAGTTCACGGATGTTCGGCTCGTCGTCGACGACGAGCAGCTTGGCTTCAGGCGTCTTGTCACTCACGGGCCCCAGTGTCCCTCCGATTTCTGGACATTGTCTGTACGAGTACTGTATGTCCGGTATGGGTCGGGTGCCCAACCCCTGGTGCCTGCCGCCTCCCCCTTTGCGATGACTCGGCGGAAACTGTGGGAAAGCGTGCGCGTTCCCACACGTTCCACGGAGTCATCGCCCGGGGTGGGCGGGGTCCTGCACAGGTGCCGCAGTCGGGGCGACGACGCGCCGAGCAGTGCACAGCACGACGGCGCGCAGTCGCGGCCGACGGCGACGGCGCCGAGGATGCCGGATATGCGCACTCCCCGTCCGCTCCCCGAGGAGCTCCGCTCCGGCATCTTCCCGCGGTCGCGGGCTCTGGCGCTCGGCGTCTCGCCGAACCGGCTGCGAGCGCGCGACGTCGAGCGTGTCGGGCGGGGGCTCTACCGCCTGGCGTCCTCCGACGCACGGCCGGCCGGATGCGGCGCGGCGGCGGAGGACAGTCGCTTCGCCCCCGTCGACGCCGATCTGCTCAGCCTGCTGCACGCGCTGCAGCAGCAGTGCCCCGACATGTGGTTCAGCCACGCGACGGCGGCCCATCTGTGGGGGCTGCCGCTGCCGCCGTGGCTCGACGGCACCCGCCCGCTGCATGTCAGTCGTGCTGAGTCCTCGTCGTCGACGGATCGGATTCCGGGGCTCGTCGCGCACGCCGTCGTCGTCGAGGACGGCGAGGTGGTCGACGTCGACGGGCTGCAGGTCTCGCGTCCGGGCCGGGCCTGCTTCGACCTGATGGGGATGCTTCCGCTCCACGACCTGGTCGCGCTCGGCGATCAACTGATCCGGCGTCCGAACCCCGCGCTCGACGGGCGCGAGCAGCCCTGGGAGACGCCGGCGTCGCTGCGGACGCTGGTCGGCGACCATCGGAAGACCCGCGGCATCGTCGCCGGGCGCGAGGCGCTGGAGCTGATCCGGGAGGGGGCCGACTCGCGCCCGGAGACGCTGCTGCGCCTGGCGCTCGTCGACGCCGGGCTCCCCGAGCCCCGGCTGCAGGTGCGTCCGTGCCCGGGCAGTCCGTGGTCGGGGGATCTGGGGTACGAGGAGGAGAAGGTCGTGCTGCAGTACGAGGGCGAGGGGCACTTCTCGGCCGCGCAGCAGGCCAGCGATCGCACGCGGGACGCGGCGTTCCGCGACGACGGCTGGACAGTGGTCACGGTGAACGTCGAGGACCTCCGCGATCGCTTCCGCCGCGTGGTCCGCCGCGTCGACAGGCTGCTCCACGGCCCGTGACGCCCCGCCGCACCAGAGGATGACTCGGCGGCACGTGTGGGAAAGCGGGCGTATTCCCACACGTGCCACGGAGTCATCGCAGAGGGGGAGGGGTCAGACGATGTCGTCGCCGTCGAGGATCGTGTAGCCGTAGCCCTGCTCGGAGAGGAAGCGCTGCCGCTTGGCCGCGTACTCCATGTCCACCGTGTCGCGGGCGACCAGCGTGTAGAAATGGGCGCGCTTGCCCTCGTCGGCGGCGTCGGTGCGCAGCAGCCGGCCCAGCCGCTGGGCCTCCTCCTGCCGCGAGCCGAACGTCCCCGAGACCTGGATCGCCACTGAGGCCTGCGGCAGGTCCACCGAGAAGTTCGCGATCTTCGAGACCACCAGCACGTCCACCTCGCCCTCGCGGAACTGCTGGAAGGCCCGCTGCCGCCGGGCGGTCGACGTCGAGCCGGTCAGCACCGGCGCGTCCAGCCGCTCGCCGAGGGCCTGCAGCTGCTCGACGAACTGGCCGATCACCAGGATCTGCTCGCCCCGGTGGGTGTGCCGTTTCACCAGCCGGGCGACGACGTCGTCCTTGGTCTCGGTCGCCGCGGCCAGCCGATGCTTCTCCCGGTCCGGAGCGGAGGCGTACTCCATCCGCACCGCCCGCGGCAGATCCACCCGGATCTCGGTGCAGTCGGCCGGGGCGATCCAGCCCTGGGCCTCCATCTGCTTCCACGGGGCGTCGTAGCGCTTCGGCCCGATCAGCGAGAAGACCTCGCGCTCGCGGCCGTCCTCGCGGATGAGCGTGGCGGTCAGCCCGAGCCGGCGGCGGGCCTGCAGATCCGCGGTGCGGCGGAAGATCGGCGCCGGCAGCAGGTGGACCTCGTCGTAGATGATCAGCCCCCAGTCATGCTGGTCGAGCAGCTCCAGATGCGGGTGCAGCTCGCCGCGCTTGACCGCCAGCACCTGGTAGGTGGCGATGGTGACCGGGCGGACCTCCTTGCGGTCGCCGGAGTACTCGCCGATGTCGTCCTCGGTCAGCGAGGTCCGGCGCAGCAGCTCGTCCTTCCACTGCCGGGCCGAGACGGTGGAGTTGACCAGGATCAGCGTGATCGTCGAGGACACCGCCATCACGCCGGCGCCGACCAGCGTCTTGCCCGCCCCGCAGGGCAGCACCACGACCCCGGAGCCGGCGGCCCAGAAATTGTCCATCGCCTCCTGCTGGTAGCCGCGCAGGTTCCAGCCGTCCTGCTCCAGGGTGATCGGATGCGCAGTGCCGTCGACGTACCCGGCCTCGTCCTCTGCCGGCCAGCCCAGCCGCACCAGCGCCTGCTTCAGGTCCCCGCGGGCCTGGCCGTGGACGGCGACGGTGGTCTCGTCGATCCGCGGGCCGAGCAACGGGGCCACCGCCGTCGCGGAGGAGACCTCCTCGACGTCGGCCGCGTCGACGCCGCGCATCACCAGCCCGTGGACCGGATCCTGCTCCAGTCGCAGCCGGCCGTAGCGGCTCATCGTCTCGGCGACGTCGACCAGCAGCGCGTGCGGGACCGGGAAGCGCGAGTGGTTCAGCAGCGTGTCGATGACGAACTCGGCGTCGATCCCCGCCGCCCGGGCGTTCCACAGCCCCAGCGGAGTGATCCGGTAGGTATGCATGTGCTCGGGCGCGCGTTCGATGTCGGCGAAGGCCGAGACCGCCCGGCGGGCGGCGTCGGCGTCGTCGTGGTCGACCTCCAGCAGGATGGTCTTGTCCGACTGGACGATCAGCGCTCCGCTCATCGCGCCTCCTGACGGTGGTGGGGCTCCGGCGTGCTCGCGGCGTCGTCGAGGGTGGCGGCGGTGATCCGATGCACCAGCAGCACCGCCTCCTCGCCGCCGGCGGTGCGCAGCCGCACGCGCCCGGCGTTCAGCGCCGTGGGCACGCCGCGGGCGGGATGCTCGCGGCCCTGCGTGTCGACCCTGTGCAGGCGGACCGGCTGGCCGGATCGCACCGCCGTGCGCAGCAGGGCGACGACGTCGGAATCCTCGGTCACCGCCGCCGCGCCGGAGGCTCCGCGGCCGGCGCGCAGATCGGCGACGGCGCGGCGGACCGCGGCCGGGTCGGCGTCGGCGGAGAGGGTGCGCACCGGGGTGCGCTGCCACGGCGAGGCGATCAGGCTCCACGCCGCGGCCGACTCCTCGGCCGGACGGGCCTCGGCGGCGCCCGCGGCGGACCCGCTCGGCGCCGCGGGCGCGTCGTCGTCGACGGCGGCCACGCCGACGCCCTTCAGCGTCCGGGAGAGCTCGGCCGGGGAGGCGTCGCAGACCAGCACCTGCTCAGTCAGCGGGCGCAGGCCGAGCCGCCGCAGCTCCGGGTGGTCGAGCAGCGCCTGCCGGGCCTCGGGGTCGGACTCCAGCAGCCAGGCCGAGGCGCCGCCGATCCGCACGCCGCGCCAGGTGCGGGCGGCGTCGTCGATCAGCGTGGTCAGCGACGACGGCGGCTCGGCCGTCGCATGGGCGGCGAGGAACGCGCGGATGCCCTCGGCGGTCCAGCCGGCGGAGAGGCCGCGCTGCAGCGAGGCGGCGGTGAAGCGGTACGTCGGGGCCCCGCCGCGGGTCTCCTTCTCCGCCAGCTGGTCCAGCCGCGCGGCGAGGTCCGGGGTCGGCGCGCCCAGCGGCACGGCGGTGAGGTCCGACTGCAGATGCACCTGCTCGACCAGCGGCGGCAGGCTCTCGGCCAGCCGCTCGGCCAGCGCGGCGGCGCCGCGGGCCAGCGATCCGGGATCGTCGGGCTCCTCCGCGGAGTCGGCGGCGAGGCCGTCGAGCAGCGCGCGGCCGAAAGTGCTCAGCGCTCCGGCGGCCAGCAGGCCCAGCCGCTCGGCCTCGCGGACCATCGGCGGCAGCACGCCGGAGACCCGGTCCGTCGGCACCGGTGCCTCCCACGCCAGCCGCTCGAGCAGCGGGCCGGCCAGTGCGTCCGCGCCGGGCTCGGCGTCGTCGGGCATCCGCAGCGTGTAGAGCTGCGGCGGCTTCTCCGCGGCCTCGTCGGAGGCGGACGCGGAGGACGCCTCCTCGGTGAGCCGTCCGGCGGCGGCGAGCAGCCGCATCCGCAGCGTCGTCGCGTCGCCGCGCTGGCGCTCCGCCGTCAGCGTCGGAGCCGGGCGCGCGGTGGGATGCGGGCCGCGGACCAGCAGCGGGGAGCGCGGCGCGAGCAGCCAGGCCGAGACGAGCAGCTGGTGGCGGCGATGGCGCGGCGCCTGCAGCCAGCGGCGGGCCAGACGGGAGGCCGCCCAGCGGTCGGAGTCGACGTCGAGGTCGATCAGCCCCGCCGCGGCGGTGAGCTCCAGCAGCCAGCCGGTCTCGCCGACGTCGGCGTCGCCGGGCTTGGTCGCCGCGCCGCGGGCGACGGTGAGCCGGCGCAGCTCGCGCATGCCGACGCCGCCGGTGCGCAGCGTCGCCGCCGGGGTCTCGGCGAGCACGCCGAGCAGATCCTCGACGGCGCTGAGCAGCTCGGTGACGGCGGCCAGCGCCCCGTTGCGCACCAGCGACGGCGGCACCGTCGCCGCCGCGGCGGCGGTCGGCGGATCGAGCGGAGTCTCGCCGACCCGCCGCGGCCGCGGCAGGTCGGCCAGCACGCCGAGCAGGTTCGCCGCGACAGTCGGCCGTGCGGAGTCGGCCGCAGCCGTGGCGTCGGCATCGGCGGAGCCGGCCTCGTCCTCGGCGCGGTCGAAGACCAGCCCGCGCGCTCGCAGCTCGGCGAGGATCCGCGCAGTGCGCGCGTCGGCGGGCAGCTCCGGGGCCGCGTCGCGCTCGACGGCCGCGGCGACCTCGCCGAGCACCGCCAGCTGCGCGGCGTCGAGATGCTGCAGGCAGCGGCGCAGACTCATGTCCGACTGCACCCGCACCGCCAGACCGGTGAAATCGGCGGGAGCGGGGCGGAGCAGATCGGGGCGGGAGGTCAGCAGCGCGGCCAGCTCGTCGTCGTCGCGACGGGCGAGCAGCCGGGCCAGCGGGGCCATGCCGAGCGGGCGCGCGGACATCCTCAGACGTGCCGGCGCCGGCGGGCGCGCCGACTCCACGCGGACAGGGACACCATGTGCGCGATCATCAGCAGGAACCCGGCCGGGATGCCGACGAGGACGACGGCGTACAGCGCCGGGGCCGGCTCGCCGCCGGTGAAGTACACCCCGAGGATGACCACCAGGCAGGCCGCCCCGACCACGGAGAGCGCCACGCCCAGGGCGAGCAGCAGGCGCAGGGTCAGGCGCAGCGGCGTCGGGGGAGCGCCGGTCGCGGAGGGCTGAGCGGAGGACATGGGGCGATTCTATCTCTCCGCCGCGCATCGGTATCCTGGAGAGCGGGCGACGCCCGTCATGATCACCATCCGACGGCGCGCTCGACGATGACCGCACGGGAACGACGACGAGGTGGAGGAACGTGCCGACCGGGAAAGTGAAGTGGTTCGACGCCGAGAAGGGCTTCGGATTCGTGACCTCCGACGACGGTCAGGAGGTGTTCCTGCATTCCTCGGCCCTGCCCGCCGGCGTCTCCAGCGTGAAGACCGGCACCCGGATGGAGTACGGCGTCGCCGACGGTCGCCGGGGCAAGCAGGCGCTGAGCGTGCGGATCCTCGACGACGGTCCGTCCGTCGCCCGCGCCTCCCGGAAGCCGGCCGAGGAGATGGCCTCGGTGGTCCAGGACCTGGTCAACGTGCTCGAGGGCACCACCCGCACGCTCCGGAGCGGCTCGTACCCGCAGCCGGCCCAGTCCAAGAAGATCGCCGCACTGCTGCGCCGTGTGGCCGACGATTTCGAGGCATGACATGGCCCGCAGAGACGCTGTGCTGACCGCGGCGACCGACCTCGCCCGCGAGGCGCTCGCCGACATCGCCCCCGCCGAGCAGATCGGCGACCACCTGACGGTGAAGGCCGAGGAGGACCGGCTGCACACGCATCGCTTCGCCGCGCACCTGACCGGGTACCGGGGATGGGAGTGGTACGTGACCGTCGCCCGCGCCCCGCGGAGCAAGAGGGTCACCGTCTGCGAGCTCGGCCTGCTGCCCGGCGACGACGCGCTGCTGTCGCCGAAGTGGATCCCCTGGGTCGAGCGCATGGACGCCGAGGAGAAGGCGCAGGCCCGTGAGCAGGAGGCCGAGATCGCCGCGGAGAAGGCGGCGGAGCAGGCGGAGGCGGGCCAGGGCGCGGCGCAGCAGGGCTGAGGGCGCGTCAGTGCGTCGCGGGAGGATGGACGCGACGGCGGCGCCGGTCGGCGCCGCAGCCGTCCCCGCCGACTGACCGCCAGGAGGTCCCCGCCATGTCCGCCGAGCATCCCGCCGCTCCGCAGATCCCCGAGCCGACCGCCGTCGTCGGCCCCGCCTCGCGGCTGGCCGCCGAGATCGCCGCGCAGGCCCACGCCGGACAGGCGGACAAGGCCGGCGTCGACTACATCCAGCATCCCGCCCGCGTCGCGCGTCGGCTCGCCGCGGCGGGGGAGGACGACGCCGTCGTCGCCGCCGGCTGGCTCCACGACACGGTGGAGGACACCGGAGAGACGCCGGCGTCGCTGCGGGCCGCCGGCGTCGACGGACGCACGGCGGCGATCGTCGAGCGGCTGACCCGCGGCGACGCCGACGGCTACGAGGACTATCTCCGCCGCGCCGCCGCCGATGCCGGCGCACTCGCGGTCAAGCGCGCCGATCTGGCCGACAACGCCGACCCCGAGCGCCTGGCGGCGCTGGACCCCGAGCTCGCCGCCCGGCTGCGCGAGAAGTACCGGCGCGCCGCCGAGGTGCTCGACGAGGTCGCCCGGGACGGATGACTCCGCGCACTCAGGAGGTCAGGCCCTCCAGGACCACGTCGATGCACTGCAGCAGCCGCGAGACGTCCTCGGGCTCGATGCCCACGAAGGTCGCGATGCGCAGCTGGTTGCGGCCCAGCTTGCGGTAGGGCTCGACGTCGACCACGCCGTGGGCGCGCAGGATCGTCGCGACCTCCGCGGCGTCGACCGACTCGTCGAAGTCCACGGTGACGATCACGTCGGACCGGTCCTCGGTCCGCCGCACGAACGGCGTCGCCAGCTCGTGGGCCTCGGCCCACGCGTAGACCCGGGACGCCGAGTCGGCGGTCCGGGCCGCGGCGAACTCCATCCCGCCCGAGGCGTTGAGCCAGCGCACCTGCTCGTCGAGGGTGATCAGCGTCGCCAGCGCCGGGGTGTTGTAGGTCTGCTCCTTGCGCGAGTTGTCGATCGCGGTGGTCAGGCTCAGGAAGTCCGGGATCCAGCGGTCGGCCGCGAGCCGCTCGGCGCGCTCGATCGCCGCCGGGGACATCGCCGCCAGCCACAGCCCGCCGTCGGAGCCGAAGTTCTTCTGCGGGCCGAAGTAGTAGGCGTCGGTCGCGGCGACGTCGACGGCGAGCCCGCCGGCGGCCGAGGTGCCGTCGACCAGCACCAGCGCACCGTCGTCGGCGCCGTCGACGCGGCGGACGTCGGCGGCCACGCCGGTGGAGGTCTCGTTGTGCGGCCAGGCGTAGACGTCGACGCCGGCGTTCGCCCGCGCCGTCGGACGGGTGCCGGGCTCGGCGGTGAGCACCTCGGAGTCCTCCAGGAACGGCGCCCGGGAGGTGGCCGCGGCGAACTTCGCGCCGAACTCCCCGAAGGACAGGTGCTGGGCGCGGGTCTCGACCAGACCGAAGGTCGCCGCGTCCCAGAAGGCGGTGGAGCCGCCGACGCCGAGGACGATCTCGTAGCCTGCGGGCAGGGCGAGGAACTCGGCGAGTCCGCTGCGGATCGAGCCGACCAGGTTCTTCACCGGGGCCTGGCGGTGGGAGGTGCCCAGCGGCCCGCGGGCGGCGGTCTGCAGCGCGGCGACCTGCTCGTCGCGGACTTTGGAGGGGCCGGCGCCGAAGCGGCCGTCGGCGGGCAGCAGATCGCTGGGGATGGTCACACGGGCTGCAGACGCAGCTGACATGGGGTGCTCCTCGACTGTGGTCGGTCCGGCCGGAGGCGTCGGCGGGCCGGAATGCCGGCCCAGCCACTATGCTGTCAGTGGTGCAGGACGCCGTGCTTCACGGTATCAAGAGCCTTCGTGCCGCGAGCCTCCGGACGGGCCGCCGTCGCCGGGCGACATCGCCGTCGTCGTCGACGCCCGGGGCTGGGGCGGGACGCGGGACCCGGCTGAGGAAAGTGATCCCCTTTTGACAGATCTCATCGACACCACCGAGATGTACGTGCGCACGATCCTCGATCTCGAGGAGGAGGGCATCGTGCCGCTGCGCGCGCGCATCGCCGAACGCCTCGAGCACTCGGGGCCCACGGTGTCCCAGACGGTGGCGCGGCTGGAGCGCGACGGGCTGCTCTCGCTGACTGCGGAGCGGCATCTCGAGCTGACCGCGGACGGCCGCGAGCTGGCCGTGCGGGTGATGCGCAAGCACCGGCTCGCCGAGCGGCTGCTCTCCGACGTGATCGGCCTGGACTGGCCGCACATCCATGAGGAGGCCTGCCGCTGGGAGCACGTGATGAGCGAGCGGGTGGAGCGCCGGCTGGTCGAGCTGCTCGAGGATCCGGTGGTCTCGCCCTACGGCAATCCCATCCCGGGGATGGAGAAGCTCGGCGTCTCGCGCGCCCAGCAGGTCGCCGAGCAGCTGGTCACGCTGCGTCGGGTCGCGGAGGACGGCGGCGACGTCGACGGCGACGTCGACGCGGCCGCCGGCGGACCCGGCCGCACGTGGCGGGTGCAGCGGCTGGCCGAGTCCATCCAGGTCGAGCCGGAGGTGCTCGAGCAGCTCCTCGAAGCCGGCATCCGCCCCGGCGTGCGGGTCACGCCCGGCGAGGTGTCCGAGGCCTACGTCTCGCTGGTCGTCGCGGCCGACGGGGCGGGCGAGGAGGTCGAGGTGGAGCTCCCGCTCGAGGTCGCCCAGCACATCTTCGTCGACCGCGGCTGAGAAGCCCGGCTCCCGGGGAGATCACGACATCATCACGACATCTGCGCCGGCGTGTCGTGCGGCCGGTCACGGATCGCGACGCCGAAGGTGTCCCGCGGATCACCCCGAATGCGCGCTGACCAGGCATGATGACCTGACTCACGCAATATTCCCCCGATATTCGGTGAACGCCGACTGAATCGATGCGACGCGCGTCGTGATCTGAGCGTGACATCGGCGGTGCTCTGTTATAGCGTCGTGTCCGGCACGCGGGACGGTGACGTTCGTGGTCCCGCGAGCCTCCGACGATGTACACCCTGCCGTCGTCGGGACATGGACTTTGCAACTACCGCATGGCAGGGGGCGGGGATGCACGGTCGGGCGTGAGCCGACGGCACGGCCCTCGGCGCGCTCCCCGGATGCCCGTCATACACAGGAGAGGTACCAACCCCGTGACTGAGAACACGACGAACAGCTCGCGTCGCGAGCGTCGCCGTCAGGCGCAGCCCCTGCTGGCTCGCGCCGTCGCCAACAACGCCGGCTCCTTCGGCCGGGGCGTGGCCATCGCTGCCGCCGCCTCGGGCATGCTGGCCTCCAGCGCCGTCGCCGCGAACGCCGTTCCCCAGGACGACCAGGATGCCCCCGCTCAGCGCACCGAGAGCGGCGCCATCCCGGGCCAGGAGCTCACCGATTACCTGCCGGGCACCCGCGGCGCGATCGAGCAGCTGGCCGCCCAGAAGGGCGTGGGCGAGTCCCTGCTGTTCCAGCAGCTCGTCTCCGACCAGGACTTCGTCGCCGACAACGGCGAGCTCGACCACGGCGCCATCGCCGACCAGGTCGAGTCCCAGGACGAGCCCCAGGGCGAGTCCCAGGATGAGGGTGCCGAGGAGAACTCCGGCTCCGACCAGACCCTGGACGACTACCTGCCGGGCACCCGCGGCGTCGTCGAGGAGCTCGCCGAGCTGGAGGGCGAGTCCCCCGAGGCCGAGTTCGAGGCGCTGATCTCGAACGACGCCTACGTGGCGGACAACGGCGAGCTGGACCACCAGGCCCTGGTGTCCCGCGTCGCCGAGCTCAGCGGCCAGAACGAGTCGGCCGAGCAGGAGAGCGAGCAGGAGGCTCCGGCCGAGCAGGAGCAGGCCCCGGCGCAGCCGGAGCAGGCCCCGGTCGAGGAGGACTCCTCCCAGCAGTCCAGCGCCTCGCTGGACGCCTACCTGCCGGGCACCCGCGGCCTGGTCGAGGAGCTGGCCCAGCTCGAGGGCACCAGCGCCTCGGCGAAGTTCCAGGAACTCGTCAACGACTCCTCCTACACCGACGGCGGCATCCTGGACCACGCGGCCCTGCAGAGCCGCGTGGCCGAGCTGAGCAGCTCGAACGACGACGCCGGCCAGCAGCAGGCCGAGGCTCAGGCCGAGACTGACGTCGAGGTCCAGACCGAGGAGAACGAGGGCGAGGCCACCGTCTCTGCAGCCGCCGGTGCCGACAACGACCCGGAGCCGGAGCCGCAGCCGGAGCCCTCCACCGGTTCCGCCAGCGGCGCCGTCGCCGCCGCCTACGCTGGCATCGGCACCCCCTACCAGTGGGGCGGCAAGGACCAGAGCGGCTGGGACTGCTCCGGCTTCGTCGCCTGGGCCTACGCCCAGGCCGGCCACGAGATCCCGTCGCACACCGGCGGCATCCAGGGCGCGAGCAACCTGCGCTGGACCGACAACCCGCAGCCGGGCGACATCGTCGTCCAGAACGGCGGCGGCCACGTGGCGATCTACGTGGGCAACGGCCAGTTCATCGGCGCTCAGAACGCCGACACGGACACGGTGCAGTACAGCTACGAGACGCGCCCGTACAACACCCACGTCGGCTACCTGACCCTGCGCTGAGCAGAGTCGGCCCCGCCGACGGACGTCGACCGGGTTCGACGTCCACCACGATGACGCCGCAGGCGCCGTCCCAGAAAGGGGCGGCGCCTGCGGCGTCTCTGCATCCGGCCGCGTCGTCGCCCGAAGCCGCCTCCGAGCCGACCCGGGTCGTGACCTACGTCATGGGATGTCGTTCTGCCCGCCGACCGTCTATATTGTGGGGAAGTGAGGCGCGGAACGGCGCCGTCGGCGCTGCTCCGTGCTCGATTCGACGAGGGACGGAGGGACCGCCATGCGCACCCTGGTGCTCAACGCCGGCTATGAGCCGCTGAGCGTGGTGTCCTCCCGGCGCGCCGCCGTGCTGGTGATGCGCGGCAAGGCCAGTGTGCTGGCGGAGGACGGCGGGCCGATCGTCTCGCCGACGACGCTGTGGCCGCGCCCGGCCGTCATCCTGCTCCACCAGTACGTCCGCGTGGTGCGACGCCGGCCCGGGTCCCCCTCCCGGCGCGGCATCCTGCGGCGTGACCAGCAGAGCTGCGCCTACTGCAGCGGCTCGGCCGACACTGTCGACCACGTCATCCCGCGCTCCCGCGGCGGCGACTCCAGCTGGGAGAACCTCGTCGCCTGCTGCGGTCCCTGCAATCTGCGCAAGGGCGACCGCACCCTCGGCGAACTCGGCTGGTCGCTGCGCGTGACGCCGCGGGCTCCGCGCCACCACGCCTGGCTGCCCCAGGAGCTCGACACTCCGCATGAGCTCTGGATGCCCTTCCTCGAGCATGCCCGCTGAGCGCGGCCGCGCCGCCGCGGACGGCTCGCCGCGTGCGGCCGTGCTGCTGGCCGGCGGGACCGGTTCCCGCCTCGGCGGGGCGGACAAGGCGCTGCTGCGGCGCGGCCGCTCCACGCTGCTGCAGGACTGGCTCGAGGCGCTCGTCGCACGTGAGATCGCCGTCGTCGTGGTCGGCCCGCCGCATCTGGGCCCGCAGCTCGACGCCCCGCAGAGCTCCCGCGGTGCCGCCGGCGCTGCCCCGGAGATGCTGCTGACCCGCGAGGACCCGCCGCTCTCCGGACCCGCCGCCGGCGTCGCGGCCGGGGTCCGGGCGCTGGCCGCCGCCGATCTGCTGCCCCACGAGGGGCAGGTGCTGCTCCTCGCCGTCGACACTGTCGACCCGGGGGCGCTGCTCGATGCGCTGCAGGGCGTCGCTCCGGGACCCGGACGCGGGGTGATCCCCGTCGACGCCGCGGGTCGGGAGCAGCGGCTGACCAGCATGGTCGACGCCGCCGCCCTGCGTCGGACGGTGGACGCCCTGGCCCCCGGGGAGGAGGTCGGATGGCCGCTGCGTCGTCTGCTGGAGGGGCTCGCCGTCGACCACCCCCGCCTGCCCGCAGGCCTCGGCCGGGACGTGGACACTGCCGCCGACGCGGCGGCCCTGGGGGTCGAAGTCCCCGACGCGGAGGGCGACCCGCCGCTGTGAGAAGCTGAAGACCCCGAGCAGGAGCAGACAGGAGGCGCGCAGCAGATGACCGATGGACGGACCGAGGACACCCCGGGCGCGCAGGCCGCGGGAGACGGCCAGGACCCCGCCCGCGCGGCGATCGAGGACTGGGTGCGCGAGCTGGCCCACCACCTGGAGATCGACGACGTCGAGCTCGACGTCGACGCCGTGCTCCGCCTGGCCGGCCAGGCGGCGCACACTGTGGTGCGGCCGGCCGCCCCGGTGACCACCTACTTGATCGGCTATGTCTCGGGACTGGCCGAGGCCACCGGTCAGGCGGACCATCCCAAGGCCTCGCGGGCCGCCTCGCGAGTGGCCGCCGAGCTGCTCGCGCGCCGCCGCGACGCCCAGAACTCCGGCGACTCCGGCCGCTCCGGCGACTCCGACGCCGCCGGCGGCTCCGCGGGCGCGCAGGACGCATGACCGACCAGCACGCCGCGACGACGCTCGCCGACGCCCGACGCCGGGCGGCCGCCGCGGCCGTCGCGCTGCGCGGCCCGGCCGTCCCGACGCCGCCGCGGCGGGCAGTGGGGCGCGTGCTCGCCGAGCCGGTCCTGTCCCGCACGCCGATCCCGCATGCGGCGACCTCGGCCATGGACGGCTGGGCGGTCGCCGGTCCGGGTCCCTGGCGGCTGAGGCCCGCCGAGGCGGCGCCGAGCCCGGCGCAGCCGCCGACCAGCCCGGCGGACGGCGAAGCGGTCGCCGTGGTCACCGGCTCGCCGATCCCCGCCGGCGTCGACTCGGTGCTGCGGGCCGAGCACGGGACGGTGCGCGCTGAATACGGTGGGGACAGCCTGCACGCCGACCCGACCACCGGGGATCTGGCCGCCGGACGGCACATCCGCCCGGCCGGGGCGGAGGCCGCCGCCGGCGAGACGCTGCTCGCCGCCGGCAGCGTCGTGACCCCGGCCGCGGCCGCCGTCGCCGCCGTCGCCGGCCATGACCTGCTACCCGTGCGCCCGGCGCCGCAGGTCACGCTGATCTGCACCGGCGAGGAGGTCATCACCGCCGGGCTGCCGGGTCCCGGCCAGGTGCGCGACGCCTTCGAAGTCTCGGTGCCCGCGGCCGTGGAGGCCATGGGCGGCCGCACTGCGGCGGTGCGGCGGATCGGCGACGCCGTCGAGCCGCTGGTCGAGGCGCTGGCCGCCGCGGCGCACGGCGAGGAGCGGCCGGGGGAGGCGACGGATGCGGAGCGCGCGGCCCCACAGCTGATCCTGACCACCGGCGGCACGGCCGGCTCCGCCGCCGACGCGCTGCACCCGGCGCTGGAGCAGCTCGGCGCCGAGCTGCTCGTCGACGGGATCGCCATGCGGCCCGGCCATCCGACCGTCCTCGCCCGGCTCGGCGACAGCCTCGTGGTCGGGATGCCCGGGAACCCGCTGGCCGGATTCGCCGCGCTGCTGGGTCTGGGCGGGGTGGTGCTCGACGGCCTCGCCGGCCACGAGCGCCCCGAGGACCGCCGCCTGGGGGCCGGCCGTGCGGCCGAGGAGCTGCCCGGCGCCCGGCGCGGCACCCGGCTGCTGCCGGTGATCCTCGACCGTGCCGGCGTCGTGCCCGCCGGACGCGACGGATCGGCGATGCTCCGCGGGCTCGCCGCCGCCGACGCGCTGGCCGAGGTCCCCGCGGGAGGCGTCGCCGCCGGGTCGCCTGCCAGACTGCATCTGCTGCCCTGGACCGCCGACCGAGGGGAGGCCGCATGGGACGCCTGACCCAGCGCCACCGCGTGACCCGACTCAGCCGCGACGGCGCGGTGCGCACCCGCGCCGACGTCGTCGCCGTCGAAGAACCCATGGAGCTGCGCCTGGCCGGCGAATCCTTCGTCGTCACCATGCGCACCCCCGGCCATGACTTCGAGCTCTGCGCCGGCTTCCTGGTCTCCGAGGGGATCATCGGCGCGGCCGAGGAGCTGCGCGGGCTGCGCTACTGCGTCGGCACAGACGAGGACGGGCTGCAGACCTACAACGTCATCGACGCCGCGCTGGCCCCGGGGCTGGAGCGTGTGCCGGTCGGCCGCCGTCGCGAGGTGGTGACCACCTCGGCCTGCGGCATCTGCGGGACCACCTCCATCGATGCGGTGGAGAAGACGCTGCCCGAGCGGCCGGCCGCGGGCCCGGCGCTGCGCATCGACGCGCAGACGCTGATGGATCTGCCGGACACGCTGCGCGCGGCGCAGCCGATCTTCGACCGCACCGGGGGAGTCCACGCCGCCGGGATCTTCACCGGCGACGGCGAGCTGCTCTGCCTGCGCGAGGACGTCGGTCGGCACAACGCCGTGGACAAGGTGGTCGGCTGGGCGCTGATGGACCACCGCCTGCCGCTGACCGGCACCGCCCTGCAGGTCTCCGGGCGGGCCTCCTTCGAGCTGGTGCAGAAGGCCGCGCTCGCCGGCATGGAGCTGCTCTCCGCCGTCGGGGCGCCGTCGTCGACGGCGGTGGACCTCGCCGAGCGCGCCGGTCTGACGCTGGTCGGCTTCTCGCGCGGCTCCGGGGCCAACGTCTATACCCATCCCGAGCGGATCGTGGAGCTCGCGGAGGAGCAGGCCGGCACCGGCTCGGAGGACGGCTCGGAGGACGGGGCGGCGGGCGCCGCGGCGGAGGCCGTCGACGGCTGACCTGGTTCCGGCGCCGCGAATCTCCGGTGAGGTATGTCACCGGACGGGATCCTCTGGGACAATGGAGGCATGGGATTGATCCACGGACGTCACGGTGAAGCGACCTCCGACGAGCTCGAGGAGACCGGCGACGGCGTCCGCGGCCGTCGCGCCGAGGTCGAGGAGATCGACGAGGACGCGCTGAGCGTCTCGAAGCCGAAGACCTCGGCGGCCGGGCTGACCGCCGTCGGAGTCTCCATGGCCCGCGGTCTGACGCAGGGCGGCGTGAGCCGCACAGTGCGCTCCCTCTACCGGGTGAACCAGCCCGACGGCATCGACTGCCCCGGCTGTGCCTGGCCGGAGTCGATCAAGGGCGACCGCAAGCACGTGGAGTTCTGCGAGAACGGCGCCAAGGCGCTCGCCGAGGAGAACACCCAGCGGGTGGCGACCCCCGAGTGGTGGGCCGATCACTCGATCGCCGAGCTGGAGGAGGCCACCGACTACTGGCTCGGGCAGGCCGGCCGCATCACCCACCCGATGGTCCTGCGCGAGGGCGACACCCACTACCGGCCGATCAGCTGGGACGAGGCCTTCGCGACGATCGGCGAGCACGTCCGGGCGACGACGCCGGACCGGTGCGTCTTCTACACCTCCGGCCGCACCGCCAACGAGACCGCCTTCATGTATCAGCTGATGGCCCGGTCGCTGGGGACGAACAACCTGCCGGACTGCTCGAACATGTGCCACGAGTCCTCCGGCGCGGCGCTGACGCCGACGCTGGGCGTGGGCAAGGGCACCGTCACCCTGGAGGACGTCGAGCAGTCCGAGCTGGTGCTGGTCGTCGGGCAGAACCCCGGCTCCAACCACCCCCGCATGCTCGGTTCGCTGACCGAGGCGCGGAAGAACGGCGGCAAGGTCGTGGCCGTGAATCCGCTGCCCGAGGCCGGGCTGATGAACTTCAAGGATCCGCAGACCCCCAGCGGGCTGATCGGCGACGGCGACCGGGTCTCCGACGAGCATCTGCAGATCAAGGTCGGCGGCGACCAGGCGCTCTTCAAGGCGCTGGGGCACCTGCTGCTGGCCGCCGAGGAGGAGAACCCCGGCACAGTGCTCGACCACCGGTTCCTGGAGGAGAAGACCAGCGGATTCGCCGAGTACCGGGCCGCCCACTCCGAGATCGACTGGGACGAGATCGAGGCCGCCACCGGGCTGACCCGCGCGGAGATCGAACGGGTCGGGCAGATGCTTCTCGAGTCGAAGGCCACAGTGGTCTGCTGGGCGCTGGGACTCACCCAGCAGCCCCACTCGGTGGACACCATCCGCGAGATCGTCAACATGCTGCTGCTGCAGGGCAACGTCGGCAAGCCCGGAGCCGGCGCCTGCCCCGTGCGCGGCCACTCCAATGTCCAGGGCGACCGCACCTTCGGCGTCTGGGAGCAGATGCCGGAGAGCTTCCACCAGCGTCTCGACGCGGAGTTCGGCCTCGACACCACGCGGAAGGTGGGGTACGACTCCACTGAGGCGATGCAGGCGATGGCCGACGGCGAGGTCGACGTCTTCGTCTCCATGGGCGGCAACCTGGCCCGCGCGAACTCCGACACCCGGATGATGGAGACCGGCATGCGCCGGACCGGGCTGACGGTGCAGGTCTCCACCAAGCCGAACCGTTCGCATGTGGTCCACGGCGGCACGGCGCTGATCCTGCCGACGCTGGGCCGCTCCGACCGCGACGACAAGCACCCCGGCGGCCGGCAGTTCCTCTCGGTGGAGAACTCGATGTCGGTCATCAGCTCCACCCAGGGGCGGCTGGAGCCGGTCTCCGACCACCTGCTGGCCGAACCGGTGATCATCTCCCGGATGGCGCAGGCGATGCTCGGCGAGGACCATGTCGTCGACTGGCAGGCGATGGGCGAGGACTATGACGTCATCCGCGACCACGCCTCGCGGGTGATCCCCGGCACCGAGGACTTCAACCGCCGGATCCGGCAGAAGTACGGCTTCGTGCTGCCCAATGCGCCGCGGGACAGCCGCAGCTTCGACACCGAATCCGGGCGTGCGGCGTTCACCGTCGCCCCCCTCGAGTACCTGGCCGCGCCGGAGGGCCATCTGGTGCTGCAGACGATGCGCTCGCACGACCAGTACAACACCACCATCTACGGCCTCGACGATCGCTACCGCGGCATCTCCGACGCGCGCCGGGTGATCCTGATCCACCCCGACGATCTGACCGCGCTGGGCTTCTCCGACCGGGACCTGATCGACGTCGTCTCCGTCTTCCGCGGGCGTGAGCTGCGCGGTGAGCGGTACCGGCTCGTGGCATACCCGACGGCGCGCGGCTGTGCGGCGGCCTACTACCCGGAGGCCAACGAGCTGGTCCACCGGGAGGCGGTCGCCCGCGAGTCGAACACCCCCGGATTCAAGTCGATGATGGTCCGCTTCGAGCCCCATCACGGGGAATCGGAGCAATCTGCGCAGGCTGAGGCGGAGAAGCCGTCGACTCAGCCGGTGTGATGGCGTAGGCTGGAAGCAGCACGTCACCCGTTGCGGCGGGGGATGTGCCGATGATTGACCACTCAAGACTTTTCGCGACGTCGCGCGCACACTGCGCGTACGCTGATCAGACGCACAGTCGACGTCGTTCCCCACAGTCCAGCGGCCTTCATGAACGCCGCGTCCGGCCCGGCCAGGGTGGGCGCGGGACAAGCATCGTGAGATCGGTGCATCGAAAGTAGAGTAAGGAAACACAATGGCCACTGGCACCGTGAAATGGTTCAACGCTGAGAAGGGCTACGGGTTCATCGCACCCGACGACAGCTCGGACGACGTCTTCGTGCACTTCAGCGCGATCCAGAGCTCCGGGTTCCGTACCCTCGAGGAGAACCAGAAGGTGGAGTTCGAGACCGCCCGCGGCCCGAAGGGCCTGCAGGCGGAGGACGTCAACCCCCTCTGAATCCCAGCGGCGACTCCCGCCCGTGCCGCGTGATGCGTGCGCGACGGTGAGCTGAACCGCAGCAGGCCGGCCCCCGACGATCGCCCCGTGCGATCGTCGGGGGCCGGTTCTGTGTGTGCGGGGCGAGATGCGCGGGTCCGGGGTCGCGGGCCTGCGCCCGACGTCGATCCCGCGTCCGCAGAGTCCGACGTATCGCAGGGCGGGGAAGGATCAGCGGCGGCGCAGCTGGGCGCCCACCAGCACTGCGGCGGCGAGCACGAACACTGCGGCGATCGCGCTGGTCAGATGCACGCCGTCGACGAAGGCCGCTCGGGCCGCAGTCAGCAGGGCGTCGCCGGCCGTGCCGCCCATCTGCTCGGCCGCCGAGACCGCCCCGCCCAGCGTCTGCGTCGCGGCCTCCGGCACTGAGCCGTCGAGGGCGGCGTCGTGGTCCAGATGCGCGGTGTAGCCGGCCGAGAGCACGCTGCCCAGCACGGCGACGCCCAGCGCCCCGCCGAGCTCATAGGCGGTCTCGGAGATCGCCGAGGCCGCGCCCGCACGGTCCGGAGGGGCGGCGGTCAGGATGGCATCGTTGGTCATCGTCTCGGCCAGCCCGGAGCCCAGACCCAGCAGGGTGAAGGCGCAGAGCGCGACGACGGCGCCGTCGGCGGTCGGGACCGTCGCGAGCACGAGGAAGCCGGCGGCGTTGATCAGGATGCCGCCGACGATGGCTGTCCGCAGCGAGGTGCGCCGCGCGATCGGGATGACGATGAAGCTGGCGACCACGGAGATGATCAGCCCGGGCACCAGCACCAGCGAGGCGTGCAGCGGCCGCATCCCGTAGCCCAGCTGCAGCAGCTGGGAGAGGAAGAACAGCGAGCCGACCATCGCGAAGACCAGCAGGAAGTTGCCCATCACCCCGGCGCGGAACCGCGGCACGGCGAAGAGCTCGAGGTCGATCAGCGGGTCGGTCAGCCGTTTCTGCCGCCGGACGAAGAGCGTGACCAGCCCGACGCCGACCACCAGTGCGGCGATCGGCAGCGCGCCGACCTCGCCCTCGGCCAGCTTCTTCAGGCCGAAGACCGCCGTGATCATGCCGACCAGCGAGAGCAGCACGCTCAGCGGATCCAGCCGGCCCGGCGTCGGCGTGCGCGATTCGCCGACCAGCAGCGGC
Organism: Nesterenkonia halobia; assembly: GCF_039536005.1. Classification (NCBI taxonomy): domain Bacteria; kingdom Bacillati; phylum Actinomycetota; class Actinomycetes; order Micrococcales; family Micrococcaceae; genus Nesterenkonia; species Nesterenkonia halobia. Next base: position 9,113 of record NZ_BAAAYG010000018.1, on the reverse strand, counting down.
ATGGTCACCAGCAGGAGCACGACGACCGGGACGTTGATCAGGAAGACCGAGCCCCAGTAGAAGTGCTCGAGCAGCACCGCCCCGATGATCGGCCCCAGGGCCGCGCCGGCGGAGAACGCCGAGCCCCAGACGGCGATGGCGACAGTGCGCTGCCGCTCGTCGGGGAAGAGATGGCGGATCAGCGAGAGCGTCGAGGGCATCAGCGTCGCGCCGGCCAGTCCGAGCGCCGCGCGGGCGGCGATCAGCACCTCCGGGCTGGGGCTGAGCGCCGCGGCCGCCGAGGCGACGCCGAAGGCCGCCGCGCCGATCAGCAGCAGCCGGCGTCGTCCGATGCGGTCGCCCAGGGATCCCATGGTGACCAGCAGTCCGGCGAGCATGAAGCCGTAGATGTCGACGATCCACAGCAGCTGCTCCCCGCTCGGGGCCAGCGCCTCGCTGAGGTGCGGCACGGCGAAGCTGAGCACCGTCATGTCGATGGAGATCAGCAGCACCGGCAGCACGAGGGTGGCCAGTCCCAGCCACTGGCGGGCTCCGGCTCGGGGTGCCTGCGACGGCGCGTCGAGGTTCTGGTGGGGATGCGAGGACATCGTCCCTGGACCTTCCGCATCGCTGCGCGGGACGGCGGGGCGCAGCGGGATCAGTTCGTCAGAGGGCCGCCTGGGGCAGATCGGCGGCGGAGATGCTGACCGTCCTTCCGGGCCGCTCGGGGTCCGGCGAGGCCATCGTAGCACCGAACATTACATCTGTAATGTTTCGGGAGCCGGAGGCCTCTCCGCGCGACGTCGGCCAATCCGACGGGCCCGATGCTCCGAACACCGGGATACAGCGCGACGACGAGTCGCCGCTGGCCGTCCGGAGGAGAGGCCTCCGACGGATCAGACCGTGAGGGAGACCCACGATGAAGACTCAGATGCGTTCCACGACGACCCTGCTCGGCATCGGCGCCGTCGCGCTGCTGGGGCTGACGGCCTGCGGCGACGGCGGCGGCTCCGGCGACTCCGGCGGCGACGGCGGGGGAGAGACGTCCCAGGAGGAGAGCTCGACGGCCGGCGAGGAGTCGCAGGGCATGGAGGGCTCGGAGAGCCCGTCGGAGGGCATGGAGTCCTCCGACGAGTCCGGCGAGATGGACCCGGCGGCGAATCTGGTGGGCTCGCAGTGCTCGGACTATGCCGAGCAGGTGCCCGAGGGCGACGGCTCGGTCGCGGGCATGGCTCAGGACCCCGTGGCCACTGCGGCGTCCAACAACCCCATGCTGACCACGCTGACCGACGCCGTCTCCGGTGAGCTCAACGAGGAGGTGGACCTGGTCGACACGCTCAACGGCGACGAGTTCACCGTCCTGGCGCCGGTCGACGACGCCTTCGCAGACATCCCCGAGGAGGACCTGAACGCGCTCGCCGAGGACCCCCAGGCCCTGACCGACGTGCTGACCTACCACGTCATCCCCGGCCAGATGTCTCCTGAGGAGATCGCCGGCGAGCACGAGACCGTCAACGGTGCGACGGTGACGATCGAGGGCGAAGGCGAGGAGCTGATGTTCGACGACGCCGGACTGGTGTGCGGCGGAGTGCAGACGGCCAACGCCACCGTCTACATGATCGACGGTGTGCTGATGCCCGAGGGCGACGAGCAGTGATCCTCGGCGCCGCCGATTCTCAGCAGGAGCCTGCGGGTGCTGCGGTGAAGCGGCGCCGACCGGTCCGCCGGAACAGCCCGGCGGCCGGCTCGGCGTCGCACGGCCGGCGTCGGGGGATGACGCCGTCGTCGACACACGGCACTGCGCACGTCGTGCTGCGGTCGTCGGCCTGGCATGCTTGACCCATGCATGAGTCCAGATCGTCCGCCGATCCGCCGCAGACGTCCGCGGCCGCGGACAGCGGCGATATCTGCAGCTCCTTGCTGTCTCGCGTCGCCGCAGGCGACGTCGCCGCGTTCGAGGACCTCTATCGGAGTCAGGGAGCGATCCTTCTGGCTGTCGCCATGCGCGTGCTGCACAATCGATCCTTGGCCGAGGAGGTCCTCCAGGAGGTCTTCGCCGACGTCTGGTCCGATTCCTCGAGCTATGACCCCGGTCGCGGGAGCGGACGGGCCTGGTTGACCACCATGTGCCGTCGCCGGGCCATCGATCGCGTCCGGTCGGTGCAGGCCCAGCAGGACCGCGATCACTCGGAGGGTGTTCGTGCGGCCCACTCGGAGATGCCCGACGCCTCCTCGACGGCCCTCGACCATGTGGAGTCCGCCCGCGCGGCGACGGCCCTCCGGGAGCTTCCGGAGGATCAGGCCCGGGCGATCGCGCTGGCCTATTACCAGGAGCTGAGTCACCGGGAGGTCGCCGAGCGTCTCGGGGTCCCGCTCGGGACGGTCAAGACGAGGATCCGTGACGGCATGAGACGACTGCGAGCAGATCTGGGGGTGGCTGATGGACGCTGATCGCGAATACCTGGCCGCCGGCCTCGTGCTCGGCGGGCTCTCCGACGCCGAACAGGCGGAGGCCGCCCGGCTGCGGGACCAGGACGAGTCCTTCCGGGAGGAGGTCGTCTCCTTCGAGGAGACCATGGGGCTGCTGGCCGCGACCGACGAGCCTGTCGCGCCGTCCGAGGACGCGGAGCATGCCATTCTGGCGATCCCTGGAACCATGGAGCAGGCGGCCTCCCCGCGCGGGGAGGCCCAGGAGGAGAGGCATGCCGATGGGGCTGGGGACGCCCCCGTCTCCGGAGCCGGGGCCGGCACGCCGCGCCGCGGACCCGCCGTGCTCTTCGCCCTCGCCGCCTCGGTGCTGCTGCTGGTCGCCGTCGTCCTCGGCGGCGTCGCCCTCGACGCGCACCAGGATCGGCAGGATCTGCAGGCGCAGATGGAGGAGATGGAATCCCAGCGACAGCAGGTCGAGAGTCTCCTGGGCGCGCCTGATCTGGATACGCGGCGGATGGAGACGCCCGACGGCGCGCAGGTGACGCTGTCCTACTCGGTGGAGCAGCAGGCGATGATGGTCATGCCGCACCAGGTGGAGGACCCCGGGGAGTCCGAGGACCTCCAGATGTGGATCATCGACGAAGACGGCGCGCACGACGCCGGCCTGATGTCTGCCCAGGGGCCGTCCATGGTCACCGGTCAGGACTTCGGCGACTCGGCGACCTTCGGCGTGACCGTCGAGCCCGAGGGCGGCTCGCCGCAGCCGACCAGCGATCCCGTGATGGCCGCGGAGCTGTGACAGCGGCGCACCCATCCGACTGCCGGACTCGGTCCGAACACCGGGCATGGAACATGTGACGAGCAGATCGACGACCGCAGGGTCCCGCCGCCGGATGCGCGGCGGGGCCCTGCGGCACGCGGTGGCCGGGGTGCTGGCCACTGTGGTGTTCCTCGGCGTCGCCGACGCGGCGGCGCGATTCTTCGCCCCCGCCGCCGCTCCGCTGGTGGCCTTGGGCTCGACGGTCATCGAGGTGACGCCGCCGGCGGTGCAGGACTTCGCGATCTCCACCTTCGGCAGCGCGAACAAGACTGTGCTGCTGATCGGGATGATCGTCGGCGGGCTGCTGCTCGCCGTCGTCATCGGCGTGGTCGCCCGACGGCGGCTCGGCCTCGCCGCGGCGGTCTTCACCGTGGTCGGGGCCGCACTGGCCACGCTGGTGCTCCGGCGGCCCGAGACCGACCCGGTCGACGTCATCCCCACGTTCGTGGGGCTGGCGATCGGTCTGACGACGCTGGTGCTCCTCAGCCGCCGGGCGGGGTCCGGCGTCGTCGTGGAGGACGACGGGGAGGAGGGGCAACCCGCTCCGTCCAGGACGGCGCGGCGCGCCTTCCTCGGCCTGGCCGGCGCGGCGACGGTGATCGGCGCGGCCTCGCTCGCCTTCGGCCGGTCGGTCAGCATCGTCGGCCGCGAGATCGGCGGTCGCGCCGTGCGCATGGTGCTGCCGACGCCGGCAGTGCGCGCCGCGGCGATCCCCGGCGGCGCCGCCGTCGACGTCGACGGCGTGGTGCCCTTCCTGACGCCCGCCGACGACTTCTACCGCATCGACACCGCCCTGGTGGTCCCGGAGCTGCTCCCGGAGGAGTGGACCCTGCGGATCACCGGAATGGTCGAGGAGGAGGTCGAGATCGACATGGCCGAGCTGCTCGACCTGCCGATGGAGGAACGGCACATCACGCTGGCCTGCGTCTCCAATCCGGTCGGCGGCGAGCTCGTCGGCACGGCGACCTGGCTCGGCCATCCGGTGCGCCGGATCCTGGAGCGCGCCCGACCGCTGCCCGAGGCCGACATGGTCCTGTCCCGTTCGGTGGACGGCTTCACCGCCTCGACGCCGCTGAAGGCCCTCACCGACGACCGGGGGTCCCTGCTGGCGGTGGGCATGAACGGCGAGCCGCTGCCCCGCGAACACGGCTTCCCCGCCCGGCTCGTCGTGCCCGGGCTCTACGGCTTCGTCTCGGCGACGAAATGGGTCGTCGAGCTGCAGGTGACCCGCTTCGACCGCGAGACCGCCTACTGGACGGACCGAGGGTGGGACGCGAAGGCGCCGATCCTGGCGGCCTCGCGCATCGAAGTGCCGGATCCGCTCGAGGAGGTCCCCGCCGGCGCGGTCGTCGTGGCCGGCACCGCCTGGGCTCAGCAGGTCGGCGTCGCGCGCGTGGAGGTCCGGCTCGACGACGGGGACTGGCAGGAGGTGGAGCTCGCCGAGGAGGTCTCCATCGACACCTGGCGGCAGTGGCGGCACACGTTCGACGACGTCGCCCCGGGCCAGCACGCCGTCACCGTGCGCGCGATCGACCGCGCGGGCACGGTGCAGACCGCCGAGCGGACCGATCCGATCCCCAACGCGGCCACCGGGCACCACCGGATCACCTTCACCGTGGCCGACCGATGACCCCGCCGCGGCCGAGCCCCGGTGCTCAGTTCTGCCCGGTCTCCGCCGTGGCCTCGAGCGTCGGGTAGTCGGTGTAGCCGCGCTCGCCGCCGACGTAGAAGGTCTCCGGCACCGGGGCGTTCTCCGCGGCGTCGAGCTCCCACCGGCGGGCCAGGTCCGGGTTGGCGATCGCCGAGCGCCCGACGCCGACCGCTTCGGCGACGTCCTCGGCGACCAGCGAGACGGCCTCCTCGCGGGTGGTCTGCACGCTGAAGCCGGTGTTGGCGATCAGCGGGGCGCCGGAGGTCCGCCGGATGGTCTGGACCAGCTCGCCGGCCGGCTCGGCGTGCAGCACGTCGACGTGGGCCAGGCCCAGCGGGGCGAGTCCCTCGGCCAGCGCGCGGTAGGTGGTCAGCGCGTCGTCGGCGTCCTCCTCCAGCGCGCCCTGGATGTTGTGCTGCGGGGAGAGCCGGATGCCGGTGCGGTCGGCGCCGATCGCCTCGGCCACGGCCGCGGCGACCTCGACCGACAGCCGCGCCCGGTTCTCCGGGGAGCCGCCGTACTGGTCGGTGCGGGTGTTGGTGGAGGGCGCGGTGAACTCGTGCAACAGATAGCCGTTGGCGCCGTGGACCTGCACGCCGTCCATGCCGGCGGCGATCGCGCGGCGGGCGGCGGCGGCGAACTGAGCGACGGTCTCGGCGACCTCCTCCGTGGTCAGCGCATGGGGCACCGGGTGCTCGTCCTTGCCCTCGGGCGTGCGGATCTGCCCCGGCGCCGCGAGCGCCGAGGGAGCGGTGACCCGGCCGGTGGTGGAGACCAGGCGGTGGCCGATGCGGCCGCCGTGCATGATCTGCATGACGATCGTGCCGCCGGCGGCGTGGACGGCGTCGGCCACCCTCCGCCAGCCGGCGATCTGCGCGTCGGTCTCGATGCCGGGCTGGCCGATCCAGGTGCGTCCCTCGCCGACGGGGAAGGTGCCCTCGGTGACGATCATCCCCAGCGAGGCGCGCTGGGCGTAGTAGCTGACCATCGCCTCCGTGGGCACGCCGTCCTCGTCGGCGCGGATGCGGGTCAGCGGTGCCATCACCAGACGGTTTTCCAGCTCGACGGCGCCCAGGCGGGCGGGGGAGAAGAGCTTCTGCGCTGCGGTCTGCTCGTCGACGGAGGGCGTCATCCGAAGGTCCTTTCGCGAGGGTCTGCCAGGCGCCTGCCTGGGCTCACGAGAAGGGCCAACGGGGCGACGGCGGCGCTGATTCCGCAGTGTGCGGGGGATCACCGGCTCCTGCGGGGTCGATCACTCCTGGGGCTGCTCGTCGACGAGGACCTCGAAGCTGACCTCGCCGTCCTGCTCTCCGGCCGAGGTCACTGTGACCCCGTAGGAGGTGCCGCCGTCGGTCAGCGTGCAGCGCACCTCGGACCCCTCCTCGGCGGGCAGCGGGTCGGGGCAGTCGACCTCGTCGGGCTCCTGGCCGACCTGCTCGGCGAGCGAGCTCGTCACCTGCTCGGAGAGCTCGTCGGTGGGCACCTCGGCGCCGCAGGAGGTCAGAGCCAGTGCCGCGGCGGCGAGCACGGGTGCCAGGGCGGCGGCGCGGGTCGTCATCAGGGGTCCCCTCCAGCGGTGCGACGGTGGTGCGAGAGCCCATCGTAGGGTCGCCGTCGAGGGGCCGCCAGAGATCGTGTCCCCGGGTTCTCATGTCTCGTCGGGCGGCTCGGTCGAGGCCAGCCGGTCGAGGAAGGAGCGGACGACGTCGCGCTCCTCCGGGGCGAGCTCGGCGACGGCGCGGAATCGGTCGGCATGCGGGCCGCCGACGGCTCGTCGCGCCGCGCGGCGAGTCTCCTCGACGACTTCGATCGCCGTGCTGCGGCGATCCTCGGGATGGGGGAGGCGCCGGATGTGATCCTGCGCGGCCAGACGGTCGAGCAGCTTGGTCACCGAGGCCGTCGAGATGCCCAGGTGCCGGGCGAGCCCGCCGGGCGTGGCGAGCCGCTCGTCGCGCTGGGCGGCGATGATGAAGCGCAGCGCGCGCATGTCCGTCTCCCCGAGGCGCATCGCCGCCTGCGAAGCCTCGTTCATCCGGCGCTCGGCCAGATGCCAGCGGCGCAGCGACTCCAGCACGCCGACGATCTGGTCCATCTCCTCCGCGGCGATGCCGGCATGCGGGACGAGCGCACCCTCCGGGTCCATCACGCGGGGGTCCACCATGCGGGGCTCGTCGCGGTCCGGGGCGGAGCGATCAGGCATCGAGATCAGAGTCCTCTGGTTTAGCTAGCTGAGAGTAATGCTAGCCTCGCTAGATGAATGGCGGGGAGGGGGCCGACGCCGCGGCGTCTGCCTCCACGCTACCCCTCGCCGGAGCACCCGCCCGTGAGAGAGGACGCTTCCCATGACAGTCGACGACTCCGGTCCGCAGACGCCCGACGGCGACGCGGTCCCCTTCGCCACGGAGGCCTCGGCCGCCGGCGCGCCGCATGTCTCCTCCCCGCAGGAGTACGATGCGATCCTTCTCGCCGGATTCGGCGGGCCGGAGGGGCAGGAGGACGTGCTGCCGTTCCTGCGCAACGTCACCCGCGGGCGCGGCATCCCGGACGAGCGCCTGGAGGAGGTCGCGGTCCACTACCGCCACTTCGGCGGCGTGAGTCCGATCAATGGGCACAACCGGCAGCTGCGGGCGGCGATCGAGGCCGAGATGCGGCACCGCGGGCTGCAGCACCCCGTCTACTGGGGCAACCGGAACTGGACGCCCTACCTCGAGGACACGGTGAAGGAGGCGGCCGAGGCCGGGCACACCCGCCTGCTGGCCGTGGCCACCAGCGCCTACAGCTCCTACTCCAGCTGCCGCCAGTACCGCGAGGACTTCGCCCGGGCGGTGCTGGACACCGGACTCGCCGGGACGGTGCAGATCGACAAGGTCCGCCAGTTCTTCGACGTCCCCGGGTTCGTCCGGCCCTTCGCCGAGGGACTGGCCGAGGCGCTGCGCGGGTTCGCCGCGGAGGGTCTGGCCCCCGAGGAGATCCGCGTGCTCTTCGCCACCCACTCGATCCCGACCGGCGACGCCGAGCGATCCGGTCCCCAGGAGCTGGGCCTGGGCGAGGGCGGAGCCTATGCGGCCCAGCACCGGGCCGTCGGCGGGCAGATCATCGAGCAGCTGCGCGCCGAGGGGCATGCTGGTGCGCAGACCGGCTGGGAGCTGGTCTACCAGTCCCGCTCCGGTCCGCCCTCGCAGCCGTGGCTGGAGCCCGACGTCTGCGACCGCATCGCCGAGCTGCCCGCCGAGGGCATGAAAGCCGTCGCTGTGGTCCCGCTGGGCTTCCTCAGCGACCACATGGAGGTGCTCTGGGATCTGGACGAGGAGGCGATGGAGGCCGCCGGCGAAGCCGGGCTGCGGGCAGTGCGGACGCCGACTCCGGGGGTGCACGAAGCCTTCGTGGCCGGTCTCGTCGACCTGCTCGAGGAGCGCATGCAGGCGGTGGAGCCGGAGCGGCGCCCGCACCTGACCGATCTGGGCCCCTGGTACGACGTCTGCCGTCCGGGGTGCTGCGAGAACGTCCGGCGCGGCTTCAGCCCTGCCGCGGCGGGGGTGAAGCCCTAAGCATGCGCATCTGGTCGCTGCACCCCTCGGTCCTGGACCGGCAGGGGCTGATCGCCTGCTGGCGGGAGACTCTGCTGGCCCAGGCCGTGCTCCTGGGCCGCACGCGCGGCTACACCCGGCACCCGCAGCTCGAACGGTTCCGCGCTCATCCGGACCCGGTCGCCGCTGTCGGGGCGTATCTCTGCGGTCTGCACCAGGAGGCGACGGCGCGCGGCTACCGGTTCGACGCCGGCCGGATCGAGCGGCCGCCGGAACCCGGCGCCGTCGTCGAACCCCTCGCAGTGACGACGGGGCAGCTCGCCGTCGAGACCGAGCACCTGCGGGCAAAGCTCGCCCGACGCTCGCCCGAGATGCTCGAGACTCTCGAGGCTCGGCTCGTCGCTGCCTCCCCGGAGGCTCACCCGCTGTTCCGCGTGGTGCCCGGAGACGTCGAACCCTGGGAGCGCGGAGCGGGTCGGTGAGGGTCGTGCGGTCGGCGCGGCCAGCAGGGCGCCACGCGGCGGTTCCCTGGTGCCCCGGACAGTGTCTGGTTTCAGGACATCGTTCACCCCGTGTGCCAGGACATCGTTCATCAGCTGTGTCACGACATCGTTCAGCACCTGTGCCGGGACATCGTTCGCCCCATGGACACCACCAAGAACCAGGCCATCGTGCTGGCGGTGACAGAAGCCGGGATGCCCATCGC
>NZ_BAAAYG010000017.1:2557-7284 GCF_039536005.1 Nesterenkonia halobia | reverse complement strand
CAAAGTCTCCATCCTGCCCAACGGCCCCATCCCGGCCGGATCGGCCGCCCACCTGATCGGAGGCGACACCGCATGAGCCGCGCGCAGACTCCGCGCATCACCCGGTCACGACTCATCGGCGGCGCCGTGGTCGTCGTGCTGGCCGCGGCGATGCTGCTCAACACCCGCTTCCTCACGCCCGAGGAGGTCGACGCGCTGACCCCCGACGAGTTCGACCCGGCGGCGACGGCGGAGGACCTCCACGCGCAGGCGGCCGAGGAGCTGGTCGGCGACCCGGCCGATCTGGACGCGGTCACCTCCGCGATCGCCGAGGACCCCGAGGCCGCGGCCGAGGAGTTCGAGGCACTCTCCCCCAGCGAGGGCACCGACGCCTACACCGTCTCGGTCACCGGCACGGTGGAGGACGCCGACGAGAACACCCTGACGCTCGGCGTCGACGGGCTCTCCACGGAGCGCCCGGTGGTCGTGCCGGTGGGCACGGCCGTCGACGGCACGCTGATCCGCGACCTGACGGGCTTCGAGTTCGGCGACGCCCCGGGCCAGACCGGCTACCAGCAGGTCGGCAACGAGCTCGCCGCCCTGCTCCGCGCCGACGCAGCCGAGGCGCTGGGCGACGACCCGTCGAGCCTCGTCGACCAGGAAGTCACCGTCCGCGGCGTGCTGCGCCATGTGCGCACCGGCGGCGAGGCGCCGGAGGGCAAGCCGATCACCATCCAGCCCATCGAGCTGGAGGCCGACGGATGAGCCCGACGGAGAAGACCGGAGCCGAGCCCTCGACGCCCGACGCCACGACGGCGGAGTCGGCGCGCACCGCAGGCCGCGCCGGCGAGGTGGTGCTGCGCGCCGTCGACATCAGCAAGACCTACGGCGTCACCCGCGCGCTGAAAGGCGTGAACTTCGACGTCCGCGCCGGCGAGGTGACGGTGCTCTTCGGCGAGAACGGCGCCGGCAAGTCCACGCTGATGAAGATCCTCTCCGGCGTCGAGCAGCCCACCGCCGGGCATCTCGAGCTCGACGGCGAGCGCGTCGAGCTCGCCTCGACCTCGCAGGCCGTCGCCCGCGGCATCTCGATCATCCATCAGGAGCTGAACCTCAACGCCAACCTCACCGTCCGCGACAACATCTTCCTCGGCCGCGAGATCCTCGGCGCCCGCGGGATCGACTATCGACGGCAGGCCGAGATCACCCGCGAGCTGATGGACCGGCTCGAGGAGCCCGTCTCCCCGGAGACGCTGGTCCAGGACCTGCGGGTGGGCCAGCAGCAGATCGTCGAGATCGCCCGGGCGCTGTCCACCGACGCGCGCATCCTGATCATGGACGAGCCGACCTCGGCGCTGAGCACCTCCGAGGTGCATGTGCTCTTCGGGATCATCCGCGAGCTCACCCGCCAGGGCGTGGCGATCGTCTACATCTCCCACCACCTGGAGGAGGCCATCGAGATCGCCGACCATGCGGTGGTCTTCCGCGACGGCGAGCTGGTCGCCGCCGAGGAGGCCGAGCACATCGACCTCCCCTGGGTGGTGCGCACGATGGTCGGCCGCGACGCCGACTACGACTTCCGCGACCGCGAGCGCCGCCACGGCGACGTCGCGCTCTCCGTCCAGGACGTCACCGTCGCCGACCCGTCGACCGGCAAGATCCCCGTCGACCATGTCTCGGTCGACGTCCGCGAGGGCGAGATCGTCTGCCTCTTCGGGCTGATGGGCGCCGGCCGGACCGAGCTGATGGAGGCGCTGGCCGGACGCGACGAGCTCGCCGGCGGACGGGTGACGCTCGACGGCACGGACCTCGCCGGACGCGGCATCGGAGACCGCATCGCCCAGGGCATGGGCCTGGTGCCCGAGGACCGTCAGCGCGACGGCATCGTGCAGATGCAGTCGGTGGGGCGGAACATGGCGCTGGCCAGCCTGCACACCTGGGTCCGCGGCTTCTTCCTCGGCAAGCGCGCGGAATCCTCCAGCGTCGCGCGGACCATCAGTGACATCGGAGTGAAGACCGAGGGGCCGGACGCGCCGGTCATGTCGCTCTCCGGCGGCAATCAGCAGAAGGCGGTCATCGGCAAGATGCTGCTGACCGCTCCCCGCGTGGTGCTGCTGGACGAGCCGACGCGCGGCGTCGACGTCGGCGCCAAGGGCGAGATCTTCTCGCTGCTCTTCGACGAGGCCGACCGCGGCCTGGGCGTGCTCTTCGTGACCTCCGACGTCGGCGAGGCGCTGACCGCCTCGCATCGGATCGTGGTGATGAGCCGCGGCCAGGTGGTCTGCGAGCTCGACCCCCGCGAGACCGGCCGCGACGAGGTCCTGGCCGCCGCGGAGGGCACCGTCCCGGAGCACGCGCGGACCTCCGCGGCCGCCGGGACCTCCGGACCCGCCGGAGACCCCGGAGACCCCGGAGACCCCGAGAGCACCTCCCGCACCAGCAGCACGAGCACCACGAACGGAGCATCATCATGAGCAGCACGACAGCTCAGCAGGCGCCGGCGGAGACGAAGCGCGGCTCGCGGTTCTCCTTCTCCCTGGGCTCGGTCCTCGTGGAGGCCCGCGCCCTGGTGGCCCTGGCGATCATCATCGTCATCTTCGCCGCCCTGAACGACAACTATCTGGCGGTCAGCAATCTGACCACCATCGCCAAGGACGTCTCCTTCAACGCGATCATCGCCCTGGGGATGCTGATGGTCATCCTCAACGCCGGCATCGACCTCTCGGTGGGCTCCACTGTGGGACTGACCGGCGCCGTGGCCGGCAACCTCTTCCGCGGCGTCGACCTGCCGCTGACCGAGGCGGTGATGTTCCCCGCGACCTGGGTGATCGTGCTGATCTCGATCGCCGTGGGGATGCTCGTCGGGCTCGTCAACGGGCTGCTGATCTCCCGGCTCAATCTGGCGCCGTTCATCGTCACCCTGGGCATGCTCTACGTCGGACGCGGACTCACCCAGGTGCTGCTGGGCGGCACGAACATCACCAACGAGCTGCGCGGGCAGGAGGGACTGGGCAACACCGGGTTCTTCGAGATCTTCGCCAGCCGGCCGCTGGGCGTGCCGATCGCGGCCTGGGTGATGATCGCCGTCGCCGTGGTCTTCTCGCTGCTGCTGACCCGCACGCCGTTCGGCCGTTGGCTCTACTCCACCGGCAGCAACGAGCGCGCCGCCGAGCTCTCCGGCGTGCCGGTCAAGCGGGTGAAGACGCGCATCTACGTGCTCACCGGCATGTGCGCCGGCATGGTCGGCATCCTGCAGATCGCGAACATCCGCTCCTCCACCGCCGACCTCGGCGAGTTCTACGAGCTCAACGCGATCGCCGCCGTGGTGATCGGCGGCGCGGCCCTCTCCGGCGGACGCGGCACCGTGCGCGGCACCATCATCGGCGCCTTCGTGATCGGCTTCCTGTCCAACGGTCTGGTGATCGTCGGCGTCTCCCCGTTCTGGCAGACCGTCATCACCGGCGCGGTGATCATCCTCGCCGTCGCGGTGGACCAGATCCAGCAGATCGTCCAGCGCCGCCGGGCGCAGGCCCGGGCCGTCGCCGAGGCCCGGCGAGTCTCCGAGCAGGCCGAGCGCGACCGGGACTCCGAGGGGAAGGAGGCCGCCGGCGTCTGAGCACGGGGCCGGCGTCGAGGCAGGGGCGCGGCGCGCCCGCCGCCGACGTCGGCCGGACCCGCCGATCGCCTGATCGGCATCACCCGCACCGAATCCAGAAAGGCACCACCATGCGACGCACCATCCTGAGCACCACGGCGGCGATCGCCGCGACCGGACTCGCCCTGACCGGCTGCGGCGGCTCCGAAGAGGCCGACGCCGGCCCCGAGGGCGGCGGAGGCGAGGGCGGCGGCGAGATCTCGATCATCACCGTCGACCCGTCGAATCCGTACTGGTCGGCGGAGATCGAGACGGCCGAGACCGTCGCCGAAGAGATGGGGTACTCCACCGACACCTCGGCCCACGGCAACGATCCCGACGAGCAGACGCGACTGATGGAGACTGCGATCAACAACGACGTCGACGGGATCCTGCTGGATCCGGCCGGCGCCGACGAGTCGGTGGCGATCGTGCAGAAGGCCGTCGACGCCGGGATCCCGGTCTCGCTGGTCAACGCCGAGATCGCCGAGACCGGACTGGCCGAGGCGCAGATCGTCTCCAACAACGCCCAGGGCGCGACCGTCGGCGCCGAGGCCTGGGCGGAGGCGATGGAGTACGAGGGCACCTATGTGGAGCTGCTGGGCAAGCCCAGCGACAACAACGCCCAGGTCCGCTCCGACGGCTACGAGGGCGTGCTCTCGCAGTACCCGGACCTCGAGAAGGTCGGCGAGGAGATCGCCAACTGGGACCGGCAGGAGGGCCAGGAGAAGATGGAGCAGCTGCTCTCCCGCTACCCGGACATCGACGGCGTGGTCGCCGGCAACGACGAGATGGCCCTGGGCGCGATCAACGCGCTGGAGCAGGAGGGCGCCCTCGACGACGTCGAGGTCCTCGGCTTCGACGGCAACGACGACGCCGCCCAGGCGGTGGCCGAGGGCGACATGGCCGCCACCGTGCTGCAGCCCATCACCGAGGGCACCACTCAGGCGATGGAGGTCCTCGACGAGGTCATCCGCACCGGAGAGTCCCCGCTGGAGGACGAGAAGGTCGCCCTCGACTGCGTGCTGATCACCGAGGAGAACGCCGACCAGCTGCAGGGCTTCTCCCTGGAGCAGTGAGCGGCCGGCCTCCCGGGCAGACTCAGCGATGGCTC
>NZ_BAAAYG010000017.1:0-2508 GCF_039536005.1 Nesterenkonia halobia | reverse complement strand
GAGCTCGACGCGCAGGGCTGAGTCGGCAGACCCAGCGATGGCTCTGGAGTTCGGGCCTGAACTCCCTCAATACGAGAGGGGTTCCGGCCCGAACTCCAGAGCCATCGGTCGTGTGCGGGTCCGGACGGCGCCGGGCCTCGGGAGCCCCGAGGACGGCTCACACGATGGTGAAGCCGCCGTCGATGCGCAGGTCGGCGCCGTTGACCATCGCCGCCTCCGTCGAGGAGAGGTAGACGACCGCCGCGGCGATCTCCTCCGGCTCGGCGAATCGACGCGTCGGGATCTGCTCCTTATGCGCCTCGCCGTGCGGACCGTCCCAGGCCTGCTTCCCCAGCTCGGTCATCACCACAGTCGGCGAGATCGTGTTGGCGGTGACGCCGTGCGGCCCGAGCTCGCGGGCCAGCGACGCCGTCAGCCCGAACAGCCCGGACTTCGAGGCGCCGTAGGCGGCGTGCTGGTCCAGGGCGACGTGCGCCGCCTGCGAGGCGATGTTCACGATGCGCCCGTGCCCGGCCTCCTTCATCCGCCGGGCGGCGGCCTGACAGGCGTGGAACGTGCCGGTCAGGTTGACCGAGAGGATCGTCTCCCAGGTCTCCGGCGCCAGCTCCTCGACGGGGGCCAGGGCGACGACGCCGGCGGAGTTGACCAGGATGTCCATCCGGCCGTGCGCGTCGGCGATGTCGCCGAAGACCTCCTCCACCGCCGCGGCGTCGGTGACGTCGACCGTGCGGGTGTCGACGCCGCCGCCGTCGGGGTGGTCGGCGCGCAGCCGGGCGGTCGCGACCTGGAGCCGCTCGGCGTCGCGGTCGACGAGCACCACGGTCGCGCCCTGGCCGGCGAAGCCGCGGGAGACGGCCTCGCCCAGCCCGGAGGCGCCGCCGGTGACGACGGCGACGCGGCCGGTCAGGTCGAAGAGCCGCTCGGGGCGCGGGGCGTTCTCAGTCGGGCTCATCGCTCTCCTCCTCTCAGGTCAGCGGGGTCGGCGGCCTCGGCGACGGGGGCCTGTCCTCCTGCAGGAGTCGGACTCTGCGGGGTCTCGACGCGGGCCGGGTCCAGCTCCTCGGCCGGGCGACGCCGGCCGAACAGCCGACCGTGCTTCTCCTTCTCCTCGTCCTCGGGGACCTCCAGGTGGCGGATCATCAGGAAGGCGCAGCCGTAGAGGGCGACGAACACCCAGACGACCAGGGAGTTCCGCGCGAAGTCCCCCATGCCGAACCACTCGGCGACGGTGAACACGACGGCGACCACGGCCGAGCCGAGGAAGGTCGCCCCGCCGGCGGCGGTGGTGTACATCGCCATCGCCGCGCCCTTGTGGTCCGGGGCCAGCGCCGGCATGATCGCGCCCATCGGCACGAATCCGGCCAGCAGGCAGCCGAAGACGCAGCCGGCGACGACGGAGAGCAGGTAGCCCCAGGTGGATCCGGCCGGGACCAGGTGCGGGACGTACCACCAGAGCAGCAGGCCGATCGCGGAGCCAGTGATGCCGAACCACTTCACCGTCCGGCGCCAGCCCCAGCGGTCGCCGATGGCGCCGAAGACGGCGTTGACCAGGATGTTGGTCGCGTAGACGGCGACGGTCATCGCCAGCCAGCGTGACTGGCCCCATTCGAGGGTGGTGGCGATGACCGCCGGCAGCACGATGAACATGCCGAACTGCGGGGCGGTGTTGATCAGCCGGACCAGGAAGCCCATGGCCACCCTGCGATTGGTGAACGTCAGCCGCAGCCCGGCGGTGATCACCTGCATCGACGTCTCCCCCTCCGGGGCGAGGCGCCGGCTGCCGCGCGCGTCGCGCACGCCGAACCAGCCCACCAGGAACCCGAGGGCGACCAGTCCGCCGGCCAGCCACATCGCGCCGGTCTCGCCGACGCCGCCGACGCCTCCGCCGCCGAAGGCCGGGATCGCACCGATCGCCACCAGCGAGCCGAGCGTGGGCAGCCCGCCGGTGTACATCACGTAGAACCAGCCGATCGCTGTGGAGTTCCGCTCCGGCGGGGCGGTGACGTTGATCCAGACCAGGAAGGCGAAGGCGAACATCGGGAAGCCGAAGCCGCGCAGGAAGTAGGTGACCGCGGCCATCTCCACGCTGCCCAGCGAGAGCGCGACGAGGAACAGCACCTGGAACAGCAGGAAGACCGCCGCGCCGACGGCCATGACCCGGCGCGGCCCGAAGAGGTCGGAGAGCGCCCCGGCCAGGTAGGAGGCGATGAGCACCGAGACCGAGTGTCCGGTGATGATCGTCGAGACCGTCGCCTCCGGGGAGCCGAGGACGTCGACCATGTGCGGGGTGAGGATGTTGGACTCCACGCCGACGCCGGTCATCACCAGCAGCACGGCGAGGAAGCCGAAGCGCAGCAGATGCGGGATGCCGATGCGGTCCAGCCGCGTCTCGTCAGGGTGCCCGGCGGCCAGCGGGCCTCGCGTCGCCGTCGTCATGCGGTTTCGCCTCCGATCAGGTGGGCGGCCGATCCGGCCGGGATGGGGCCGTTGGGCAGGATGGAGACTTTG
>NZ_BAAAYG010000016.1:0-55029 GCF_039536005.1 Nesterenkonia halobia | reverse complement strand
CCGGACCGCGGACAGCGCGCCGCCGTGGCGGCCGACGGGCGTGCGGGTCCCGGAGACGAGGAAAGCGGGAGTGGTCACGGGGGTCCTTCCTGGGATGGTCTCTCGGCCGCGGCGCGAAGAAGCCATCCCTGATTGCTGATCGGTTGTTCACATTGGATGGCTCGCCATCACGCGCTGCAGTGGCATTGGATCCGGCCTCGCCGGGAGCCATGCGCGACGACCTTTCACGGGAACGCCATGCTCCTGCGGGACGCGTCACCTGTGACTAGGCGGTATTGACGCGTGTCAGCTAAGTTCGATGCGAGTACTCATCGTCTGAGTCGCGTGAATGCGGAGATCCCAGTGATTTCGCGGCCGACGATGAGCGCCTGCATCGAGTCGGTGCCCTCATAGGTGGAGACGACTTCCATGTCTGTCAGGTGACGACCGATCTCGTTCTCCAGCAGCAGCCCATTTCCGGCGAGAATGTCGCGCGCGGTGCGACACATGCTCAATGCCCGGCGCGACGTCGTCATCTTCACCAGGGAGGCCATGGCTCCGGTCAACCGTTCCTGTTCAGCGAGATCAGCCATGCGCAGACACATCAGCTGCATCGAAGTCAGGTCAGAGAGCATGGTGGCCAGCTGTTCCTGGATCAGCTGATAGCCCCCGATCGGTCCTCCGAATTGCTCCCGCTCTGCCGCATAGCGGGTTGCGATCTCGAATGCTGCCATCCCGTGCCCGACGGCCTCCCACGAGGCGCCTCCTCGGGTCGCGGCCAGAACACGATTGACCCCGGCGAAGCTCTCGCAGTGTTCCAGGCGGTTCTCCGTCGGGACCCGCAGACCGTCGAGGACGATGTCCGCCTGGTTGATGGCACGCTTGCCGATCTTGCCGGTGATCACCTCCGGCCGGTATCCGCTCGGCCACGTGCCGTCGTCCTGCCGCTCCACGACGAACGCTTTGACCTGCCCGTCGGCTTCATCGCGGGCGTAGACCACGACGACGTCGGCGGCGTGCCCGTTGCCGATCCACCGCTTGTGCCCGTCGAGGACCCAGGTGTCCCCCTCCCGTCGTGCGGAGGTCTCCAGTGAGACGGAGTCGGAGCCGTGGGCCGGTTCGGTCAGCGCGAAGGCGCCGGTGCGCTCAAGTCGAGCCATCGAGGGCAGCCAGCGCTCATGCTGCTCTCGATTTCCGAGCATGTAGATGCTGCCCATGCACAGGTTGGAGTGCACGCCGAGGAACGTGTTGACCGAGCCGTCGGCCCGTCCCATCTCGCGGGCGACGATTCCTGCGGTCCTCCGAGAGAGCCCGGGGCAGCCGTGTCCGGGGATGAATCCACCGACCACTCCGAGGTCCGCCAGGCTAGGAAGAATCGTCTCCGGAAACTCGGCGCGCTCCCAGTGCTCGTCGATGACCGGTGCGATCTCCCGCCGACCGAAGTCACGCACCCGGTCGCGCAACGTGAGCTCCTCGTCGGTGAGCTCTTCGTCCAGCAGCAGAAAGTCGGCGGCAGAGCCGATCTCGGTGGCGGTGGCTTCGGTCATGGGTGCTCCTTCGGCGTGTTCTCTCGACGGGTCAGGGAGGGTCACAGCTGTCAGCCGCGTGCGTCGGCTGCGGGCTCGGGTATCAGTGCGGCGGTGAGGGCCGCTCGCGTGCTCTGGTCGATCTCCAGCGGACGGCCGGTGCGCTCGTCGACATGGACCATCACAGTGCGTCCGACCGAGCAGGATCTGCCGTGCTGGTGGAGCTCGTGGTGCATGACGAAGGAGGTGCGCCCCAATCGTGCGACCCAGACCAGCGCAGTGGTGTCCTCCCTGTAGTGCAGCGGTCGCAGGTAGTCGACTGTCAGGGAGCGCACCAGCCGCGGGCCGGGATGGGCGGCGCCGAGCCATGCTGCTGATGCCTGCAGTCGGGCCTCCTCGAAAAGGGTCACGACTCTGGCGTTGTTGACGTGGGCGTTGAGGTCCTGGTCTGACCAGCGCAGCGGCATCGGACAGGTGAAGATCCGCTCGTCGGCTGCCAGCTCCGTCGTCCTCTCCGGCTCGTCGTTATGATCCGGACTCATGCTCCGCTCCCCTGCGTTTCTCCTCGATGGTCGTCACGACGCCGGGCGAGCCAATGCTTCACAGCCTCGCCGTCAGCCCCCAGCTTCGGCGGCTGCTTCGTGTACTGGGCCGGTGTGCGGCTGTACTGCACGGGATGACGGATCGTGGGGACCGCCTGCGCTCCTTCCCCAGCCTGGGCCACGGGATTGAGCCCCAGGGAGTCGGCGAACTCCACTCCTTCGTCGATCGCGAGGATCGGTGAGCACGGAACGCCCTCGGCCTGCAGAGCCTCGAACCACTCATCGGCGGTGGCTCGGGAGAGTGCCTCGACGATCAACGGTCGCAGCTGATCACGGTGGTGATTGCGGGCCTCCATGGTGGTGAATCGAGGGTCTTCGGCCAGTTCGTGCAGGCCGAGCCGCTGGACGAGTCGAGTGAACTGCCGGTCATTGCCGACGCAGATGATCAGGTCCCGGTCCGCGGCAGGGAACGGGCCGTAGGGGTAGAGGCTGGGGTGGTCGTTGCCGAGTCGCTGTGGCACATTGCCGCAGGCGACGTACCCGGTGGTCTGGTTGACCAGGCCTGACAGCGCCGACGAGAGCAGGTCCAGCTCCAGATGCTGGCCGCGGCCCGAGATGTCACGCTCACGCAGCGCGCCGAGGATGCCCACGGCGGTGTGGAGGCCGGTGACGACGTCGAACATCGCTACCCCGGCGCGCTGCGGATGGCCGTCGGGCTCACCGGTGACAGACATGAATCCGGAGAGGCCCTGGACCAGCAGGTCGTAGCCGGGCATGGAACGTCCGCCCGCAGTGCCGAATCCGGTGATGCTGGCATGGACCAGCCTCGGCCAGCGCCGTGCCACAGAGTCAGCGTCCAGACCGAACTGCTCCAACCCTCCCGGCTTGAAGTTCTCCACGAACACGTCGGCGGCGTCGAGGAGCTCGACGGCGGTCTGCAGGTCGTCCGGGTTCTTCAGATCCAGCATGACTGACTGCTTATTGCGGTTGACCGCCATGTAGTAGGTGCTCACCCCGTCCCGGTGGGGAGGGACCCACTGGCGGGTGTCGTCCCCGCCGGGCCCTTCGACTTTGATGACGGTGGCCCCCATGTCGGCCAGAAGCATGGTGCAGTACGGCCCCGCGAGGACCCGGGTGAAGTCGGCGACGACGACCCCGGCCAGCGGTCCCTCGGCAGCAGCATCGGCATCAACGTCGACTCGGGTGTTCTTCGTCGCGAGGTCGGCCTCATCTCCGCGAGCTGCGGCTGTCGTGTCAGTCGTGGCTGTCATGCCTTCCCCCAAGCGTGCGTCGGTGTGTTTTGAGCCACATAATCACGAGGATTATGCTTTGTCTAAGACACATTCATCTATTTACTGATACTTGCACCGCAATAATCTCGGAATGAACGAGGCGGCATCGCAGGTCAGTCGACCGGGACGGAGTCATCTTCCATGGAGGTCCACCAGGCCCAGGCGTTCCTGGCTGTAGCGGAGGAACTGCACTTCGGTCGAGCGGCCGCACGGCTCTCGATGGCCCAGCCCCCGCTGAGTCGGCTGATCAAGCAACTGGAACGCTCGCTTGGCGCGGAGCTGTTCGACCGCAGTACGCGGCACGTCGCGCTGACCACCGCCGGCCGGGCGCTGATCGCTCCTGCGCAGCACCTCGTGGAGGCCTCCGAGGAGGCCTCCCAGACCGTGCGCAACACACTCACCGGGGAGACTGGTCGCGTACGCGTGGGCTTCGCGGGGGCCTCCATCAACCGCAAGGTCGGCGAGCTGGCCCGACAGGTGCGCACCGCACGGCCCGGGCTGATGCTGGAGCTCTACAGCTCCCAGTTCTCCCACATCGGCCTCGAGCGCGTCCGGGACGGATCGCTCGACCTGGTCATCGGTCGTTGGGACTTCCTGCCCTCCGAGGTCGACTCTGCGGTGATCGCTCTCGAGGAGGTCATGGTCGTGCTCCCGGCCACGCATCGGCTGGCCTCTGCCGCCCGTGTGGACCTCGCCGAGCTCGGCGAGGAGCCGTGGGTCACCCTTCCCGGCGGCACGGGGTCCGCCCTGCACAATCGCCTCAACTCCCTTTCGATGGCCGCCGGGGTCGTCCCGCGGGTCGTGCAGGTTGCCCCTGACTCGTGGACGCTGGTAGTCCTGGTCGGCGCGGGGATGGGATGCGCCCTGAGCTTGGACTCGGTGCGAGACAACGTCTCCTCCGACGGAGTGGTGTTCCGTTCTCTGGCCTCCTCCGAGCGACCCCTGGAGGTCCGCATGATCTGGCGTCGCGCCGACGACAACCCCGCCCTGCACGCCGTCATCGGAATCGCGAAGGCGATGTTCCCCGACCCCCGCGAGGCGGCCGGAGACGCTGCGTCTCAGGCGTAGGAGTACCACCCGCGGCCGGTCTTGCGGCCGAGCCTCCCGGCCTCGTAGAGCTCGGCGATCGCCGGGTCCGGCAGATCCTCCGGGTCCCCGGTTTGCGCATGCTCGGCCTGCCGGATCAGGTAGACGACGTCGATGCCGACGAGGTCCATCAGCTCGAACGGCCCCATGGGGTGCCGCAGGGCGGTGCGGGCGGCGGCGTCGATGTCGGGGAAATCGGCCACCCCCTGGTCATACAGACTCAGCGCCTCCCGACGGATCGCGTTGAGCAGCCTGTTGGCCACGAATCCGGGGATCTCCTGTTTCAAGGTCACCAGTGTCTTGCCCAGCTCCTCGGCGAAGGCGCCGGCGCGCCGCCGGGTCTCCTCCGACGTGCCGTGGTGCGGCACGAGCTCGACGCATTCCATGACCAGTGCCGGGTTGAAGAAGTGCAGGTTGCACATACGGCCCCCATGCTCGACGACCTCGGCGAGTCGGGACGGGACGATATTGGACGAATTCGTCGCCAGAATGGTGTCCGGCGAGCAGACAGAGTCGAGCTCGGCGAAGATCCGTCGTTTGACGTCCAGATCCTCCACGGCCGCCTCCACGACGATGTCGCTCGCCGCGGCGGCGGCATCCCTGTCGGTCGTCGTGATCAGCCGTTCCCAGGCGGCCTCGACGTCCTCGCGGGTGCGTCGCCCTTTCTCGACGTCGCGGTCGAACCGGCTGCGGAGCTGGTCCACCGCCTGGGCCAACGGCTCCTCGGCGATGTCGACGAGATAGGTGTGGAATCCGGCGAGCGCGGCGACGGCGGCGATCTGGGAGCCCATGGTGCCTGCCCCGATCACAGTCGCCGTCTCCACGCCGGACCCGCCGTCCGCCTGCGCCTGTCCCTGGAGGCTCTGCTGAGTGTGTGCCTTCATGCGAGGTCTCCCGTCTCCGTCGCGTTCTCGGTCGTGTCGACCTGACTGTTCTGTTCTGTGTGGCTCTCCGTGGCGCGGCCCCCTCCGGTATGCGGCTGGACGACTGCGTGGGCGGAGTAGTCCGGCCGGCGCTTCTCGTGGAAGGCGCGCATGCCCTCGGCCCGTTCGTCGGAGCCGTAGAGCACCGACTGGGCGAGTCGTTCGAGCAGGAGTCCGGTGGACCGGTCGACGTCGAAGCCCTGGCGCACCACAGTGGTGGCCAGCTGAACGGCAAGCGGGCCCTTGGACATGATCCGAGCGGCAGTCTCACGGGCCTGTCCCATCAGCTGCTCCGGTGTGGTCACGGATGTGACCAGCCCGGCGTCCAGGGCCTCCTGCGCGGAGAGGCGCCGCCCGGTGAGGATCATCTCCGTGGCGCGCCCGACGCCGACGAGGCGCGCCAGTCGGTGAGTCCCGCCGGCGGCGGGGATGATCCCCAGGCCGGTCTCCGGCAGAGCGAATTGAGCGTTGTCGGATGCGACGCGGATGTCGCACGCCAGGGCGAGCTCCAGGCCGCCGCCGAACGCGTATCCGTTGACCGCGGCGATGGTGGGCTTCTCCACCGCCTCGACGGCGTCGTAGGCCCGCTGCATGCTCGCCCGCAGTCCGTCGGCAGGACCTCTACGGGCGAGCTCACCAATGTCGGCGCCGGCCACGAAGGCCGTCTCTCCGGCGCCGGTGACGATGATGACGCGGACCGCGTCGTCGTGCCTCAGGTCTTCCAGCGCGTGTGACAGCCGGGCGAGTACGCTGGTGTTCAGCGCATTGCGCCGCTCGGGCCGGTCGATGGTGATGATGCCGGCGCCGTCGTCGACCTCCACCCGGACGCTCTCCTGGGCTTCGGCCTGAGCTTCCGTCTCCTGTTTCGTGCCGTGATGTGGTTGCGTCATGCTTTCTCCTCTTCTGCAATGGTTTCGGTGTGGGCGGTCTTGGGAGTCTCTGCGTCCTCGTCGGAGCTGCCCGGCTCACTGTTGTCGGCGCTGGCCTCGCTGCCGTACCTGGTGTGCACGAGGACAGCAGCGATGATCAGCAGGCCGAGCAGGCTGACGAGGCTGGTGGTCAGGAACATCAGGAAGCCCCCGATGGCGAGAGCGATCCGTGCGACTGCTCCCGGCCTGCGCTCGACTCCGACGAGCCATCCGCTGATGGCGCAGGAGAGTGCGTAGACTGCGGCGATTCCCGCCATCAGGGCCAGCGCCACCTGGACCGGACCTGCCTGGGCGACCAGTGCCGGGTTGAGCACAAAGCCGAAGGGCACCACGTACTTCACCGCGCCGAGTTTCATCGCCTCCACGCACGTGGCCATGGGACGGGATTTCGCAATGCCGGAGGCGGCGAAGGCGGCCAGGCCCACCGGCGGAGTGATGTAGGAGACCGAAGCCCAGTAGATGACGAACAGGTGCGCGGCGAGGGGGTCGACCCCCAGGGATGTGACGGCGGGGACCATCACGATGGCCAGGAAGACGTAGGCTGCGGAGATCGTCAGGCCCATGCCCAGGATGAAGCAGACGGCCGCGCTGGCGATGAGGATGGGCATGAGGTGATCGCCCATGAGAGCAACCAGGTCACGGGAAAGCGAAAGTGCAACGCCGGTGGCGGACAGTCCGCCAAGGAACAGCCCGACGCCGGCGATGATCGCGACAATCTGGCCCAAGGTTCGGCCGATGTCGAGCACCATGCCCAACCACTGCCGCGGCCCGAACCGTAGCCCCGGAGTCACCAGCCCGATCACCAGCAGCAGCCCGACGACCCAGTAGGGCACCTGTGACTCGGAGTCAGTAGTGAACAGCAGCACCGTCAGCAGTCCGAGTGTGCCCAAGTACGGCCATCCGGCGAGCAGCGAGGCGCCGAGCCTGGGCAGCTCGTCCCGAGGAGTCCCCCGGAGGCCGCGACGGGCCGCGTAACCATCGATCTGCAGGAAGACCCCCAGGAAGTAGAGTAGCGCGGGGATGGTGGCCGCGATGAGGATCTCTGTATAGGCGACGCCGACGAAGGAGACCATCAGGAAGGCGGCGGTCCCCATGATCGGCGGAGTGATGGAGCCTCCGGAGGAGGCGGTGGCTTCGACGCCGCCGGCCATGCGGGCACTGAATCCGGTCCGCTTCATCGCCGGGATGGTCATGGGGCCGGTGGTCAGCACGTTGGAAACGGCGGAACCGCTCATCATGCCCATCGAAGCGGAGCTGGCCACCGTCACCTTCGCCGAACCTCCGCGATAGCGGCCGAAGAGGGCCATGGACAGGCCGTGGAAGAAGTCAGCGCCGCCGGTGTGTTGCAGCACCACTCCGAACAGCAAGAATCCGATCAGGATGTGGCCGGCGGTCTCCAGTGGCAGGCCCAGGATGCTCTCGGCGCCCATCACGTGGATCTGGGCCAGCGTCGGGAGGTCGTAGGAGATGCCCTGCAGGATCCTGATCGGGAATCCCTCCGCCGCCATCGGGTACAGCGAGAAGGCCAGGGCCAGTACCGCCACGATCCACCCTGCGGTCCGCCTCAGCGCCTCCAGCACGAGGGCCCAGAGCACGAAGCTCAGCACGGTGGCCGTGGCGGGGGCGACGAACTCCCATCCGTACTCCTGGATCTCGACCCCATTGACTGCGAGGTAGAGGCAACACGCGGCGAACGTCGCCGCGATGGCGACGTCGTACCAGGGCGGTCCCGGAGACTGCCGCTCCATGGCCTGACGTGCTGGCCAGATGATGAAGACGACGGGGATGAAGCAGGCGATCAGCAGATACAGGAATGAGTTGGTCAGCATCGCCAGCCCGCCCAGATTCCAGAAGAACACCTGATTCATGGCCAGCAGCACGCCCGCCACTGTCAACGCGGCGACGACGACGGTCCACAGTGGGGTCAGTCGCGGGTTCCGGCGCACCGTCTCCAGGATGTCTCGCGCCTGCGGGCTGGCGTCTTCGCCGGCGGTCGGCGGCTCCACAGCAGATGTTTCGGCGCGGGGTGTTCCGGGGGTGGTGGTCGTCATGCCGTGTCTCCCTCATCGTCGGAGGATCCGTCCGGCAGCTGAGGGAGCTCCGGCAGGTTCTCCCGTTTGAATTCCCTCCATCGACGGGCGATGTCATCGTCGCCGGAGTGTGCGTCCCAGAATCCGGGCCAAGCTTCGACGAGCAGCTGCTCCCGCTCGAGGAGGGCGTCCTGGCGCGCCTGGTGCAGGTCCGTCCAGCGTCCGATCTCCCGGAAGTAGTCCACGGAGGCACGGTGGAAGGGAACCACCATCGGTTCCAGCAGTACGGTATCCGGTGCGAATTTGTCGGCATCGGGCGTGGCATCCCGGAAATCTTCAAAGTGATTGGCGATGCCGCGCACCAGTGCGGCCACTTCGTCCTCATCCCGGTCGGCCAATGTGGTCAACGGGATCGAGTACTGCATGTTGACGGCAGTCTCCCCCTCGTCCAAGCCGGCGCCGGTGAACTCGCCAGGTTTGACCATGGGGGCGAGCTGCTCCCAGGTCTCATAGCGGGACGGGTCATCACCTCCGAGGTCGAGCCAGCGCACGTCTTCCTGGGAGGCGAGCTCCTCGATGTTGGAGCCGACCACGTTCTGGTAGAGCGCGTCCACCTGGCCGGTGCGCAATGCATCGATCTGCTCACTGTAGGTGAGGTCCACTTTCTCGACGTCGTCGCCGGTGAGCCCGCCGTAGTTCAGGATCGCCTCAAGCTTGCGATTGATCGAGGTGCTGGCTACCAGGCGCGGATAGCGCTTCCCCTTCAGGTCGGCGACGGTCTCGATGCCACTGTCCGCCAATACCAGCACGCCGTAGTTCCCGGGCGGTGTCCACACCTGACGGATCGGTTGCGGGCCCCAACGCTTCGAAGCGTACTCATCGTCGCCCTCGAAGGCGTAGTAGTACTCGTCGCCGGCACGGGCGTAGTCGGCGGTCCCGTTGATCATAGGAGCCAGACGGCCGATCCCAGTGGTCGAGGTCATCAGGCGGACCTGGACGCCCATGCCCGAGGTCAGCGCATTGGCAACTGCGGCGAGATCGTTGTAAGTGCCCGTGCCGACGCCGTACGTGGACCACACCAGTTGCCGCGGCAACCCAGATGTACCCACCGCCGATGTGGCGCAGCCGCTGACGGCGGTGAGCGCGGCGAGGCTCGAAGCCACGGATAGGAAGCTCCGGCGGGTGATCTGTGCGGTCATCTGTCCTCCCAGAGGAGTTTGACGGGTTCGGCCGAGGACCCCTATGCGTTCCGGTATCCGTCAGTCCGGACTGATCAGCGTGCGGAGATCTGATGCAACTGTGGCGATGGGCTCCTCGCGAGCTTTGCGACGCACCCTGATGAGCGAAGCCCCCACGCCTCGAGAAGAGGCGGAGGTAAGAACGCCCCAGCGATCCGACGCTCCATTCATACCCTGCAAGTGTGAGACACGACACTTGTGTCGAGCATTATGCCTGCATGAGCATCAATATTCCCCAGTCGGTGCAACGCGGGCCCAAACCCGCGCCAGGTCAGGCAGGGCGAAGCGTTGCGCACGCACCCGACGGGCGCGACGGAAGCCCCACTCGCCACTGCTCCGGGAATCGATATTGCCAGGCTGACTGCGCAGTGGTTACGTGTTCAGGGTCACACCCATGACGGAAGGAGAGGCGTTGTTCAACCTCGCTCTGGCGATCACTGAAGCTGGTCGCTCCCGACCGGATCATCCGGCCGTCATCACAGACGAGATACGGCTGAGTTTCAGCCAGCTCGACGAGGCTGTTACAGATCTTGCCCGGGGCCTTCGAGCATCCGGACTCCAACCCGGAGACACCGTCGCCTTGCACCTACCCACCGGAGTGGACTTCGTAGTCAGCTTCTACGCCATACTGCGGGCTGGCCTGGTCGCCGCCCCTTTCAGCCCTCAGGCCTCGCGGCGAGAGATTCGGCATGTGCTCGAACTCTCCGGAGCCCGGGCCGTGGTCGCCGGAGAGAGCGCCCGGGAGAACGTGATAGCGGCCTGCAACCCGAGTCGCACGGCGCTCGTAGTGGCCGATTCACCGCTCTCGGGAGGCCCGCGCGCTTCATGCGACCACACCCTTGAGGGGGACCAACAGCTGAGCACACTGATGCGCATGGGGCGGCGCGTAAGTCATGAGGCCACGGTCAGCCGCTCAGCCGACGATGTCGCAGCAATCATCTTCACCTCCGGAACCACAGGCGCGCCCAAGGGAGCGGAGCTGACCCACGCGAACCTGTGGGTGAGCTGCACCGCCCTGTTGTCCCGTTCAGAACCAAGGGCCGACGACGTGGTGCTCGCCTGTCTGCCGCTGCACCATGTCTTCGGAATGTCCGGACTGATGAACGCCGCCATGGCCTGGGGAATGACCCTTGTGCTCACATCCCGATTCGATGCCGCCGAAACCCTGGATCTGATCGAGCAGCACGGAGTGACCCGATTCTCCGGAGTTCCCGCCATGTTCTGCGACATGCTCGCCGCCGGCACGGGAGGACGTGACCTGAGCTCGTTGCGCCACGTCACCTCCGGTGGGTCGGCGCTGCCGGTCGGCACCGTAGACGCGTTCGAAGAGATGATCCCCAGCGCTACCCTGTTAGAGGGCTATGGCGCGACGGAGACGACCTCGTCGATCTGCGTGAACTCCGACCGCCGCCGACGCCGCAGCGGCACCGTCGGTACTCCGTCGTGGGGCACCGAGCTGCGCGTGGTTGACGAGGAAGGCTGCGTCCTTCCCGACGGCTCCGGTCAGACCGGAGAGCTGCAGGTACACGGGCCTACCGTCTTCCGCGGCTACATCGGCGACCCAGAAGCCACCCGACAAGCTTTTGACGGGGAATGGCTGCGTACCGGCGACTTGGCTCACATTGACGCTGACGGTTATGTGCACTTGGTGGACCGGAAGAAGAACATGATCATCCGGGGCGGACTCAACGTCTATCCTGCCGAGATCGAACAGGTCCTCGCGACGATGCACGGGGTCAACGATGTGGTCGTCCTCGGCCACCCGGACGATCGCCTCGGTGAAGAGATTGCCGCCCTCATCATTGCCGAGCCGGAGAGCTCTTCCCACGGTGACACCTCCGATGACGGGGAGCTCATCGCCCGCCTCGATGAGCGACTGCGCACTGAACTCGCCCCATACAAGCGGCCCCGCCACATCGAGCTCGTTGACCAGCTGCCTCGTTCTGCCGCGGGCAAGATCATCCGCCCCGACGCTCAGCGGCTCCTGGCCGAACGGTTGGCGAGCACCGCACGGCGCCCGAGCACGACCCGAGGCTCCTGAGCTCGGCGGCTTCGATCGCCCGAAGCACCATTCCAAGCATGCCCACCGACCACCCCCACGAGGACACCACATGACGACAGCACACACGCCCGCCACATCGACACCCACCACCGATCTGATGGAGATCGAGAGTCAGCTCTCCGCCGAGGAGGTCTCGGGACGAGATCGAGTCGCCGACTTCGTGGATCGTCGTATCCGCCCCCACATAGCCCGCTGGTACGAGGACGCGGTACTGCCGACGGAACTCTTCTCAGAGATGGCCCAGCTGGGACTGTTCGGAATGCACCTGACGGGCTACGGATGCGGGGGACGCAGCGCGACCGAGTACGGGCTGGCGATGCAGGAGCTGGAAGCCGGGGACTCCGGGATCCGCACTGTGGTTTCAGTGCAGGGGTCACTGGCGATGTCGGCGATCCACAAGCACGGCTCGGAGCCCCAGAAACAGCGCTGGCTCCCGCCTATGGCCGCCGGTGAGATCATCGGATGCTTCGGGCTCACCGAGCCGACTGCGGGGTCGGACCCGGGCGGCATGGCCACCGTCGCCTGGCGGGAGGGCGACGAATGGGTCTTGCGCGGGCAGAAGCGCTGGATCGGGCTCGCCAGCATCGCCGACGTCGCCATCATCTGGGCGAAGGTACCCTTCGCCGACTCAGAGGCCGCCGTCGAGGGCGAGCACCGAGCACGGGCCGACAGCGCGGGCGACGTGGTGCGCGGCTTCATCGTCTCCACCGACACCCCGGGCTTCGGTGCGGCCCCGATCGAGGGCAAACTTTCGATGCGTGCTTCGCTCCAGTGCGACATCGATCTGGATAACGTCAGAGTTCCGGCCGATTCCATCCTTCCCCAGAGCCCGGGGCTGCGCGGACCATTCGACTGCCTGTCCGAGGCGCGCTATGGCATCGCCTGGGGCGCGATGGGAGCGGCGCGCGATTCCATCGAAGCCGCCCTGGCCTATGCCACCGAGCGACGTCAGTTTGACCGCCCGCTTACTGGGTATCAGTTGACCCAGAAGAAGCTCACCGACATGACCCTGGAGCTCACCAAGGGCCAGCTCCTGTCTCTCCAAATGGGACGGATGAAGGATGCGGGGACGCTGCAGAGCCACATGATCTCAGTGGGCAAGCTGAACAACTGCCGGACGGCCATCGATATCTGTCGCGAGGCACGGACCATTCTGGGCGGAAACGGGATCACCGGCCAACATGCTCCGCTTCGACATGCGAACAACCTGGAGTCAGTGCGCACTTACGAAGGCACTGACGAGGTTCACACGCTGATCATCGGAAAACGCCTGACCGGTGAATCCGCTTTCCGATGAGAAGGGGCCGGAGAGGCAGACGTCAGCAGCCGATGAACCGGGAGTGCAGATGCGTGTACCGGCGCTCCTCAGCTGCGACCCGGTCGAGGGTGCGCTCGAGTGGCGCCCGATGGAACATGGCCTTCGCCCCTTGGCGGAGGTTCGATAGCTCCGCGCCGGCGGGTAATCGGTGCGAATCAACCGCGATAGGTGACTGATCAGCGCGCGGCGATTGGTGATCCTCCCGATCTCGGCCTGGAGCTATCGATGATAATGCGGACTTCGAGTGTGAATCGTTCGGCTAGGTCGACTTTGCCAGAAGTCAGGGCTTAGGGGCGCTCGATGTGATTGGCCGGATCCAGCGGTTGGAGAGGCCAGGAGTCACTGTGCATGTAACCGGAGGGCTGGCGCCGCCGGTGGGGCAGTTGTGTGGCAGTAGTTGGGAGGTGGCTAGCGCGCGGGAAGGGGTAGCTGCTGGAGGGCAACTGCCAAGGATCCACGCGCCGACGTGACCTCGGTGGTGATTTCGATCGAGGTTTGGCTATACAACCGTGAGATTGGCGCCATGAGTTGTGAGCTCTCGTCACCGGTTGACGTCACTGATCCGGGGCTTGACGACATCGTGGCCGAAACCTTCAGCGTGATCAACTGAAGTTGTCCCTCGCAGCTGGGCGAGAATCTGGCGGGGTGGCACGAGAGTGGGGGGCTGACAGTCGGCTCAACTCCCGCGGCGCATCACGTTGAGCGAATCTGTGTCGGGGTCGACTGATGATGCCTGCGACTACCGTCCGCGCGACCGAGCGTGGGCGGCCCTGTGAGGCGGTCCGTGCCGGGAGGGGCAGGGGATCAGCGCCCGCTGATCTTCGGAGAGCAGGTAGAAACGAGTAGCTTGTACAACAACTGAGATGTAAATTCTCCGCCAACTACTTGGCTGAGGACACTCAGCCGCCGGTGACCGAGACCAGCAGGTCCTCGCCGCTGGCGCCGACCTCCACGTCCAGGCCGAAGGTCACGTCGTGGGTCTCCTCGAGCGTCTCGCCGGAGTAGTAGTCCTGCGCGGTGAAGCTCACCGTCGCGGTGAGCCGATCCGCGCCCGCCACCGACCAGCCGTCGGGGCCGAAGCTCAGCGTGAGCTCCTGCGCCTTCGGCATGCTCCACTCGATGGTGGAGGCCTCCACGCGGTTGGGCGTCTCGACGCCCATCGGGCAGCCCGAGGGCATCAGGACCTGCTGCTCGGCGCAGGAGGAGAGATACGTCTTCACCTTCTGATGCATCTGCTCGGCCGCGGCCGAGGAGGCCTCCAGCTCGATCTCGATCTCCTCGGACAGCGCCTCCGCGTCGGAGCCGCCGACGTCCTCCGGATCGAGGGCGAGCACCCGATGGGCCGAGCCGGTCAGCCACTCGCTGTCCACGGCGACGTCGAGCACCGAGGGGGCGTAGGCGGCGAGCTCGGCGGCGTCCTCCTGCAAGTTCACCGGCTCGCCGTTGACGTCGACTTGGCCGATGCCGCCGGCGGAGGCGCCGGGGACGGAGAGCGAGACCTCGGCCAGCGCCGCCGGGTCCAGCGCCCATTGGTCGAAGATGCCCCAGGACTCGTCGGCCTTGTCCATCGGCAGCCGGGAGCGGTGCTCCTCGCCGTCGACGGTGAAGACCAGGTCGGCGGCCCCGGAGCGCTCGACGACGCGCAGATCCTCGATCTGCTCGGCCGAGTGCTCCAACGTGCCGCCGTCGAGCAGCAGCGTGTCCACCGAACCGGCGGACAGTCGCGGGTCCTCACCCTCGCCGGCCTCGCCGGCGGCCTCCGGGACGTCGGCGAACTGTCCGAGGAGGACCTCGCCGTCGCCGGCCTGGACCGCCTCCCACCACTGCTCGCCGAGCGCCTCGGTGGTGTAGACCTTCGTGTCCACGAGCCAGACGGCGAAGCCGCCCAGCACCAGGGCGACGATCAGCGCCGCCGACCAGGCCGCCCAGGCGATCACGGATCCGCCGGATCTCCCGGATCCGCCCGTGCCTCCCGCGGCGTCGTCCG
Organism: Nesterenkonia halobia; assembly: GCF_039536005.1. Lineage (NCBI taxonomy): Bacteria > Bacillati > Actinomycetota > Actinomycetes > Micrococcales > Micrococcaceae > Nesterenkonia > Nesterenkonia halobia. The sequence continues at coordinate 40,117 of NZ_BAAAYG010000016.1, read as the reverse complement.
CGCCGTGGGGATCATGCTGTCCGGGAAGGGTCATGTGCTGGTGTGCCGCTCTCGTCGTGCGTGGGCGTCGGCGGCGTCGGCCGCGACGTCGGACCTGCGGTTCAGCCTAGCAACTGCGGGCCGCGGAGCCGGGCGGCGACGCCGTCGGCGGAGCGCCCCTGGCCCGGTCTTCTCCGGCCCTCTCCGGCCCCGTCGCAGCCTCACATCAGCAGCGCGGAGACGCCGATCATCGCCGGGATCGCCAGCACAGTGGTCACCAGCACCGTGTCGCGGGCGATGACCTCGCCGGTCTCGTAGCGGATCGCGGAGACCAGCACGTTCTGCGCGCTCGGCAGCGAGGCCATCACGACGGCGGCCAGCAGGTCGTGGCCGTCGAGACCGAAGACCAGGTGGGCGAAGACCCAGGCCAGCGTCGGGTGCAGCACCAGCTTCAGCAGCGAGGACAGCGCGACGTCGCGGCGTCGCCCGGCCTTCTTGTCCAGAGGACGGCTGCCGACCAGGGACAGCCCGAAGGAGAGCAGCATCAGCGGGATGGAGGCCCCGGCGACGGTCTCGATGGACTCGCGCACCGGTCCGGGGAAGGACCAGTCCTGCCAGGAGAAGACCACACCGAGGATCGCGCCGATGATCATCGGGTTCATCAGCGACTGGCCGATGCTGCGCAGCACGGCGGTGCGCGGAGCGGGACGGACCCGGGCGCGGCTGCTCTGGCCGCCGGTCAGCCAGTCCATGGCGATGACGTAGATCGGGGTGTAGAGCGCCAGCTGGAACATCACGATCGGCGCGGCGAAGGCGACGTCGCCGAGGACGTAGGCGGCGATCGGGAAGCCGAGGTTCGCCGAGTTCACCAGCGAGGAGCTCATCCCGCCGATCATCCGCTCGCCGCCGGTGCGGCGCGCGGCGATGAGCCGGTTCAGCAGCAGACCGACGATCAGCGTGGCGAAGGCGCCCAGCGCGGCGATGAGGAACTGCGGCCCCAGCACTTCGTGCAGCGAGGCGTCGGCGACTGTGGTGAACAGCAGGCAGGGCGAGGCCACGAAGAAGGCGACGCGGGAGAGCACCACGCGGGACTCGGCGCCGAGCAGGCCGAAGCGGCCGATCAGGAAGCCCGCGCCGATGATCAGCCAGATGACGATGAAGCCGGAGAAGACGGCCGCCATGCTGCCTGCCTCCTCTCCGCTGTGGGGTGCTCATCGTGCCGGTGCGGCGGGGTGATGACCTCCCGACCCGGGTGATTCTACGCCCGTCGGCGGGCGGGCGGCGTCGATGACGTGGGGCGGAGCGGGGCGCGGGCGGATGCGGGGTGCGGTGCGGGACCGATGGCGCGGGGCGCGACGCGGGGTGCGGTGCGGGGTCGATGGCGCGGGGCGCCGTCCGGTGCCCCATGCACATCGAGTGGGCGATCCATCGCGGTTCGCCGGTCGTGACCGGATCAGAACCTGGACAGATCGCCCACTCGACGGAGAAGGGGGAGGCGGAGCCTCAGCTCACTGCTGCTGCTCGCCCTCGCCCTCGGCCTCGGCGGCCGGGGAGAGGAAGTCCTCGCGGATGCGGTCGACGCCCTCGGCCGAGATCTGGAAGCCGTGCTCCTGGCCGGCGTCGATGATGATGCCGGCGCCGGAGAGCGACTGCACCACGGCGACGCCGGGCGCGTCGACGGCGTGCGGGGCGTGCTCGGAGTACTCCTCCGGGATGATGTCGGTGGCGCTGAACAGCGCGATCAGCGGGTTGCCCTCGTTGTCCTGCAGGGTCAGCGGGTTCACCGAGCTGGTCTCGTCGGAGATCTCGTGGGGGCTCAGGAAGTAGACCGAGCTGGTCAGGAAGGCGCGGATGATGTCGCCGGGCTGGGCCTCGCCGTCCTTGCCGGCGATCAGCACCTCCTGCAGCGACTGCTGGGGGGCGGCGCCCTCGGGGTTCTCGTCGGGAGTCTGGGCGTCGGAGTTCTGGGGAGTCTCGCTCATCCCTCCACGCGATCACGTCGAGCGCCGTGTTGCCAAGTCGGGACGTCCGTGCGACGCCGCCGCGCGGGGCGGCGCTGGTACCCTCGGCGTCGTGCTGCTTTCCGACCGAGACATCCGCGCCGAGCTGGCCGCCGACCGCATCCGCCTGGACCCGCTCGACGAGTCGCTGATCCAGCCCTCCAGCGTCGACGTGCGTCTGGAGCGGATGTTCCGGCTCTTCGACAACCACAAGTACGCCCACATCGACCCCTCGGTGCAGCAGCCCGACCTCACCCGGCTGGTGGAGGTCGACCCCGATGAGCCGTTCATGCTCCACCCTGGCGAGTTCGTCCTGGGCGCGACCTATGAGCAGGTCACGCTGCCCGAGGACGTCGCCGCGCGGCTGGAGGGCAAGTCCTCGCTGGGCCGTCTGGGCCTGCTGACCCATTCGACGGCCGGGTTCATCGATCCCGGGTTCTCCGGCCAGGTCACCCTGGAGCTGTCGAACATGGCCACGCTGCCCATCAAGCTGTGGCCGGGCTCGAAGATCGGCCAGCTCTGCTTCTTCCGGCTGACCTCGCCGGCCGAGCACGGCTACGGCACCCAGGCCCACCAGTCCCGCTACCAGGGCCAGCGCGGCCCGACGGCCTCGCGCAGCCACGAGAACTTCCACCGCGCGATCATCCAGTGAGCCCCGCCGGACGGCGATGACGCCGCGGCACGGGTGGGAATGCGCGCGCTTTCCCGCGCGTGCCGCGGAGTCATCCTGAGGTGGGGGCGGCGGACGGGGCGGCGTGGTCGCGGAGCTTCGCCGGGCCTGTGGGGTTGCGCACCAGCAGCAGCGAGGCGAGCCCGCCCAGCAGCACGAGGAAGACCCCGACGATGATGAACTTCTCGTCGTGGAAGATCCCGACGAAGATGCTGATCATCGCCGGAGTGAGGAACGACGCCGAGCGGCCGGCGGTCGCGTAGAGCCCGAACAGCTCGCCGGCCCGGTCGCCCGGAGCCAGCCGTCCCAGGAAGGCGCGGGAGGCCGCCTGGGCGGGGCCGACGAAGAAGGACAGCCCCAGGCCGAAGATCCAGAAGGCGAGGGTCGGCTGCAGGACGAACCACGGGTCCTCGGCCGGACCCAGCGCCGTCGGCTCGTCCAGGAAGAACATCACCAGCGCGATCGCCGTGAGCATCGTCAGGCACCCCGCCACCACGGCCCGCGGGCCGAGGGCGTCGTCGAGCCAGCCGCCGATGAACGCCCCGACGGCGGCGACCACGTTGGCCGCGATGCCGAAGATGATCACGTCGTCGGCGGCGATCCCGTAGACCGAGACGCCGAGGATCGCCCCGTAGGTGAACACTGCGGAGAGCCCGTCGCGGTAGATCGCCGAGGAGATCAGGAACCACAGGGTGTTCCGATCCCCGCGCCAGAGATCGGCCAGCGTGCCGAACAGCCGTCGATAGGACTCGCGGATCGAGACCTTCTCGATCCGGTCCCGGTCTGCGGTGCGCCGCTTCGAGACCAGCAGCGGGATCGCCCAGACCAGGAACCAGGCCGCGGCGGCGAGCGCGACGGTGCGGATGTTGATCGCCTCGTCCTCGCCGAGGCCGAACCAATGCGGCGGGTCGCCGGCGATGAGGCCCAGATAGACGATCATCAGGATCACGATCCCGCCCAGGTAGCCCGACCCCCACCCGATGCCGGAGATGCGTCCGATCCGCCGGTCGTCGGCGATGTCGACCAGCATGGCGTTGTAGTTCAGCTCGGCGAACTCGTTGACCATCCCCATGCCGGCGATCAGCGTCACGCCGAGCAGCAGGTACCCCTCCTCGGGCTTCACGAAGAAGCAAGCGGCCACCAGCCCGGCGACGATGACGGTGTTGATCACCAGCCACAGGTGCCGGCGTCCGGAGGAGTCGGCGCGCTGGCCGATGACCGGGGCGGTGAGGGCGATGAGCGCCCCGGCGATCGCATTGGCCGCCGTCAGATGCTGGGTGCCCCGGCCGTCGGCTCCGAAGGCCTCGGAGGCGATGTACGTGCCGAAGACGAAGGTCGTCATCACCGCACTGACCGAGGCGTTGCCCCAGCTCCACAGGCACCAGGCGGTGATGGTGCCGGGCGTGAGTCGGCGGGGCCTCTCATCCGTGGAGGGGGAGCTCATGCCCAGCATCGTATCGGCGCGCCCGCGTCCCGCACAGAGCTGTCCCGGAACCGGCGACGACGACGTCGTCCCCCGTCACACCGGGGCTCCGGCACGGAGCCGGCCGCACCGCGCATGTTAAGCTGGGCGAGCTCCTCGCAGTGCGGCTGACGGGGCCCCTGTGGTCGCACGCGTCCCGCCCCCGCGCCGTCGGCGCACGAGCCGAGGAAGGACTGCCGCCCATGCTGACCCTGCTCGCCGCGCTGTTCGCCGCGAGCCTCGTGGTCCCCTGGGTCATGCGCCGCCTCGGCCGCGCCACCTTCCATCTGCTGGCCCTGCTGCTCGCCGTCGCGCTGACGGTGCTGCTGGTCCGGACCCTGCCGCAGGCGCTCGACGCCGACCAGGCCGGCGTCGCCGGTCCGCGCGCCCCGCCGGTCGAGGTCACCGAGTGGATCCCCGACCTCGGCGTGGACATCGCGCTGCGCGCCGACGTGCTGAGCCTGGTCATGACGATGCTGATCCTCGGCGTCGGCGCGCTGGTGATGCTCTACTGCGCCCGCTACTTCAGCGCCGCCGATCGCAGCGCCGGCCCCTTCGCCGCGGAGCTGCTGGCCTTCGCCGCGGCGATGCTCGGGCTGGTGCTCAGCGACGACCTGATCATGCTCTTCATCTTCTGGGAGCTGACCACGGTGCTGTCCTTCCTGCTGATCGGCCACGCCTCGCACCGGATCGTCGCGCGCCGCTCGGCCATCCAGGCGCTTGTGGTCACCACCTTCGGCGGGCTGGCGATGCTGGTCGGCCTGGTGCTGCTGGGCGAGCTGGCCGGCACCTACCGACTCTCCGAGATCCTCGCCGCCGCCGGGGCCGGACAGGCCGGCGACGCCGCCCAGCTCTCCGGCGCCGGCGTCGACGTCGCGGTGCTGCTGCTGCTGGTCGGCGCGGTCACCAAGTCCGCGCTGGTCCCCTTCCACTTCTGGCTGCCGGCGGCGATGGCCGCCCCCACGCCGGTCTCGGCGTATCTGCACGCCGCGGCGATGGTCAAGGCCGGAGTCTTCCTCGTCGCCCGGCTGGCCCCGGGCTTCCACGACACCGCCTTCTGGGACGCCGCAGTGATCGGCCTGGGCCTGGCCACGCTGATCATCGGTGCCTGGCGCTCGCTGCGGCAGACGGACCTGAAGCTGGTCCTGGCCTACGGGACCGTCTCCCAGCTGGGCCTGCTGGTGCTGGTCAACGGCCTGGGCACCGCCGAGGCGGCGCTGGCGGGGGTCGCGATGCTGCTGGCCCACGGACTGTTCAAGGCCGCGCTGTTCATGGTCGTCGGGATCATCGACCACGAGACCGGCACCCGCGACCTGCGCCAGCTCTCCGGCCTCGGCCGCGGCCAGCCGGCGCTGCTGGTGACCGCAGTCCTCGCCGCGGCCTCGATGGCCGGCATCCCGCCGCTGTTCGGCTTCGTCGCCAAGGAGTCGGCGCTGGAGTCGATGGTCGCCGTCGGCGGCGGGCTCGGCTGGACGGCCGCCGTCGGCGTCGCGCTGGGGTCGGGGCTGACCGTGGCCTACAGCGCCCGCTTCCTCTGGGGAGCCTTCGCGGCCAAACCCGGGGTGGAGACGACGCCGACCGGTCGGCTCGGCGTCGTCTTCCTGGCCGCGCCGGCGGCGCTGGCGCTGCTCGGGCTGCTGCTGGGGCCGGCGCCGCAGCCGGTCGGGATGCTGGGCGGACCGATCAGCGCGCTCTCCGGCGGCGGAGAGGAGGCCACCGCCGAGCTGGCGCTGTGGCACGGACTCGCCCCCGGCCTCGGGCTCTCGGCGGCGGCCTGGCTGCTCGGCGCAGTCCTCTTCCTGCTCAGCCGGCGCGACCTCGACTGGCCGGGCCGGGTGCCGCAGCGGCTGGAGGCCGAGCGCCTCTACCGCGGGCTGATCCGCGGGCTGGACGCGCTGGCGGTGCGGCTGACCTCGCAGACCCAGCGCGGCTCGCTGGGCTTCTACCTGTTCATCATCCTGACGGTGGCCACCCTGGTGCCGCTGAGCGTGCTGCTGCTGGCCGGCCACCGGATGCCCGCCGACTGGATCCTGGCGGAGACTCCGCTGCAGGTGGTGCTGGCGGTGGTGGTCCTCGCCGGCGCCGTCGGCGCCGTGCGGGCCCATAAGCGCTTCATGGCGGTGCTGCTCGTCTCGCTCTGCGGCTTCGGCTCCGCCGGGATCTTCGCCCTGCAGGGCTCGCCGGACCTGGCGCTGACCATCCTGCTGGTGGAGTCGGCGGTGCTGGTGGTCTTCGTGCTGGCGCTGCGCATGCTGCCGGCCGGCATCTGGACGCAGAACCCCACCGGCTTCCGCACCGCCCGCGCGCTGCTGGGCGCCGCCTTCGGTCTGGTGATGATGGCCGCCGTCGCCGTCGGCCTCGCCGCGCGCTCGTCCGACCCGGTCTCGGTGGAGTTCCCCTGGCTGGCCCACGACGTCGGCCACGGCGCGAACATCGTCAACGTCACCCTGGTCGACATCCGCGCCTGGGACACCTTCGGCGAGATCACCGTGCTGGCCTCGGCGGCCACCGGCGTGGCCTCGCTGATCTTCGTCCAGCGCCGCGACGTGCGACGGCGCAGCCTCCACGAGGTCCCCACCGGCTCGGTGGGCCGCGTGGTCGACGACGCCGAGCTCTCCCCGCAGCACGTCCAGGAGCTGCGGGTGGCCCGCTCCTTCGCGACCGTCGCCCGCGAGGCCTGGCTGGTGGCCGGTCGCACCGTCGCGCCGGAGCACCGCTCGATCGTCTTCGAAGTGGTCACCCGGCTGCTGTTCCACGCGGTCATCCTGCTCTCGGTCTATCTGCTGCTGGCCGGGCACAACGATCCCGGCGGCGGCTTCGCCGGCGGGCTGCTCGTCGGGCTGGCGCTGATGCTGCGCTACCTGGCCGGCGGCCGCTACGAGCTGGAGGCCGCCGTCCCGTTCAGCGCCAGCGCGCTGATGGGCTGGGGGATGACCGTCGCCTGCGCCTCGGGGATGATGCCGCTGCTGGTGGACGGCCAGCTCTTCCAGTCGGCCTACGTGGAGCTGACGCTGCCGCTGCTCGGCGAGCATGCCCTGGTCTCCTCGGTGATCTTCGACATCGGCGTCTACCTGGTGGTCGCCGGGCTGATCCTGGACATCCTGCGCAGCCTGGGCGCGGAGATCGACGTGCGGTCCGAGCAGCAGAGCCTGGCCGAGGCCTCGCGGCTGCGTCGCCGCGGGCGCATGGCCTCGGCCTGGGCCGGGACGGGGGACTGAGCCATGACGATCAATCTGACGCTGCTGGTGCTGATGGGCGCGCTCTTCGCCGTCGGCGTCCACCTGCTGCTGGAGCGCTCGCTGACCCGCGTGCTGCTGGGCATCATCCTGATCTCCAACGGGGTGAACCTGCTGATGCTGCAGACCGCCGGCCGGGCCAGGCTGGCGCCGATCGTCCGCGACGGCGCCGGCTTCGCGGACATGCTGGATCCGCTGCCGCAGGCGCTGGTGCTCACCGCCATCGTGATCTCCTTCGCGCTGACCAGCCTGATGCTGGCGCTGATCTACCGCTCCTGGGCGCTGGCCCGGCAGGACGAGGTCGCCGACGACGAGGAGGACCGCCGCGTGGCCGCCCAGCCCGTCCATGACCCGGAGGAGGACTCCGAAGTGCCCGCCGAGACCAGCGAGTTCTCCGAGGTCGACCCGGCGGATCCGCATCAGGCCCGTCAGCGCGGCCGGCTGCTGAATCCGCAGGCCGGCCGGGACGCGACCGCCGGCGGCGCCGTGGAGGACCAGCTGCGCCGCGGGCTGCACGAGCCCGACGGGGACGCGCGGGTCCGCGGGGGAGCGGCGGAGCCCGACGACGGTTCGGCCGCCGGCTCGGCCGACAGCCCGGCCGCCGGACCCTCCGAGGGCCCGTCCCGCCGCGGAAGGAGGCGCTGACATGGACGGCGATCTGGCCTCCCTCATCCCGCTGGCGACGCTGCTGCCGGTGCTCGGCGCGGGCTTCGGCTTCGCCTTCTACCGCCAGCAGGCCACCCAGCGCGCCGTCACGCTGGGCACGCTGACGCTGACCGTGGTGCTGGAGATCGTGCTGCTGGCCGACGTCTGGCACGGCGGGGCGCAGGCGGTCCACCTGGGCGGCTGGCCGGCGCCCTTCGGCATCGCGATGGTCATCGACCGGTTCTCCGCGCTGATGCTGGTGGTCTCGTCGATCATCACGCTGGCGGTGCTGCTCTACGCGGTCGGGCAGGGCGCCGCGGCCGAGGAGCGGCGCGACGACGGCCCGGTGTCGATCTTCTACCCGACGTATCTGATCCTGGTCGCCGGCGTCTCCAACGCCTTCCTGGCCGGGGACCTGTTCAACCTCTACGTCGGCTTCGAGATCTTCCTGACCGCCTCCTACGTGCTGCTCACCCTCGGCGGCGGCGAGGCGCGGATCCGCGCCGGAGTGACCTACGTGGTCGTCTCCATCGTCTCCTCGCTGCTCTTCCTGATCACCATCGGGGTCATCTACGCGGCCACCGGCACGGTGAACCTGGCGGATCTGGCGCTGGCGCTGGGCGAGCTGGACCGCGGCATGCAGCTGCTGCTGCACGTGATGCTGCTGGTCGGTTTCGGGATCAAGGCCGCCGTCTTCCCGCTGGCCTTCTGGCTGCCGGACTCCTACCCGACGGCGCCGGCGCCGGTGACCGCAGTCTTCGCCGGCCTGCTGACCAAAGTCGGCATCTACTCGATCATCCGGACCGAGACCCTGCTCTTCCCCGGCGAGCGGCTGAACACCGCGCTGATGATCGTCGCGCTGCTGACGATGCTCGTCGGGATCCTGGGCGCGCTGGCGCAGAGCGACGTCAAACGCATGCTCTCCTTCACGCTGACCAGCCACATCGGTTATCTGGTCTTCGGGCTCTCGCTGCTGTCGATCACCGGGATGTCGGCGACGATCTACTACGTCGCCCACCACATCACCATCCAGACCACGCTGTTCCTGGTCACCGGGCTGATCGAGCGCCGGTCCGGGACCTCGGCGGTGGACCGGCTGGGCGGGCTGGCGCGGATCTCCCCGGTGCTGGCGGTGCTGTTCTTCCTGCCGGCGATGAACCTGGCCGGCATCCCGCCGTTCAGCGGCTTCATCGGCAAGCTCGGGATGATCCAGGGCGGCGTCGCGGAGGACACCGTGATCGCCTGGACGCTGGTGGTCGGCTCGGTGGTCACCTCGCTGCTGACGCTGCTGGCGCTGGCCCGCATCTGGTCCCGGGCGTTCTGGCGCCGCGCAGAGGACGCCGACGACCCCGATCCGCTGCTGATGTCGAAGACGCTGGCCCACGCCCGGGCGGCCAACAAGCGGCTGCTGCCGACGTCGATGACGGTGCCGACGGCGCTGCTGGTCGGACTCTCGCTGGCCTTCACCGTCTTCGCCGGCCCGTTGATGAGCTTCTCCCGGGCGGCGGCGCAGGACATGTACGAACGCACCCCCTACCTCGAGGCGGTGCTGGGCGAGGAGCGCGTCGACGGCGTCCGGGCCGAGCTGCGGGAGCTGGCCGCGCAGGTCGACGGGATCGAGACCGGCGACGGCGGCGCGGAGGAGTTCGCCCCGGTGCACACTTCGGTGGAGCCCCGCGACGCCGCGCAGCTGGAGTCCGACGACGTCGCCGACGCCCCGGGCGATTCCGGCGAAGAGCCAGGAGGTGAGTCCCGATGAGACGACCGAGGACCCCGCTGCGGCTGGAGATGCCGCTGATCGCCTTCCTGACGTTCCTGTGGATGGCGGTCTGGCGCGACTTCACGCTCGGCACGCTGCTCGTCGGCCTGGTGCTCGGCACCGCGATCGTGCGGGTGTTCTACCTTCCGCCGCTGCGCGGCACCGGGCGCTTCAACCTGTTCTGGTGGGTCGTCTTCGCCGGACGGTTCCTGGGGCGGATGGTGTTCGCCTCCTTCCAGGTGGCCTGGCTGGCCGTCGTCCGCGGCCCCCGGGTGCGCAGCGCGATCGTCGCGGTGCAGCTGCGCAGCCACGACGATTTCCTCGTCACGATGGTCGGCCACGCCGTCGTGCTGGTGCCGGGCTCGCTGGTGCTCGACGTCGACCGCACGACCACCACGCTGTACCTGCACTGCCTGGACTTCCGCGGGCCGGAGGACGCCGACCGGGTGCGCCGCTCAGTGCTGCGCGACGAGGCGCTGCTCATCCGCGCCGGCGGGACCCCGTCGGACCTGGCCGGGATCCGCGCGGAGAAGCGTCTGGGCCGCACGCCCGGGCTCAGCCCCGCCGAGCTGCGGGCGCATCCGCCGATCGACGGGTCCGCGACCCGCGAGGCGGCACCGGGCGGCCTCGACGCGTCCGGGGAAGGGAGGTCCTGATGCTGGAGACTGCGCTGCTGATCACCGAGGCGCTGCTCGGCGCGGCCGCGCTCTGCGCAGTGGTCCGCGTCTTCCGCGGCCCCTCGGTGCTCGACCGGGTCATCGCCGTCGACGTGACCCTGCTGGTGGTCTCCTCGATGCTGCTGGTGGACATGATCGCCCGCGACCATCGGGACTTCGTGCTCTTCGTCATCGCCGGGGCGATGATCGGCTTCCTCGGCGCCGTCGCGATCGCCCGCTTCGTCCCGGTGCGCCGCACCGAGCAGGTCGCCCGGCCGCATCCGAGCGGGGCCGCCGCGGACCAGCCCAGCACGGCCCGGACGGCCCGGACGGCCCGGACGGCGGGGGCCGAGCCCTCGCGACCGACGTCGGAGGCCGCCGACGAGGAGGATCCGTCGACGTCGTGGTTCACCGCCCTGGCCCGCTCGCGGCGCGAGGAGCAGCGGCGGGCCGACGCCCGGCGGGAGCACGAGGCGGACTCCGGCGCGCACCGGGGGGAGGAGGAATGATGAGCGGGCTGGATCCGATCCTCGACGGCGTCGCGGCGGTGTGCCTGGTGATCGGCGGGCTGATGTCGCTGGCCGCCGGCGTCGGGCTGCTGCGCTTCCCGGACCTGCACTCGCGGATGCATGCGGCCACCAAGCCCCAGGTGCTCGGGCTGCTGATGTTCGTGCTGGCCGCCGCGCTGACCTGGCGCAGCTGGGAGCTGGTCGCCATCGCGCTGCTGACCTGGGGCGTGCAGATCCTCACCGCGCCGGTCAGCGCGCATATGGTCGGCCGAGCCGGGTACCGGAGCCGGCATGTCCGGCGCGACGTGCTCGTCGTCGACGAGCTGGCCCGCGCCGTCGACCGCATCGCGCACGAGGACACCGCCCGTCCGGAGCTCGACGAGGACCGGCCGAGCTCCTGAGGGCCCCTGACGAACCCGACGTCGTCGAGTGGCCGCCGGTGACGAGAGTTCTGTGCCTGACGAGGGGATCGGCGGCCGATTCCTCGTCACCGGCGGCCACTCGACGGATCAGCGCCGGATGAGGGCGCCGTCCCAGCCCTGACGACGCAGGGCGTCCACGATCCGGGCGATCGCCGGGGCCCAGCCGTCGACCGTATGACGTCGGGTGATCCGCACCTCGATCCACCCGTGGTCCGCGGCGAGCTCGGCGCGATGCACATCGCGCTCGACCTGGCGCGGGGCGGAGTGGTGGATGCCCTCGTACTGCACGGCGACCCGCTGCTCGCGGAAGAGCAGGTCCGGCTGGAAGAGTCTGCGTCCCTGCGCGTCGACGACCCACTCGTTGACCTCGGGCTCGGGCAGGCCGGCCAGCATGATGGCCACGCGCAGCCGCGTCTCCTGCGGAGAATCCGCTCCGGGGCGTGCGAGCCCGGCGGCGCGGCGCACCCGTCGGATCCCGCGGCTTCCGGCCTTCGACTGCACCGCGGCGAGGAGGTCCTCGGACGCGGCGACCGCGACACCGGGTCCCTCGAAGGCGATCCTCGGGCTCCTGAGCAGCGCGTCGGCGGAGACGACGGCCTCGACCAGCGACTGCGACGCCGCACGATCCGCCCACGTCCAGGCGGGCGTGGTGACCGGGATGCCGGCGACCTCGGTGATGAACTCGCCGGAGATGTCGGCCCGGTGCGGCACGATCAGTCCTGGTCGTCGGATTCGTCCGCCGTCGCGCGGCACGGTGAGGTGGTGGGGCGCCCGGAGCCGCTCCTCCCAGAGCCCGAGGAGTGCGGCGGCGGTGCCATGGGTCGCCACTCGGGCGGTCCCGCGGGTCAGGCCCTGGAGCAGCGCGATCTCGCGGGCGTCGGGATGGGCGGAGTCGTCAGCTCCGCGGTACACGTCGGTGGTCAGCCGCTCGACGGTGCGGTGGTACCGGCCGCGGCGCAGGTCACGCGGAGCGAGTCCTTCGTCGTCGAGGAGCTGGGCCCGTGTGCGGCCGGCCGTGCCGGCGCGGATCGGTGCTCCGCGCCGGCGGTCGCCGAGGACGAGGTCGTCTGTGGCCGAGGGGTCGGACGGGGAGGGAGACATGGCCCCATCCCAGAGGGCGGCTCGCGCTCCCGCCAGCGCTGCGGGGGTCGCTGTGGATGACGCGGCGCGTCGTGCCGCGGGGCTTGGACGCTGTGCAGGAACCTGCCGCGTCCCGCCTCGGCTCCTACGTCATCGAGTGGCCGCCGGTGACGAGAGTTCTGCGCCTGACGAGGGGATCGGCGGCCGATTCCTCGTCACCGGCGGCCACTCGACGCCGGGCAGGAGCCGCGGGACGAGTCTCAGACCTCCGAAGGGTCCTGATAGGCGCCCTTGATCTTGCGCATCGAGGCCTTCGCCCCGCGCTGGGAGAGGACCTGCACCCCGGCGGAGAGCGCCGCGGAGCTCACCGCGAAGATCAGCGCCTTCTGCAGCGAGATGTCCTCGTCCTCGGAGCTCTTCGGCGTCTCCTCGCCGGTGGCCTGCTTCCACGCGAACTCGAAGGCCTTCGTGGCCGCGAAGCCGCCGGCCAGCGAGATCCCGGTGGTCAGCAGCTTGTCCATGATCTTGTCCATCGGCACTCCTCGCCGTTCGGTCTCTGTGCGCACCCGGCCGACGCCGCGCGGACCGCGGGCGGTCGACCTCGCCCCCAGCCTAGCCCAGCCGTGGCAGGCGTGGTCATCGTCCCGGCGACCTCTCCCCGCCGCGCCGGGCGTGGGGTACGGTGGTCCACGTCATTCGAGACACGACAGGGGAGCGCCCCTCGGCACGCACGTGCCGGAAGGCGCTGAGAGTGGGCTGAAGGCCCAGACCCTCGAACCTGATCAGGCCAGCACCTGCGAAGGAAGTCGAGACTCGTCCTCGGATGCCGGATCGCCGACGACGGCGGCACCCGTCCGCACCTCTGCGGATCCGCCGCGCCGTCGCCTCCGGCTCTCTCCTGCGTGCTCGTGGTCCATCACTGTCACGACCAGGGAGCATCATGAGCAGCACCGCCGCATCGACGTCAGCCTCCGGGGCGATCCAGGGCGCGAGGACCGCGCGCTGGTCGGTCTCGGACATCGTCGTCGCCTCCACCCTCGCCGTCGCCGCCGGCGTCATCTTCTGGGGATGGAACCTCAGCTATCAGCTCGTCGGCGGCCTCTTCGCCGCGTATCCGCCGGCGGCCACCATCGTCCACGGCATGTGGCTCTTCCCCGGCGTGCTCGGCGCGCTGGTCATCCGCAAGCCCGGCGCGGCGATCTACTGCGAGCTCGTCGCCGCCGTCGTCTCCGCCCTGCTGGGCTCCCAGTGGGGGCTGACCGTGCTGTCCTCGGGCTTCGTGCAGGGCCTGGGCGCCGAGCTGGTCGTGATGGCCTTCCTCTACCGCCGCTTCACCCTCGACGTCGCCGTGCTCGCCGGCGCGCTCTCGGGCTTCTTCGGCGGAGCGACCTACCACTGGATCATCCCGATGTACGCCTATGCGCCGCTGGAGACGTTCGTCCACATCGGCTGCTTCGCCCTCTCCGGGGCGATCATCGCCGGGGCGCTGATGTGGACTGCGACCCGCGGGCTGGCGGCGACCTCGGTGCTCGGGCCGCTGGCCTCCCGGCGGGCCCACCGGGAGCCCGTCGTCGGCGCCGGAGCGGGCCGATGAGCGCGACGTCGACGCCCCGGGAGACCCTCGACGGCGCCCGACGCGGGACGGCGCCGGGCGTCTCCGGGCCGTCCGGGTCGCCCACGTCCCGCGCGTCCGACGCCTCCGTGCGCCCGGCCGGCGTCGAGGTCCGGGCGGAGAGCTGGACGTTCCAGCACGCCGACCGTCCCGCTCCAGCGCTGGCGGACCTGGATCTGCACCTCGCCCCAGGGGAGAAGGTCCTGCTGGCCGGCCCGTCGGGCGCGGGGAAGTCCACGCTGCTGCACGGGCTGGCCGGGGTGCTCCACGACGAGGACGCCGTATCGGCCGGCACGCTGCGCCTCGACGGCGCGGCCCCCGACGCCGCCCGCGGCCGGGCCGGGCTGATGCAGCAGGACCCCGAGTCGCAGGTGGTGCTCTCGCGGATCGGCGACGACGTCGCCTTCGCCGCGGAGAACCTCGCCGTGGAGCGGGAGCAGATCTGGGTGCGGGTGCGCGAGGCGCTCGACGCCGTCGGGCTGGGCCCCGGCATCGAGGGGGCGAGGGCCGACGACGTCGCCGAACAGCTGCTCGACCACCCCACCGCCGAGCTCTCCGGCGGGCAGAAGCAGCGCCTCGCGCTGGCCGGGATCCTGGCGATGCGCCCGGGGCTGCTGCTGCTCGACGAGCCGACGGCGAATCTCGACCCGGCCGGCGTCGCCCAGGTCCGCGACGCGGTCCTCGCCGCCGCCGCGGCCACCGGGCCGACGCTGGTCGTCGTCGAGCATCGGCTGGGCGTCTGGGCCGAGCACTGCGACACGCTGGTCGTCCTCGAAGCCGGCGGCGGGGTGCGCCGCCGCGTCGACGCCGCCCGGGTCGCCGACGACGAGCCGCTGCGCGAGGAGCTGGCGGCCATGGGGCTCTGGGTCCCCGATCGGCCGCCGCAGCTGCCGACGTGGTCGCCGCGCCGCGGCGTCGCCGAGGACGGACCGGCGGGGGTCGCCGACGAGGCGCTGCTGTCCGCCGCAGGACTCGCCGTCGGGCGCACCGCCCCGCACCGGGCCCCAGGCGCGGGGCGACGACGCCGTCGAGGACCCGGCCGGCGGCGCAGACCGCGCGCCGGTTCGGCGCCCCGGCCGGTGCTCGAGGGCGTGGACCTGACGCTGCGCCGCGGCCGAGCCCTGGGGCTGACCGGGCGCAACGGCGCGGGGAAGTCCACGCTGCTGCTCAGTCTGGCCGGACTGCTGCCGCGCCACGGCGGTCGGCTCGCCGCCGGGACAGGGCTGATCGGCGGCTCCGGCGGCTTCGGCGGCTCCGGCGACGCTGGCGACACCGGTGCGACGGCGGGCCGGGAGCGGCTGGGCGAGGACCCGGGCGGCTGGCGCGCCGCCGATCTGGTCGCCCGCCTCGGGATGGTCTTCCAGGAGCCGGAGCACCAGTTCGTCCGCTCCACCGTCCGCGAGGAGCTCGCCCTCGGCGCGCACCAGGCCCGACGGCCGGGCACCTCCGAGCCGCTGTTCACCGCCGAGCAGGTCGAGGCGCGCGTGGCCGAGCTGCTCGAGCGGCTGCGGCTGACCGAGCTGGCCGAGGCCAACCCCTTCACCCTCTCCGGCGGGGAGAAGCGCCGGCTGTCGGTGGGCACTGTGCTCTCCGCCGGTCCGGCGGTGCTGCTGCTCGACGAGCCGACCTTCGGCCAGGACGCCCACACCTTCGCCGAGCTGGTCCGGCTGCTGCGCGAGCACCTCGACGCCGGCGGGGCGCTGATCGCGGTCACCCATGACGCCGCCTTCCTGCAGGCCCTGGACGCCGAGGAGCTGCGGCTCGGCGAGGAGCCGTCGAGCCCGGAGCGACGGAAGGAGGACGCCGACGCCTCCGCCCGCGAGCCCGCCGCCGGCTCTACCGTCCCGATGCTCTCCGGCGTGCGCATCGAGTCGGCCCTGGGCCGCCGCGGCGCGCCGGCCAAGCTGGCCGCCGTGCTGCTGGTGACCGTGGCCCTGGTGGCGACGATGGACTGGGTCAGCTCGGCGGTGGTGATCGCGACAGGCCTGCTGCTCGTCCCGGCCGCCGGGCTGCGGCTCGGCCAGTTCCTGAAGCGCCTGTGGCCCTTCGCTATCGGCGCCGTCGTCGCGGTCTGGGGCACCGCCGTCGCCGCCGAGGCCTCCGGCGAGACGCTGCTGGACCTCGGCTTCACCACCGTCTCGGCGGGTTCGCTGGAGCTCGGCGCGGCCATGGGCGCCCGCGCGCTGGCCATCGTCATCCCCTCGGTGCTGGTCTTCTCCACCACGGACCCCACGGATCTCGCCGACGGGCTGGCCCAGCAGCTGCGGCTGCCGGCGCGCTTCGTCCTCGGCGCGCTGGCGGCGATGCGGCTGCTCGGACTGCTGGCCCAGCACTGGACGACGATCGGCCATGCCCGCCGCGCCCGCGGCATCGGAGCCCACGGCGGATTCGTCGCCCGCGTCGGCGCGACGGCCTCGCAGGCCTTCGGGCTGCTGGTGCAGGCGATCCGCATCGCCACCCGGCTGGCGGTGACCATGGAATCCCGCGGCTTCGGCGCCGGGCCGCGCACCTGGGCCCGGCCCGCGCGGACCGACGCGGCCGACGTCGGACTGATCCTCGGCGGCCTGGTGCTGGCGGCGCTCGCCACGGCGGTCTCGATCCTGGTCGGGGCCTGGAACCCGGTGTGGTGAGGCGGGCCGACCCGCGCCCTCGCCCGGGCGCCCAGCCTTGACCGGCGTCGTGCCGCAGTCGGACGCTCGACGGTGAGGGCGGTCGCTGTCGGCCGCCGGAGGCGCCGCATCAGGAGGGGAGCCCCGATGTCCGAGGCCACGCTGACCTGCACCACCTATATCCGCGCCGCCGACCACCAGGTCTGGGACGCGCTGACCGACCCGGCGGCGACGTCCCGCTGGTGGGGCGTGCGCTTCGAGACCGACTGGCGCCCGGAGTCCTCGATGACCTGGTCCGAGGAGACTCCGCGGGGCACGGTGCGCACCGCCGGGCCCGGCCAGAAGGTCCTGGAGGCCGAACGGCCGCGACGGCTGGCCTACACCTGGCATGTCTTCACCGCCGAATGGGCCGCGGCCCAGGGAGTGGACGAGGCGCTGCACGACCGGCTCGTCCACGAGGGCGCCTCCCGCGTCACCTTCACCGTCGATCCGGCCGGAGGGCCGGTGCGGCTGCAGCTGGTCCATGAGTTCGACGTCGACGGCGCGCTGCGCTCGATGGTGGGCCGGGGATGGCCGGCGCTGCTGGCCAGCCTGAAGTCGCAGCTGGAGACCGGCGAGCCGCTGGCGGACCTGGATCCGTCGGCGGCCGATCGCTGACGCCCCGCAGACTGCGGCCGGGGGCAGGTCGTAGGCTGGGGGCATGCGCATCGCAGCAGCTCAGCTCGTCACCGGCGAGGACCCGCAGCAGAACCTCGAGCTCGTCCGCGAATGGACGCAGCAGGCCGCCGAGGCCGGCGCCGACGTCGTCGTCTTCCCCGAGGCGACGCAGCGCGCCTTCGGACACAGCCTGACGGCGATCGCCGAGCCGACCGACGGGCCCTGGGCGACGGCCGTCCGGGAGATCGCCGCGGCCCAGGACATCGTCGTGGTGGTCGGCATGTTCACCCCCGCGCCGCCGGGCGAGCAGGGCCGCGAACGGGTGGCCAACACGCTGCTGGCCGTCGGCCCCGGCGTCGAGGCCTCCTACGACAAGATCCACCTCTACGACGCCTTCGGCTTCCAGGAGTCCGCCACAGTGGCGCCGGGGGAGGCCCCGGCGCGCGTCGACGTCGACGCGGCGACCTTCGGGCTGGCGACCTGCTACGACATCCGTTTCCCGGACCTGTTCACCGCCCATGCCCGCGCCGGCGCGATCGCGACGATCCTGCCGGCCTCCTGGGGCGCCGGGCCGGGCAAGGTCGACCAGTGGCGGCTGCTGGCCCGCGCCCGGGCCCTGGATTCGACGCAGTACGTCATCGCCTGCGGCCAGGGACTGCCCGCGGCGGCGGGCGTGGAGCCCGTCGACGGCGCGCCGACCGGCGTCGGCCACTCGATGATCATCGGCCCGACCGGCGAGGTGCTCGCCGAGGCGGGCGAGGCCCCGCAGCTGCTGGTGGCCGACCTCGACGTCGACGCCGTCTCCTCCGCGCGCGAGCGGCTGCCGGTGCTGGCCAACGCCCGGGAGATCCCGCGGCGCTGAGACCTGCGCAACATCCCGCCCCGCCGCGCGCGGGTGTGGTTCCATAGTGCCGTGACACGGGGTGCCGCGATCTGCGGCTGAGATGACACCCGTCGAACCTGATCCAGTTCGCACTGGCGAAGGGAATGTCCGTCTCGGTGCGGCCCGCCGTCGCACCCGGAGCGCAGCGGCCGACGGAGACCGTCGACGCGCGCATCCGCCCGGCGCATGCTCCTTCGCCTCGAGACGAGAGGCACATATGAGCACCGACCCCCAGCATCACCGGACCGCCGACGTCGACCCCTCCGCCGTTCCGGCCCCGCCGCTGGCCGATCAGCTCGTGCTGGTCACCGGCGGCGCCCGCGGCCTCGGGGCGGCGATCACCCGGGCCTTCCTCCGCGAGGGGGCGGCCGTGGTGATCAACTACCACCGGTCCCGCGAGGCCGCCGAGACGCTGGCCGCCGCGCACCCGCAGCAGGCGCTCGCCGTCGCCGCCGACGTCCGCGACGCCGCCCAGGTCGAGGCGCTGGTCGAGACGGCGCGCGAGCACTTCGGCCGCCCGATCACCACTGTGGTCAACAACGCCCTGGTGGACTTCGCCTTCACCGGAGACGCCCGCTCGAGGGCCGGCGAGATCACCGCCGCCGAGCTCTCGACGCAGTTCTCCGGCTCGGTGCAGGCTCCGCTGCAGGTCATCCAGGCCGCGCTGCCCGGGATGCGCGAGGCCGGCGTCGGCCGGATCATCTCCGTGGGCACCAACCTCTTCCAGCACCCGGTGGTGCCGTACCACGACTACACCGCCGCCAAAGCGGCGCTGCTGTCGCTGACCAGGACCTTCGCCGAGGACCTGGGGCCGGAGGGGATCACCGTCAACATGATCTCCGGCGGGCTGCTGCGCAGCACCGACGCCTCCGCGGCCACGCCGAGCGAGGTCTTCGACGCCATCGCCGCGTCCACGCCGCTGCGGCGGGTCACCACCCCGGAGGAGCTGGCCGACGCCGCGGTCTTCTTCGCCTCGCCCTGGGCGCGCGGGGTGACGGCGCAGAACCTGATCGTCGACGGCGGGCTGGTGAAGGGATGAGCCCGAAGCCGGCGCACTTCAACCTCTTCCTCCACGGCGCCGGCCACCACAAGGCCGCCTGGCGGGCGCCGGACTCGTCCGCCGACCAGCTCGCCGACCTGGGCTGGTACGAGGAGATCGCCCGCATCGCCGAGCGCGGGCTGCTGGACGCGGTCTTCCTGGCCGACGGGCAGTCGATCAGCATCACCGGCGTCGAGGACGGGCCGATGTGGCACTTCGAGCCGCTGACCCTGCTGACCGCGCTGAGCCGGGCCACGGAGCGCATCGGGCTGGTCTCCACAGTGTCGGCGACGTTCTACGCTCCCTTCCACGCCGCCCGGCTGCTGGCCAGCCTGGACCGCATCTCCGGCGGGCGGCTCGGCTGGAACGTGGTGACCTCCATGTTCGACGCCGAGGCGCAGAACCACGGGATGGAGGCCATGCCGCCCCATGCCGTCCGGTACGGCCGGGCCGAGGAGTTCGTCGACGTCGTCACCCGGCTGCTCGACTCCTGGCCGGAGGACTCGCTGGTGGTCGAGCGCGACGGCCGCTACGTCGACGGCTCCCGGCTGGCCCCGCTGGAGCACGTCGGCGAGCACTTCGCCGTCCGCGGGCCGCTGAACGTCCCGCGCCCGCCGCAGGGCCGCCCGGTGCTCTTCCAGGCCGGCTCCTCCGAGCAGGGCCGGGATCTGGCCGCGCGGCGGGCGGAGGCGATCTACGCGGTCGCCTACGACCTCGCCGCCGGGCAGGAGTATCGCAGCGATGTGCGCGCCCGGATCGCCGCGGCCGGTCGGGACCCGGACTCTGTGGCGGTCATGCCCGGACTGGTGACCTATGTCGGCTCGACCATGGCCGAGGCCCGGGAGAAGCAGGCCGCCCTCGACGAGCTGCTGCCGGTGGAGGACTCGCTGCGCCAGCTGGCGGTCTTCACCCAGCAGGACACCTCCGACTGGGAGCTCGACGCCCCGGTGCCGGAGCTGCCGCCGCTGGAGGCGTTCACCGGGCCGCAGGGCCGCTATGCGACGATCCTGCGGATCATCGAGTCCGAGCGTCCGACGGTGCGGCAGCTGCTGGGCCGGCTCGCCGCCGGGGGAGGCCACTGCACGATGGTCGGCACCCCGGAGTCCGTCGCCGACGAGATCGAGCGCTGGCTCGACCGCGGCGGCGCCGACGGATTCAACCTCATGCCGCCGGCGCTGCCGGCGAGTCTTGAGGGCTTCGTGGACCAGGTGGTCCCGGAGCTGCAGCGCCGCGGCCGGTTCCGCACCGCGTACGAGGCGACGACGCTGCGCGGGTATCTGGGGCTGGAGGTGCCGGAGCCGGTGCGGGCGCCGTCGTCGCCGTCGTCGGCCCGGTGACCGATCCGGTGACCACTCTCGGGATGACTCCGTGGGACGCGTGGGAACTGCGCCGTATTCCCGCACTTTCCGCCGAGTCATCCCGAGGGGGCGGAGGTGGTCGTGCAGGGGGCGTGGGGCCGGGTCAGTCGTCCAGCGGGCGGCCCACCGGCAGATCCTCGGCCAGCAGGGCGGTCAGCTCGGCGGTGAGATCGTGGTCGACGGGCATCTCGACGTCGTCGATCCGCGAGACCGGCGAGACCAGCCGCACCGAGGACGCCAGGAAGACGTGGTCGGCGGCGTGCAGCTCCTCCGGGGTCAGCGGGCCGTAGCCCAGCTCCCACCCGGCGCGCTCGGCGGCGGCGAAGATCGCCCCCTGCGTGGTGCCGGGCAGGATGCCGGACTCCCGCTCCGGGGTGGACAGCCGCGGCGGCGAGCCCTCGGCCCCGCGGTGCACCAGCAGCACCGTCGACGTCGGGCCCTCGAGCACCTGTCCGTCGCTGGTGCGGAAGATGACGTCGTCGAAGCCGTGCTGCTTCGCGTGGCGCAGTGCGGCCATGTTGACCGCGTAGCTCAGCGTCTTCGCGCCCAGCAGCAGCCACGGGGCGCGCTCGGCGGCGGTGGAGTCATGGCCGCGGTCGAGCAGGGTGACGGCGATCGGCTCGCCGCGGGAGGCCAGCAGCGCCTCCGGGGCGGGAGTGAGAAGCACCCAGGCGGTGCCGGCGAAGGCCGGGTCGTCGGCGGCCGGCTCGCCCTCGACGCCGCGGGTGACCACGAGCTTGATGGTCAGATGCTCCGGCAGCGTGCCGCGGGTGCTGAACTCCTCGATGCCCAGGTCGACGGCGGCCCGCCAGGACTCCGCCGGCGGCAGCGGCAGCTCGCAGATCCCGGCCGAGCGCGCCAGGCGGCGCAGGTGGGCGTCCAGCTTCCGGATCTCGCCGCCGAAGCAGTACATCGTCTCGAAGATGCCGTCGCCGCGGATCGCGCCGAGGTCGGTCACCCGCAGCTGGGGCTGGTGCGGGTCGAAGATCATCCCGTGGGGGTGCTCGGCATCGATGCGCACGCCGACGGCCGCGACGGAGTCCTCCTGAAAATGCTCAGCCATGCCGGCCAGCATAGGCCCTGCATCCGGCTCGCGGGCACCCGCACCGCCCGGTCAGCGGCGTCAGGGCCGTAGAATGGCGGATCAGCGTCGGACGGCCGACCGGAGGGGGTGAGCAGACACTGTGCTGTGGCCGCTGAGCGTGCTGGGCCTGGAGGGCCTCGCCGACTGGATCTTCGCGATGCTCGTGGTCCTCGAGATCGTGGTGCGCCTGGCGGTGCTGGGCATCGTGCCCGGCGACCGGCGCCCCAACACGGCCATGGCCTGGCTGCTGGCCATCTTCTTCATCCCGGTGGTCGCCCTGCCGCTGTTCCTGCTGATCGGCCGCAACAAGCTCTCCGCGAAGCGCCAGGAGCGCCAGGCCTGGATCAACCGGGAGCTGCTGGAGATCACCAGCCATATGGACCTCTCCGACCAGCTGCGCGCCGACGACGCGCAGCTCGGCGCCACCGCCGCGCTGAACCGCAATCTCGGAGCCTTCCCGCTGCAGGAGGGCAACCGGATCAGGCTGCTGCCCGACTACCGCGAGTCCTTCGAATGGATGGTCGCCAGCATCGACGCCGCCGAGGACTATGTCCATGTGCTCTTCTACATCGTCGGCGACGACGAGGAGTACGCCGGCCCGGTGCTCGACGCGATGGAGCGCGCCGCCGAGCGCGGCGTCGCCGTGCGGCTGCTCTACGACCACCTGGGCACCATGCGCGTCCACGGCTATCGGCGGCTGGTCCGCCGGCTCAGGAGGTCGCAGATCCAGTGGCATCGCGTGCTGCCGGTGCGGCCGATCCAGGGCCGGTTCTCCCGGATCGACCTGCGCAACCACCGCAAGATCGTCGTCGTCGACGGCAAGACGGCGCTGACCGGCTCGGCGAACCTCATCGAGCCGCACTACCAGCGCACCTCGGCCGCGCGCACGGGCCGCCGCTGGGTGGAGATGACCGCCGTGCTCACCGGTCCGGCGGTCACCGGGCTGGACATCGTCTTCGCCTCCGACTGGTACGCCGAGACCGGCGAGAGCCTCGGCGACATGCTGCGCGTCGACGTCGCGGCCGACGAGCGGGCCTCGGGCGGCTCGCTGGTGCAGGTCGTCCCCTCCGGCCCCGGTTTCCCGGACGAGAACAACCTGCGGCTGTTCAACGACCTCATCTACCAGGCCACCGAGCGGGTGATCATCTGCACCCCCTATCTGGTGCCCGACGACTCGCTGCTCTATGCGATCACCAACGCCGCCCACCGCGAGGTGGACGTGACGCTGATGGTCTCGCGGAAGGCCGACCAGTTCATGGTCCAGCACGCCCAGCAGTCCTACTACCAGCAGCTGCTCGAGGCCGGAGTGCGCATCCACCGCTACCCGGATCCGGACGTGCTCCACTCGAAGTTCATGATCATCGACGACGACGTCGCCGTCATGGGGTCGTCGAACATGGACATGCGGTCGTTCTCGCTGAACCTCGAGGTCACGCTGATGATCGTCGATCCGGAGAAGGTCCGCGAGCTGGAGACGGTCTTCGCCCGGTACCGCTCGGTCTCCTCGCTGCTGACGCTGCACGACTGGACGCACCGCCCCTGGCACGTGCGCTACCTGGACAACGTCTTCCGGCTGACCTCCGCCCTGCAGTGAGCCCTGCCTCCGCCCCGGCGCAGCCCTGGCGCAGCCCGCCGGCCTGCGACGATGGGCTAAGCTGGACGGGTTCGCCGTCGCGCCGCACCGGGCGCCCCGCCGGCCGACATCACTGCACCGCATCACCGCACTGCATCCCACCCGGAGAGACGATGAGCACAGACCCGCGCCCGGGGGGCGACTCTGCCCCGTCGCGGCGGCGGCTGGTGCGCGCGGCCGCGCTGACCTCGGCCCTCGCGCTCTCCTCCTGCTCCGCCGTCGGCGGGGACGACTCCAGCACCGACTCTCGCGATCCGTACGCCGCAGTGGCGACCGATGCCTCGGGCGGGGCCGCGCACGACGCGGCCGCCTCCGGCGGCGAGAAGGCCGCCGCGGTGCGGCTGGACCGGGAGGAGATGCAGGAGGTGCTCCTCGGGGAGGGGGAATACCCCTTCACCGCCGACGAGGTCGTCCGGCGGACCGGCCTCGAGTACTTCGAGGAGAACATCGGCATCACCGGAACGGCCTATCGCCGCAGCTTCGGCGAGGACGAGGCCTGCGCCCGGCAGATGGACACGGTCAACGAGCGCCTGGTCGGGGAGGCGCCGGTCGACGGCGTCTACCGTGAGGCCACGGTGACCGACGACGCCGGCGAGCACACCGTCCACGTCTGGATGCTCGCCTACGACCGTCCCGTCTCGCGGGGCGAGGTCTGGGACGAGGTCCTGGCCGCCTGCGACGGGACCTCGCTGGAGAGCCGCCACGACGGCGTCAGCTTCAGCGCGCTCGCCGAAGGGCCGTTCCGCGGCCTGTCGATGTCCATCGACGACCGCGGCCGCGCCCTCCAGGACCCGGAGCAGGGGGCCGACGGCGAGTCCCCGGCCGCGTCGACGGGCGGGACCGTCTCCTCCCGGGTGGACGGCTTCTCCGTCACCGCGGACCTCGGCCATCACGTGCTGAGCATCTCCGGCGTGGGGCTGAGCCGCGAATCCTTCGACCAGGCGCTGGAGGTCCAGCGGGCGGCCCTGGAGGAGCACCCGGGGCTGCTCGGCTGAGCGGCTCCGGTCACCCGGGGAAGTCCACCCCCAGCGTGCCGAGCACGCCGGCGGCCTTGGCGACGATCTCCTCCCATTCCGCGGCGGGATCCGAGTCGGCGACGATCGCCCCGCCGAGGCCCAGATGCATCCGTGCCGTTCCCGGCGCGTGGTCGTGCTCGGCTCCGGGGGTCGGGGGCGTGCGGGTCGCGTCCTCGGCGTCGTCGTCGTGCTCCAGCACCAGCGTGCGGATCAGCACGGAGAGGTCGGCGGCGCCGGTGGTGCTGAAATACCCCGCCACCCCGGCGTAGGGGCCGCGTCGGCCGGTCTCCAGCCGCTCGAGGATCTCCAGCGTGGAGAGCTTCGGCGCCCCGGTCATCGAGCCGGGAGGGAAGGTGGCGGCGACGACGTCGGCATGGGCGACGCCCGCGGCCGCGCGGGCGCTGACCGTCGAGACCATCTGATGCACGGTCGGGTAGCTCTCGATCGCGCAGAGCCGCTCGGTGCGCAGCGTGCCCGGCTCGGCGTGGATCGACAGGTCGTTGCGCGCCAGATCGGTGATCATCACGTTCTCCGCGCGGTCCTTCGGGTGGGCGGCCAGCTCCTCTGCCAGCGCGGCGTCTTCGGCGGCGTCGACGCCGCGCGGCCGCGTGCCCTTGATCGGTTCGGTGCGCGCCGTGCCGCCGGAGGAGAGGCTCAGGAAGCGTTCCGGCGAGGTGGAGAGCAGGTCCACTGCGCGGTCGGAGCCGGGGAAGCGCAGCAGCTGGGTGAACGGCGCCCGGTTGGCCGCGCGCAGCCGGCGATACAGGCCCAGCACGTCCAGAGGCCCGTCGGCGCCGGCGGTCAGGCGGCCGGTCACCGCCGTGGTCAGGCAGACCTCGTAGGTGGTGCCCTCGCGGATCTCGGCCAGCGCCGCGTCGATCGCGGCCAGATGGCGGGTGCGCGCGTCGCGGACGGCGAGCTCGGCGACCGTCGGCGGCACGCCGGGCCCGTCGTCCCCTCCGAGGCTGCGTCCGGCGGGCCGTGCCGCCGCGAGGGCCTCGGCGACGGCGGCGTCGACGGCGGCCGTCCAGCCGGAGTCCTCGCCGAGGCTCTGCCGCTCCACAGTGCCGGCGGCATGGTCGACCACGACGGCGTGCGTCGCGCGGAAGAGCCGGGCGTCGTCGGTGCCCGGCCCGGGCTCGGCCGGAGACCCGGAGGCGGCGTCGGCGGAATCTGCGGCGGAGGGTGCGGCGGAGCGTCCGGCCACGGCGGGAGTCGGCCCGTGGCCGGGCCGCGGTGCGAGCTCGTGCCAGAGCTCGTGGCCCAGCCAGCCGACCCAGCCCAGGGCGAAGTCCGGCGAGCCGTCGTCGGCGCCCCCGGGGTTCCCGGCGTCCCCGGCGTCTGCGGCGTCGCCGGAGGCTGTGCGGGCGCGCGGCCAGCGACGGCGCAGCCAGGCGAAGAAGCCCTCCTCGGTGCGGTGCTCGCCGTCGGGCGCGGTCTCGACGGTCACGCCGTCGCGGTGGCGCACGTCGACGGCGTGCGGGCCGCGGGACAGCGCGATGATGCTGCGCCGGCTGCGCGGTCCGGCCCCGGAGGTCGCGTGGTCGCTGCTGTCCAGCAGCGCCGCCGGCGTCGCTTCCTCCTCCGCCGGGCGGAGCCGGGCGAAGAGCGCCACGGCGAGGTCCTCGGGCAGTCCGTCGGCCCCGAGGTCGGCGACGGCGACGGGCGCGCGGACGACCGGCGGCTCACCCATCGGCGGCTCACCCATCGGCGGCTCACCCATCGGTGGCTCGCCCCTCGCCGAGCAGCCGGCGCCGGCGGATCAGGTGGCGCACGCCGTCGGCGGTGATCGCCGCGCCGATGAGGATCTGGACGATGGAGATCCACAACGACCAGCCCTCCGGATCGATCAGCAGGACGCCGGTCAGGGCGATGCAGAGGCCGGCGACGACAGTGCCCCAGGAGGCGCGGCGCGGCTGGACCACGACGTCGTGGGCGGATCCCTCGTCGGAGGCTCGAGGATCTCGAGGATGCGGCATGGATCCAGTCTAGGGCGCAGTCGCCGGCGGACGCCGGGCGGGGCTTGCCCGTGGCGGCTCTCCCCGCGGCGGTACGATGGCCGGCGTGACCGACCACAGCATCGAGACTCGAGACCCGGACCCGGCCGCGTGCGCCGGCTCCTCCGCCCCCGACGCCGTGGACGCGGAGCAGGCTCCACGCCGCGGTCGTCCGCGCAGCGTCGCCTCGCATCAGGCGGTGCTCACCACTGTCGCCCGGCTGCTCGACGTCGAGCAGGTCGGCTACGACTCGCTGACCATCGAGCGGATCGCCGCCGAGGCCGGCGTGGGCAAGCAGACCATCTACCGCTGGTGGTCGAGCAAGGCCGCCGTCGTGCTGGAGGCCCTGCTGGCCGGGCATATGCGCATGGAGTTCGCCCCGCTGCCGGACACCGGGGACCTCCGCACGGACCTGCACCAGTGGATGGACGACACGCTGGAGCTTGTCTTCACCGAGGAGGCCGTCGGGATGGCGCGCAGCATCATGCAGGCGCTGGTCACTCCGGGCGCGGCCGACGAGGAGCTGCTGGCCACCACGCGGTTCTGGGAGGACACCCCGCTGGTCGAGCGGATCGCCGCCGAGCGCGCCGCCGGACGGCTTCGGGAGGAGACGGTGCCGGAGGCGATGTCCGCGGCGCTGACCGATCCGCTGCTGCTGCGCATCGTCTCCACCGGACGCCCCGGCGACAGCTGGGCGCATTCGCTGGTCGACACGGTGCTGGACTCCATGCTGCGCTGAGCCGGGCCGGGCCGCAGGGTCGCGGGATCCCGAGGCGCGGGGCGCGGGACGGCAGGTGAGTCTCGCCGCTCCGCGGTGCGGCGGTGTGATCTCTCCGACATCGATTTCCGAGACGTGTCGGGCCGTATTAGGCTGGGTGCGGCGGTCGCTCGACCGTCCCGTTCCGTGCCTCATCCTCGTCCCCGGAGGACGCCGCCCATGGCTGCTCTGCTGCATCGACTCGGACTGCTCGCCGCCCGTCGCGCCAAGACCGTCATCGCGGCCTGGCTCGCGGTGCTGGCGCTGGCGGTCACCTCCTTCCTGGCCTTCGGCGGGCAGCTGACCGATCAGATCTCGCTGCCCGACCTGGAGACCACCCGCGTCACCGACCGGCTCGCCGACGAGCTGCCCGACGTCTCCGGCGGCTCGGCCACGGCGGTGCTGCGCACCGACGACGGCGAGGCCTTCACCGACGCGCAGCAGGACGCCGTCGCCGACCTCGCCGAGGAGGTCGAGTCCGTCGAGGCCGTGGACGGCGTCACCGATCCCTTCGCTTCCGCGCAGGACCGTCAGGAGCAGCAGGACCAGCTCTCCGACTCGCGCGCCGAGATCGAGGACTCGCGCGAGGAGATCTCCGGCGGCCGCGAGCAGATCGAGCAGGGCCGCGAGCAGCTCGACCAGGCCCAGGAGGAGCTCGACGCCGCGATCGACGGGGCGCGGCAGCAGGGCGCCTACGAGGCCATGCAGCCGCAGTTCGCCCAGCAGCAGGAGGAGCTCGACGCCCAGCGCGAGGAGCTGGACTCCCGTGCCGAGGAGCTCGACTCCGGCGCCGAGGAGCTGGCCGACGGCCAGGACGAGCTGGCGCGCGGCGAGGCCATGATGGACCTGGCCTCCGACGTGTCGATGGTCGCCGACGACGGCGACGTCGCCGTGCTGAGCATCGGCTTCACCGAGGCGATGGCCGAAGTCGGCATGGGGGACCTCTCCGACGTCTCCGACGTGCTGACCGCCGCCGAGATCGAGGGCGTCGAGGTGCTGCCCTCGGGCGACCTGGACATGGAGATGCCGGCGCTCTTCGGCCCCACGGAGGCGATCGGCCTGATGATCGCCGCCGTGGTGCTGCTGGTCATGCTGGGCACCTTCGTCGGTGCGGGGCTGCCGCTGGTCAACGCGCTGATCGGCGTGGGCATCGGCGTCGCCGGGGCGCTGTCGCTCTCCGGCTTCGTCGAGATGATGTCGGTGACCCCGATTCTGGGCCTGATGCTCGGCCTGGCGGTGGGCATCGACTATGCGCTGTTCATCCTGCACCGGCATCGCACCCAGCTGAAGGACGGCCTCGAGCTGCGCGAATCCATCGCGCTGGCCACCGGCACCGCCGGCAACGCGGTGCTCTTCGCCGGCGCGACGGTGATCATCGCGCTGCTGGCGCTGAACGTCACCGGCATCGGCTTCCTGGGCCTGATGGGCTCGATCGGCGCGGCCTGCGTGGCCGTGGCGGTGCTGATGGCGATCACCATGACTCCGGCGGTGCTCTCGCTGGTGGGCCGGCACATCCTGCGCCGCCGCGAGCGTCGCAGCATCGGCACGCGGCGTCGGACGCCGATCACCGCCGCCATGCCGACCGGCCGGGCCGCGCTGATCAGCGTCGTCGCCGTCCTCGCGCTGGCCGTCATGGCCATCCCGGTGGGCTCGATGCGTCTGGGGCTGCCCGACGCGAGCTCCGATCCGGCCGAGTCGACCTCCTACCAGGCCTACACCGCCATGGAGGAGGCCTTCGGCGAAGGGCGCAACGGCCCGCTGCTGACTGTCGCCGACCTGCCCGAGGGCCTCGACGAGGCCGGAGCGCAGGAGCAGCAGATCGCGATCGGCGAGGCGCTGCGCGCCGACGACCAGGTCGCCGCGGCGGTCCCGGCCGCCGTCGACGACGACCACGAGGTCGCCGCCTTCCAGGTGATCCCGGAGAAGGGCCCGGCCTCCGAGGAGGTCGAGCAGCTCGTCCACGACCTGCGCGACGGCGTGCTGCTGGACGGCTCGGACGTCTCCGACGTCGAGCTCTCCGTGGCGGGCATGACGGCGGCGAACATCGACATCTC
Source organism: Nesterenkonia halobia (assembly GCF_039536005.1). Classification (NCBI taxonomy): domain Bacteria; kingdom Bacillati; phylum Actinomycetota; class Actinomycetes; order Micrococcales; family Micrococcaceae; genus Nesterenkonia; species Nesterenkonia halobia. The sequence continues at coordinate 11,000 of NZ_BAAAYG010000016.1, read as the reverse complement.
CGAGGTCATCGCCGACGCCCTGCCGCTGTACCTGGGCCTGGTCGTGGGGCTGTCGCTGGTGCTGATGGTGGTCGTCTTCCGCTCGCTGCTGCTGCCGGTGCTGGCGACCCTCGGCTTCGTCGGCTCCTACGCCGCCGGGCTGGGCGGCGTCGTCGCGGTCTTCCAATGGGGCTGGATGCAGCCGGTCTTCGGCATCACCGAGCCCGGCCCCATCCTGACCTTCCTGCCCATCCTCACCGCCGGCATCCTCTTCGGCCTGGCGATGGACTATCAGCTGTTCACCGCCTCGGGGATGCGGGAGGCCTATGTCCACGGCGCCTCGCCGAAGGTGGCGGTGCGCCGCGGCCTGCACGCCGGCCGCTCCGTGGTCACCGCCGCGGCGCTGATCATGGGCTCGGTCTTCGCCGGATTCATCTTCACCGACGACCCGATGGTCAAGTCGATCGGACTCGGCCTGGCGCTGGGCGTGCTGCTCGACGCCTTCGTCGTCCGGCTGCTCCTGCTGCCGGCGCTGCTGACCCTCTGCGGCCGGGCGGCCTGGTGGCTGCCCCGCTGGCTGGACCGGCTGCTGCCCGACGTCGACGTCGAAGGGGCGGCGCTGGAGCGTCGTGCGCTCGACGCCGACGACGACGGCCGCTCGCCCGGATCCGGCGGGTCGGCGGGTCCCGGCGGGGCCGGCGGCTCGGGCGGATTCGGAGGCTCGGACGGCTCGGACACCGACGGCGGGCCGCAGGCTCCCGGCGCGGGTCCGGAGGCCGACGAGGAGCGGCGGGAGCCGGAGTATGCCGGGATCCCGGCGCTGACCTCCTCCGGCTCCGCGGCGCGGGACTGATCCGCCGCCGGTCGGCGCGCCGGGTCAGGCCGCCGGGCGGGTCACGAGGCCGGGCCCGGGCGGCGGGCCGGGCGGGGCCTCAGGCCGAGCCGCGCGGGTCGACGTCGTCGTCGGCGCCCAGCGGCTCGTCGAGGAGCTCGTGGACGCCGTCGATGATGCGGTTCGGGCGGAACGGGTACTCGGCGATGCTCGCCCGGTCGGAGAGGCCGCTGAGCACCAGGATGGTGTGCATGCCCGCCTCCATGCCCGCGACGATGTCGGTGTCCATGCGGTCGCCGATCATCGCCGTCTGCATCGAGTGCGCGCCCAGGTGGTTCAGCGCCGACCGGAACATCATCGGGTTCGGCTTGCCGACCACGTAGGGATCGCGGCCGGTGGCCTTGGTGATCAGCGCGGCGATCGCGCCGGTGGCCGGCAGCACGCCCTCCGGACTGGGGCCGGTGGCGTCCGGGTTGGTGAGGATGAAGCGGGCGCCGGAGTTGATCAGCCGCACCGCCTTGGTGATCGCCTCGAAGCTGTAGTTCCGCGTCTCGCCGACGACGACGAAGTCGGGGTCGGTCTCGGTCATGATGAATCCGGCCTCGTGCAGCGCCGTGGTCAGCCCGGCCTCGCCGACCACGTAGCAGCTGCCCTGGGCGTTGTGCTCATGGTCGATCTGTCCGGCGAGGAAGGTGGCCGTGGCCAGCGCGGAGGTCCAGATCCGATCCTCGGGGACGACGAGGCCGGAGTGCCGCAGGCGGGCGCTGAGGTCGCGGGCGGTGAAGATCGAATTGTTGGTCAGCACCAGGTACGGGAAGTCCTGACGGCGCCACTGCTCGAGCAGCTCGGCGGCGCCCGGCAGGGCGTCGTTCTCCCGGACGAGCACGCCGTCCATGTCGGTCAGCCAGCATTCCACAGAGTCACCGTTCATGCCGTTCATCCTACGCAGGCGCGATGACTCTGCACAGGACGCGGGTCACGTCCGCCTCGCCGTCGCGGGCCCCCGGCGTCGAGTGGCCACTCGTGACGACGTCCGAGGGTCCGAGGGCGTCCTGAATCGTTCCACTCTCGTCACGCGTGGCCACTCGATCCGCGAGCGGAGCAGCGGAGTGTTGACACCGTCGGACCTCTGTGGTTCATTAGTGGAGTAATGAACCACAGAGGTGGTGGAATCGAGCGAGCGGAGGGTCGGGTCCGTGGACGAGGGACGGGCACTCTTCGTGCAGATCGCCGAGCAGGTCGAGGCCTCGGTGCTGGACGGGACGCTGGAGGAGGGCGAGCGCGCCCCCTCGACGAACGAGCTCGCCGCCTTCCACCGGATCAACCCGGCGACGGCGGCGAAGGGCATCAACCTGCTCGTCGACCGCGGCATCCTCGTCAAGCGGCGCGGGATGGGCATGTTCGTCGCCGACGGCGCCCGCGAGGTGCTCCGCGCCGAGCGGCGCCGGCAGTTCGCCGACCATCACATCGAGCCGATGCTCGCCGAGGCGGGAGTCCTCGGCCTCGACGTCGAGACCGTCGTCGAGCTGATCCGGGCGCGCGGAGTGCCCGGCCGGGGAGTCGGCTGACCGGCAGGGACAGTCACGACGCCGGGACGCGGCGTCGCACAGGAGGGGAGGGGAGATGAACGCCGTCATCGAGGTCGACGGGGTCACTCGTCGATACCGCAGCACCACGGCGCTGGACGCCGTCTCGGTGCGCTTCGAGAAGGACGTCATCCACGGTCTGCTCGGCCGCAACGGGGCCGGCAAGACCACGCTGATGTCGATGATCACCGCCCAGGAGTGGCCGAGCTCCGGGGACGTGCGAGTCTTCGGCCAGCACCCGCATGAGAACGAGCAGGTGCTGCCGCGGATCTGCTTCGTCCGCGAGGAGCAGCAGTACATCGACGACGCGCGGGCCTCGCACGCCTTCGCCGCGGCGGCGATGGCCTTCCCGCGCTGGGACCAGGAGTTCGCCGAGCAGCTCGCCGCGGACTTCAAGGTCCCGGAGAAGACCCGGATCAAGAAGATGTCGCGCGGGCAGCGCTCCGCCGTCGGGGTGATCATCGGGCTGGCCTCGCGCGCCGAGGTGACCTTCTTCGACGAGCCCTACATGGGGCTCGACGCCGTCGCCCGGCAGCTGTTCTACGACCGGCTGCTGGCCGACTATGCGGAGCATCCGCGGACCATCGTGCTCTCCTCGCATCTGATCGACGAGATCGCGCACCTGATCGAGCATGTGGTGCTCCTCGACGAGGGGCGGGTGGTGCTCGACGAGCCGGTCGAGCAGCTGCGCGACCGGGCGGTGACGCTGGTCGGCCGCGCCGACGCCGTCGGCGAGCTCACCGCGGGTCGGACGGTCCTGCAGCACGAGGCCATGGGGCGCACGGCGCGGACCACCGTCCTCGGCGGGCTCGACGACGGCGAGCGACGGCGCGCGGGCGAGCTGGACCTGGACCTGCTGCCGGTCTCGTTGCAGCAGCTGGTGGTCCACCTGACCTCGAAGACGGAGCAGCACGAGCAGCACGAGCAGCACGAGCGGCATGAGCAGCGGGAGAGGAGCGCGTGATGACTGGGGAGATGACCTCGCCGACCGCATCCGTCGAGAGGGCGGCAGAACACCGTTCCTCCTTCGCCCGGGTGCCGGCGGCCTTCCGTCTGCACCTGGTCAATCGGCAGATCCTCTGGATCCCGCTGATCGTCTTCTTCGGCGCCTGGGCGCTGTCGCTGGGCATCGGGCTCTGGGTCCAGGAGATGGAGCCGGGCGCGTTCGGCCCCGCCGATCCGGTGACCACCGGGTCGGGCCAGGCCGCGCTCTGGTGCCTGGCCTTCATGGCCGCCTACTCGGGGTCGCACACCTTTCCGTTCGCGCTGGCGCTGAGCTTCAGCCGGCGGGTCTATCTGCTCGGCACGCTGCTGGTCTTCCTGCTGATCGCCGCCTGCTACGGGCTCCTCTTCGGCGCGGCGGCCGCCGTGGAGGAGGCCACCGACGGCCTCGGGCTGCACACCTACAGCCATGCGCTGCCGTTCCTGGTCGGCGACGGCATCTGGATCGCCGGGCTCACGGCCGCGGCGGTCGCGCTGATGCTGATGCTGATCGGCTTCACGGCGACGATGCTGTACCGACGGCTCGGCGTGACGGGCTTCTGGCTCGTGCTCCTGTCGCTGACGGTGCTGACCGTCGTCGCGGTGCTGCTGACCGTCCAGGCGATCGGGTGGGACGGCTTCTGGGGCTGGTTCGGTCGACAGACCCCGCTGAGCGCGGCGGGCTGGTCCGGGCTGGTCGCCGTCGTCATGGCCGGCGTCGGCTACGGGCTCATCCGCCGCGCGACGCCGTGACGCGAGGGCCGGCCCGCCTGAGGATGACTCCGTGGCACGTGTGGGAATGAGCGCGTATTCCCACCCGTGCCACGGAGTCATCGTATGGGGGAGGGCTCATCGCCGGGGCGGGCTCACTGCAGCAGGCTGCGAGCGATCTCCCGGGCCTCGGTGATCAGCTCGCGGCCGCGCACGCCCTGGTGGGCGAAGGCTCCCTCGAGCAGCAGGAACAAGTGCCTGCCGAGCTGGTCCGGGGTCGGCTCCTCCGGGCTGTCCTCGCGCACCAGCCGGGCCAGCAGCTCCTCGATGGAGGCCTTGTGGTGCCGGATGACCGCGAAGGCGGGGTGGTCGGTCGGCAGTTCGGCGGCGGCGTTCAGGAAGGCGCAGCCGCGGGTCACGTGCAGCGCGTCCTCGGCGTAGACGTCGAAGAGCGCCAGGGCGCGCGGCGCGGCGGCGTCGTCGATCCGCTCCTGCAGCCGGGGCCACCAGGAGGAATGGCGGTGCTGCAGATAGGCCGTGACCAGCGCGTCCTTGGACGCGAAATTGTTGTACAGAGTCCGTTTGGTGACCCCGGACTCCTCGGCGATGCCGTCCACGCCCACGGCATGGATGCCGTGCTCGTAGAACAGCCGCGAGGCCGCGTCCAGGACTTGGCGGGCTCCCGGGGTGAGCTGGTCGACGTCGATCGTCTGGTCGTTCATGGATACCTTGACTTCACTGATCTGTGTACATACGCTGATCGCGGAACTTCACAGATCGGTATAGGGGGTTGTCATGTCCGTGATGCGGTCCATTCTGCACGGTCTGCGCGAGATCGGGCGCGGCGTCGACGCGGCGAGCGCGACCTGGCTGGGGATCCCGACGGCGCATCGGTCGGCCGGGAAGCCCGGGAGTCGCGGATCCCGGGCGGTGCGGCGATGAGCGGGGCGGTCGAGACGCGCGTCGTCAGCCGTGCGGCCGGCCGTGCGGCCGGCCGTGCGGTCGGGCGTGCCTCGAGGCGCGACATCCCGGCCGGACCGCTGGACGCCGCCGCCACCGCGCGGCTGGCCGGATCCGGGCTGGCGATCATCGCGGTGACCTACGGGCTGGCGCGCTTCGCCTACGGGCTCTTCGTCCCGGCCTTCCGCGCGGAGTTCGGCCTCGACGCGGCGCAGGTCGGGGCCGTCGGGTCGGCCAGCTACGCCGCCTACTGCGCGGCGATCTACCCGGCGATGATGCTCGCCCCGCGGCTCGGCGGGCGGGCGGTCGCGCTGGCGGCGGGGTGCTGCGCCACGCTGGGCCTGCTGCTGATCGGGCTGGCGCCCCACCCGGCCGTGCTCGCCGTCGGGGTGATCCTCGGCGGGCTGAGCACCGGGATGATCTCGCCGGCGATGGCCCAGGCGGTGTCCTCGCGGGTCGCGGTCTCCCGTCGCGATCGCACCCAGGTGGTGGTCAACGCCGGCACCGGGCTCGGCGTCGCGCTCTCCGGGCCGGCGGCGCTGCTCGCCCTCGACCAGTGGCGCGCGGCCTGGCTGGTCTTCGCCGTCCTCGCCGGCGCCGCCACGGTCTGGGTGGCTCGCGATGTGCCGCAGGGCAGGAGCCACGGCCGCGCTGCGGCCGCCGCCGACGTCGCCGCGCCTGCGGGTCGCCGCGGCGTCGAGCGTCTCGCGGGGTTGCTGCCGCGTCCGCTGCTGCCCGCCGGCGCGCCGCGCCTGCTGAGCACCGCCGCCGTCGTCGGAGCGACGACGGCGGCGGTCTGGGTCTTCGGCCGCGACGTGCTCACCCAGGCCGGCGGTCAGGACGAGGCGACCACCACGCTGGCCTGGAGTCTGCTGGGGCTCTGCGGGCTGCTCGGCGCCGGTGCGGAGGATCTGGCGCGGCGCGTCGGCGTCGGACGCGCCTGGACGGGCACGGCCCTGGCGCTGGGGGCCGCCACGGCGGTGCTCGGGATGCGGCCGGACTCGGCGCTGCTGGCCTGCCTCGCGACGGCGACCTTCGGCGTCGGCTATATCGCGATGAGCGGGCTGCTGCTGGTCACCGGCGCCCGGGTCTACCCCTGGCATCCCTCGGCCGGCGTCGGGCTGTCCTTCCTGACGCTGGCCGCCGGACAGACGGTCGGCGGATCCGCGCTCGGGGCGATCATCGAGGCCGCCGACGCCCGCACGGCCTTCCTCGCGGCCGCCGGCTGCGCGCTGTTCTCCGCGCTGCTGGTCCCGCGGGTGCCCGCGGCGTCGCCGGCGTCTCCGGCGTCTCCGTCTCCCGCGGTGTGACGGCGGGATGACTCGGCGGGACGGGTGGGAATGCGCGCCCATTCCCACGCTTTCCACGGAGTCATCGCCGGGAGGGTGTCGTGGCCGGGCGGCCGCCGGATCCGGGCAGAAGAGAACCCCCGGGTCGACCAGCGTGAGGGGGACGCTTCAGAACGGTCGGCCCGGGGGCTCTCGGATCACTCGCACCTTGATGAGGTGATCACTACTGTAGGCCCCGACCTTGACGGCAGGCATGACGCAACCTGGGAGTTTCCTGGGAATCATCGTCCCAGGTCAGGAAGATTTGAACAGTTTCGCTCGGACAGGTCTCTCAGCTCGTGCGAGCTTCCGGATGCGGGACTCCCGGGTACAGGACGAGCCGGCCGTCCTCGACGGTGACCAGGTGGGTCTTCACCGGAGCCAGCGCCGGCGGGGTCTCGGGCTTGCCGGTCTTCAGGCAGAACGCGGAGGCGTGCATCGGGCACTCGAGCGTGTCCTCCTCGACGAAGCCGTCGGAGAGCGAGACGGACTCGTGGCTGCACTCGTCGTCCAGTCCGAAGAATCCTCCGTCCTCGGCATGGACGACGGCGATGTCGCCGTCGTGGCCGCTGTCCTCGGCGTCGACGCGCATCACCTCGCCCTCGGGCAGCTCGTCGGCGGCGCCGATGTCGAGGCGGGGGGCGTCGTCGGGGATCTCGGGTGCAGGCATGAGGTCAGCCTTCCTGCCCTGCGCGAGGGCATCGGGGAGTGGGGAACGGGCGGGGGTGCCGGTCGCCGGGCCGGGCGGGGTCAGAGGTCGCCGCGGAGCCGGTCGAGCTGGCGCCGTTCGCGCTTGGTCGGCCGTCCGGCGCCGCGCGGGCGCACCGGCAGGCCGACGTCGCGCGGACGGATCCGTTCGGGGGAGTGGTCGCGGTAGGCGCGCTGCGCGACCGGGGCGCCCACTCGCTTGGCGTGGGTGTGGACGACCTCCAGCACGATCTCATGGCCGGGGCGGCGGACGCGCACTGTGGTGCCGGGGCTGATCTTCAGCGAGGCCTTCGCCGGGTCGCCGCCGATGGTCACATGGCCGGCGCGGCAGGCCGTCGTCGCCTCCGATCGGGTCTTGAACACCCGCACCGACCAGAGCCAGGCGTCCACGCGGACCGGCGACGTCGGGGCTGTCTCGGGCATGTCTCCAGTCTAGGCGACAGGCCCCGGGGCCTGTCCCGCGGGCGGAGGATCAGAGGCGGCGGAGCAGCCAGTAGTCGGCGCCGCCGTTCTCCAGATACGGCGCATTGATCAGCTCGCTGACGATCTCCACCAGTCCCTGCTCGGCCAGCTGGGCGACCCGCGCCGGGTAGCCGTCCTCGAGCGAATGCGTCCGACGCACGCTGACCGCGAGGTGCCCCTCGGGCTCGGTCAGGTCCAGCAGGGCGTCCAGCCCCTCGATGCCGATGTGGCCCAGCGTCAGCGTGCCCGAGCAGAGCACCAGCGGGAAGTGCGGCGAATCCTCGGCCGCGGCGTAGTCCAGCAGGTCGACGCCGCCGGCGACGGAGGCGTAGGCCCCGGTCTCCTCGGCGCGCTCGGCCATCTCCGGGGAGAGGTCGACACCGTGCAGCCGCACCTCGGGGCGCCGCTGTCCCAGCATCCGCCCGACCAGGCCGGTGCCGCAGCCGGCGTCGAGGGCGTCGAGGCCGGTCTCGGCGGGGACGGCGAGGGCGGCCAGCCCGGCGACGATCATCGGCGAGACGTACCCCTCGGACATCACGTCATGGTCATAGTCGGCGGCCCAGTCGCGGTAGTAGGCGGCGATCCGCTCGTGGTCGCCGTCGAGCCGCAGGGCGCCGTCGGCGTGGGCAGAGGAGTCGGTCATGGGGGCCTCCCGGGTCGTTCGACGGATGCTCCGGGGTGTGCTCCCGGGCGTGCGCCGACGCACGCGTCGCGTCGGTCCGCTTCGACCGTACCCGGAGCGCGGCCGGTGCGGTCAGCCTGCGTCATCTGCGGAGCCGACGTCGCGGGACGCCGACGGCGCGAGGCCCTGCGGCTCGGCGCCGGCTCGGCTGGGGAGCCGCACCCGGCGCGGCGCCCGGCACAGCACAGGCCCCGCGCCACGAGGACGGAGGGGAGCATCCTCGTGACACGGGGCCTGCCGTATCACTCGCACCTTCGAAGAGGCAGTTTCCACAGTAGGGCGGGGGACTGGACACCGAGTCCATGCGTACTGGGCATGCTCTGCGACTTTCCTGGGATCTCGCGCAGAATCCCGCGCTGGAGCCGGGGTCGGAGCCGGAGTCAGGGCTCGCCGCGTCCGTCGATCCGGATGGTCAGCTCTGCTGGTCCTGCACGACGCCCCCATCCTGCGAGGGGTGGTCGCCGTCGCAGGTCCGGTCCATCCACTCCTCCACCGGCTCGAGCTCGGTGAGGACCGCCTGCCGGTCCAGCGAGTCCGGATCCTCGCCGAGCGCCGCATCGACGGCGGCGAAGGGGTCGCGCAGCGTCGCCGGGACCATCCGGTAGGTCTGCTCGACGGCCTCGTGCGCTCCGGCCAGGTCCTCGGCGGACTGCAGGCCCCCGTCCATGTCGGCGCGCAGTCCGTCGAGCGTGGAGCCGACGGCCATGCAGGCCTCGTCCCGAGAGAGGTAGGCGCCCAGCTCCGCGGAGCGCTGCCGGCCGTCGGTGTCGAGCTCCTCGGGCGCGGGCAGCCCCGGCTCGCCGGGGTCGGCGGAGGAGCTCCCGCCGTCGTCGGCGGCGCCGGAGTCGTCCGGTCCCGGAGCGTCGGCGGAATCACCGGGGCTGGTCGAGTCGTCGCCGCCGGACGAGGATGGCGCGGCGGAGGCCGCGGACGAGGAAGCCGCGGACGAGGAGGACGAGGCCTCGGCGGAGGGCGACTCGGGCTCCTCGACGGCGCAGCCGGCGGCGGCCAGCAGCGTCGCCACCAGTGCGGCGGGGAGGACCGTCCGGCGAGCGGTCGACGACCGGCGGGGACGAGGTTCCGGGTGCTGGATGAGATGCATCGTTCTGCCCTTCTCCTGCGGTGGACTGCGGCGCGATCAGCGCGGGGCGCGGTCACGGGTCACGTTCCGGTCACGATATCGCCGGCGTGCCGAGCTGAGGTCACGACGGGCCGGAGCCTGGTGGAATAGTGGTCGACCGCAGGGGGTGGCGCGGCTCCGACGGCGGGGGTCCCGCGGTAGTGGCGTCCGGCTCGACCGCGTCACCCTCTGGTCTTCTTCCTCCCGGTCAGCGACCTGCTCCAGAGTGGGGCGTCCGGAGGCGCCGGGCCGGATGTCCGGCCTGGGACGCGGCGTCGTCGCTCGACCGCCGCGGCGGCCGAGGGTTGAACCCGAGGTCGAACGTTGCGCAGATTCTCCTTGCCGTGACCTTGTCGTGACCCGGTACAGTGAGTCACGACTCGCCGGGGTTCGGCCCTGTCTCAGGTGTTCCATCGTGCTGCAGGGACCGCCGGACGAGTCACGCAAGCCCGCGAAGCGGGGGCTCCGAGCCCGCGCCGCCACTCATCGCCGGCCGCCTCCCGCGGCGGCCGCCGGGGCTCCCATCCCCGGCGACGACCAGCACTGGTCGCGACGAGGTCCGGCGGAGCCGGTCGTCCGGAGACCGCAGCTTCAAGGGGACGGGGACGCGCGCCGCGCGTACGTCTAGTGAGGAATCTGCTGTGCCGAATAAGCTCTCGACGGCCATCGTCGGCTCTCTCGCCGTCGGCCTGACCATGCCGCTGAACACTGTGGCGGCGCAGGCGATCCCTGCCGCGCCGTCGACGCCCTCCACCGGAGACGGGTCCCAGCGCTCCGCCGGCGACACCGCCACGGCGGCCCCGGGCGTCCTCGACGGCGTCGCCCTGCGCACCAGCCGCGAGGCCGGACAGTTCCACCGTCCGCTCGACGCCGGCTCCTACCGCTACACCTCCGAGTACGGAGCGCGCTGCATCCCGGTGCAGGGCGGCTCCACGTACCACCACGGCCAGGACATGGGCGCCGAGGAGGGCAGCCAGATCCGCGCCGTCGCCGACGGCACCGTCGTCCGGGCCTCCAGCGGGACCCGCTACACCTCCGGCTATGTGGTGCTGCGCCACCAGGTCGACGGCGAGACGGTGCACAGCGCCTACTACCACATGTGGGACGCCACGACGCACGTCCAGGTCGGCCAGCAGGTCAGCGGCGGCCAGACCGTCGGGCTGGTCGGCAACTCCGGCCCGTCGACCGCGCCGCACCTGCACGTCGAGATCTGGGAGGGCGATTGGCTGACCGGCGAGTCGCAGGACCCGACCCAGTGGCTGGCCCAGCGGGGCGTGAGCCTCAAGGGCGACGCCGGGCAGGTCCAGAACATCTCCACCCCCGGCTCCTGCGGGTACTTCACCGCCCAGGACACCCCGCTGCGCTCCGGAGCGAGCAGCACGGCGCCGGTGATCGATCAGCTCTCCGCCGGCACGGAGATGACCTCGGTGCCCGGCGACATGGTCAACGGCATGGTCCGGGTGACCGTGGACGGGCAGAGCGGCTGGGTCCGTCACCCGCACGTCACTCCGTCGCGTCCGGCCGGCACCGACTCCTCCGAATCGGCGGCCGCGAGCCCGGGCGACGGATCAGCCTCGGGACACCATCTCGGCCAGTACCTGCCGGGAACCCGCGGGCTGGTGGAGGAGCTGGCCTCGCTGCTGGGGCAGTC
>NZ_BAAAYG010000015.1:0-35084 GCF_039536005.1 Nesterenkonia halobia | reverse complement strand
TCTATCCAGACACCGCCACGCCCAGACCACTGGGACCTGTCTCTACACCCTCATCTGCGAAGAGCCACAAAACCTCGGCTGACTAGATACCTGGCGGACTTGGGCGGGAAGTGCTCACACTTCGTCCCACACGGCGGCGTCGGAACGATGACCGATGAGCACCTGTGGCTGCAGGGACGACTCCGCGACATGTGCGAGGAGCTTGGCTACCCGGCACGTCTGGAGAAAGACTTCGCCGACGTCAGAGTCGACTCGCCCACGCCGTATGCATTGGAAGTGCAGCGGGTATCGACAGATTTCTCCACGCGCACCGCCCAGCGAGCCGAGAGAGGCATGCGCACCATATGGTTCCTTCCGGAAACCGAGAAACAGCGCAACACGTCCCAGACTCGTCAAGGGGACCCGGTCTTCACCGCACCCGCCGTGCGACTGCGCTACTACAGCTCTCGTGGAAACCACACGACAATGCTCTCCACTCAGTACCTCCAGAACAATGTATGGAACGGCAGCGGGGGAAGAGATGTCGATCTGCGCGTTGCCGTGACGGTGTGGGAAATGACTGAGGATCGCCAGGGTTTCCGCCGGATCGACAACAACAGGGCCATAGATATGGACCTGAAGGACTTCCTGCAGGAGGTCCTGTCCGGCGAACGCAGGTGGTTCAGCAAGCAGTTGCTGCATGGCCGCACCGCGCGCGGCAAGTGGGCAGGCTGGGCGAAAGTGAGGGACGTCGAAGAAGTCCACGAAACGCGCGCACGCAGAGCCCGTAACGCCGAGCGATCTCGGGATCAGGCCGCGAAGCAAACACGAGAAGAAGAGGTCCGACGTCGAGCCTCGGAAGAAGAACGTCAACACGAGCTCACGCAGGATCCGGAAGAAGCTCGTGTTGTGGAGCAGCCCACAGCGCCCATCGGATCAGCACCGCAATCGGCGGAGCTGCCCACAGAGTCTGCTCCGCACCCAGATACCCCAACAGATCCACCCCTGCCTTGGTGGAAGAGGTTCCTGCGATGGATCTCCGCCGGATAGGACGTCCTCATGCGTAGTACGCAGCACTCATGACACGTGATCTCGGAGGTTTCGGACGACACCGACGTCAACATTCACGCCCGAGATTTCAACAGCATCGTCTCGTCGTGACCATGCAGCGCGCGGGGCCGAGCAGGGGTTGGGAATCGCGAAATCAGCGGATCGGACCGTAGATGGCTTCAAGACAGGGAGACGACGAACGGCGGGGTTCCAAGGGGGCGCCCAGCCCCCTTGGCGACGCGAGGACCATAGACCGGGACAGTCGCAGAACAAATGCCCGACGCCCAGACGTGTTTGCCCCGCAAGAAGCCTCTGTGCGTTCAATGGGGTCCATGGTGTCCTGGGGACGAGTCGCCAATCGCACCGTGGCAAGCGCATAACCAAGATCGAGCTCCGCGACCCCTGGGAGCCTTTACGTTCTGAGGTACTCAGCGCGGCGTATGGACTTGCTAAGCGGCCCGATCTAAAAGAATCAGACGGCATCCGACGGGCACCAGACGACGAAGTGGGCTTGAGAACTCTATGAGCCCCCGGCCCCATCCAGGCGCGGTTCGCCTTGGAAGTAGCTGGACCTTCAAAGACGGGTCCACTTGAACCCCCAGGGGTCCCGAAGGGATCCAATTTCACAGCGCCTGCGGCCATATTGGGAGCCTCTAGTTGTACTGACCGGGGACGTTGGTCAATCGGGAGATGGGCGGCTGGTAGTCGCAGGCCGTGTGCGGCCGGTGGTGGTTGTAGTGGTGGAGCCAGTCAGCGAGTGCGTAGCGACGCTCCTGCTCGCTGGTGTAGCAGCGAGCGTAGGCCCATCCGTCGGCCATTGTGCGATGGAAGCGTTCGACCTTGCCGTTGGTTTGCGGCCGGTAGGGGCGGGTCCGCTTCGGGGTGATGGACAGCTCCTCGCAGGTGCCGCGCCACAGGTGCGAGCGGTAGGCACCGCCATTGTCTGATAAGACTCGTTCGACAGTGACGCCACGATCGGTGAACCACTCGACCGCACGGTGCAGCACAGCGACCGCAGTGGTGGCGGTCTCGTCGTCGTGGGCCTCGGAGTACGCCACTCGTGAGTGATCGTCGATCACGGTGTGGATGAAGGCGTACCCGAGCTTGGGATCGCGCCACTTGTTCTTCGGCTTGTCGGGGGTGGCGGAACGGTTCTTCTCTCCTTGGCGGCGGCCCACGTAGCGCCAGCCACCGCCATCGGGGATGTTCCCGAACTTCTTCACGTCTACATGGACGAGGGAGCCAGGGTAGCGGTGTTCGTACCGGCGAACTAGCTCGCCAGTGGCGCGGTCGAGGTAAGCAAGTCGGTTCAATCGAGCCGAGCGCAGGATGCGGTGCACGGTCGATGGAGCGACACCGACGCGCACGGCGAGCTGAACCGGTCCTTCTCGCAGCCTCATTCGCAGGCTGATACAGCGCTTCGTGACCGCGAGCGATGTCTTGGTCGGTGAGTTCTTCGGGCGCGAGGACCTGTCCTGCATGGACTCGCCGGACAGATAGCGGTCTACCCAACGCTTCACGGTGGGCCACGACACCTGGAACCGGGCTGCGATCTCGCTGATCGGCCATCCTTCGTCGACGACGAGGCGGGCGACCTTGAGTCGGTGGCGAGGTGTGAGAGCGGCGTTCGCGTGCGTCGTCATCGGACCGGCTCCCACTGGAAGCGCCACCGGCCAACGAGAGCAGCGACGGCGAGTACAACGCACAGAAGAAACACCGGCATGATCATGGCGGCTAGTGGGTCGCCGTCCCACGCGTGTTGAGCGGCTTCGACGAACCAACGGACGGGTGAATATTTAACGATCTGCTGAATCGCCGACGGCATCGCCGCCAATGGCGTAAAGGCTCCGGATGTGAGTATGAGCAGGATCATGAGCACGTTCCCTATGCCCGTAGCGGCAGTGGCGGACGGATAGAGCGCAGCAAGCGCGCAACCCACTGCGAGGAAGGTGCTGAGCCCGATGAGGCACACGGCCAGGACACCTGGGACGTGGCTAGGCATGGGCACCCCGAAAACCCCGATCCCAATCGCCAAAGCGGTGAGCATGCCCGCAATACCTACGACGAAGTGCACGGTGAGGCTCGCTGCGATGAAGGTGGAACGACGCAGCGGCGTAAGACTCAGGCGTCGGAGTGCGCCCGTGTCACGAAGGGTCAGCATCGCCACGGGCACCTGGAGGACCCCGGTCATGGCGAGAACAAGAGAGGCGAAGGCGGGCAGGGTCGCATCGAGGAATCCCCGTCCACCGAACTCCGGTCGCGGATCGTTACCGAAGATCACACCCAAGGCCAGCACCAAAACCGGCGCGAAACCGAAAGAGAAGAACAGGCCTACAGGGTCGCGGCGCTGGGAGCGCCATAGGGCTTTGAGAAGGGCTCGATATGCGTTCATGCCGCCTGCTCCTCGGTGGTGATGTGTCGACCGGTGAGGGCCAGGAAGACGTCTTCAAGGCCGGGGGTCGTCGTGCTCATGCTCGTTACGGTGATGCGGTGTGCCGCCAGTGCAGCAAGGACGCCCTGCAGCCCGTCCGCAGTGCCGCGGATGGTCAGTTCCCGTCCCTCTGTTCGAGCGCTGGTCACGCCAGGAACTCCGTTGAGGTCGAACTCTGCGCTAGGCGACGCCGACAGGATGAGCTTCGCCGTGGTTTCGCCGGCGTGTTGCTGGATGAGGGAAGCCACTGTGTCCAAAGCAACCAACCGGCCGTGGTCGATGATGGCTACACGGTCGCATAGCCGTTCGGCCTCCTCCATGTAGTGGGTTGTGAGAACGACCGTTGCACCGCTATCGCGGACGTGCTCGACGGTGTCCCACATGTTTCGACGTGACTGAGGATCGAGAGCGGTGGTGAGCTCGTCCAAGAAGGCGAGCTGGGGACGGTTGATCAAGGCGAGGGCGACGAACACTCGTTGACGCTCCCCACCCGAGAGCCTGTCAACGCGGGCGTTGGCCTTGTCCTTGATCCCCAGATCCTTCAGCAGTTCGCGCCAAGGCCGCGGACGCTCGTAGAGGGCGGAGTAGAGCTCGAGGGCGTCCTGCACAGTGAGGCGAGGTGGCAGGGCCGCGCTTTGCTGCTGGACCCCAATTTGCTGAGCCAACGAGTGCTGGTCCTTGATGGGGTCGCAGCCGAGCACCTCGACGTGCCCAGACGAGGGGCGGTCCAGTCCTTCCAGGCAGTTCAACAGGGTCGTCTTACCAGCACCATTCGGGCCCACGACCCCGAAGATCTCTCCTTCGCGGACCTTGAAGGAGACGTCTTCGAGGGCAGTGAAGCTGCCGAAGTTGCGGCTGACAGCCGCACAGCTCACGACATTCTTCATCCCTCATCACCCTCAGAGTCCACGGGGGCCTGATGGCTAGGCATCGCCTGCATGACGATCTGATCGAGCGTCTCCTGGCGCATCAAAGCGATCCCTTGGTTCGCGTCAGCGAGCAGGAGCAGGGTGTCGCCCGGGTGAATATCGAAGAGCTCCCGCGCACCCTTGGGGATGACGACCTGTCCCTTGGGGCCGACCTTGACCGTCGCGGCGTACTTGCCCGGTGGGGGCGTTTGATCCATGTCCATGCTGACCTCCTGGTTGGTGCCACAAGTATAACAAGTGGCACCAACCAGGAGGTGACCTCACGGCATGTAGTCGATCAACGTGTCCGGTCAGTACATCTAGTTGATTAGGTCCGGCCTAAACGCCCAAAAGGCTTCGATACCTCCTCGGAGTTCTGGCGGATGCAACAGCGACTCGCCCTACGTGGCTCCCACATTGAGAACCCATGGAGTCCTCCGCCTGACCTTCATGCGCCAGTCGCCTAGCTCTTTGTCGCAGCTACCTCCGAGTTGATCGTGCCTTCGAGCTCCCAGGGCAATCAGACCCCTCCTCGGGGACACCAAGGCCCCGGGATTCCTCATCTCAGCTCAAACTCGACGGCTCCCTCGGCTTCGACGAACACGACAACTATCGAGCATTCCTATCGGGCTCTTGGTTTGGATAAGTGCCGGTGACCACCTGTAGACCACATGACACCGCACTCGCCGTACCAAGTGCCCAAGGCTTCCCCTGCGCACCAAGGTATGCTCCGCGCTGCTCACGCCGTCCGGCCTGCGAACTTCGAAGAACACTGTTGCGGTGCAGTGTTCCTCACGCCGTCTCGGGCCCACGCTTCCAGAACCAAGCACCAGATCTTAGAACCCGTCACTCAGGAACGCGCCTAACCGGCCAGGCGCACCACTGCGAGGAGGGAGGACGGGCACAATAGCGTGCCTCCAATCACCCGTGGCGGCGGGCGACGAAGGGTACGACTGGAGCCCTAATAAGCGTCCAAGTCGAGGAGCCGATTTGGATGCCTGACTGGATGCCCTTCTGGACATCTATTTGGAAGTTGCGCAAGCGTCCCCACCCCTTGCTCGCGGCTCCACCACCAGCCTCGTGAGTCGAGAGTAACCACCGCTCAAGCGACCCGGGCGCTGGCTGAGTTCCATTCACCTTTAGGCCCGCTCCGGATGAATCCACGAGCTACCAACTTGGCGGAGGATCGAGACCCATACAGTGCGCACGCTTACGACGAGAGAGCCCCGACATCCAGCCGCCATTCGTCCCAACGACACACCCGCTGAAAGGCGACAGGACTAACGCCTAGCCCTGACGGTCAGTGGAACCTGATCGTCGGGGGCGCCCAGCACCCTCCCGACACCCGCCCCACCCCGTTTTATCGGCATGCGTCGCAATAGGCTGGGCAATCGCCTGCGAGTCTGACGCCGCACGGACCGCCCCCCGCACCCAGGCCGCCTTGGACACGCCAGCGGCTTCAGCAAGATCGCTCAATAGGAGCGTCTCGTCATCTTCCATCGGCACCGTAAGTCTCATGCAATCAATCATATGCGCACTTGATCATCAATCAAGATGCGCATATGATTTACGGGAAGCCCCCGGGGAAGGAAGGAGTCATAAGTTGCCCCCACACTGGGTGCCGCTCGTGTCCATGAAACGAGAGGTCGAAGTTGAACTAGACCTCCGTGCCGAGCTGACCGAATATTGGCCTAGCTCCAGCGCAACTGCCCGCCCCCAGGGCGCAGAGTCGAAGAACACGGACATTGATGTCGTCAGCGCAATCTCCATGCCAGCAGGCGCCGAACGAACCGAGTTTCGAACGGGGTCAAAGGCTCTTCACCGCTTCGTCGGCGCCGAGATACCGGCGCGAACGAGCGTGTCAGCCCTTCCGGGCCAGATTGCCCGCGTCTTTCACTACGACGTGACCTGGGGATCCGGCACGGCTCTCTACTTTCTCGTCACCGCGAGCGGCGCAGCGACGAAAGTGGGCGCCGAGGTCCTGGATCTCGATCCCAGTGGTGGCGCTCCTCGGCTCGACGAGGAAGCCCCCGCTCCTTTCCGCCACAGCGACGCTGCAGAGCAGCTCCGACACGGAACGCACCCACTGCAAGAGGAGATCAAGGGGGCAATCATCGCGGCCTCCCCTGTTGTACAGCGGCACATGACGGTCTCGTGGCACGTTTACGCGGCATACACCCCGGGAGTGACGCGCGACTACCGGCGACGCGAGGACAACTGCACAGTGGTGATGGACCACCCTAGACGCGAGACTTGCACGATCATCACCTCAACCGGAGAGGCTCTACGCAAGAAATGGGGCTCGTTTGACCTGAAGGGCCCTGAAACGGAGCTCGAGTCATGAAGAGGGCGTCCGTAAAACGGACGTTCACCGGACAGATCGCTCACCAGCCGGCAGACACTCTCATGGGCGTCCGGTAAGCCCGCCCGGTTTGTTGAACGGCCACGGGGCCACAAATAAGACATGAGGAGCCACATGTTCGTTGGCTACGCCAGGTGCTCGACGACCCACCAGGATCAGGACCTGACCGCTCAGCGGGAGACTCTCATATCCCTAGGCGTCGAGGAGAACCACATCTACAGAGATGTCGGACTGACCGGCGCAAACCGGGACCGTCCTGGTCTGCGCGAAGCCCTCGCAGCTGTACGAGCAGGAGATGCGCTCGTAGTCACTAAGCTCGACCGACTAGCCCGCTCCGTACCCGATGCGCGAGACATCGCAGCAGAGCTGGAAAGCCGAGGAGTCGCACTCAATATCGGCGGCAGCACCTATAATCCCCTTGATCCAATGGGCAAGTTGCTATTCACCGTCTTGTCGATGGTCGCGGAGTTCGAAGGAGACCTGATACGTCAGCGGACCCGAGAGGGTATGGCCGTTGCCAAAGCCCGAGGGAGGCTGAGGGGGCGACAGCCCAAGCTCAGCCCAGCGCAGGAGCGCCATGTGGTGTCCCTGCTCACCTCGGGCGAGCACACGACCAGCGAAGTCGCCGAGATCATGGGTGTCTCACGAGGAACCATCTACCGGGCACGCGAACGTGCCCGCCCAACGTCTACGCCGCGCTCCGCCACGTGAGCGGAACGATCCGACCTCACTCCGCCGTGTTACGAGTTGATCCCCCACCCATTTGCCTCGTGGACTTTGGCCCAGTTCATCAAGGCACTGTGGACCTTGTCCTCATACGGCTGGAGCAGCGGAGCCTCGACCCCGGGGTTGGCGAGCACCCTTGTGTACTCCTCGATCGCGGACCGTGCGGGGTGATCGTGCGGCACCGCGGCCAGAACTCCACACATCACCAGGGCGTCTTCCGCTCGCCCCATCCAGGTCCCCGTCGTTGACCAGTCGGGCATTGCGGCTACTACATCCATCGCGGAAAATTCCTCGGCGCGAGTTCCAACTGCGGAGACTCTCTCGATCTGGTCCGGAGGTCCGTGTGTGACGAGTGCATCCGAGGCTTCGTCCATAGCCTTCTCCATGATGCCCTCATCGTGCGTCGCCGCGGCGAACCGCAGCCGGGTCATGGCCGCGGTTGTCGGGTGGAAAGGGTCCATGGCAGTTGTAGCTCCTCCGGCGTAGGCACCGCCAGATAGCATCAATGTAGGGTCGGCGACGACAGCGCGTGGCGATAGAGCCTCCTGCGCGAGGACATCCGTCCCTGACCTCACGGCGTCGACCCGGTACTCCATGGGCCGTACAGCACCAGGAGTCTTCAAGTTGTTCAGCGCTTTGCGCCGGTACTGTGCTTTCACATCGTGCATATCAGAATTCATGGCACCTACTCTTCGCTCTCGTCCTTGTCAGCCGGTGCCGGCTCCTCGAAGAGCCCGGACCGTCTACGTCTCCGGCGTTCTGGCCGGTATATCAGCGAGCCCTCATCCGACAGGCTCTCGACACTCTGGCCACCACCCCCGGAACTCGACGATGATCCGGACTCAGCTCTAGGGCGCGCATGTGGCGACTCAAGGTCGACGGCTCCTGTGCCACTGGTCGGACTCTCATAAGGCTCAGGAGTATCCGAACCTGCTGGGTAACGGTTCCGTTCTCCGGCATTCTCGATAGACGCCGTACTGAGCGCATGCCCCTGCTCGCGGAGCCCTTCCGACATCGCGTCTCGCAGATCCTCTCGTGAGATACCCCCGTTGGCTGGGACATTTGCTGACGCGGGCGACTGCCCAGCGGCCTCAACGCCCGGATCGACGGACACGGACGACTCGTCATCGGTCGAACGCGATGGTTCGGCACCAGCCGATGTCTCAGCCCAAGAGTCCCTGGCGTCCTCAGAGGACTCCTGCGCCCAGGCAGGCGAGGGAACCTCGGTGGTAGACCCGCGCCCATTTAACGGCTCTCCATCACGAGGCGCCGCCGGTGAATGATCAAATTGCGAGGGCTCGACGGATGTGAATGCCCGAGGAGCACCCCCGTCGCCAACCTCGCCGATCTGATGAATCGTAGATTCTTGAAGCCGTGACAATGTCCATCTGTCGACGCCCGGAGTCGACAGGGCGGCGGTGTAGTCCTGCACGGCCTCGCGAGCTGGATAATCCTCCGGCATATCTACTTGTGCAGCCATCATCGTATGGGCGGCCTCCGCGCGATCCTGCCATGTCGACATCTCGTCGAGGTCCGGCATCGCACCGACTAGTTGGATCGACTCGAATTTTTCGGCGCGCTCCCCGACCGAGCTGATCTCACTGATCTGGCTCGGCACCCCATGCTGAGCGACGGCCTCTGAAGCCTGATCGACCGCCTTCTCCATCGCGTCCTCGTCTCCCGAGGAAGCGGCGAAGCGCAGCTGGTTCATTGCTCCTGTGACCGGGTGGAAGGGGTCCATCTGGACAGTGGAGCCACCGTCGTAGGCTTCACCGGAGAGCAGGAGTGTGGGGTCGGACGTGACTTGTTCCTGAGAGATTCCAGCCTCGGAGAGCACGTCGGCCTCGGATCGCACCGTGTTGATGTTGTACTCCATCTCACGGGCAAATGACGGTCCGTTGAGGTTCTCTTTCGCCCGATCTTGGTACCACTGGCGCACTAGCCCCGCGTCGATACGCTCACCTGTGGTGTCGCTCGCTCGGCCAGACTCCCCCGTTGCCGGGCTGGGGCTGGAATGCGGATCCGGAGTTACTAGAGGACCCGGCGGATGACCCCCGTCCGGGCCAGAGCTTGGATCATGTCCCGGACCAGCATCACGATCAGATTTGGCGCCAGACCCGGGGCCTGTGTCAGGACCTGCACCCGGACCATAAGTTGGGCCTGGCCCCACGTCAGGGTCCGGCACGTCGGTCTGCACGGTGGCATCCAGGCTGTTGGCATCAGCCCGGGCCTGTCGCCGATTCAGCGCGTGCTGAGCGCGGGCCGCCCTCTGCGCAATCGGCCCGTTCGGGTCATCACGATGATGCGCGCCATCGTTTTCTGCGCGGTATCCCTGGAAGAATGAATTGAGGAAAGCCTCTTGAGCAGTGGTGGCTTTATTGTCCGCCTGACCCGCCTGAGCGAGCCGCTGAGCATCGAGCTGCGCCATCGTCGGCGCTTCAGGCAAGAGCTCACCATTCTGGTCACGGTACTTGTCACTGCCCGCTCCAGTAAGCAGCGATTGGGCCGCCTGAAGTGTTGCGGCACGCTTTCCCGCTGCTGAATCTCGGGCGCCTTTCACGGCCTCGCTGGTTCTGAGTAGACCGCCCCCGGCACGCAGGGCCCGACCGGCTTTGGATCCGTGCCCCAGAGCTTTCCCGGCTTGAGTAAGAGCGACACCTGCCTTGCCTGCCATAGCTGCCTTGCCCCCAGCGCCGGCAAGGACCGCAGCCCCTCCGCCGGCCCCAATGGCTGCACCACCGCTTGCAGCAGCTGCACCGACGATGGCTGCACCCTTGACGGTGTTCTTGGCGGCACGAACGGGGGCGTTGGCCTGCTTGTCCAATGGAGAAGTGTCTCCCTGCACCGCGCCCTTCACCAGGTTCTTCAGCGGGAAGGCCAACAGGGCTAGGGCGATGAAGAACAGGACAGCGACGTATGGCTTCATGATCCACGGGACCGAGCTGAACGCTGAGGACCCGAAGAGCGAGGCCATGGCGTGGGCGACGAACAGCACGATGCAGACGGCTGCAATCTGCTTCAACAGGTTCGCACCGATCAGCTCCGCGAAACGGATCGCGAAGGGGCGACGCTTCCGGTCACCGAGGGCGGAGACCAGCAGCACCATCGGAGCGAGGAAGAGCAGGAAGAAGAACAGCATCTTCTGCACGCCAAGGTACATGGAGGCCACGATCACCGTCAGGGAGACAGCGCCGACACCGACCATGCCTGCCAAGGCAGTCAGGAACTGCTGGTTGAACTCGTCGCCTTGGATATACGAGACCATCTCTGTGGTCCCGGCCGTGGCGGTGTCACAGTAGTTGTTGGTGCCGTCGTTGCCGGAGTACATCCAGCGGGTCTTCTTGCTGGGCTCTCGCTCCTCATCCGCAGTTCCGCCGACGTCGTTGCACATCAGCTTCACGTTGGCCAGATAGGGAACATCTTCCCAAGTCTCGTCCTCCGCCCACATCGCCATCTTCCCGGTGTCCGAGTCGGGCGTGTAGTTCGCCTGGTTCCACGTTTCGATGTTGCTGATGACCTTCCGGCCCTGCTCATCGATCTCGCCGTCGATGTTCACACCGACGTACTGTCCGTTGAGGATGGCCGGGCCCCAGCCGACTTCGCCGTTCTCCCTGGCTTCGGAGTCGAGTTCAGCCTGGCGCTCCCCGACCTGGCCCAGGTGCCAGGTCTGGTAGGGGATGCCGTACCAGAGGGCCTGATTCACGGATTTGATGGGGTCCGTCGTGCTGCATTCGCCTCCTGAGGTGTCGTCACCAGCAGCAGCGTTCAACTTACACGCCGCCGTTCCAGAGACCTCGGTGACGATGTTCGTCGCCTTGGAAACGATGGTCGTCGTCGACGATCCCATCAGCAGAAAGACTGCGAGTATGAACACTCCCCATCCGGCGGCCTTGAGCGTGGCCTGGATCGAGCCGCGCGAAGCCAGCCACGCGATGAGCACCCCGACAGGCACGATCATGTAGATCCATGGATTGAAGAGCTGATACATCGCCCCGATGAACGGCTGCATCATCGTGGCGAATGCGTCATAGATCTGGTTGTCCATGGCGAGGTTGAGGATCGCCATGGAGATCATCATCGGCACATGCACCAAGACGGTGAGCCCCATGTCGGCCAGAGGGCCCATCATCAGGCTGGGGGAGAAACAGTCATAGCCATACTGGTGCCAGGAGAGGGCTGAGAAGCCGTACCGCTCATAGGTGGGGTGGGCGATCACTTCGCCATACGGGCCGTAGATGTCCTGGAGACGATCCATCCCATTACCGCCCGCGGTTCCGTCCGCGTCCTGGCTGAAGACCGGCATGATTGTCGACCGGACGGCCACGCTGTCACCGCTGGCGGCATTGAGGCCGGCCAGGGTATCCACGCCTGTATACGTCGAAGGAGTCGGGACGTCGTTCGGCCCGCACATGTTCGTGATGGTCGCGGTGATGCTCTCTTGCATATCGTCCCACGGGAACGCCTGGGCCGAGCTGAGAGAGAAGCCACTCAGCCCGATAGCCAGCGCAAGAGTCGCCAGCACGAGCCGAACCGCCTTTCGCGCGGTCCGCGGATTGTCCCTTACCCGCGCGCGTCGACATTCGCGGGCTTTGAGCTCA
The DNA here is from genome assembly GCF_039536005.1 of Nesterenkonia halobia. Classification (NCBI taxonomy): domain Bacteria; kingdom Bacillati; phylum Actinomycetota; class Actinomycetes; order Micrococcales; family Micrococcaceae; genus Nesterenkonia; species Nesterenkonia halobia. The sequence continues at coordinate 23,030 of NZ_BAAAYG010000015.1, read as the reverse complement.
AGCATCGTCGCAGGCAGGTGCCGGGTTTTCCTCGTGCCGAGCATGTAATCGCACGCGTTAACCGCCGGTCGTTTCATCGACGCTCAGCCCCGGGAACTGCAGCATGCAACTGATCAGTGACAGCGCCGGGCAGCTGGGTATCTGCTGCTTCGAGTAGCTGGTGAAGAGCGTCCAGCTCATCGAGCACACGTGAGGCCTGATGCTGGACACGTACTGCATCACGGCCCTGAGAGGGGCATTCGGCGCGACTCATGTTTGCGAGCTGCGACGCCAGGCGCCGTGTCCTCTGGGAAGAGCGCCCACCTCGATGCCCTCGAGTTTCCCGATCGGTCACGATCCCCCCCCCGGCGCCGCTGAACTGGTGACGAGTCCAGCGTAAGGCCGGATCCGCTTCGGAAGCGGATTACTATAACAGGGAGGAAGGCAAATACCAGAAGACAGGGTGATACATTAAACACCCTCCAGATGCCTGACAGAAAGCCCATCGAAGCCTAGGGATCGACGAGCATAATACGGCAAGTGCGGGTACGGAAATTTTTCGCCTAGTAGCTTGACAGGTTCAGTGCTGGCAAACACTGGCCTTCATGTTCAGGGCTCCCCGCGATGAATCTCAGGTGTACAGCGGCACCTCATCGCCTTTGGCAATGTCCACGCAGTCAGGCGGCAGACAGCGCGATCACCACCAGGTTTCCTCCAGCTCTCCTTGGATCTGCTGGGCAGCCTCATCAGGTGACACTCGCCCAGCCTCGAGCTCACCACGCCTAGCTTCCCGCTGCTCCCATAGCGACCGTTGAAGGAAGCTGGTGGCAGCACGCAATCGCGCTCGCACCTCTAACAACCAGATCACTGCACCAAGAACTATTCCTGGTATCGCGCCGATGACTCCGCCGATGAACCCTCCGAATAGTCCACCGAGGACCCGCTCCGTCGCGGGGACGTCACCGGGCGCCGCCGTCGCAATCAGCTGAACGATCATGATGCCGATGAGCGCCCCGGCCACCACTCCGATCACCATGCCTGCTGTGTAGCACAGCACAATGTGTCGGGGACGCCGCGCGGGCGGGTCTTCTGGTGGAGGAATAGGGGGAAGAGACTGCCCAGTCGCCAGCATCTGCAGATCTGCACGACGGACCTCATTCGCCCGTTCGATAACTGGTTTCATCATATGGAGCCCTTTTGCTCCACCGGCCATCCCAGCCGTCACTCCCGCGACCCCGACCATTGTCACTGTGTGCATGGCTTCACCGTAGCGCACGCGTTGTAACGCTCTGGGCCCTGCATGGCCTGTACACCGCGCATCCTCCTGGGTCCCGATCCCCCTCCGGCGGGCCCACGAGCTGCTTCACGGATATCGAGGCCTTTGAATCAGCTCCTAATTGCCGCCTGGCGGCGACCCCAGAGGTCTGGCCACGGTTGAGGCCGCGCACGCGCGAGCAGGCACCTTGGCCGGGTTCGCAGCGAAGCAAGAACCCCGGCCAAGGTGCCGGAGGAGATCGAGGAGCGAAGCGATCGCTGATCTCCTCCCACCCACCTCTTAATGCAACACGGCTCAGGGAGGTACCCACCTCCCGCTTCGGTTCTCTCGTCTCACATCTTTCATCTTTCTTGTTACTTGAGGAGCGCCCCTCCCCGAGGGGCAACGGAAGGGCCTCACGAAGGGGGACACGAAGGGCCTTGCGAAGGGCCTTGTGAAGGGCCTCCCCGGGGCCTTGTGTCGCCCGCTGCTCTCAAATCTCCTAGTCAGCATGCTGATATGAGGGATGGGGTGGACTCAGTCGGGGCGGCCAGCACGGCGGTAATCGCTGCCCGGCTGATGGCAATGTCGGCAGTCGCTGAGCTGCAGTCTCCGCACAAACGTCGACGGTTGCGGCGACCATGAACCAGCCGCTAGCCAGGGAGCCGCCGGTGCCCCTCGGGAGACTCCTCCAGTAGAGCCTTCTGGAGGGCCTCCAGAAGGGCCTCCAGAAGGGCCTCCAGAAGGACCACGCCCATCTCAGCTCTACGACAAGGACTCCTTCCAACCGGTCCGCAGTGAGTCCGCAATACAGTCACACTCAGTCGTGACTGACCGTGTCCTGCCAACATCGCGAATCCCGTCATATCGCCTCCGTTGAGGGCAACTCGACACAGCCGTGCCCAATCGTTACCGGACCGGCACGCTCTCCTAAAGCGGGTGTCGCAGGTTCGAATCCTGCCGGGGGCACCGATGAACGCCCAGGTCAGAAGCACAATGACCTGGGCGTTCACTCATTCCTCGTCGGGCTCAGTACGCAGTGAGTACGCAGCAGACTCGAGCCGCTCCCCAGACTGCCGAGGTCGTCCTCGAACACGTCGGCACAGGTGTCCAGCGTCATCTTGGCCGAGTTGAGAACGGAGGGGGTAGTCATGGCTGGAATCGTCGAGGCATTCGAGGAGACAGTCGGGAGCTGCGAGCACGCCGAGGAGGTCGACGCTGCGCTGATCGAACCGGGTCGGCCTACCGCGGCTCGCCTTCAGTACGCGGTGGAGAATGCCGAGGGGGCGGAGCTGACGAAGACGCTGCATCTGATGCCGCATCTGATGAACGTGCTGCGCGAGATGCGCACGCCGCCGGCGGCGCGGGTGGCAGTCTCGACACAGGCGGCACCACGGACAGGGAGCAAGCTGGACCAGCTGCGCGGCGAGCTGTGGGGGCAGGCGAGCTAGTACAGGCTCCACAGGCACCCCTGTGGACTTGATCAGTAAATGGCGTGCTTCTGTGGGTGAGTGGCTGGCGTTAGCCCGTGACTAGTGTGCTGGCGGCAGCTTCGATGACGTCGTCAGTGATGATGTCGAGTTGGTTAATCTTCAGGACGCGGCCGATCTGCGGGAAGAGGCGTTCGAGGAGGCGGAAGTTCCCGCGGGTGATGCGTTCGATCGCGGCGATGGCTTGGGCGTCGGTGAAGTCGTCGGGGTCGAGTGTGCGGCCGAGACGTTTCCAATGACGAGTCAGAACGAACAGCAGTTCCTCTCGTGCGAGGGAGCGGTAGCGGTGGGAGAAGCCGAGGCGGCTGTAGAGCTGGGGGTAGTGGCGGAAGCGCTGGTCGATGCCGGGCATGCCGATAAACATGAGGGCGACGTGGTGACGATCGTGGAGATCCCGTAGTAGCTCGAGTGCTGTCGGGGTGAGCCGTTCGGCTTCATCGATGATGACCAGCTCGGTGAAGTCGATGGTGCGGGGCACCTCGATGGTTGTGATCTTCCCGATCTCACGGAGGTGTTCGTAGATCAGTATGCCGACTTTGGCGCGGTAGAACTCGATCTCGCGCATGAGGTCACGGTGCTTGGGGAGGACTTCGGGGGTGTAGAAGACGGTGCGGGAGCGGTGGGCGGCGGCGTAGTGCTTCAGATCGGTATCGCTGCGTGGTCCCCAGTCCTGGATGAAGGGTTCGAGGGTGTCCCAGTGGGCGTATCTGCGTGCCGACTGGGTTTTGCCGACACCGGCCTCGCCATGGCAGATGCCGATGGTGACGTCCTTGCGGATGGCGCCTGCGAACTCGGTGAAGCGGCGGTGTTCTTTGGTGACGATGAAGTCGCGGCTCATCTACTCGTCCTCTTCGTAGGTCCGCAGCCGCTTCCGTTTCTGCTGTGCGGGAGGTGGTGGCGCGGGCGGGTCAGGCTGGGGTCGGGGAACTGTGGGGATGCGGTCGTTGATGTCCCGCCGGAGTTGTCGGCGGCGGGCTCGACGCGCGGTCTCTATGTCATGGAGGCTGTACCGCTGATTGGGGTGGGCTTCATCGATCGCGGTGCATACGAAGGTGTCGTGGTCGTAGACACGGACCTCGGACAGGTCGCGCGGGTCATAGCGGATAGTGACCGTGCGTCCGACGAAGGAGGCGAGCGTGGGTGAGAGGTAGCGCTGCCCTTGGAAGTGGATGCCGTCGCGCTGGACCGTCCGGTGCTTGGAGACCCGCAGGAGGAGGCCGTCGAGCTCCTCGAGGCTCTCGGGTAGCCGCGGCAGCCATCCCTCTGCGATCCAGGACGCCTTCGGGCTCGTGCGGATCGCGGTGTGCGTGCGCTGGTTGTACAGGCCGATGAAGTCCCTGATGGCCCGGTCGAGACCAGGTAGGCCCAGCACCGGTAGAGGGTGTGCGTGTCCCGGGGTGAGGTGCCCGGGCAGGGTCGCGAGCAGTTCGGTGTTGACGGTGTGGAAGAACCGTTCGATCTTTCCTCTACCCTGCGGGCGGGCGACGGTGGAGTGGATGATGCGGATCTTCAAGGCGATCGCGGTGTACTCGAGGTGGTGACTGGTGAAGTCACTTCCGTGGTCGACGTAGAGGACCTCCGGGATGCCGCACATCGGCCAGGCGGGGTCGCTCTTGGGCCAGATTGCTTGGCGCAGCGCCAGTGCGGTGTTCATCGCCGAGGGGGCGCCTCCGAAGACCATGTACCCGCAGATCGCCCGCGAGTAGTCGTCCATGATCGTCGTCAGCCAGGGCCTCGACGGTCTCCCGCTGGGGTCCTTGATAAGGATGTCGAGCTCAGTGTGGTCGGCCTGCCACAGGGCATTGGGACGCTCGGCACGGTGGAGGTACACGAGTTCGTGACGGTCACGGTAGGAGGCCGGCCCTTCGAGTGCGAGCGTCACCATGCCGGGATCCAGTGCTTGCACGATTGAACGCACCGTCGCGTAGCTCGGTTCCTTTTCGTCTGTTCGCGAGGCCTCGGCAGCGGCCAGGCGGTGCAATGTGGCGATTCTCGGACGCGGCCTGGTCAGCGCCAGGTGCTCCACGAAGCCCACCAGCTCAGGCGCAGTACGCCGTGTGCCAGCGTCGCCCCGCGGTGTCCGCTCCAGGGCCGCGATGCCACCGGCTCGGTAGGCGGAGTGCCAGCGCGAGAGCGTGCGCGTGCCGATCCCGGTGTCGCGGGCAAGGCTCGCCAGAGGGATGCCGTCTTCGACGTGGAGCCGCAGAATCTTCCACTTCTGCAGCCCGTCCATGTCATGCCTGCTCGACGGTCTCGCGAGCGGCCGCGTCCCGCTGATGGCGGTAGAGCGTCGCCCGTGACCACCCCACGAGACGCGCAGCCTCCTCGGCAGTACGTCCCTTCGCGCGCTCTTCGGCGGCGATCGCGAGCTTGCGATCCACGACCTCGGGGTTCACGGGCGGTCGGCCGAACTTTGTGCCCTGGGCTCGAGCCGCGGCGATTCCGGCGTTGACGCGCTCGGTGACCAGCTCCCGCTCATACTCTGCGAGCGTCGCCAACATCCCGAGCATGAGCCGTCCCGAGGAGGTCTCGGGATCAATCCCGTCGGAGACGGACCGGACCTTCACGTCGCGGTCCCGCAACAGGTTCACCGTGTTGAGCACATCGATCAAAGATCGCCCTAGCCGGTCGATCCGCCAGACCACGACGGTGTCCCCGGGCTCGGCGTAGGCCAGGAGCTTCTTCATGCCCGGACGCTCCGCCGCGCTCTTCGCCCCGGACGTCACATCCGAGAACACATCCCGCTTCTGCACCCCAGATGTGAGGAGAGCATCGAACTGCAGCGCCGGATCCTGTCCCGCCGTCGACACCCGCGAATACCCCAGGAGCCTCATGGCGCGATCATGCCTCATAAATCACCCTCTCCGGAAGAGCTGAGACAGAATACGGTGCGACGACTTTGCGAGACGCTGCATGCCTACCGTCGTCCCAGCTCGTGGCGGCGTCGTGCTTGCCGAGCGTGGCGTCTCGTAAAGCTGTAGGTTCTTGCGACGTTACCTTCTTGTTCCTCAGTGGGTGCCGTCAACGACGAGCTCCTCGCCCGTCACCGGGCCGGGGCATCTTCCGCAGCCGGTGTCGCAGAGGCTGTCGTCGCGGCGGCTCGTCGCGCGATATGGACGAAGCCGAGCCCGGCAAGGGTGAGGATCGCGCAGGCGAGGAAGACCCCGCGCTGGCCGAGCAGGGGAAGCGCGCCGAGGGCGATGATCGGCCCGGAGAGGATGGCTCCGATGCGCCGGGTATTCATGAACAGGCCCGTGGACAACCCCGCGCCGGGGATCATCTCCTGGAACAGGACCATGCCGATGCCCGAGACCACGGCGAAGCTGATGGCGTTCAGCGGCTGCAGGGCCAGCAGCAGCACCGGTTCGGTGACCGCGGCGAGCCCCAGGTAGTAGGTGACGCCGGCGAGAGCCCCGACGGCCACCAGGGTGAGGTGAGAGACTCGGTCGCCCAGCCGACCGATGATCATCAGCGCGGGGACCTCGAGCGCAGCTGCGACGCCGAGGGCTATGCCGGCCCAGATGATCGCCAGACCGAGGGTCTCGGTGACATAGATGGTCATGAAGGTCATGGCAGTGGCGTTGGTGGCCTGGAAGAGCACGAATGCGGTCAGGATGAGGGCTGTCGCCGCCTTGCCCGTGGGCGGCAGCGAGGGGGCTGATCGGGACGTCCTGGACGGCGCGGCATCCTGGTCGGCTCGCTTGTGGCGGAACACCATCGCCGCGGTGGTGGCGATGTTGAGGATCGCGAGGACTGTCAGGGCGGCGAGGATGCCGTGTCCACCGAGCCAGCCGATGATGAGGGTCGCCAGGGGCGGCCCTCCCATCCAGGCGACGGAGATGATGGCGCGGGTGTCGGCAATGTGGGAGGTGGTGCTGCCGGTGTCGCGCAGGTGGGCGAAGAGCATCGTGGTGCCGAGCGCTGCGGGGCCGCCGATCACCACCAGGGCGACTGTCGCCAGCGGCAACGATGTCACGGTCGCCAGGATGCCCGCCAGGGCGATGGTCAGCACGCCGCAGCCGAGCATGACCGGAAGATAGGAGCGGCGTCGGTCCGCCCATGCGGGGATGAGCAGCGAGGCGACGAAGCCGCCGGCGTGGTAGACCGCGAGGCTCCAGCCGATGTCGGCGGTGGAGGCGTCGTAGAGCGTGGCGAGGATGATGGCCAGGGCCGGGCTGAGCAGCGCGAACTGAAGGCCCCACAGAAGAGCGGAGGAGGGGATGAGCAGGCGAGCGATCATGAACTGGAGTCCTCCGTATCGGTGGTGGTCGGGAGCTGCGGCGACTGTCGAAGGGCAGGCTCCGCCGCCGAGACGGGACGGCCGGGCGAGAGCGGGCTCAGCCGAGCTGGTCGGCGGGGCGGAGCAGGATTTCGTTGATGGCGAGGTGGCGGGGGCGGGAGAGGACGAAGGCGATCACTTCTGCGATCTCCTCGGGCGTGACGGTCGCGGCGTCGTAGCCCTTCTGCACCTGTTCGCGGGTGGCCTCGTGGGTGATGTGGGCCGGCAGCTCGGTGTCGACGACGCCGGGCTCGATGAGTGTGACCCGGACGCCGGGCAGCAGCTCCTGGCGCAGAGATTCGGACCAGCCGTTGATGCCCCACTTGGTGGCTGCGTAGACGCCGTTGCCCGCGCGGGCGGTGCGTCCGGCGACCGAGGAGATGTTGATCACATCCCCGCCGCCGTCTTGGAGCTGGTCGAGGAAGACCTCGGTGGCGGTGATCGCGCCGAGCAGGTTGGCCTCGATCATGGTGCGGTAGTCCTGGTACTGCGCGGATGAGAAGGGCCCGAGCAGCATGACGCCGGCGTTGTTGACCAGCACATCCACGCCGCCGAGTTCTTCCCGGACGTGGTCGGCGGCGGCGATGAGCTGGTCGCGGTCGGTGACATCGGCCTGGACGGCGATGGATCCGTGGCCGAGTTCTGCGGCCAGGGCCTGGATGCGGTCGAGGCGGCGTGCGAGGAGCACGACCCGGTGGCCGTCGGCGGCGAGGGCGCGGGCGGTAGCCGCTCCGATGCCGGAGGATGCGCCGGTGATGACTGCGATGCGACCGGTGTTCTGAGTGCTGTTCATCGGTTGGACTTCCTTCCCTGTGGTGGGTACGGCACCCGCGGGTGCAGGGGCGATGGGTGGTTCCAGTGCTGCCTGTGCGGCTGGCTCCTCTCACTCGCGGGCAGCAGGTCGAGGACGGGCCCGACGGTTCCTGTCTTCTGGCTCGCTTCGGGCTATCCGAGGGCGTTCTCGCGCAGCCACGCTTCGACGTCGTCGGCGGCCTCGTCGACCTCCTCGCCCCGAACGGCGAGACCGTCGACGACTTCGGAGCCGGGCAAGGCGTCGCGGTAGTCCTGATCGATGCCGCTCATACCGGAGACGGCGTAGGTGACGAACGGCAGGATCCTCGTGTCGGCCAGGTCGATGCTCTCGATGAAGGTGGACATGATCATCGGGGCACGGACGTTCCAGACTGGACTGCCCAGCAGGACCGTGTCGTATCCGCTCATCTCCGGCAGCCCGCCGGCGATGGCCGGGCGGGCGTCCTGGTCCTGCTCCTGCTGGTTGCGCTCGACGGTCGGGTCGTAGGCCTGCGGATACGGGTCGGCCGGGCGGATCTCGTAGGTGTCGCAGTCCAGGCGTTCAGCGATCATCTCCGCCAGACGCTTCGTGTTGCCGACTTCGAGATCGCGTCGTCCGCCGTACCAGTAGTTCTCCCCCGGCCGGGAGAAGAACACCACCAGCGTCCTCGACGAGGTGCCGGATTCCGTCTCGGGCTCGGTGCTCATCGGCGTCGTGTCTCCTTGCTGTGGCGGGGGAGTTCTGGTGGCGCAGCCAGTGAGGGTCGTCGCGGCGGCGAATCCGGCGGCGACGATCACGGCCCGTCGAGCGGGCGGAGTCTCAGGCGATGGCGTCATGGGCTCCAATGCACCACCTCGGGTTCGGTGGAAGAAGGGATCAGTGATACGTGTACCGCCAGTCCCTCCCTCCTGGCGGGGGAAGTCCGTAGCGTTGGGGGCATGAACCAGCGAGACGAGGTGGGCGATTTCCTGCGGACCCGGCGAGACCGGATCACCCCGGAGCAGGCGGGCCTCTTCGGCGGCGGCCGTCGACGGGTGCCGGGCCTGCGCCGCGAGGAGGTCGCGTTGATGGCCGGCGTCAGCGTCGAGTACTACGCACGGATGGAGCGTGGGGACCTGCGCGGTGTCTCGATGGAGGTCCTCGACGGTCTTGCTCAGGCGCTGCGTCTGGACGAGGCCGAGACCGACCATCTGAACGCTCTCGCCGAGTCCGCCGGTCCGCAGGCGCCTCGTCGCAGGAAGAAGGCCGAGCAGCCGTTCCGGCCGAGTTTGCAGCGCTTCATCGACGCAGCGGCCATGCCTGTGTGGGTGCGGGACCGGCGGATGGATTACGTGGCCGGCAACGCGATGGGCCGCCGGCTGTACGCACCGCTGCTGGAGGATCCGGCCAGCCGCGGCAACACGGCCCGATTCACCTTTCTCAGCCCCGCGGCGCAGGTCTTCTTCCCCGACTGGGAGCAGAGCGCCTCGGGAATCGTCGCCTCGCTGCGCACCTATGCCGGGCAGAATCCGCGGGACAAGGGCCTGACCGATCTGATCGGTGAGCTGGTCACCCGCAGCGACGACTTCCGGCACCGATGGGCGGCTCACGACGTGCGCCACCATCGCAGCGGCGTCAAGCGCATCCACCACCCGGAGGTCGGCGACCTCGAGCTGGTGTACGAGGCGATGGACCTCCCGGCCAACCCCGAGTGGTTCATGTTCGGCTACACCGCCGAACCGGGAACTCCGAGCGAGGACCGGCTGAAGCTGCTGGGCAGTCTCGCCGCCGACTCCCCCACCACAGAACATGAGGAGAGAACATGAACGTCACCCTGAACAACGGCGTCGAGTTGCCGGCCCTGGGTTTCGGCGTCTTCCAGACTCCGCCGGAAGAGACCACCGTTGCCGTGGGCGAGGCGCTGCGGGTGGGCTACCGGCTCATCGACACCGCCGCGGCCTATATGAATGAGAAGGGCGTCGGCGAGGCCCTCCGCGACGCGGATGTGTCTCGTGACGAGGTCTTCGTGGAGACCAAGCTCTGGATCAACGACTACGGCTACGAGGAAGCGCTGCACGGCTTCGAGAAGTCCGCCGGCAAGCTCGGCGTCGAACAGATCGACCTGCTGTTGCTGCACCAGCCGCTGACGTCTGATTTCGAGCAGACCATCGGTGCGTACCAGGCGCTGGAGAAGCTGCTGGCGGACGGGAAGGTCCGCGCGATCGGGGTCAGCAACTTCATGCCCGATATGCTCGAGCGCCTGCTCGCCGCGACCGAGGTCGTCCCTGCGGTGAATCAGATCGAGGTGCACCCGTACTTCCAGCAGCGCGAGCTGCAGGCCCTGCACCGCGAGCACGACATCCTCACCCAGGCCTGGTCGCCCATCGGCGGCATCACCTTCTACGCGGGAGGCGAGAAGAGCACCCTGGAGGACGAGACCATCACGGCGATCGCCCGGGCGCACGACAGAACCCCGGCCCAGGTCATGCTGCGCTGGCATCTGCAGCAGGGGCGCTCGGCGATCCCGAAGTCGGTCAAGCCGGCGCGGATCGCGGAAAACTTCGACGTCTCCGACTTCGAGCTCAGCGCTGAGGAGCTGGCTCGGCTCGACGCGCTGGACACCGGTGTGCGCAGCGGCCCGGACCCCGACAGCATCACGCTGGAGACCTTCGGCCGAGAGATCCCCGAGGCCTGACCGACGGTCTCCGCGGATCCGTCGGACCGGATCCCTATTCAGAAGCGCCCCGCCTGCCATGCGGCAGGCGAGGCGCTTCTGTCTCGTCCGGTCAGCGGTCGATCCACTCCTGCATCTTCTCCGGATAGCGCGGGGCCGCGGTGTCGATCCGGGCGGACTGCTCGGTCAGTTGCGACAGTTCGTCGTCGCTCAGCCCGACCGCGGCCGCGCCGACGTTCTCCTCCAGGCGGTGGATCTTCGTCGTGCCGGGGATGGGCACGATCCACCGGTGCTGGGCGAGCAACCACGCCAGTGCGATCTGACCGGGTGTGACGTCCTTGCGCTCGGCGATCGCGGTGACCAGGTCGACGAGCTGGTCGCCGGCACGGCGACTCTGCTGGCTGTAGCGCGGCAGAGAGGCGCGGACGTCGCCGTCGGCGAAGGTGGTCGAGCTGTCGATGGTGCCGGTGAGCAGGCCCTTGCCGAGCGGGCTGAAGGGGACCAGGCCGATGCCCAGCTCCTCCAGGGTCGGCAGGATCTCCGCCTCGGGCTCGCGCCACCACAGCGAGTACTCGCTCTGCAGCGCCGCGACCGGCTGGACGCTGTGGGCTCGGCGGATCGTGGAGGCTCCGGCCTCGGAGAGGCCGAAGTGGCCGACCTTTCCGGCCTCGATGAGCTCCTGCACAGTCCCGGCGACGTCCTCGATCGGCACATCGGGGTCGACGCGGTGCTGGTAGAGCAGGTCGATCCTCTCCACCCCGAGCCGCTGCAGCGAGCCCTCCACAGTCCGGCGGATGTACTCCGGGGTGCTGTTCAGACCTGACTCGCGGGTGCCCTCGAAGTCGAAGCCGAACTTCGTAGCGATCGCGACCTGGTCACGGACCGGTGCGAGGGCCGTGCCGATGAGCTCCTCGTTGACGAACGGGCCATAGACCTGGGCGGTGTCGAAGAGCGTCACCCCGAGGTCGACGGCGCGGCGGATCACCTCGATGCCGTCCGCGTCCTCGACCTTCTTCCCGTAGCCGTGGCTGAGCCCCATGCATCCGAATCCGACAGTCGCAGCCTCCAGGCCGCTCGTTCCCAGCGTGCGCGTCTCCATGCTGTCTCTCCTCCTCGTATGGACTGCTCCGAGGCTATGAGTCGTGCTGCAGATGCGGGGCGTACTGTCAGTGCCTCCCTCTGGAGGCCCTCCACATCTAGCGTCGGGTGAAGAGTCAGGCACCCTCGACACGAAAGGAATCTCGATGAACGGCATCAGCCACGAAGAGCTCGCCGAGGTCGCCACCCACCTCGCGTTCTACGCCGGCTGGCCCGCGGGCATGAGCGCCGTGAACATCCTCGCGGAGGTGGGCAAGTGAGCATCGACGAGAGCCTCATCGCCCTCTCGCGGCAGAAATGGGACTGGATCTCCGCGACGGATGTCGACTTCCTTGAGGCACGCTTCCAAGGCGGCATCACTAGAAACTTCCGGCACCGAGGAATCACATGACGCAATGGAGCGCCGTGCACCACTGCACGAAGCAAGCCAACTAGTGATCACAACTACACTCCTCGGCACTCCAGCCCGGGCGGTTCACAAACGACCGTTTTTGGGCCGCCGCCTCCGGATTCTACTGCGTGTGACTTCGGCTGCTGAATGGCGGGGTTCTTCGGTCGCTTCGTGGCGGGGTCAGGTGACACCGATGACCAGGGTGCTCTGTGCGGCTTCGATGACGTCGTTGGTGATGGTGTCGAGTTCGTTGATCTTCAGAACTCGCTGGATCTGGGGGAAGAGGCGTTCGAGGAGCCGGAAGTTGCCGCGGGTGATCCGTGCGATGGCTGCGATGGCTTGGGCGTCGGTGAAGTCGTCGGGGTCGAGGGTCTTGCCGAGGGATCGCCAGTGTCGCTCGAGGACGAACAGCAGTTCGTCTTGTCCCAGGGACCGGTACTGGTGGGCGAAGCCGACTCGGCTGTAGAACTGGGGGTAGTGGCTGAACTGCTTCTCCAGGCCGGGCATGCCGATCAGGATCAGGGCGATGTCGTCGCGGTCGTAGCGATCGCGCAGCAGTTCCAGCGCGGCGGGACGCAGTCGTTCGGCCTCGTCGACGATGATCAGCTCCACGTAGTTCCTGCCGTCTCGCCATCCCCAGGCCTCGGGAGCGGCCGTGCCGGGAGGTACGAGGTGCTGCTCGATGCACATGTTGGTGCGGGTGATGGCTTGGGTCAGCTCGTCCTTCAGGGTCCGCGGGGTGGTCAGCACGCTGGGGGTGTAGAGCACGGTGCGGCTCCGGTTCAAGGCGGCGTAGATCTTGGCGTCGTTGTCGGAGCGCGGCCCCCAGTAGGTCAGCAGGTCATGAGCCTTCTCGTAGTGTGCGTAGCGGCGCGCGGAGAGTGTCTTTCCTACGCCGGCTGATCCGAAGCACAAACCGATGGTGTGCCCGCGGCGCACGGCGTCGGCGAACTCGGTGAAGCGGCGGTGCTCCTTGGTGACGATGAAGCGCTGACTCACCTGAGGTCCTCCTTGTAGATCTTCAAGGCCGACGTCGGCGCCGGAGTCGGTGCTTCGGTGATCCGTGGTGTCTCGGTAGGTGCGGCCACGAGGGCGATGCGTTCGTTGATGCCGGCTCGCAGCGCTCGGCGGCGGGCGTTGCGCGCGGCCTGGATCTCCTTGAGGCTGACCTTTTGATCGTGGTGCTCTTGGTTGACGGCCTTGCAGACGAATTCGTCGTGATCGAAGACGCGGATCTCGGTGATGTCGCGGGGGTCGTAGCGGATCACGACCGAACTTCCGACGTAGCCGGCCAGAGTCGGCGAGACGTAGCGCAGGCCCTGGAAGCGGATGCCATCGCGGCGCACGACGCGGGTCTTGGCGACGGTCAACAGCAGTCCGTCGAGGTCTTCCAGGCTGTCGGGCATTCGGGGCAGCCAGCCGTCCGCGATCCACGCGCTGCGCGGGGAGGTTCCGAGCTCGCTGTGCGTGCGGTCGTTGTAGGTGGCCACGAACGCCTCCAGGGCGCTATCGAGGGCGGCCAGGGACAGTTTCGGTGTCGGCCAGGGGTCCCCTTCGGTGATGTGTCCGGGCAGGGTGGCGAGTAGCTCGGTGTTGATGGTCCCGAAGAACCGCTCGATCTTGCCCCGTCCCTGGGGTCGGGCGACGGTGGAGTGGATCAGTCGGATATGGAGGTCGACGGCGGTGTGGGCGAGCTGGTCACTGGTGAAGTCGCTGCCGTGGTCGACGTAGAGCACGTCGGGCAGGCCGCACATCGGCCAGGCCGGGTCGATCTTGTGCCAGATCGCTTGGCGCAGCGCCAGGGCGGTGTTCATCGCCGACGGTGCGCCCAGGAAGACTGTGTAGCCGCAGACCGCCCGGGAGCAGTCGTCGAGGATCGTTGTCAGCCATGGCCGTGCGGGCTTGCCGTCGGTGCCAACCACCAGGATGTCGAGCATGGTGTGATCGGATTGCCACATCGCGTTGGGCAGGTCTGCTTGCCGGCGGAGCACCAGCTCGTGCTTGTCGCGGTAGGACGCTGCACCCTCCAGGGCGAGGGTGACCATGCCGGGATCCAGGGTCCGCACGATGTCCCACACCACCGAGTAGGAGGGGACCGGCCATCTCCGGGTGGCGCAGATGCCGGTGACTTTGCGATGGATCGTAGCGATGGCCGGCCGCGGCTTGCTCAGTGCCAGGCCCTCGATCAGGTCGACGAGGTCGGGCGGAAGGCGGCGGGTCCCGGTGTCCGCCCGTGAGGCTGTCTCCAGTCCGGCGTAGCCGTCAGCGCGGTAGCGGGCGTGCCAGCGCTCCAGGGTCCGTAGCCCAACTTCGGTCTCGCGAGCTAAGCGCGCGAGGGGCACCTGGTCCTCGACGTGGAGCCTGAGGATTCGCCACCGCGCTCGAGCGTCCACGATGCACCTACTGCAAGGCGTTCTCGCGCCCGCGCTCGGCGCGCTGAAGGGCGCGGTAGACCGTGGAGCGGCCCACGCTGAACAGCTCTGCCAGCTCGCCCACGGTGTGCTCGTCGGCGGCATGTAGCTGGACGAGGTGAGCTTCTTGCCGGGGGGTGAGCTTCGGTGACTTCCCGCGCAGCCGGCCCTTGGCCTTGGCGACCTTCATCCCCTCGCGGGTGCGGGCACGGATGAGGTCTGCTTCGAACTCGGCGACCATTGCCAGCACGTTGAACAACAGTTTCCCCATCGGGTCGGTCGGGTCATACACCGATCCGGCGATGCTCAGCTTCACTTCCCGCGCCGCGAGGTCGTCGGCGATCTGGTGGGCATCACGGACCGAACGCGCCAGCCGATCGAGCTTGGTGACCACGAACGTATCGCCGTCCCGACAGGCAGCCAGCGCCTGCCGCAGGCCCTCACGGTCGGCGTTGCGGCCCGTGAGCCCGTGATCGACGTAGATGCGCTTGGGATCGACGCCGAACGCCGCGAGTCCGTCACGCTGCGCGGTCAGGTCCTGCTCGTCTGTGGAGACTCGGGCATAGCCGACCTTCAAGGGTGACATGCTCCCCAGTGTGTCACATAGCCTCCCTTCACCGGACAGTTCACCGGACGGGTCTTACGGGACAGCCCGCCAGGCGTGCCGTCGTTCCTCTCGATGAGTAGCGGTGGTGTCCGGTGAGGGTTCCCCTTGCGGGCATGCGGTCTGGCCTGGCGCCTGCGCGAGAGTGTTCAGTGCCTGCTGTATACTTCAGTCCATGCTGACTATTGCTTCGCGTCTCGACGTGATGAACCGCCTGGGTCGCGCACTGGCCGACCCCACTCGATCCCGGATCATCCTGACCCTGCTCGACCATCCCGCTTACCCGGCGGAACTGGCCCGAGATCTGGACCTGACACGCCCGAACGTGTCCAACCACCTGGCATGCCTGCGCGATTGCGGGATCGTCGTCTCCGAGCCCGAGGGTCGCCGGACACGGTATGAGATCGCCGATTCGCACCTGGCGCAGGCGCTGACGGCGCTGGTCGATGCCACCCTGGCAGTGGACGAAGACGCCCCGTGCATCGATCCCGCCTGCTCGCTTCCCGGATGCGACGCAACTGGGGAGGGCGCATGATCCTCACCTCGGTCTTGCAGGCGATGGGCCTGTTCGTAGCGACCAACATCGACGACATCATCGTGCTCTCCCTCTTCTTCGCTCGAGGGGCCGGCCAGCGCGGCACCACCGCCCGTATTCTGGCCGGGCAGTACCTCGGGTTCGCCGGCATCCTCGGTGCCGCGGTCCTGGTGACCATCGGCGCCGGAGCCTTCCTGCCCTCGGAAGCCATCCCATACTTCGGTCTCATCCCTCTGGGCCTTGGCCTATGGGCCGCATGGCAGGCCTGGCGCGGAGACGATGACGACGATGACGACGAGGCCAAGGTTGCCGGCAAGAAGGTCGGCGTGTGGACAGTCGCCGGCGTCACCCTTGCCAACGGCGGCGACAACATCGGGGTCTACACCCCTGTCTTCCTCAGCGTGGAACCTCTCGCAGTGGCCGCCTACTGCATCGTCTTCCTCGCCCTCGTCGCGGCCCTGGTAGTCCTGGCAAAGTTCGTCGCCACCCGCCCCCCGATCGCCGAAGTGCTCGAACGCTGGGAGCACATCCTCTTCCCCATCGTTCTCATCGGCCTCGGTGTCATGATCCTCGTCAGCGGCGGAGCCTTCGGACTCTGACGTAGCGGCAGCGATCCAAACGGCCCCGACCGGGCGCACCCCTCTCGGTTCAGACCGCGACACCTACCTGCAGCCAGTCCTGCGTGATCGCGGCAACAAGACCGCCACGGAGCGCTGCAAAAATCCCGCCACCAAGCGAACGAAGTCACAACTGCGTTTCGAGATATCGTGAAGCGCCCTGGGGTTCGTCCCGAGTCTCACAAAGGAGAACGGGAACGAGACCCAGGGCGCTTCATAGGGACTTCTCTCGTCAGGCTGGCTGCGCAACTGACAAGGTTGCCTTCCGTCCGTTCAGACCCCGGCGGTCTGGCGTTCGTGTCGACGATTGCTCCTGAGCCGCAGGACTGCCGGCAGCGCGATGGCGACCAAGGCCAGTGCCAGGAACGTTGCGGAGAGAGGGCGTTCCAGCACGATGCCAAGGTTTCCCTGTCCCATTTCTGATGTCTGGACCAGGTAGCGCTCCAGCAGCGGTCCCAGGACCAGCCCCAGGACGAGAGGGGCTGCGGGGAAGTCGAACCGCTTCATGAAGTAGCCAGCGATTCCAGCGAAGAACACCACCCAGAGGGTGAAGGCGTTGTTGCCGACGGCGAACGCGCCCAGCAGGCTCAGGAACAGGATGAGTGGGTACAGGTAGCTGTAGGGGACTCGCAGCACCTGGGCGAAGACCGGGGCGAGAGGCAGGTTCAGGATCAGCAGGAAAAGGTTGCCGAAGAAGAAGGAGACCAGCAGTCCCCAAACCAAGGCGGGCTGGTCTTCGAAGAGCATCGGCCCTGGTTGCAGCCCGAAGATGACGAATGCGCCAAGTAGGACTGCTGTCGTACCGCTTCCGGGGATCCCGAGAGTCAGTGTGGGGATGAAGCTGGCGTTGGCGGCGGCGTTGTTCGCGGATTCAGGGGCTGCGACCCCTTCGACTGCGCCTTTGCCAATGAGCTTCTTGAAGCGGCTGACCTGTTTCTCCAGGCCGTAGGCCATGAAGGTTGCCAAGGTCGCGCCTGCCCCGGGCAGGATGCCCAGGCCGAAGCCCAGGCCGGTTCCGCGCAGCGAGGGAGCAGGAACCCGTCGGGCTTCTTCCTTGGTTAGCATCAGATCGCGGAAGCCGGCACGGATGGGTTTCTCTCCGCCGCGGTGGATCTGGTGGAGGACCTCTCCGATGGCGAAGAGCCCGATCATCACGGCGACGAAGTCAAGCCCGCCGAGCAGATTGATGGAGCCGAAAGTGAAGCGGTCGGTGGTGAATCCGGAGGCGACGCCGACGGTGGAGAGCAGCAGGCCAACAGCGGCCATGATGATGCCGCGCAGCATGTTCTCTCCGGCGAAGGAGACGATCGTTGCCAGCCCCAGGAGAATGATGGCCAGGTTCTCAGGTGGGCCGAATTCGAGGGTGAGGTCGGCGATGGGGGCGGCGACGGCCAGCAGCAGCGCCAGCGTGAGGATTGCTGAGACGAATGAGGCGATCGCCGAGATGGCTAGGGCCGCCCCGGCTCGGCCTTTGCGTGCCATCTGATAGCCGTCGAGTGTCAGAACCACACTGGAGGAGTCTCCCGGCGTCGAGAGCAAGATGGAGCTGATCGAGGAGCCGTATTGGCTGCCGTAGTAGATGCCGGCGAGCATGATCAGTGCGGTGACTGGTTCCATCGCCAACGTCATCGGCAGCAGGATGGCCACACCGGTGGTCGATCCGAGGCCGGGCATCATGCCGATGCAGGTGCCAATGAGGACTCCGATGAAGCACCAGATGAGATTCTCGGGGCTGACTGCGGTTTCCAGCCCGAGTTGCAGGTTTTCAAACATGTCGACCCCCTCCTAGAAGCCGAAGATTCCGACCGGAGTGGGAACCCCGAGAAGTTGGACGAACAGCAGGTAGGCCACCCCGAGCCCTGCTAGAGAGACCAGCAGCGAGGGAAGCAGTGGTTTACGTTCGACCCAGAGCATTAGTGTCAGCAGCATCGCGGTCAGGGCCGGAAGCAGCCCGATCACCATTACAGTGCAGAGCACCGCCAGCATCAGCGCGAAGATCTTCATGATGGCGGATCGACGCTGTCGGGATGTGCGGCCGAACGTATCGCGGTCAGTCTCGGACTCCTCAGACTGGTCGCCGTGCTGATCGTCTGTTCCTGCCGAGGCCCCAGTACCCATCCCTTGAGGGTCTTCGCTCTGGCCAGCACCGTTGATCTCGGCTTCGTTGCCAGGGCCTGTGGCAGCGTCCCCAACATCGACGGCGGTATACGTCGGAGTCGCTTCTGCGACGGAGACTGCTGGAACAGGATTGGTCCTGGCTGCGCGGTAGAGCCGGGCGATCTCCGCCACTGAGGCGATCGCCACGAAGCCGCCGGCGACTATGGGCAGGAACCCAGGCCCGATCACGCCGTCGACGAGTACCCCGTAGCCGAGTCCTCCGATGACTGCGGCGACACCGATCACACCGAGGACCGCAGTTCCTACGACGTCGGAGAGTGCTGGACGCGTATCGGATGGTGTGCCAGGCGTCGCGGCAGGTTGTGAAACAGTTGTTGAAGCAGTTGTGGTCTCATTCATCAGCCAAGCACCGATTCCACGTCGTCGTTGTAGTCATCGAGGTAAGAAGCGAACTCATCGCCGAAGAGCGACTGGGGCTGAAGCATGTTGGATTCGATGTACTCGTCGTAAGCCGGTGACTTGGCGTACTGCTTCGCCGCATCGATCCAGTACTGCCGAGCAGATTCCGAGATTCCTCCTGGGGCAATGAACCCGCGCCATTGGGCGAAGGTGACGTCGATCCCTTGTTCCTTGCCAGTGGGGATGTCGGCCAGTTCCGGGTAGTCGTAGCGTTCAGGAGCCAGAGCGCACAGGGGTTTGATGTCTCCGGATTCGATCTGTCCTACTACTTCGCCGGGGTTCGTGGCGGCGACATCGACGTGACCGCCGACCAACGCCGCAGTGACCTCAGCGGTAGATTCGAAAGTCACGCGGTCGAGACTGATGTCGAACTGATCCTCAATCAGACTCCAGGCAATGTGATCAGGTCCGGTCGCCCCAGAGGTTGCAGCTGTTAGGTCCTCGTTCTCTGTCGCGGCATCGACGACTTCTTTGCAAGTCTCGTAGGGAGCGTCCGGGGCGGCGACGACGATGTTGAAGTCTTCACCGACCTTCATGATCGGGGTGAAGTCCTCATAGTCGAACTCGACGTCCTGAACGGTGGGGAGGGTCATCAGCGCGGTTTCGCTAGCAAGCAGTACATTGGGGTTGCCAGTGTCGGCGAGGAACTGGGAGTAGCCCACCGCACCGGACCCTCCTACGAGGTTCTGGACTGTCACGGTCGAGCCGGTGGGATCCTCGAGCCCTTCGGCGATGGCTCGACCTGCCAAGTCGGATCCGCCACCGGCGGCGAAGGGTACGATCATCGACACCCGTGCAGCAGGCTCGAACTCTCCGGAATCGCCGCCCATCCCGTCGGTAGCGGTACCGGAGCATGCAGTCAGGGCAATCATCGACAATGCAGTGACCGTTGAGAGAGCGGCTGGTCGTTGTTTGATAGGGATCATGTGGATCCTCCTGGAACGTGTTCTCCTCCGAGTGATCAGACAGCGGAGCGATCAGACAGTGAGGCCCTGTGTGTTGTGGGTCTGTGCGGCGAGGTTCTGGGAGGCCAGTGAGACGGCGGTGTCGAACGCGCGCTGGCTGGGGCCGATGTTGGCAATGCCCTCCCCGACGATCTGGTATGCGGTGCCGTGCGCTGGCGTAGCAATGGGGACAGGCAGTCCACCTTGCACAGTGACGCCCTGGTCGAATCCCATGAGTTTCATCGCGATCTGACCCTGGTCGTGGTACATCGTCACCACCCCGTCGTAGTCGCCTGCGTGGGCCTTGATGAACAGGGTGTCGCAGGGATATGGGCCGGAGGCATCGATGCCCTGGACCTGGGCGAGCTCTACACCGGGGGCGATGTGGTCGACCTCCTCATGGCCGAATTTGCCTCCTTCGCCGGCGTGAGGATTGAGCGCGCACACTGCGATGCGCGGTTTCTCGGTCCCGAATCCTCTGATTGTGGAATGCAGCAGTTTGATCGCTTCGAGCACGCCTCGGGCGCTGATGTGTTCAGCGACCTGACTGAGCGGGATGTGGGAGGTCACCCGTGAGGTCGTCAGCCCGGGCACGAGGTTGAGCTCCGAAGTGGTTCCCTTATAATCAAGCAGCTCTGCGAACCAACGCAGTTCGTCGTCCTGATTCATGCCGGCTTGCCCCAGTGCGGATTTGTTCAGCGGGGCAAACATGATGCCGTCGACTTCACCGCGACGATACATCTGCACCGCTTGTTGCAGGTCTGCCAGAGCGCGCCTGCCGCCGGCGACGGTCGCTTCCCCGCGCGGCACAGCTGTTGTTGATTGAGTAGAGCCGACGGCGGTGACAGCCTGGGACGATGGCCTCCCGGAAACCGGCACTGAAACTCCGATCTCAGTGGCGGCGGTGGTGATTTCCTGGTCGGTTGCCAGGACATAGATGTCGGCCTGGTCGCGGTTCTTCTGGCTTGCCAGCAGCTTGGCTACCAGCTCCGGCCCGATGCCGGAGGGGTCACCGATAGTCACGGCAAGTCGGGGACGGATGGGGTTCTGGACACTCATGACAGTTCTACGACCTTTCTAAATGCCGGTGGACGATTGCTCGCTCCGCCAGGGCTCTGTGCAACAGCACCGGCATCGCTGATGAACGACCTCGCCGGTGGCGAACAATCTTGGGATTGCTGAGACAGCCCCGGGGCACGTGGCTCATGTCTGAGGTAATTGCGAGTCTTCGGAGTCGCTTATGGCGCGTTCCTTGACCCCATCGAGATGGCACCTCATGGCATGAACTGCCGCTTCGACGTCTCCTTGCTCGACGGCGGAGAGGATCCGCGCGTGTTCCGTCACTGCGATCTCGTGGTCGGTGACTCCGCGACCGACTGACTGGAGCATGCGGTGCTGGTGAGCGCCGATGCTGTCGAGCATGCGGCCCAGGAATTCATTGCCCGCGGTAGCGAGGAAGACTTGGTGGAATTCTTGGTCCGCTTGAAAGTAGGCACGCCTGACATGCCCCGAGGGCACGGCTGTGCCGGTGGCGGCCAGCTCGGATGCTTCTGCGTGGTGACGCTCATGGGCCGCCTGAAGCTGAGGCTTCAACGTGTCCGCGTCCTGCATTGCCAGCTCGACGGCAGCCAACTCGACAACGCTGCGGGCTTCGATCATCGAAGCCATCTGCCTCGACGACAGCGGCGAAGTGACGCGGTACCCCTTCAGTGCTGATCGAGAAATCAAGCCCGTGTGCTCCAAGTGAGCCAGTGCCTCACGCACCGGAGTCGGCGAGACCCCCAACTGCCGAGACAGTCGGTCGATACTCAGTGCCGCACCAGGCACGAGCTGCTCATCCAGCAGCATCTCGAGAACGACTTCGTAGACGTGGTCCCGCAAGATCTGACGCTGCAAAGGTTGTGTGACCTGGCTCATACTGGAGAATATATCAGATAGGATCCATGATATGTGATGCCGGCCACGTCACCACTATCTCTAAGCTCGCGTGACCAGAGTTTCGCTAGGGTCTGCCTGAAGAATCCGGGAGCCCCGTTCTGAATGACTGAGCCGACGTCGAGGATCCAGGCCCTCCCCAACGCTCAGTCGTCGATGGTCACCGACATGCTGCCTCGCCCCACAGGCCGTCAAGGCAGAACCTTCGCCGACGCGCGGACCATGGTCGAGGCGATCATCAGCTGCTGCCGGACTGGCATCGGCGGTTGACCGCTGAGAGCACTTGGGATCAGATGCTCGATCGGCCTACCGCGGCAACTGACGAGATCGAACAGGTCGACTGGACGATCACAGTGAACTCGACGTGGGTTCGGCGACCGCTCGTGCCCCTCAGCACGCAACCAACATCAGTCGCCATACAAGCGACTGGGGCGAACTCCACGAATCCGCAGACCCTGCTCGGGTTGCGCCGAGGATGGACATATCTCTTTCGTCTTGGCAGGCGCTAATGGACAGCAGACGGTTGCCCACAGCGAACTTCGCCGACACCGAGACGTGCGCTTAGCGCTCTGTAAACGGTGGCGTACTGACGAATGTCCACACACCATACGTAACGATGACGGCAGGATCAGGATGGCCGTGGCGACTAGAACGCCATCCACGAACCCAGAGTCTCACCAAATACTCAACTACTCTTATACGTGCATACGTATCCAATAAGGGGGCGATGCGTCCTAGGCATCACAGTCACCAGTCGCAGCGCTCGACGCCGGCGTCCGGACGATGTGTGCGCACCGGACGATTCGCGCGGACCCTCGCTTGGACTTCGGCTGTCTCCGTAGGAACCAGAGCCGATCCTGGACGCATTCGCGACTGGTCAACCTCCCAGCCTCCTCGGAGCCCGTGAGCTTGTGACCTCGTGCGGTGGATGCGGTATCGCATCACTGCTGGGCAGGACTCTGCGAGCTGTCGGGCGGCATGTTCAGGTTTGGTCATCCCGTCGGGACCGTCATAGACAGCGCGGGCGTACTCGCTGGGCACCCATCGGCCGCCGAGGCTGCCTGGCGAGGCCTCTGCGTGCTGCCGCGCCTGATGCCAGCGTTGTTCGATGCGCTGGGAGGAGACGTCGAAGGGGACTTCCACATCGATGACTTCGACCTGGTAGCCGGCTTCGTGCAGCGTCGCTCCCAGCTCCTTGGCGGAGTCCGCGCTGGAGAGCACAGTGTCGACGATGATGTTCTCGCCGTTGTTGATGGCCTCGGTGCGCATCGTCCGGGCGATCATGGAGGACTCTTCGTGGACCAGCGAGGCCATCTCCATGGGATGGAACTGCTCTCCGGTACGGGCTTCGTGGTCTTTCAGCTGGGCGGGTCTGCTGAGGGTTCGGTTGACTCCGTAGTTCACGCCGCCAACGCGACGTCTTGAGTGTAGACGGTCTCGTATTCGATCGGAGTCAGTTTCCCAAGCCG
>NZ_BAAAYG010000014.1:0-159213 GCF_039536005.1 Nesterenkonia halobia | reverse complement strand
GCGATGGGCATCCCGGCTTCTGTCACCGCCAGCACGATGGCCTGGTTCTTGGTGGTGTCCATGGGGTGAACGATGTCCCGGCACAGGTGCTGAACGATGTCGTGACACAGCTGATGAACGATGTCCTGGCACACGGGGTGAACGATGTCCTGAAACCAGACACTGCCGGGGCACACTGTCGGGAAGGCCCTGCATCGCCGTGATCACGGTGATGCAGGGCCTTCTTCGTGTCTGCGGCAGATGCCTCCGGGAGCGGGGGTTATAGGCAGAAATGTGTGTATAGCTCGGGCGTGTCAGCGGTTCCTCACCTCTGGGGTTCTCGCCGAGGCTGGCATCTCCGTCGTCGGTGCCCGTGGGGCCCGCTTCCAGAAGGCGCGACGACACGTGGTTCACAGCATCGTGGACCCTGCTGCTTCGACGTCATGTCGTTGATCCGACCTGCAGCTCCACGCCATGTCCGTTCCGCCGGGCGTCATCATCCGATGCGGGTCTCCCGTCGGCGTCGGCGACCCCGTAGAGTGGGGCGCGATCCGTGACGGGGATCACGTCGCTCGACGATGCATCGTCGTCACGGAGGGTGCCGGCCACGGGCCGGTGCCTCCGCGATCATCGAGACCATCACCGGGAGACGCCCCGCATGTCAGAGCACACGACCTATGACCCTGCCGGTGATGGATTCACCGGCACCCTGCCGGCCTTCTTCGCCTGGCTGGAGGAGCACCTCGTCTACAGCAGGGTGCACATCGGCGATCCCCAGCCGGATCCGCTGTACCCCGAGGAGGACGCACCGCGGGTGCGGCGCATCGAGCTGCACTCCGGAGGCGGACCCGACGACGACCTGCTGATCTCCCGAGTGAATCTGCACTCCCTGCTCTCGGTGATGTACTGGTACTCCTCGCATCGCGGCGGTGTGACGGTCTATGAAGTCCCGGTCCAGGAGTTCGACTCCGAGAAGGAGCGCCGCTGGCTCGATGCCTCCACCGATGTGGTCAGCACTCTTCAGCGCGCACGGAACCTGCTGGTCAGCTCCGCCCACGACGACGAGTTCAAAGTCGCGCTCCCGAACGGCGCCCGGGTGCGGTTCTCGGAGCTGGACCGCGAGGGGGACAGCGAGCCTGCCGGCGTCCTCACCGTCGAGGCGATCAGCGACGAGGAGGCCGCGAGCGAGAAGGTCTGACCATCCGCCGGCGCGGCCCCGGCGGCAGCACCGGGGCCGCGCCGTCTCAGCCGGTCGTCGCGGAGACATCTCCCGAGACGGCGGAATCGGAGGCGCCGGCGGCGAGCCGCGCATGGGCGAGCGTCGCCAGTGCCGCGGCGGCCTCGGCGAGCACCGAGTCGTCGAAGATCACCCGCGGCGAGTGGTTGACCTCGCCCGAGGCCTGCGGATCCTCCGGTCCGGCCAGCAGCATGAAGAAGGTCCCCGGAACCTGCTGGAGCACGAAGGCGAAGTCCTCCGAGCCCATCGCCGCGCGGTCCATGGACACCACGCGCTCGGCGCCCAGGGTCTCGCGGAGGACGTCCAGGCATTCGGCGGTGCGCGCGGCGTCGTTGATCGTGGGCGGGTAGAGCACCTCGAAATCGACCTCGGCGCTCATCCCATGGGCGGAGGCGATGCCCTCGGCCAGGCGGGGCAGCTCCTCGCGCAGCTGCTCGACGGCCGCCTCGGAGGTGGTGCGCACTGTGGCCTGCAGCGTCGCTGTGTCCGGGATGATGTTCACCACGCCGGCGTCGGTGCTCAGCTGGGTGACGGACAGGACCACCGGCTCGAAGGCGTCGAAGCGGCGGGCGACCATCGTCTGCAGCGCCTGCACGATCTCGGCCGCGGTCGGCACCGGATCCTGGGCGCGATGCGGCTGGGATCCGTGGCCGCCGCGGCCGCGCACCGTGATGGTCAGCGAGGAGGAGCCGGCCATCGCGGCCCCCGGCCGGGTGGCGACGACGCCGCGCGGCCCCGGGGCGACGTGCAGGGCATAGGCCGCCTCCGGACGCGAGCCGGTCGTGTCCAGCAGCCCCTCGTCGATCATCACCTGGGCGCCGCCGGCGCCCTCCTCGCCGGGCTGGAACATGAAGAGCACGTCCCCGGCGAGCTCGTCGCGGCGGGCGGCCAGCAGACGGGCGGCGCCGACGAGGCCGGCGGTGTGCAGGTCGTGGCCGCAGGCATGCATCGCGCCGTTCTCGGCGGCGAAGTCCAGACCGGTGTCCTCGTCCAGCGGCAGTCCATCCATGTCGCCGCGCAGCAGCACCGTCGGCCCGGGGAGCGCGCCGCGCAGCACGGCGACCACCGAGGTCGCCGCCGCGCCGGTGGTGATCTCCAGGCCGAGACCGTCGAGGGCCTCGAGCACGCGGCGCTGGGTGCGCGGAGTGTCGAGGCCGAGCTCCGGGTCGGCGTGCAGCCGGCGTCGCAGCGCGACCAGCTCGGGCAGCATCTCGCGGGCCTCCGCGGCCAGCTCGCCGTCAGATCGGGTCTCCGCGGCCTCAGGATGTGTCGGTGATGTCGTCATGAACTCTGCTCCGTCCGCTCGTCGGGCCGTCGACGGAGCGCGCGTCTGGAGAGCTCGCCGTCAGGGGACCTCTCGCCCCGCGGCATCAGGCGTGCGCAGCGTCGGCGCAGCGGTCTGACAGGCACAGATGGCCTGATGGCCGCCGCGCCGTATGGTGCCTGACGACTCTGAGGGCTGTGCGAGGAGCATCCGGCCGTTCTCCCGCGCCGCCGGGGATCGGCCCGGCGGGCGGGAGAGCGAGATCACGTCGCGGTCCGGCTCAGTCCGAGGTCGTCCGGACGCCCCAGAGAGCGTCACCGCCCTCGGAGAGCACGCTGAGCGTGACCGCCGGATCGCCGCCGGCGGGATCCACCTGCTCGGCGAAGATGCCGTCGTGCTCGACGCCGTCCAGGGTGATCACCGCGCGGTTCTGCGCCTGGAGCCGCCAGGAGCCGACCGCCTCGCCCGCGGCGTCGACGATCGTCCCGTCGCCGCGGAGCGTCACCGTCCGCGTCGGGGCCGGCTCGGCCGAGATCTCGCGGCTGTGGGCGACCAGCTCGTACTCGCCGGGCACGCCGGGTCGGAGCACCTTCTCCATCGGCTCGCCCGACTCCTGCAGCGGAGCAGCCACCGGCCAGCCGTCCGCGGTCATCTGCATCCGATGGGTGCGGACCTGGTGCCGCTCGCCCTCGCCCGGGAAGCGGGTGTGGAAGATCAGCTCCATCCTCCCGGTCTCCGGGTCGCGGAAAGTGGTGTTGTGGCCGGGGGAGACGTATCCCAGATCCTGCACCGACTGCGGGTCGACGCCCGCGGCGTCCGCGGAGAGCTGGAAGCCGTCCATCACCACGGTGCCGAAGGGCTCGATGGACTCGTCGTCGAAGATCGGCGCGCGCGGATCGGCGGCGACCTCGTCCATCCGGCGCCCGCCGGCGTCGTAGAAAGGGCCGTCCGGCGACGTCGAGCGCGCCACGCGCATGGTGTATCCGCCGTCGGCGCTCAGCCCGCCGAAGGAGGTGAACAGGTAGTAGTAGCCGGTCTCCGGGTCGTGCATCATCGACGGCGCCTCGATGCGGCTGTGGTTCCCGCCCATCAGATGCTTCCCGTATCCCTGGCCGGGCAGCGGCTCGCCGGTCTCCTCGTCGAGCTCCAGGATGAAGATGCCGCCGGAGTAGGAGCCGTAGACCATCCACAGCGTGCCCTCGGCGTCGCGGAATATGTCCGGGTCGACGACGTTCGGGTGGACGGCGGCGTCGTAGGGCGTGCCGTCCTCCGCGGGGCCCTCGCCCTCGCGGTGGCCCGAGCGCAGGATGATGCCCTGGTCCTCGTAGGGGCCGTCGACGTCGTCGGAGACGGCGATGCCCATCGCCGAGCGCGGCGAGGATCCCTCGCAGGCGTTGTAGTACATGGCGTAGCGGCCGTCGGCCAGCTGGAAGACGTCCGGAGCCCAGAGGGTGTCGGTCTCCGCCCAGGCGAAGGTCTCGGCGAGTTCGGTCGTGACGTCGTCGAAGAGCGGATTCTCCGGGGTGGGCAGGTTCGCCTCCTGCTCCCAGGTGATGAAGTCCTCCGTGGAGGCGGCGGACAGATGGGAGCCGAAGACCCAGGTCTCGTCGCCGGCGGCGACCGCCGACGGGTCGTGGACCTCCACGTCGGTGTGCTCGGGGTCATCGGGCATGGCGCCGCCGCCGGGATGGCCGCCCGGCGGGGCGGCGGAGCTCAGCGTCAGGGCGGTCGCCGCGGTCAGCGCGGCGGAGGCTCGGTGCAGCACGGTCGTCCTCCTGCGGGGCGGGGTCGTGGATCCTCCTCAGGGCGCACGCCGGGTTCTACATCGATGTAACGCCCGTGGTGTGAGTCAGGTTACACGACCGGGCGGGAGGTGGCGACGGCACCGTCGCCGCCTCCCGCCCGATGTGTGGACTCTGTGCCGAGGGCGGCCCCGTGCGGAGGGCGGACCCTGCACGGCTCAGCCGGCCAGGACCTCCCGCTCCAGCCGGACGTAGCTGGCCTCCAGTCCGTCGGCCATGCCGGTCTCCAGCGCCTGGTCGCGGATCTCGACGTCGGGGTAGGTGACGTGCAGCGTCACCAGCGTGGCCTCGTCGAGCGGAGTCAGCGTGAGCACGTTCGTCGTCGTCGGCCCGTCGGTGCCGGCCAGCCGCTCGGTGGTCACCTCGCGCACCGGCGGGCGCGCCTCGGTGACCTCTCCGCTGAAGCCGAAGCGCTCGTCGGCGTCGGAGGTCCACTCGTAGTGGTAGGGGCCGAGCTCCTCGGGCAGCTCGCAGCGCGTCAGCGACCACCCGTCGGGGCCCAGCAGCCAGCGGCGCAGCTGATCGGGGTCATGGTGGGCTCGCCAGACCTGCTCGGGGGAACCGGCGACGATCCGCGCCAGGCGCACTGTGCGCTCGGTGAGCGGCTGGACCGTGGTGCCGCGCTCGGCGGCGAAGCGCTCCGTGTCGGCGACGACGGCGTCGATCTGCCCCATCGCCGTCCGGGCGCCCTCCTCCATGCCCATCTCCAGCAGCTGCTCCAGCTCCTCGGTCGAGTTGAAGAAGGTCCGCGCGACCAGCCGCGATCCTGCGGCGGTCTCCTCGAAGCGGTAGACCATGCGCATCGTCGGCAGGTCGTCGCTGCGCGCGCCGTCGGCGTCGCAGAAGCCGTCGACCACGTCGAAGGAGGCCGGCTCCTCCACGGCGAGGTACTCCCAGAAGCCGAAGTGCGTGTCACCCTCAGGTCCGGTCATCGAGTAGAGGGTGAGGCCGCCGGGCGCCATGTCGTGGCGATGGAAGGTCGCCGGATACTCCGGCGGCCCCCAGAATCGCTCGATCTGCCGCGGGTCGCTGTAGGCGTCCCAGAGGCGTCGGCGGCTGACGGGGAACTCGGCGGTGATGGTCAGGGTCAGCTCGTCGGTGTTCTTCTCGACTGCAGTGATGGGCATGATGCGACCTCTCCGGTGGTGATCAGCGCCCGGGCACGTCCCGGGCGGTCGCTCGCAGCTCCTCGGTCTCGGTCTCGTGCTCCGCCTCGCCCTCCGTCTCGTCCTCCGTCAGCAGCGCGTCCAGGCGGGCGATGCGCCCGGCCTCGATCGCGACGAAGCGGTCCAGCAGGCCGCGGACCTCCCGGATCCGCGTCGGCTCGGCGCGGATCAGGCGCTCGCGGCCGCTGGCGTGCTTGCTCACCAGCCCGGCCTCGGCCAGCACGCCGACGTGCTTGCCGACGGCGGTGAAGGACATGGCGTAGGTGTCGGCCAGCCGCGAGATCGACTGCTCGGCGACGAGCGTGCGCCGGACGATGTCGCGCCGCGTGGCGTCGGCGAGGGCGCGGAAGAGCCGGTCGGTCTCGGCGTCGTCGAGCCCGGGTCCGGCCTCCGGGGAAAGAGAAACCATATGGTTGAATGTAGGACGTGCGGGAGGTCACGTCAACAGTCGAGGCGCCGGCCCGTCGGCCGCGTCCCGGCGTCGGGACCTGCGCCCGGACCGTCGGCCGGCCCGGGCGCGGAGTCCGCCGTCGACTGATTACACTGTGCGGGTGACCCCTGAAGAACTCTCCGCCGCAGTGACCGCAGTGCTCGCCGAGGCCGTCGAGGCCGGCGAGCTGTCCGTCGAGCTCCCCGAGACCGTCGTGGTCGAGCGACCCAAGAGCCGCGAGCACGGCGACTGGGCGACCACCGTCGCGCTGCAGCTGGCGAAGCAGGCCGGGATGCCCCCGCGCGAGCTCGCCGAGCTCCTCGCCGCCCGGCTGCGCGAGCGCGACGGCATCGCCGCCGTCGACGTCGCCGGCCCCGGCTTCGTCAACATCACGCTCGACGCCGCGGCCGCCGGCGAGCTGGCCCGCACCATCGTCGAGGCGGGGGAGGCCTTCGGGCAGTCCGAGGCCCTGGCCGGCCGCACGGTGAACCTCGAGTACGTCTCGGCCAACCCGACCGGCCCGCTGCACATCGGCCACACCCGCTGGGCGGCCCTCGGCGACGCCGTCGCCCGGCTGCTGCGCGCCGCCGGGGCCGAGCTGACCACCGAGTACTACATCAACGACGCCGGCAACCAGATGGGCGTCTTCGCCGACTCGGTGATCTCGCGGATGCACGGCGAGGACGTCCCCGAGGGCGGCTACCCCGGCGAGTACGTCGTCGAGCTCGCCGAGGAGGTCGTCGCCGCGCGCCCCGACGTGGTCGAGATGGCCCGCGAGCAGGCGCGGCCGATCGTCCGCGAGCTGGCCTACGAGGCGCAGCTGGGCCGGATCAAGGACACGCTGGAGCGCTTCGGCGTCCACTTCGACGTCTTCTTCTCCGAGCAGAGCCTGCACAGCGAGGGGAAGGTCGCCGCGGCGGTGGACACGCTGCGCGCCCAGGGGCACATCGAGGACCGCGACGGCGCGGTGTGGCTGCGCACCAGCGACTTCGGCGACGACAAGGACCGCGTGCTGTTCAAGGCCGACGGCGACGCCACCTACTTCGCCGCCGACGCCGCCTACTACCTGTCCAAGCGGGAGCGCGGCTTCACCGAGAAGATCTACCTGCTCGGCGCCGACCACCACGGCTACGTCGCCCGGCTGAAGGCCATCGCCGCCTGCGCCGGCGACGACCCCGAGCACCACATCGAGGTGCTCATCGGCCAGCTGATGAGCGTCAAGGGCGCGAAGCTCTCCAAGCGCGCCGGCAACATCATCGAGCTCGACGACCTCATCGACTGGCTCGGCGCCGACGCGCTGCGCTACACCCTGGCGCGCTACCCGGCCGACTCGCCGATCGACGTCGACCCGGACCTGCTGCGCTCGAAGACCAACGACAACCCGGTCTTCTACGTCCAGTACGCCCATGCACGGGCCTGCAACGCCGCGGCCAACGCCGCCGCGGCCGGAGTGGACCGCTCCGGCTTCGACGCCGCGCTGCTGACCCACCAGACCGAGGAGGAGCTGCTCTCCCAGCTGGGTCGCTTCCCCTCGATCGTCGCCTCGGCCGCCGAGCTGCGCGAGCCCCACCGCGTCGCCCGCCATCTGGAGTCGCTGGCCGCGGCCTACCACGGCTGGTACGCCGCCTGCCGGATGGCTCCCAGCGTCGGGCGCGACGGCGTGGCCGATCCGGTGACCGACCTGAACCGCACGCGGCTGTGGCTCAACGACGCCACGGCGCAGGTGCTGCGCAACGGTCTGCACCTGCTCGGCGTCTCGGCCCCGGAGAAGATGTGATGAGCGAGCAGAGCACCGAACAGAGCACCGAACAGAGCACCGCGCAGAACGGCGAGCAGACCGCGCCGCATCCGCTGGCGCCCGACTGGCTGAGTCCGATCACCGACAGCGCCGGCCTCGAGCAGGCCCTGCTGCCCGCCGACGCGCAGCGCGACGACGCCGGTCGGCTGACCATCGGCGGCGTCGACGTCGAGACGCTGGCCGCCGAGCACGGCACACCGCTGTACGTGCTCAGCGAGGCCGACTTCCGCCGTCGCGCCCGGCAGTACCGCGAGTCCTTCGCCGCGGCCTTCGCCCCGCATGCCGAGGTCGACGTCTTCTACGCCGGCAAGGCCTTCCTGAGCACCCACGCCGCGCGCTGGGCCGCCGAGGAAGGGCTGTGCGTGGACACCGCCTCCGGCGGGGAGCTGGCCGTCGCGCTGGCCGCCGGCGTCGACCCGGCGCGCCTCGGGCTGCACGGCAACAACAAGTCCGACGCCGAGATCCTCCGGGCGCTGCGCGCCGGGGTGGGCCGGATCATCGCCGACTCGCTGGAGGAGCTCGAGCGCATCGAGCAGCTCGCCGCCGCCGAGGCGACGACGGCGCCGGTGATGCTGCGGCTGACGCCGGGCGTGCACGCCTCGACGCACGAATACATCGCCACCGCCCACGAGGACCAGAAGTTCGGCCTCTCGCTGACCCCGCCGGACGGCGTGCCGGGGGAGGACGGAACCGCCGACGGCGCCTCCGACAACGCCTCCGGCGACGTCGCCGCGCATCGCGGCTCGGCGGCCTGGACCGCTGTGGAGCGGGCGCTGGCCGGCGAGCACATCGAGCTGCGCGGGCTGCACTGCCACATCGGCTCGCAGATCTTCGAGCCGGAGGGCTTCGAGCTCGCCGCCACCCGGCTGATCGGCCTGCTGGGCGCCGTGCGCGCGGCCCACGGCGTCGAGCTGGCCGAGCTCGACCTCGGCGGCGGCCACGGCATCGCCTACACCGAGGCCGACGCCCCGCGCCACCCGGCGCAGATCGCCGAGGCGCTGGCGGCCACCGTGGTCTCGGCCTGCGCGCGGCACGAGCTGGCGGTCCCGCGGATCTCCATCGAGCCCGGCCGCTCCATCGTCGGCCCCGCGGGGGTGACCCTCTACCGGGTCGGCGTGCAGAAGGACGTCCAGGTCGACCTCGACGACGGCTCCACGGCGGCGCGCCGCTACGTCGCCGTCGACGGCGGGATGAGCGACAACGCCCGCGGGGTGCTCTACGACGCCGACTACTCGGCGGTGCTCGCCGACCGGAAGGTCGTCGGCGAGCATGCGCTGTCTCGCATCGTGGGCAAACACTGCGAATCCGGTGACATCGTCGTGCGCGACGTATACTTGCCGACGACGACGGCGCGGGACGATCTGCTCGCCGTGCCGGCCACCGGTGCCTACTGCCACTCGCTGTCGAGCAACTACAACCTGCTGACCCGTCCCGCCGTGGTCTCCGTGGCCGACGGCCGGTCGCAGGTGCTGATCCGCCGTGAGACGGAGGAGCAGATGCTCGGCCGGGACACCGGGTACTCGTCGTGAACCGTCGTCGGATCCGAACCGGCGTCCGACTCTGACCTGACCGTCCTCGGACCGCACCGTCGAGGCGGCCCGACGCACCGAAGATTGAGGTGACCATGGCCAGCACAGCTGCCCCGCTCACGATCGGCCTGCTGGGGGCGGGCTCCGTCGGCTCCCAGGTGGCGCGGACCCTGGTGGAGGAGCGCGAGCTGATCAGTTCGCGCGTCGGCGCCCCGGTCCGGCTGGCCGGCGTCGCCGTCCGCGACGTCGAGGCCCCGCGCGACTGGCGCATCCCCGGCGAGCTGCTGACCACCGACGCCGAGGCGCTGGTCGACCAGGTCGACGTCGTCGTCGAGCTGCTCGGCGGGCTGGAGCCGGCCGCGTCGCTGATCGAGCGCGCGCTGCGCCGCGGCGCCGGCGTGGTCACCGGCAACAAGGCGCTGCTGGCCACCCGCGGCGCCGAGCTGGCCGCGATCGCCGCCGAGGCCGACGTGCCGCTGCACTACGAGGCCGCCGTCGGCGGGGCGATCCCGATCCTGCGGCCGATCCAGGAGTCGCTCTCCGGCGACCGCATCACCAAGGTGATGGGCATCGTCAACGGCACGACGAACTACATCCTGGACCAGATGGACACCACCGGTGCGGCCTTCGACGACGCGCTGCACGAGGCGCAGCGGCTGGGCTACGCCGAGGCGGACCCGACCGCCGACGTCGAGGGCCACGACGCCGCGGCGAAGGCCGCCATCCTGGGCACGCTGGGCTTCCACGCGCCGTTCACCATCGACGACGTGCACTGCGAGGGCATCACCCAGGTGACCTCCTCGGACATCGAGGCCGCGGCGGCGTCGGGATACGTCATCAAGCTGCTGGCCATCGCCGAGCGCTTCGACGGAGAGGGCGCGGTGCTGCGCGTGCACCCGACTCTGCTGCCGCGCACCCACCCGCTGGCCAGCGTCCGCGGCGCGTTCAACGCCGTCTTCGTCGTCGCCGAGAACGCCGGCGAGCTGATGTTCTACGGCCAGGGCGCCGGCGGGCTGCCGACGTCCTCGGCGGTGCTGGGCGACCTGGTATCGGCCGCGCGCAGCGTGCGGACCGCCGGTGCCCCGGCCGAGCTGTCGGCCACCGACACCACGATGACCGCGCTGCCGATCACCAAGGCGACCACGCGCTACTACGTCGACCTGGAGGTCGCCGACCGCGAAGGCGTGATCGCCGAGATCGCCCGCGTCTTCGCCGACCACCACGTCTCCATCGAGGCGATGCGCCAGCCCGGCAGCGTCTCGGCCGACGGCGAGGTGGACACCGACCAGGACAGCGGGGCGATCGTGCAGATCGTCACCCACCAGGCCCGCGAGAAGGCGCTGGCCGACACGGTGGAGACGCTGAAGGAGAAGGAGGTCGTCCGCGCGGTCAGCTCCGTGCTGCGCGTGGAGATCGACCAGCAGTCCTGAGCCGGCGGGCCGGCCTCGACCGGCCTCGATCGACTGAGACCGGCCCGACTCGCATCGGACGGACCCCGACCGCCCCCGACCGGAGGAGAGCACCAGCCGTGGCGCACCAGTGGCGCGGAGTCATCCGCGAATACGCCGACCGACTGCCCGTCGGCCCCGAGGACCGGATCATCACGCTGGGGGAGGGAGGCACCCCGCTGGTGCCCGCCCCGGCGCTGTCCGAGCTGATCGACGGCGACGTGCGGCTCAAAGTCGAGGGGATGAACCCCACCGGCTCCTTCAAGGACCGCGGGATGACGATGGCGATGACTGCCGCAGTGGCCGACGGCGCCCGGGCAGTGGTCTGCGCCTCCACCGGCAACACCTCGGCCTCGGCGGCGGCCTACGCCGCCCGGGCAGGGTTGACCTGCGCGGTGCTGGTGCCGCGCGGCAACATCGCGATGGGCAAGCTCAGCCAGGCCATCGCCCACGGCGCGGAGATCATCCAGGTCGACGGCAACTTCGACGGCTGCCTCGACGTCGCCCGCAAGCTCGCCGAGGCCTATCCGGTCTTCCTGGTGAACTCGGTCAACCCCTCCCGCATCGAGGGACAGAAGACCGGCGCCTTCGAGGTCGTCGACGCCCTCGGCGACGCCCCGGACTATCACGTGCTGCCGGTGGGCAACGCCGGCAACATCACCGCCTACTGGCGCGGCTATCAGGAGTACGCCCGGCCGTGGAGCCCCGAGGGCGGCGACGACGACGTCGAGCCGCTGGGTCCGCGGGCGACGCGCACCCCGACGATGTGGGGCTTCCAGGCGGCCGGCTCGGCGCCGATCGTCGCCGGGCACCCGATCGACGAGCCGGACACCGTCGCCACGGCGATCCGCATCGGCAACCCGGCCTCCTGGGAGCAGGCCGAAGCGGCCCGCGACGACTCCGGCGGGCTCATCGAGGCCGTCCCCGACGAGGAGATCCTGGCCGCCCACCGCTGGCTCTCGGCCCGGGAGAGCGTCTTCGTCGAGCCGGCCTCCGCC
Organism: Nesterenkonia halobia; assembly: GCF_039536005.1. NCBI lineage: Bacteria > Bacillati > Actinomycetota > Actinomycetes > Micrococcales > Micrococcaceae > Nesterenkonia > Nesterenkonia halobia. The sequence continues at coordinate 147,562 of NZ_BAAAYG010000014.1, read as the reverse complement.
GCCGGCGTCGCCGGTCTGCTGAGGAAGCACGCCGCCGGCGAGGTCCCGTCCGGCAGCAGGGTGGTCATCACGGTGACCGGCCACGGGCTGAAGGACCCGGACTGGGCGGTGAAGAACGCCGCGGAGGCCGGTGCCGAGCCCACTGAGCTGCCGCAGGACGTCGAGACCGTCGCCCGGCACCTGGGCCTGTGACGGAGGCGCCGGTGAGCACCGCATCCAGCCGCGCCGCCTCCTCGCCCGAGCCCGTCTCCGTCGTCGACTCCGCGCCCGATCTCGTCGAGGCGCTGGACGCCCCGTGCTCGATGCGGCTGCGCGTGCCGGCGACCTCGGCGAACCTGGGGCCCGGGTATGACTGCATGGGTCTGGCGCTGGGGCTGCACGACGAGATCGTCGTCGAGGCCGCGCCCCGCGCCGCGGAGGCGGCCGCGGAGGTCCGCGTCGACGTCGACGGCGAGGGCGCCGAGGCGCTGCCCACCGACGCCTCGCATCTGGTGGTCACGCTGATCGAGCGCATCCTCGCCGCCCGCGGGTTCCGGCTGCCGGACCTGACCGTGCGGGCCAGCAATCGGATCCCGCACAGCCGGGGTCTGGGGTCCTCGGCCGCGGCCATCGCCTCGGCGGTGGCCGTCGCCGACCAGCTGCTGCCCGAAGGGCTGGACGCCGACGAGCAGCTGCAGATCGGCGCGCGCATCGAGGGGCACCCCGACAACTATGCTCCGGCGCTGCGCGGCGGACTCGCCGTGTCCTGGCGCGAGGGGGAGACCTTCCGCACCGCGCGGCTGCGGCCGCATCCGCGGCTGCGCACTGTGCTCGCCGTGCCGGCGGCGGAGCAGTCCACGACCGCCGCGCGGGGAGTGCTGCCCGAGCAGATCGCGCATGCCGAGGCTGCGGACAACTCGGCCCGCTCGGCGCTGCTGGTCCATGCGCTGACCGCCGAGCCGGAGCTGCTGCTCCCGGCGACCGAGGACCGGCTGCACCAGCAGCAGCGGCGGGGCGCCTTCCCCGCCTCGATGGCGCTGGTGGACCGGCTCCGCGACGCCGGCCACGCCGCGGTGATCTCCGGAGCGGGGCCGTCGGTGCTGGTGCTGGCCGACGGCGACGAGGCCGCCGAGGCCGCCCGTCGCCGCATCGGCGAGGCGGTCGACGTCGTCGATCCCGCCGCGGCCGGCGCCGAGGGCGGTCGGGACCATGAGGGGGGTCTCGACACATGGCGCTCGCTGATCCTGCCGATCAGTGACGTGGGTGCTACAGTGGAAGCACACCGGCGATGATCACGCCGAGTCCGGAGCCGGCGCCCCTCGCGGGTGCGGCACCCCGGTCCCGGCACCATCCACACGGCAGAGTTCGACGCCGTGCGAACGATCACCGATGTTCCCGCGCGAGTCGCGCACCCTCTGCCGCACAGCGGCGTCGCACGCCCTGCCTCATCGGCAGGACCTGCCTCTCTGCGTCCGGCGTGCCCCTCACAGGACGTGCCCTGTGCACCGGCGAGACGTGCCCGACCCGATCGACGTGCGACGACCATCGGAGCGCTGGAATCACTGATAAGCCGACGGCCATCTGACGAGCCGTTGAAGACACGCCGCAGGGAGTCGACGTCGCGCCGCGTCCGATGAGCGGAGGCACCGCGATCACCCTGCCCGACGAGGGGGAAGGAATCCTTCGTGACAGACACCACCGCTGAGACCACCGAGGCTCAGGGCACCGGAACGCCCGCCGAGGGCGCCGAGAATTCCGCCGATGCGAAGAACGCGGGCCTGGCCGGGCTGAAGATGGCCCAGCTGCAGGCTCTGGCCTCGCAGCTCGGCATCACCGGCGGCTCGCGGATGCGCAAGCAGCAGCTGGTCGACGCCATCTCCTCGCACCAGCGCGGCGGCGCCGTCGCCGAGCGCCAGGAGAAGGCCAAGCAGGCCGAGAAGCAGCAGGCCGAGAAGCAGGCTGAGAAGCAGGCCGACGCCTCGGGCGACGCGGCCCAGGACGGCCAGGGCTCGGAGAGCTCCGAGGGCTCCGACCGGCAGAAGTCCCGTCGCGGCGGCAAGGGCCGCGGCCAGGACCAGAGCCAGAACCAGGACAAGGACCAGTCCCAGGACGGCCAGGAGCAGGCCGACCAGCAGGACGGCGGGTCGGGCGACCAGCAGAGTTCCCGCGGAGGCCGTGGGTCCAAGGGCCAGAACCAGCAGGGCCAGCAGCAGAAGGGCCAGCAGGACGGCCAGAAGGGCCAGGACCAGCAGGGCCAGAAGGGCCAGCAGGACGGTCAGAAGGGCGGCAACAAGCACCGCCGCAATCGTGGCCGGGGCGACGACCAGAACGACGGCGGCCAGCAGAAGAACGACGGCGGCGGCCAGCAGAACCAGCAGAACCAGCAGGGCCAGAAGGGCGACGGCGGTCGCGGCGGCCGGAACGGCGGCGGCCAGAACAACGGCCAGAACAACGGTCAGAACAGCGGCCAGAACAACGCGCCGAAGAACGGTCCGAAGAACGACGGCGGCGGTCGCGGCAACGACGACGACGGACGCCGCAGCCGGCGCAACCGCAACCGCAACGACCGCGGGAACCGGCGCAAGGGCCGGAGCAACCCGGAGGTCGACGACACCGAGCTGACCGACGACGACGTCCTGCTGCCGGTCGCCGGCATCCTGGACGTGCTGGACAACTACGCCTTCGTCCGCACCTCCGGCTACCTGCCGGGTCAGAACGACGTCTACGTCTCGCTGAACCAGGTCAAGCGGCATCACCTGCGCAAGGGCGACGCCGTCCACGGCTACATCCGTGCCCCGCGCGACGGGGAGAGCAACTCCGGCAAGAACAAGAAGTTCAACCCGCTGGTGAAGCTGGAGTCGGTCAACGGCCGTCCGGCCGACCAGAACGACGGTCGCGTGGACTTCGGCAAGCTGGTGCCGCTCTACCCGCAGGAGCGCCTGCGGCTGGAGAACGACCCCAAGGAGGTCGGCAACCGCGTCATCGACCTCGTCTCGCCGATCGGCAAGGGTCAGCGCGGCCTCATCGTCTCGCCGCCCAAGGCCGGCAAGACGCTGATCCTGCAGGCGCTGGCTCAGGCCATCAAGGCGAACAACCCCGAGGTGCACCTGATGATGGTGCTCGTCGACGAGCGGCCCGAAGAGGTCACCGACATGCAGCGGACCGTCGACGGCGAGGTCATCGCCTCGACGTTCGACCGTCCGGCCGACGACCACACCACTGTCGCGGAGCTGGCCATCGAGCGGGCCAAGCGCCTGGTCGAGATGGGCAAGGACGTCGTCGTGCTGCTCGACTCGATGACCCGACTGGGCCGGGCCTACAACACCGCCGCGCCGGCCTCGGGCCGGATCCTCTCCGGCGGCGTCGACGCCAATGCGCTGTACCCGCCGAAGCGGTTCTTCGGCGCGGCGCGCAACATCGAGAACGGCGGGTCGCTGACGATCCTGGCCACTGCGCTGGTCGAGACCGGCTCGCGCATGGACGAGGTCATCTTCGAGGAGTTCAAGGGCACCGGCAACATGGAGCTGCGCCTGTCGCGGCACCTGGCCGACCGGCGCATCTTCCCGGCGGTGGACGTCAACGCGTCCTCCACCCGCCGCGAGGAGAACCTGCTCTCGCCCGAGGAGATCAAGATCATGTGGAAGCTGCGCCGGGTCCTCTCCGGACTGGAGCAGCAGCAGGGCCTGGAGCTGCTCATCAACAAGCTCAAGGAGACGAAGTCCAACGCGGAGTTCCTCCTGCTGGCCAACAAGACGACCCTCGGCGACAAGAAGGACTAGCGCCGCAGGTCCGCCTCGGCCCGGGACGCCTCGTGCGTCCCGGGCCGAAGCCGTCCCGCGTCCCGCCTCCCGTCCCTCCCGTCGAAGAAGGTCCCCGCCATGTCCAGTCCCGACGCCTCGCTGACCGAGAGCATGCTCGCCTCCGCCGACGCGCTGCTGGCCGAGCATGCCGAGCTGCAGGAGCGCCTCGCCGATCCCGACGTCCACGCCGACCAGGCGCTGGCCCGTCGGCTGGGGCGCCGCTACGCCCGGCTGAACGGCGTCGTCGAGGCGCACCGTCGCTGGTCCCGGGCGGAGGAGGATCTCGCCGCCGCGCGCGAGCTCGCCGGCGAGGATCCGGAGTTCGCCGAGGAGGCCGAGCGGCTGGCCGTCGAGCACGAGCAGGCCGCCGACCGGCTGCTGCGCATGCTGATCCCGCGCGACGAGAACGACGCCCGCGACGTCATCGTCGAGATCAAGGGCGGCGCCGGCGGCGACGAGGCCGCGCTCTTCGCCGGCGACCTGCTGCGGATGTACACCCGCTATGCGGAGTCCAAGGGGTGGAAGACCGAGGTGCTCTCCTCGACGCCGTCGGACCTGGGCGGGGTGAAGGACGTCCAGCTCTCGGTCCGCTCGTCGACGAACGATCCGGCACAGGGCGTCCACGCCCATCTGAAGTACGAGGGCGGGGTCCATCGCGTCCAGCGCGTCCCGGAGACCGAGTCCCAGGGGAGGATCCACACCTCGGCCGCGGCCGTGCTGGCGATGCCGGAGGTCGACGAGCCCGAGGAGATCGAGCTCCACCCGAACGATCTCAAGATCGACGTCTACCGCTCCTCGGGGCCGGGCGGTCAGTCGGTCAACACCACGGACTCGGCGGTGCGGATCACTCATCTGCCCACCGGGATCGTGGTGGCGATGCAGAACGAGAAGTCCCAGCTGCAGAACCGCGACGCGGCCATGCGCGTGCTGCGCTCCCGGCTGCTCGCCCACCAGCAGGAGGAGATCGACGCCGAGAACGCCGCCGCGCGCGCCTCGCAGGTGCGCACGATGGACCGTTCCGAACGGATCCGGACCTACAACTTCCCGGAGAACCGGATCGTCGATCACCGGACCGGGTACAAGGCCTACAACCTCGACACGGTGATGGGCGGCGACCTGGAGGCCGTCGTGCAGTCCTGCATCCAGCTCGACGAGCAGGAGCGGCTCGCCGCGCTGGCGGATGCGGTGGGCGGGCCCGCAGGGCAGTCCGGAGCCGAGTCGAGGGACTCGTGAGCGAGGGCGTGTCAGGTCTCGGGCCCGATCTCGAGGAGGTGATGCGTGCTGCGGTCGCGCGGCTGACCGAGGCCGAGGTGCCCTCGCCGCGGGCGGATGCCGAGCTGCTGGCCGCCCACGTCCTCGGCGTCTCGCGCGGACGGGCCGCGGCCCTGGCGCTGAGCGGCGCCCGGCTCGAGGACGCCGCGGCCGAGCGATTCGAGCTGCTGGTCGCCGAGCGGGCCCGCCGACTGCCGCTGCAGCACCTCACCGGCCTCGCCCCGTTCCGCGACCTGCAGCTGCGGGTCGGCCCGGGGGTCTTCGTCCCGCGGCCGGAGACCGAACAGGTCGCCCAGATCGCCCTGGACCGCCTGCACCGTCTCGCCGGGGAGCAGGGGGAGCAGGGGGAGCACGGGGAGCACAGGGGGGCCGACGGCGCCGGGCTGCGCGTGCTCGACCTGGGGACCGGATCCGGAGCGCTGGCCGCGGCCGTGGCCGCCGAGCTGCCCGGCGCCGAGGTCCACGCCGTCGAGGTCTCCGCCGAGGCGGCGGCCTGGGCCGCGCTGAATCTCGAGCCGCTCGGGGTGCATCTGCACTGCGCCGACCTCCGTGACCTGCCGGAGGGCTGGGCGGAGACGTTCGACGTCGTCGTCTCCAATCCGCCCTATATCCCGGCCTCGATGGTTCCGGTCGAGGTCGAGGTCCGCGAGCATGATCCCGAGGTCGCCCTCTACGGAGGGGGCGAGGACGGGCTGTCGCTGCCGCACCAGGTCGTCGAGGTCGCGGCGATGCTGCTGCGCGAGGACGGGTGGTTCATCATGGAGCACGCCGAGGAGCAGGCCGAGCCGCTGGCCGCCCGCTGCGCGGCGCATCCCCGGCTGACGGCGGTGCGCACCCACCAGGATCTGACCGGCCGCGATCGGGCGACCAGCGCCGCGCGGCGGTCCTCGATGTCCGAGAACACCACCACGACCATGGAAGAATGACGCGCGTGAGCCATATCGTCGACTGTCTCGATCCCGACGCCCGTTCCGCCGGCCTCGCCGCGGCCCACGAGGCCGTGCAGCGCGGCGAATGCGTCGTGCTGCCGACCGACACCGTCTACGGCATCGGCGTGGACGCCTTCTCGCCGCAGGCGGTGAGCATCCTGCTGGCCGCCAAGGGGCGCAACCGCACGATGCCGCCGCCGGTGCTGATCGGCTCGGCGGCGGTGATGGACGCGCTGGCCGACGAGGTCCCCGAGGCCGCCCGGCGCCTGGCCGAGGCCTTCTGGCCCGGCGCGCTGACCCTCATCCTGCCGGCGCAGCCGTCGCTGGCCTGGGACCTGGGCGAGACCCGCGGCACCGTCGCGCTGCGCATGCCCGCCGACGACCTCGCCCTGGACCTGCTGGGACAGGTGGGGCCGATGGCCGTCTCCTCGGCCAATCGCACCTCGCTGCCCGCGGCGACGACGGCGGCCGAGGCCGAGCAGATGCTCGGCGAGGCGGTCAGCGTCTACCTCGACGACGGCGAGCGGAGCACCACGCGCCCCTCGACCATCGTCGACTGCACGCTCGCGACCCCGCAGATCGTCCGCGAGGGGGCGGTGAGCCCGGCCGAGCTGCAGGCGGTCGTCGGCGAGGTCCGCGGCCCGCAGACCGACGACGAAGGCTGAGCGCCGCGACGTCGCCGCATGATCTACTTCCTCATCGTCCTCACCGTCTCGGCGGTGGTGACCTATGCCCTCACCCCGCCGGTCCGCCGCATCGCGCTGCATCTGGGCGTCTTCACGCCGGTGCGCACGCGCGACATGCACCGCGGGCGGATGCCGCGCTGGGGCGGGGCGGCGATGTTCGTCGGGATGGTGGTCGGGCTCGCCGCGGCCTCGGCGATCCCGTACCTCAGCGGGATCTTCGCCGATCTCACCCCGGTCCGCGGAGTCTTCCTGGCGATGATCATCATCCTGGTGGTGGGCCTGGCCGACGACGCCTGGGACATCCATTGGGCGGTGAAGCTGCTGGGGCAGATCGCCTCGGGGGTGGTGCTCGTCGCCCACGGCATGCGGCTGGAGGTCATGCCGGTCGGCTGGCTGGGGGTCGGCGACGCCCCGGTGCAGGCGGGTCTGACGGTCTTCCTGGTGGTGCTGACCATCAATGCCTTCAACTTCATCGACGGCCTGGACGGGCTGGCCGCCGGCGTCGCGGCGCTCGGCGGCGGCGCCTTCTTCATCTACAGCTATCTGCTGACGCTGTCGATCAACGAGTTCGACGCCTCGAACCTGGTCACGCTGCTGATGGCGGTGCTGGTCGGCGCCTGCCTGGGCTTCCTGCCGCACAACTTCCACCCGGCCCGGATCATCATGGGCGACACCGGCGCGATGCTGCTGGGCCTGGTGATGGCGGCCGGCGCCGTGGCGGTGACCTCCGACGTCGGCCAGCTCGCCGAAGGCTTCCGGTTCCGCAACATCCCGGCCTACATGCCGGTGCTGCTGCCGCTGGCGGTGATCCTGCTGCCGGTGCTCGACCTCGCGCTGGCCGTCGTCCGCCGCACCGCCCGCGGCGCCTCGCCGTTCAGCCCGGACCGCGGGCATCTGCACCACAAGCTCATCGACGAGGGCTATTCGCATCCCCAGGCCGTGCTGCTGCTGCACCTGTGGTCGGGGCTCTTCGCCTTCGGCGCGGTGTCCTTCAACTTCCTGCCGTGGTGGCTGGTCAGCGCGGCGATGCTCCTCTCGCTGGGCCTGGCCAGCGTGCTGACGCTGGGGCCGTGGCTGCAGCGGCGCGCGCGGCGGACGAACCGCGAGGCCGCCCTCGCCGGTCTGCGGCGGCGCCGGCGCGGGGCGGCGCGCGCCGACGTGGCCGATCTCGACGACCTCGACGCTCCGGAGGAGGACCGATGACCCCGACGTCGGACGCGGGACGCCGCCGCGCGGTGGTGCGCGGCACCGGCTGGCGGCCGGTGCTGGTCGCCGCCGTCGTCGCCGGCACGGCGATCACCGGGCTCGCGGCGCTGCTGGGGCTGCTGGTCGCCGGGGGAGAGGCCGCGCTCAGCGCTCTGGCCGGAGGGGCGGCGGTGCTGGTGCTCTCCGCGACGAGTCTGGCGCTCATCGACCTCGCCGAGCGGCGGATCCCGCGACTGACGGTGCCGCTGTTCCTCGTCGCCTTCGTCATCAAAGTCATCGGTCTGGTGCTGCTGGCCCAGCAGGCCGCGGCCCCGGACTGGGTCCGCCCGGGGTGGGCCGCCGTCACCGCCGCCGTGGTCGTCGTCGGCTGGCAGGCCGCCGAGATCCGCGCGTTCCTGGGGATGCGCGTCACCGTCGATCCGGCGTCGGACTGAGCGCGGCCCCGCCGCCCGGGGCGCCGCCGTCGACGGGCGACGTGCGGCGCGGCTCCGGCCGACGCCGAGCTTTCTACAGCATGTAGTACAGTTGGTCCCGCGTTTCCGGCGCGGTCGCTGCGTGACCCCCGTCATTTGATAGGCTGACCGATGACCGCGCCACGGCGATGGATGCTTCTCGGTCCACCGCACGACGACGATCAGTCCTGACAGGCAGAGCTCGACGCTGTGTGCAGGCATGCTCACGTGCGTGCACCGGAGGAGATCCCGCACTGCGCACCAGACCACCGCGAGACGGAGGCCCCTCCGGCTCGCCGATGCCCGGGGCACGTGCCCGATGACGGACACCGCAGAGAGGACCAGCGTTGCACTCGCTTGCGCTCGCAGCCGCCGACAATGAGGGCGGCTTCACCCCGCCGACCCTCGACGAGACCCACCTGCCGGAGATCCTGCCGTGGATGGCCGAATGGGGGACCGGCTTCGGCAAGCAGATGCTGATGATCGTGCTGTCCATCGTGTTCATCTGGTGGTTCTTCTCCGCCGCGATCCGCAAGCGGGCCCTGGTGCCCTCGCGCCTCCAGTATCTGGCCGAGTCCGGCTACGGCTTCGTGCGCAACACGATGGCTCGCGACGTGATCGGCGAGAAGCACTTCATGACCTGGGTGCCGCTGCTCTTCGGCATCTTCTTCTTCATCCTGATCAACAACCTCTTCGGCGCGATCCCGCTGCTGCAGCTGCCCAGCTTCTCGCATGTCGGCGCCGCCTACGCGATGGCCGGCATCGTCTGGATCCTCTGGGTCGGCGTCGGCTTCCAGAAGTACGGGCTGCGCTACGTCAAGCTCGTCGCGGTGCCCTCCGGCGTGCCGAAGCCGCTGCTCATCCTGCTGGTCCCGCTGGAGATCCTGTCGAACTTCATCATCCGCCCGGTGACGCACTCGCTGCGTCTGATGGCGGTCATGCTGGCCGGCCACGTCATCGTGATGCTGGTCGGCTCCGGCGCGGAGTTCCTCATCACCCAGCAGGAGTCGCTGGCCATGAACGCCACCGGCGTGCTGGTGCTGCTGGGCTTCATCCCGATGTACTTCCTCGAGCTGGCGATGATGATCCTGCAGGCCTTCGTCTTCACGCTGCTCACCGCCGTCTACCTGCAGGGTGCCCTCGAGGCCGAGGCCCACTGAGGCGGCGACCCCCAGACTCACGGAGGGCCTCCCTCCGGAAGCGACGCACTCCACGCGCGGCGCGGAGCGTCACCCCATCCCGCAAGCCGCCGGGGCCCGCCCCGGCGACATCACAGAAAGAGAGCACAAGGACATGGACGGAAACCTGAACATGATCGGCATGGGCCTCGCCGGCACCGGTGCGGCCATCGGCATCGGCCTGGTCTTCGCGGCCTACATCAACGGTGTGGCCCGTCAGCCCGAGGCTCAGCGCATCCTGCAGCCGATCGCCCTGCTGGGCTTCGCACTGGCCGAGGCAGTCTTCGTTCTGGCTCTGGTCTTCGCCTTCGTCCTCTGACCGGTCCCGGTGACGTCGCGTCGAGCTCCTCGCCGCGACTCTCGTGACCCTCAGGACCACAGATCAAGGAAATGGGTGAACACATGATCAGCGCAGACGTGCTCCACGCCGCCGGCGAGGCGAGCCCGCTGGTTCCCAACCCCTGGGAGATCCTCGCCACCGGCCTCGGCTTCATCGTGCTGATGTTCGTCGTGGTGAAGTTCATCGTGCCGGCCTTCGAGAAGACGTACCAGCAGCGGGTCGAGGCCATCGAGGGCGGCCTGAACAAGGCGGAGGAGGCCCAGGCCGAGGCCGAGGCCATGAAGGCTCGCTACGAGCAGAGCCTGGCCGACGCGCACGCCGAGGCGAGCCGTCTCCGCGAGGAGGCCCGCGCCGAGGGTGCCCAGATCGTCGCCGAGCACAAGGAGAAGGCGGCGACCGAAGCGGCGCGCATCACCGAGCAGGCTCAGCAGCAGATCTCCGCCGAGCGCCAGCAGGCCTTCGTCTCGCTGCGTCAGGACGTCGGCAGTCTGGCCACCCAGCTGGCCGGCCGCATCGTCGGCGAGGCGCTGGACGACGACGCCCGCTCGCAGCGCGTGGTCGACCGCTTCCTGGCTGACCTGGACGCCGAGCAGACGGACCAGAGCCGGACGGGGGCTGCGCAGTAATGGCCGCGGTGACCAGCGAATCCCTGGCGGCGGTGCTGCGGGAGCAGGCCCGGACTCTCGAGTCCGCCGACCTGGCCGTGGCCGATGAGCTCTTCGGCGCGGTGGACGTGCTCGACTCCTCCTCGGCCCTGCGACGCAGCCTGACCGACCCGGCCCGGGAGCCCGATGAGCGGACCTCCGTGGTGCGCGGGCTCTTCGGCGAGAAGGTCGCTCCGACGACGCTGACGCTGCTCGAGGCTCTGGTCTCGAAGCGGTTCAGCCGGGACCGGGACCTCGCCGACTCCGTCGAGACCCTGGCGGTGACCGTGGTGGCGCAGCAGGCCGAGGCCGACGGACTCGACGGGCTCGAGCGGCTGGAGACCCAGCTGCTGGCCTTCCGCCGGACGGTGGGCTCCTCGCACGAGGTGCAGCGGGCGCTGACCGAGCCGCAGGCCGGTGCGGAGGCGCTGTCGACGCTGGCGTCCCGACTCTCCCCGGACGCCGGGGCCGAGGCGCGGCTGCTGATCGACCGGGCCGTCGTCGCCCCGCGCGGGCTGCGCCCCGAGGCCCTGGTCGAGCGGTTCGCCGAGCAGGTGGCGGCCCGCCAGAGCCGCTGGATCGCTCGGGTCACCGTGGCCCAGGAGCTCGACGCCGACCGCCGCGAGCGGCTGCGTGCGGGCCTCGACCGGTACTTCGGCCGGGAGCTGAAGCTCGACGTCGTCGTCGACCCCGAGGTGGTCGGCGGCATCCGGGTGCAGGTCGGCGACGAGGTCGTCGATTCGACGATCTCGGCGAAGGTCGACGACCTGCAGCGGAGACTGGCAGGCTGAGCGCCGGGACCTCCGGCATCGGCTCACTCGCGCGCGGCGGCGGTCGGCCCGACAGGTCGTCCATGCCGCCAGACGTGACACTTTGAACCATTCCGGCCGCAGCCGCGGCCATGACACAGGAGAGCAGGGACTGCAGATGGCCGACTTGACCATCAACGCCGACGACGTCCGCAATGCTTTGAACGAGTTCGCAGCGTCCTACGAGCCCGGCAGCGCCGAGCGCGTCGAAGTGGGACGCGTGATCTCCGCGGCCGACGGCATCGCCCGCGTCGAGGGACTGCCCTCGACCATGGCCAACGAACTTCTTCGCTTCGAGGACGGGACGCTGGGCCTGGCCCAGAACCTGGACACCCGGGAGATCGGCACCGTCGTCCTCGGCGACTTCGAGGGCATCGAGGAGGGCCAGGAGGTCCGCCGGACCGGAGAGGTCCTGTCCATCCCGGTGGGCGACGAGTTCCTCGGCCGCGTCGTGGACCCGGTGGGCCAGCCCATCGACGACAAGGGCGAGATCGCCCCGGAGGGGCGTCGCGAGCTGGAGCTGCAGGCTCCGACGGTCGTGCAGCGCCAGTCGGTCGGGGAGCCGCTCCAGACCGGTCTGAAGGCCATCGACGCGATGATCCCGATCGGCCGCGGCCAGCGCCAGCTGATCATCGGCGACCGGCAGACCGGCAAGACCGCGCTCGGCGTCGACGCGATCCTCAACCAGAAGGCGAACTGGGACTCCGGCGACCCGGACAAGCAGGTGCGCTGCATCTACGTCGCGATCGGCCAGAAGGCCTCCACCATCGCCTCGGTCCGCCAGACGCTGGCCGACCAGGGCGCGCTGGAGTACACCACGATCGTGGCTTCCCCGGCGTCCGACCCGGCCGGCTTCAAGTACCTGGCGCCGTTCGCGGGCTCGGCGATCGGCCAGCACTGGATGTACGGCGGCAAGCACGTGCTGATCGTCTTCGACGACCTCACCAAGCAGGCCGAGGCCTACCGCTCGGTCTCGCTGCTGCTCCGTCGTCCGCCGGGACGTGAGGCCTTCCCGGGCGACGTGTTCTACCTGCACTCCCGCCTGCTGGAGCGCTGCGCGAAGCTCTCCGACGAGATGGGCGGCGGCTCGATGACCGGTCTGCCGATCGTCGAGACCAAGGCCAACGACGTCTCGGCCTACATCCCGACCAACGTCATCTCCATCACCGACGGCCAGATCTTCCTGCAGTCGGACCTGTTCAACGCCAACCAGCGTCCGGCCGTCGACGTCGGCATCTCGGTGTCCCGCGTGGGCGGCTCGGCGCAGATCAAGGCGATGAAGAAGGTCGCCGGCACGCTGAAGCTGGACCTGGCCCAGTTCCGCGAGATGCAGGCGTTCTCGATGTTCGCCTCGGACCTCGACCCGGCCACCCGCCAGCAGCTGGTCCGCGGCGAGCGGCTCATGGAGCTGCTCAAGCAGGCCCAGTACACCCCGTACCCGGTCGAGCAGCAGGTCGTCTCGATCTGGGCCGGCGCGCAGGGTCACCTCGACGAGGTCGACACCGCCGACGTGCAGCGCTTCGAGTCCGAGTGGATCGACCACCTGCGCCGGCACAGCACGGTGCTGACCACCATCGCCGAGAGCGGCGCCTGGGGCGACGACCAGATCAACGCGCTGAACGAGGCCATGGAGTCCTTCAAGCCGACGTTCCAGTCGTCGACCGGCAAGCAGGTGTTCGCCGACGCGGAGCCGCTCTCCGAGGACGAGATCAACCAGGAGGAGATCGGGACTCAGCAGCGCTGAGCCGACTCGACCTCTCGTCGCCGTCGGCGCCGTCGCCCCGCCCCGTCGGGCGGTGACGGCGCCGACGGAGCCGACCATCTCAGGGAAGGACAAGCATGGGAGCCCAGATCCGGGTCTACCGCGAGAAGATCGCATCGACGTCGTCGATGAAGAAGATCTTCAAGGCGATGGAGCTGATCGCGACCTCGCGCATCGGCAAGGCGCGCGAGCGGGTGCAGGCCTCGCTGCCGTACGCGGAGGCCATCACCCGTGCGGTGTCGGCCGTCGCCTCGCAGGACGATGTCGAGCACGTGCTCACGCAGAAGGCGGAGAACCCGCAGCGCGCCGCAGTGCTCATCATGGCCTCGGACCGCGGCCTGGCCGGCGCCTACTCGACCAACGTGCTCAAGCGCTCCGAGTCGCTCATCGCCAAGCTGCAGGGCGAGGGCAAGGAGGTGCGCCCGTACCTCTACGGCCGCAAGGCCCAGGCCTACTTCGACTTCCGCGAGCGGGAGTACGACAAGGTCTGGACCGGCAAGACCGACGCGCCGGAGGTGTACACCGCTCGGGAGATCGGCGACGCGCTGATCGACCGATTCTCGCGCGGCGCCGACGCCGGCGGAGTCGACGAGCTCTACGTGGTGCACACCGAGTTCCAGTCGATGATCAGGCAGGAGCCGGTGGTCAAGCGCCTGCTGCCGCTGGCCTTCGTCGAGCAGCAGCCGGATTCCGGCGCGGACCCGCTGCCGCTCTACGAGTTCGAGCCCGGCCCCGAGGCGGTGCTCGACGCGCTGCTGCCGCGCTACGTGGAGTCGCGGATCTTCGCCGCGATGCTCGAGGCCGCCGCCTCCGAGCTGGCCGCCCGCCAGCGTGCGATGAAGTCGGCCGCGGACAACGCCGACGAGCTCATCCGGAAGTACACGCTGCTGCGCAACAACGCCCGCCAGGCCGAGATCACCCAGGAGCTCACCGAGCTCATCGGCGGCGCCGAGGCGCTGTCCGCCAGCTAGCGGCCGTCTCCGGGGCCGCCGGAGACCACGCAGACCACGTTCCGACATCATCCAAGATCAAGTGAAGTGAGAGAGATGACTGCCACCACGACCGAACAGGGCTCCTCCGGAGCCGTTCAGCCGGGCGCGACCGGTCGCATCGCACGTGTGATCGGCCCGGTCGTCGACGTCGAGTTCCCGTCCGACGCGATCCCGGAGCTGTACAACGCCCTGACCACCGAGATCACCACGAACGGTCAGACCCGCACGGTCACCTTCGAGACCTCGCAGCACCTGGGCGACAACCTGGTGCGCGCCATCGCCGTGCAGGCCACCGACGGCCTGGTCCGCGGCACCCCGGTGCAGGACACCGGTGCGGCGATCACCGTGCCCGTCGGCGACGGGGTCAAGGGCCACGTCTTCAACGTCCTGGGCGAGACCCTGGACATCCCGACCTCCGAGCTGGAGGTCACCGAGCACTGGCCCATCCACCGCGAGCCCCCGAACTTCGCGACGCTGGAGGGCTCGACCGAGATGCTGGAGACCGGCATCAAGGTCATCGACCTGCTGACCCCCTACATCTCCGGCGGCAAGATCGGCCTCTTCGGCGGCGCCGGCGTGGGCAAGACGGTCCTCATCCAGGAGATGATCACCCGTGTGGCCCGCAACTTCGGCGGCACCTCGGTCTTCGCCGGCGTCGGCGAGCGGACCCGCGAGGGCAACGACCTCTGGGTCGAGATGGCCGAGTCGGACGTGCTCAAGGACACCGCGCTGGTCTACGGCCAGATGGACGAGCCGCCCGGAACCCGTCTGCGCGTGGCGCTGTCGGCGCTGACCATGGCGGAGTACTTCCGCGATGTGCAGAACCAGGACGTGCTGCTCTTCATCGACAACATCTTCCGGTTCTCGCAGGCCGGCATGGAGGTCTCCACGCTGCTGGGCCGCATGCCCTCGGCCGTGGGCTACCAGCCCAACCTGGCCGACGAGATGGGCGTGCTGCAGGAGCGCATCACCTCCACCCGCGGTCACTCCATCACCTCGATGCAGGCCGTCTACGTCCCCGCCGATGACTACACCGACCCGGCGCCGGCGAACGTCTTCGCCCACCTGGACGCGACGACCGAGCTCTCCCGCGCGATCGCCTCGCGCGGTCTGTACCCGGCGGTGGACCCGCTGACCTCGACGTCGCGGATCATGGACCCGCAGTACATCGGCGACGAGCACTACCAGACCGCGACCCGCGTGAAGGCGATCCTGCAGAAGAACAAGGAGCTGCAGGACATCATCGCGATCCTCGGTGTGGACGAGCTCTCCGAGGAGGACAAGGTCACCGTCTCGCGCGCCCGCCGCATCGAGCAGTTCCTGTCGCAGAACACCTACACCGCGATCCAGTTCACCGGCATCGAGGGCTCGACCGTCCCGATCAAGGACACCATCGAGGGCTTCAACGCCATCTGCAACGGCGATCTGGACCACGTGCCGGAGCAGGCGTTCTACAACGTCGGCGGCCTCGAGGACGTCGAGCAGAAGTACGCGGAGCTCAAGAAGAACTCCTGACCACCCCGCGTCGGCCCCGTCCGGCGACGCCGCGGCGTCGCCGGACGGGGAACCCGCCGCCCGCTTGCTGAGGAAGGAAACAGGGCATGGCTGAACTCGACGTCGAGGTCGTCGCGCACGACCACGCAGTGTGGTCCGGAGCCGCCACGGCGATCCGCGGCCGCACGACCGACGGAGACATGGGGATCCTGCCGGGCCACACGCCGGTGCTGGCGCTGCTGGACTCCGGAGAGCTGGTCATCGAGCCGGTGGACGGCGCTCCGGTGCGGGCCCAGGTCAACGGCGGGTTCTTCTCGGTCGACTCCGACCGGGTGACCATCGTCGCCGACGACGCCCAGCTCGTCTCGGACTGATCGGCGCCGGCCGGAGACGGCCGACGGCGAGGATCTCCACTCACTTCACACGCGCGACGGCCCCGGGCCTCGTCTCCTGCGCGGAGACGGGCCCGGGGCCGTCGTCGTGCGCGGGCGGGCCGCCGCCCGTCAGAACAGGCGGGAGTCGGCGTCGTCGAGGCCGCGCATCTCGTCGTAGTCGAGCACCACGCACCGGATGCCGCGGTCCTCGGCCAGCGTGCGCGCCTGGGGCTTGATCTGCTGGGCGGCGAAGACGCCCTCGACGGGCGCGAGGAGCGGGTCGCGGTTGAGCAGGTCCAGATACCGGGTGAGCTGCTCGACGCCGTCGATGTCGCCGCGGCGCTTCAGCTCCACCGCCACGTGGCCCGCAGGGCCTCTGGCGAGGATGTCCACCGGGCCGATGGGGGTGGGGTGCTCGCGGCGGATCAGCGCATGGCCGTCGCCGAGACGCTCGATCTGCTCGGCGAGCAGCCGCTGCAGATCGGACTCGACCCCGTCCTTGACCAGGCCCGGGTCGGTGCCGAGCTCATGGGCGGAGTCATGGTGGAGCGTGAAGATCGCGATGCGCAGAGTGTCGTCGCTCTTGGTGGCCTGCACCGTCCAGACCTCGGTCACTCCGGCGGAGGCCTCGTCGGGCTCGGGCTCGCCGACGCGCATCGTCGCCGGGGGAGACATCCAGTTCAGCGGCTTGTAGGAGCCGCCGTCGGAATGCACCAGCACTGAGCCGTCGGCCTTGACCATCAGCAGGCGCGTCGCCTGGGCCAGATGGGCGGTCAGCCGCCCCGTATAGGTCACTGAGCATGTCGCAATCACCAGTCGCACAGTCCACGATCCTACCGGTTCTGGAAGAATGGCCGACATGGCGAAGGGAGCGGGGAAGCCGGGGCGCCGGCGCGGGTCGAAGTGGCAGCAGGGCCACCGACCGCTGAACCCGGGGCTGACGATGCCCGGAGGGGTCGAGGGCGGCACAGTGCGGCGGCGCGACGGCGAGTACCACGTGCGGCGGATCACCGCCTCGGGGGCGACGAAGGAATACATCTGCCCGGGGTGCCGTCTGCCGATCCCGCCGGGGACTCCGCACGTCGTCGCCTGGCGGGCGGACTTCATCCTCGGCGACGAGCACGCCGCCGCGGAGCGCCGCCATTGGCACCCGCACTGCTGGCGCATCGGCTAGGCCGTCCCCGGAACACCGGAACACCGGGCCCGGACGCTACCGCCGATCCTGATGGAGGATCAGCACCTCGCGGATGACCAGCATCACCGCCGCGGCCAGCGGGATGGCCATCAGCGCGCCGAGGATCCCCAGCAGCGCGCCGCCGGCGATCACCGAGATGACCGCCACGGCGGCGGGGATGCGCACCGCCCGGGACATGATGCGCGGGGAGACGAAGTACGCCTCGATCTGCAGATAGATGAAGTAGACGACGGCGAAGGTCAGCGTGGTCTGCCAGTCCACCGTCAGCGCGATCAGCGTGACCAGCACCCCGCCGGTGACTCCGCCGACCAGCGGGATGAAGGCCAGGATGCCGACGACGACGGCGAGCAGCGCCCCGAAGGGGACTTCGGCGAGGCGGATCGCGACGAAGGCCACGAGGCCGTTCAGCACGGCCACGCAGGCCTGTCCGATGACGTACTGGCCGACGCCGTCGAGGATCCGGTCGCCGAGATGCTGCAGACGGGGCCGCCGCGAGGCGGGCGCGAGCCGATAGGCCCAGGCCTTCATCGTCGGCAGCGAAGCCAGGAAGTACAGGGCCAGCACCAGCACCACGAGCAGGCCGACGCCGGTGGTCAGCACGGCCGCGCCGACGCCGAAGATCCCGCCGAGCGCATCGGTCACCGCCGTCGGGTCGGCGACGAAGCGGCTGAGCTCGCGATCGACGATCTCCTGCAGCCCCAGCGTCTCGTCGAGGCGGCGGAACCAGTCCGAGGACGAGATGTCGTCGATGAGCTCCGGCACCGACTGGCCGAATGTCGACAACTGCCGGGTCGCCACGGGGATCACCGCCGCGAGGAATCCGGCCAGCACGCCGACGAAGCCGAGCATGGTGATCGCCACGCTCAGCGGGCGCGGCAGGGCGAGTCGCTCCAGCCCGCGGACGATCGGGTCGAGTCCGAGGGCGATGAACAGGGCCGCGCCGATCCAGATCAGCAGCTGGGTGTTGGACTGGCCGATGTAGAACAGCAGCAGAGCCAGGCCCACGCCGACGGTGAACATGAAGCCGGTGTAGATGGGACGTGCCAGCACGCCGGCGGTGGAGTGGTGGACGGTCATGCCGGCGTCGGCCGTCGGCACCGGGTGTGCCGCGGAGGAGCCGGCGGAGGCCCCGGGCGCGGGCTCGGCCGCCGCGCCGTCGCCGTCGTCGGTCGCGGGACCCTGCGGGCCGGAGTCCGGGGAGTCGTCGGGTCCGAGGTGCGGCGCGCGGCGCGGCTCGCCCGGAGCCTCCTCGAAGATGGGGAGCCCGTGGGCGTCGTAGCGCGGGCGCCGGTCCGCGGCCCGGGCGCGGGCCGCGCGCCCGGAGGCGAAGCGGGAACGCAGCGGGGCCGTCAGGCGGGCGATGCGGCGTCGCCCTCGTCGCAGAGAGTCCACAGCACCACCCTAGCCACTGGCGCCGTCGGGGCCGAGGAGCCGACGCCGGCACGCTCTCCGCCGACGCCGCGGTCGGCGGGCCGCGGCGTCGGTCGCGAGGGCTCGGTCCTGCGCCTCCTCGCGGAGGAGCAGGATATGTCTGGGCGGGACGGGGATACTATCGTGAGTGTTGCGGCCATCCACGACGGCGGCGCACCGCGCCCGGTCGACGGGATCTCAGCAGGGATCCCGACAGCGAGGCCGACGATGATTCCGACAGCGACGACCAGCAGCACAGGAGAGTGCCCCGTGACCCAGCCCGGACCCGAGGACCCGCGTTCCGCAGACCCGCGCGCCGGCGCCGCGCCCGCCGGAGGCGCCGAGGAGCCGCGCGGGGTCGATTCGCGCGGCGCCGTCGACCTCTCGGCGCTGGCCGGCGGCCAGCAGGGCCAGCAGGGCCAGCAGAGTCGACCGAGCCGCCCGACGGGGGCGGCGCAGCAGCCGGCCGCATCCGGCGGCGGCCAGGGGGCCGACAGCTGGGTGATCGCCGTGCAGGCCCAGCAGCTGCAGCAGGTCGTGCAGCTCTCGTCCCAGGCGCCGGTGGTCGTGCTGATCCACGGGGCCGACGACGCCTCCGAGCAGATGCGCACCCGGCTGGAGGACGCCGTCGACGCCCAGCAGGGGCGCGTGCTGATGGCCGAGATCGACGCCTCCAGCCCGGAGATCGCCCAGGCGCAGGGCGCCGACCAGGTGCCGGTGGCCACGGCGTTCCTCGGCGGGCGTCCCGTCGGCGAGTTCGACGCCTCGGTGCCGGCCGAGCAGCTCGACCAGCTGGTCCCGCAGCTGGTCCAGGCGGCGACGCAGAACGGCATGACCGAGCCGCTGCCGCCGCAGTCCACCCGAGCCGCGGGCGGCGCCGAGGCGGAGCCGGAGCTGCCGCCGGAGCATCAGAAGGCCCATGACGCCCTCGAGGCCGGAGACCTCGACGGTGCGGTCGCCGCCTATGAGGAGGCGCTGCGGCAGAAGCCCGGCGACGAGGACGCCACTGTCGGACTGGCCCGGGTGAAGCTCATGAAGCGCACCCAGGACGCCGACGTCGAGCAGGTCCGCCGGGCGGCCGCCGACGCGCCCGACGACGTCGACGCGCAGACGGCGGTGGCCGACGTCGACGTGCTGGGCGGCCATGTGGAGGACGCCTTCGCCCGGCTGGTGCGCTTCATCCAGCAGCACCCCGGCGAGGATCGGGAGACGGCCCGGGCGCATCTGGTCGAGCTGTACTCGATCGTCGGCGACTCCGACCCGCGGGTGAACAAGTCGCGGCAGCAGCTGGCCCGCGCGCTGTTCTGAGGGGACGGCACGCGCCGATCCCGATGAGGTGCTGATCCGCCGGGATCATCCCTGCGACGGATGGCAGGCTCTGCCGCATGGCCTAATCTGCCGGACATGATGAGCATCCCACTGTCCGGCTCGTCGGCGTCGTCGACCGCCGCGGACCCCCAGGACGTCGCCGCGCCGGCGCCCTCCGCCCCGTCCGGCGCGGCGCCCGGCGAGACGCCGGCGCTGACCCTGCACGGACTGACCAAGCGCTTCGGCGACACGCTCGCCGTCGATGCGCTGGACATGACGGTGCCGCGCGGCTCGTTCTACGGCTTCGTGGGCCCCAACGGTGCGGGCAAGACGACCACGCTGTCCATGGCCACCGGTCTGCTCCGGCCCGACGCCGGGCACGCCGCCGTCGGCGACGTCGACGTCTGGGCCTCGCCGCAGCGGGCCAAGCAGGCCATGGGCGTGCTCGCCGACGGCGTGCTGCTGTTCACCAAGCTCACCGGACGGCAGCTGGTGACCTACTCCGGCCTTCTGCGCGGGATGGACCGTGCCACCGTCGCCGAGCGCACCGAGGACCTCCTGCAGGTGCTCGGGCTCGCCGAGGCCGCCGGCAAGCTCGTCGCCGACTACTCGGCCGGCATGACGAAGAAGATCGGCCTGGCCGCGGCGATGATCCACGCCCCGCAGCTGCTGGTGCTCGACGAGCCCTTCGAGGCCGTCGACCCGGTCTCCGCCCGGACCATCCGCGGGCTGCTGGACAGCTACGTCGCCTCCGGCGGCACGGTGATCCTCTCCTCCCATGTGATGGACCTGGTGCAGCGGATGTGCACCCACGTCGGGATCATCGCCGACGGGCGGCTGCTCGACGCCGGCACCACCGACGAGGTCCGCGGCGGGGCCGATCTGGAGGCCCGCTTCGTCGAGCTGGTCGGCGCCGAGGGCGGGGGAGAGGAGCTCTCGTGGCTGCGCCTGTGACCCCGCCGGAGGGTGCGGCGCCCGCGTCGACGGGAGCGCCGGGGCAGGCGACGGCGGCGGTGACGGCACCGGCGGCGCCGACGAAGCCGCCGAGCATGATCGCCGTCCTCCTGCGACTGAAGCTGCGGCTGCTGGGCAACGGCATGACGCGCTCGACCTGGCAGCTCGTCGGCACGATCTTCGCGCTGCTCTACGGGCTGGGAGTGGTGGGCATGATCGCGGTGGGCCTGGCGGTCGCCGGCGGCCAGGAGATCGCCGTCGACTCCCGGGCGACGGTCTCCGTGCTGCTCGGCGCGGGGGCGACGCTGATCTGGGTGCTGGTGCCGCTCTTCCTCACCGGCGGCGACAGTGTGATGGATCCGCGTCAGCTGATCCCCTACGGCATCGGCCGGCGGCAGCTCGTCCTCGCGCTGGTGCTCTGCGGGCTGGTCTCCATCTCCACAGTGCTCACCCTGCTCTGGCAGGCCGGACACCTCCTCTACTGGCGCGCGGACCCGGCGGCGATGCTCGCCGCGCTGGTCATGGCCCCGGTGACGCTGGGCATGCTCAGCCTGCTCAGCCAGGCCGCGACGACGGCGGCCAGCGCCTGGTTCTCCGGACGCCGCGCGCGCGACCTGTTCGCAGTGCTGGGCGTTGGTCTGGCGGTGATGATCTGGCCGATCACCACTGCGGTGCAGAACTCCTTCGACACGCTCGCCGAGGCGCTGCCGGCGATCACCGCCGTGCTGGCGGCCACGCCGCTGGGTGCGGCCGCCGCGGTGCCGGCCGACGTCGCCGGCGGCGACTGGGCCGCCGTCGGGCTGCGGCTGGTGATCGTGGTCGCCACGATGGCCGTCGCGCTGCTGGTCATCCGGGCGGGGCTGCTGCGGATCACCGAGCGTCCCCGTCCTCCGGCGGCCTCGCGCTCCGCCGGCCGGCGGGGCCTCGGGGTGCTGGGCCTGGTCCCGGACCGGCCCTGGGCGGCCGTCGCGGCGCGGGCGCTGATCTACTGGATGCGCGATCCGCGCTACGGCGGCTCGCTGATCGTGCTGCCCGGCCTGGTGGCGGTGGCGGTGATGCTGCATCTGCAGACCCAGGCCGACTGGACGCTCTACGGGCTGGGGCTGCTCGTCGCGTTCATGCTGGGCTTCGGGATCTCGGCCGACGTCTCCTACGACCATTCGGCCTTCAGCCTGCATGTCACCGCCGGAGTGCGCGGCGTCGACGATCGGCTGGGGCGGGCGGTCGCGCTGCTGACCTTCGCCGTGCCGGCGACGCTGGTCGCCGCGATCCTGCCCGCGGCGCTGGTCGGCGACGCGACGGCGGTGGTGCTGACCACCGCCGTCAGCCTGGGTCTGCTGCTGGCGTCCACGGGGATCTCCAGCCTGGTCTCGGCGCGCTTCACCTATCCGGTGCCGCGGCCCGGCGACAGCCCGTTCAAGCAGCCGCCCGGGGCCGCGGGCCGCACCATGATGGTGCAGCTCGGCTCGATGCTGGTCATGGCCGCGACGATGCTTCCGGAGCTGGTGCTCTGGATCGTCTGGACGCTCGCCGCGCTCGACTGGCTGGTGCCGGTGCTCGTCGCGGTGACGCTGCTCAAGGGGATCGGGCTGCTGGTGCTGGGCATCCGGCTCGGCGCCCGCGTCTACGACCGGCATCAGCCCGAGCTCTTCCAGCAGGTCAGCGACTGAGCCCGGGAACAGCGCCGCGGCATGCGCTGTTGGTCCGGGCGGACGTCGTCCTCCGGTGACGTCCGCCGCCGTCCCCCGCCCGAGAGGAATGCCGCCATGCGCCGTGTCACCGTCCCCGCTCCCGCAGGGCTCGACCGTCTCGCCGTCGAGGATGTCGCCGATCCGGGCGAACCCGGCGCCGGCGAGATCCGCGTGCGCGTGCACGCCAGCTCGCTGAACTTCCACGACTACGCGATCGTCGCCGGCGCCATGCCCACCGCCGCCGGACGCGTGCCGATGGCCGACGGCGCCGGCGAGGTCGAGGCCGTCGGCGCCGGCGTCGAGGAGTTCGCCGTCGGCGACGCCGTGGTCTCGACCTTCTTCACCACCTGGTTCGACGGGCCGCCGACCACCGGAGAGTTCTCCCAGGTGCCCGGCGACGGGATCGACGGCTTCGGCCAGCAGGTGGTCGTCCGTCCGGCGACGTCCTTCACCCGGGCCCCGTCCGGATGGAGCCATGCCGAGGCCGCCACGCTGCCGACGGCCGGGGTCACCGCCTGGCGCTCGCTGGTGGCCGACGGCGGGCTCAGCGCCGGTCAGTCGGTGCTGGTGCTGGGCACCGGCGGGGTGTCGATCATCGCGCTGCAGATCGCCCGCGCGATGGGCGCCGAAGTCATCGCCACCACCTCCTCGGAGGAGAAGCGGCGTCGGCTCGAGGAGCTCGGCGCCGCCGCGACGATCGACCGCACCGAGCACTCCGAGTGGGGTCGGCGGGTCCGCGAGCTCACCGACGGCCGCGGCGTCGACCACGTCGTCGAGGTCGGCGGCGCCGGGACGCTGCCGCAGTCGCTTCAGGCCGTCGCCGTCGGCGGGGCCATCTGGCAGATCGGGGTGCTCACCGGGGTGACCGGCGAGGTGCCCACCGGGGCGCTGCTCGGCCGGCAGGCCACGCTGCACGGCGTCGCCGTCGGCAGCCGGGCGCATCAGCAGCAGCTGGTCCGGGCGCTGGAGACCACCGGCATCCGCCCGGTGATCGACAGCAGCTTCCAGCTGGCGCAGATGGCCGAGGCCTTCCGGCATCAGGAGTCGGGACGGCACATCGGCAAGATCGTCCTGGAGCACTGAGACCGACGAGGACGGCGAGGACGGCGAGGACGGCGAGACTGGGGCAGAGATCGGAGCGTCTATCCGGCCTCCGCCCCGGATCTGGCCGAGTCGTCGCGGGCCGGTAGAATGGGGGACATGATGGTTCACGCACACAGCCACTCCACCGCCGAGGTCTCCGGCCAGGAGGACCTCGACGTCCGTCTGCACACCGCCGACCCGGACGCCTCGCCGTCCTCCGGCGGCGCCGCCACGATCGAGCGGGAGCAGCAGGAGCAGCAGGCCCAGCCCGGCGACCACGAGCGGTTCTCCCACTACGTGAAGAAGGACCGCATCATGGAGTCCGCGCTGGAGGGCGACGCCGTCGTCGCCCTCTGCGGCAAGGTCTGGGTGCCCTCCCGCGACCCGCAGCGTTTCCCGGTCTGCCCTGAATGCAAGGAGATCTACGAGGAGATGCAGGGCGGCGACGACGACTCCGACTCCGGCAAGTCCGGCGGCGGCTTCTTCGGCTTCGGCCGCAACAAGTAGTCCGACACCGCGCACGGCACCTGCCGGACGGCTCTGCGGCCGTCCGGCAGGTGCCGTGCGCGCTGGCGCCGCGTCGCGCCTGCTCCGCCGACGGCGGATCCCCATCCCCGACCTTCCAAGGGTGCTTGCACAGCTGTGACTGATTCCTCGGGCGTTCAGACGGAGTCGCTCTTCGACGTCGGCAGCGACGTCGGCTCGTCGATGCCGCCGGTCTATCCTCACCGGGCGGCGCGCGGCACCGCACCGAAGCTGCGCCAATGGCAGCAGGAGGCGCTGGACCTCTACATCGAGCGACGGCCGCGGGACTTCATGGCCGTCGCGACGCCGGGAGCCGGCAAGACGACCTTCGCGCTGCGGGTGGCGAAGCTGCTGGTCGACTCCGGCGAGATCAACCGGCTGACCGTCGTCGCTCCCACTGAGCATCTGAAGCATCAATGGGCCGACGCCGCCTCGCGCCTGGGGCTGGCGATCGACCCGAACTTCAAGAACGCCGACGGCCGGCACGGCCGCCAGTTCCTCGGCGTCGCGGTGACCTATGCGCAGGTGGCCAACAAGCCGGCGCTGCACCGCAACAAGACCGACGCCGGGCGCACGCTGGTGATCCTCGACGAGATCCATCACGCCGGCGACGCGCTGTCCTGGGGCGACGGCATCCGCGAGGCCTTCGAGCCGGCGGCGCGGCGGCTGGCGCTGACCGGCACGCCGTTCCGCTCGGACACGGCGCCGATCCCGTTCGTCGACTACGTCGAGGACGCCGACGGAGTGCGCCGGTCGAAGGCCGACTACTCCTACGGCTACGGCCCGGCGCTGCAGGACAAGGTCGTGCGCCCGGTGGTCTTCATGGCCTACTCGGGCACGATGCGCTGGCGCACCTCCGACGGCGAGGAGATGGAGGCCCAGCTGGGCGAGGCCGCCACCAAGGACATCACCCAGCAGGCCTGGCGGACTGCCCTCAACCCGGAGGGCGAGTGGATCCCGCAGGTGCTGGCCGCCGCGCACCAGCGGCTGCTGAAGGTCCGCGACCGCGTCGAGGACGCCGGCGGGCTGGTCATCGCCACCGACCACGAGCACGCCCGCGCCTATGCCGCCCAGCTGGACCGGCTGACCGGCCAGAAGACCACAGTGGTGCTCTCCGACGACGACGAGGCCTCCGAGCGCATCGAGGAGTTCACCGCCGACGGCTCGAAGTACTGGATGGTCGCGGTGCGGATGGTCTCCGAGGGCGTCGACGTGCCGCGGCTCTGCGTCGGGGTCTATGCGACCTCGACGTCGACGCCGCTGTTCTTCGCCCAGGCGGTCGGGCGCTTCGTGCGTCGGCGCAACGCCAGCGAGGTCGCCAGCGTCTTCCTGCCCTCGGTGCCGACGCTGACGGATCTGGCCAATGAGCTGGAGGCGGAGCGCGACCACGCGCTCGAGGTCCCCGAGTCGGCGCAGACGACCGACGAGGAGGAGGGCCTGGACGACGAGCTCCTCGAGGAGGCGGAGACGGAGGAGAAGGCCTCCGACGAGCTGGCCCGCGGATCCTTCGCCGCGCTGGACTCCAACGCCTCCTTCGACCGCGTGCTCTTCGACGGCGACGAGTTCGGACTCGGCGGAGAGGTCGGGTCGGACGAGGAGCGCGACTTCCTCGGCATCCCGGGGCTGCTGGAGCCTGAACAGGTCTCCACGCTGCTGCGCCAGCATCAGGCCGAGCAGATCAGGCGTCGCCCGCAGGATGCGCAGGACCGGGCGGCCGACGTCGTCGACCACCGGCAGCTGAAGAAGCTGCGCGGCGAGTTGAACAAGTCGGTCTCGGCCTATGCGGGGAAGACCGGCATGCACCAGGGGACGATCCACAACAAGCTGCGCGAGGCCTGCGGCGGCCCGCAGGTCGGGCAGGCGACCCAGGCGCAGCTGGAGGAGCGGCTGAAGAAGCTGCAGAACTGGTTCGTCGGCCGGAAGTGAGGCGGTCCCGGGAGGAGCGGGGTCGGGCCTGCCGGGAGAGGGGACGATGCGGTGACGGATCACACTTCATGTGTCACTCATCGGGCGGCGGACCACCCTGGGTGACACATCCGGTGTGCGGATGCTTCGGCGGTCCGATGCTTCTCCACAGCGGCCGCCTTCTCCCTTCGCCGCGGGGGCCCCAGCGGTGATCATGGGCGCATGGCTCATCGCGCGTCGGACGTCTCCCCGTCGCCGCTCCGACTGATCGTCGGCGACGGCGGAGGATCCCCTTCTCGATCGACCCTGCGGCGTGCTGTGGATCGCGGAGATCTTCTCCGCCTCCGACCGGGGGTCTTCGTCGAGACCCTGGCCTGGCTCGCGGCCCCGCGTCGTCGTCGGGCGGCGGCGCAGGTGGCCGCGATCGCGCTCTTCCGGCCGGGGACGGTCTTCTGCCGCGAGTCGGCGCTCCTCGTCCACGGACTGCCGATGCTCCGAGATCCTGGCGAACTGCAGATCCGCGTGGCCGGTCGGGGTCGCGCCGGTCGCAGCCGGGGTCCGGCGATGACCGGGAACTGCCCGAGACAGCGACTGAGCTCCGTGGTGGTCCGAGCCGCCGAGCTCGGACCCATGGACTCGGAGGCGCTGGCCCCGTTCCCGGTCCGGCGTCTTCTGCCTCCTGTGCCGCACGGCTGGTCAGCCGCGGCTGCTCGCCGAGAGTACTGGGCGGGTCCCGCTGAGACGCGGGCCGTCGAGCGCGGCGTCTCCGGAGTGCTGCTGGCGGACGGCACGCCGGTGACCGTCGCCGTGGAGCCGGCGGCCTTCGCCCTGGTGGACACGATCCCGCAGATGTCGCGGCAGGAGGCCGTGGTCTGCCTGGATGCGGCGCTCGCGGGCCGCGGCGAGGGACTGGCCGCGGGTCTCGTCAGGACGCGCTCGGGGGAGCTGGACGATGTGGAAGGCTGGCTCGGATCGCGCCGCGCCCAGCGCCGGTGGCACGCGATGCGGGAGTTCGCCGACGGGCGCAGCGAATCGGTCGGCGAGTCGCGCTCTCGGGTGCTCATCGATGAGCTGGGCTTCGTCGCGCCGACGCTCCAGCGGTCCGTGCACCTGCCCGACGGACGCGTGGTGCGTCTTGACTTCGACTGGGAGGAGGACGGCGTCTTCGGAGAGTTCGACGGACGCGTCAAGTATGACGACGCCGATCGTCTCTCCGGCACTGATCCGGCCGGGGTGTACTGGCGGGAGAAGTGGCGCGAGGACGACGTCGAGCTCGCGACGGGCCGGCGCGTGGTGCGCTGGCGGTGGGCGGATCTCGAGGAGCCCCGGCGCCTGGAACGACGGCTGGCCCTCCGCGGCGTCTCACGTCACACCTGATGTGCCGTGGGAGGCGATGAATACCAGCTGCGGTGACGCATCAGGTGTGCAGTGCCGGCCCGGAAGGCCCCGACTCCGGCTCCCCGGTCGGAGATCAGAGTTCGTCGAGCCGGACGATCTCGATGTCGGCCTCGGCGAACTCCTCATAGGTCTCGGCCACCGCCGTCTCGTCCACGCCGGCGGTGAGCTCACGGATCACGCGCACCTGGTAGCCGTTCTCCACGGCGTCCAGCGCGGTGGCGCGCACGCAGTGGTCGGTGGCCAGCCCGACCACGGTGACCGCATCGATCTCCCGATCGGCCAGCCACGCGTGCAGGTCCTCGGCGTCGTCGGCGACGGCGTCGGCGGCGCCGACTTTGGTGCCTTTCTCGCCCTCCAACGTGCCGACCTTCTCCGGATCGCCGACCAGGCCCTCGAAGCCGGAGTAGCCGTCGCTGTAGAGCCCCTTGAGGAAGGGCTGGTCGACGTGGTCGGTGTCCAGATCGTCGTGGAGCTCGGCCCCATGAGTGCCGGCCACACAGTGCACCGGCCAGGAGGTCCGGAAGTCCGGGGTCTCGGAGAAGTGCGATCCGGGGTCGATGTGCCAGTCCTGCGTGGTGACCACGGCGTCGTACTGGGCGTGGGCGTCCTCCAGATGCTCGCTGATCTCGCCGGCGACGCGCGCGCCGCCGTCGACGGCCAGCGCACCGCCTTCGCAGAAGTCATGCTGGACGTCGACGATGATCAGGGCCTCGGCCATGATGATCCTCCTTGTCGGCGGGCTGTCCCTTCCACGCTACTGCACGTCCGGTGCAGCCGGACACCGGCCGGGGCGCTCGCCGGGCGGAGCCTCAGGCCGGCTCGCGCCCGGCCTGCCGCCCGAGGTCCCGTCCGGCGCGTTCGGCCAGGTCGAAGTCCTCGGTGACCAGGGTCATGGAGGCCATGGCCCCGGCCAGGGTTCCGGTGCTCATCGCCGCCGGGATGGTGCCCATCGGCTGGGCGATGTTGCCGGCGGCGAAGATCCGCTCGTGGCTCGTGCGTCCGCCCTGGTCGACCGCCAGGAAGCGTCCTGCCGGGGTGTCGGCGCGCTCCAGGTCGAGACCATCGAGGAAGTCGTCGTGCGGGATCAGCTCGCCGGCGGTGAACAGTGCGTCGACGGCGACCTGCCGGCCGTCGGCCAGCTGAACGCGGTGCAGACGCTCGCCGTCGCCGACGACCTCGACCACCGGAGCCGGTTCGACGATGACGTCGCGGGCGGCGAGCCGCTCGCGGGTCCGCTGCTCGAGCGGCTCGGCCGCGGCGCTGAAGAAGGTCAGCCGATCGCTCCACTGGCGGATGAGCTCGGCCTGGTGCAGGCTCATCGGGCCGGCGGCCAGCACGCCCAGCCGGGCGTCGCCGACCTCCCAGCCGTGGCAGTACGGGCAGTGCAGCACAGCGGTGCCCCAGTGCTCGGCGAGACCTGGGATCTCCGGCAGCCGGTCGGTCACTCCGGTGGCGACGACGACGGCGCGGGCTCGGCGGACGACGCCGGCCGTGTCGGTGACGCGCAGCCGCGGCGGGGCCGCGGTGCCGAGGGATTCGTCGCGCTCCTCGGCCACCTCCGCCGCGCCGACTGCGGCGAAGGAGACGCCGTAGCCGGCGGCCTCGGCCCGTCCACGGCGCAGCAGCTCCGCCGGGGCGAGGCCCTCGTGGCCGAGGACGGTGTGCATGCCGGCGGCGAAGCGATTGCGCGGGGCGCCGAGGTCCAGCACGAGGGTGTCGCGCCGGGCGCGGCCCAGGGCGAGGGCCGCGGAGAGGCCGGCTGCCCCGCCGCCGACGACGATGACGTCGTGGAGGTCGGGTCGGCCGGGATGGTCGGGCTGGTCGGGCTGGTCGGGCTGGTCGTGGTGGTCGGAGGTGCTGGAGACGTGGGCTGCGGAGTTCATGCTTTCATCGTCCTCCTGCGACCGATTCTCAGAAATACATCTTGCGGAATCGGCAAGAACTGCCCATGCTGGACAGCGGGGAATCGTCGGCCCGGTCATGCTGCGGCGCGACGGGGCATAGGACATGAGGCAGGACGCGAGGCAGGAAGCGAAGACAGGAGCACCGATGGACGCACTCGCTCAGGTCGGTCTGCGGCTGCGTGCCGCCCGCACCGCGCGCGGCTGGACGCTCGACCGGCTGGCCCGGGCCGCCGGAGTCTCGGCGAGCACCATCTCGCGGCTGGAGTCCGGCAGGCGGCAGGCGAGCCTGGAGCTGCTGCTGCCGCTGACGCGCAGCCTGGGGATCGGCGTCGACGATCTGATCGCCGTCGAACCGGGCGACCCGCGCGTCCGTCGCGACGGCTGGCGGCAGGAGGAGATGCATGTGCAGCCGCTCTCGCCGGAGTCCGCGCCCGTGCAGGCGATGAAGCTGACCTATGCCCCGCGTCCGCCGCTGCCCGCCGAGGAGCTGCACAGCCACCCCGGCCACGACTGGTGCTATGTGATCTCCGGCCGGCTGCGCCTGCAGCTCGGGGAGCGGGAGATCCTGCTGCATCCGGGCGAGGCCGCGGAGTTCGACACTGTCACTCCGCACGCGTTCAGCGCGCCCGGTCCGGAGTCGGCCGAGGTGATCGGCATCTTCAACGAGTCCGGCGAACACGTCCGCACCCGGGTCACCTCCGAGCCCTGACACGACGGCGATGAGTCAGCGGAAAGCGTGGGAATGCTTCGCCTTTCCCACGCTTTCCGCCGACTCATCGCATCGGGAGCGGGCTGTGCGGCGTCAGTCGAAGACGGTCGGCAGCACCGGCTCGCCGTCCTGCAACCGGTGCGCGGCCGTGGGCAGCTCGTCCACTGAGGCGCGGTGGCGCTCGCGGGCGGCCTCGACGCCGGCCGCGCCGGTGTGCTCTGCGCGGATCTCGCCGTCGACGACCAGCGGGACCATCAGCTCCCGCACTGCGCGTCCCTCGGGGTCGGGGGCGCCGCCGACGCCGATCAGCTCGCTGGTGGCGGAGCCGTCGGCCCCGTAGGTGCGCAGTGGGTGCTTGACCCCGCCGACGCTGCGCTTGCCGACGGCGGTCTTGGCCACCGGGACGGCGGCGCCGTCGGCGTCGGTGCGCTCGACCAGCTTGTAGACCATCGAGGCGGTGGGCGCCCCGGAGCCGGTCACCAGCTGGGTGCCGACGCCGTAGGAGTCCACCGGTGCCGACTGCAGACGGGCGATGGCGTACTCGTCCAGATCGGAGGTGACGATGATCCGGGTGGAGGTGTTGCCCAGCTCGTCGAGCAGTCGGCGGACCTCGTGGGCCTGCTCGACCAGATCGCCGGAGTCCAGCCGGACGGCGCCGAGCTCGGCGCCGGCGGCCTCGACGGCGCGCCGGACGCCCGCGGCGACGTCGTAGGTGTCGACGAGCAGCGAGGTCGACGGGCCGAAGGCCTCGACCTGTGTGGCGAAGGCCTCCTGCTCGGAGTCGTGCAGCAGGGTGAAGGCGTGGGCGGCGGTGCCCAGCGTGGCCACGTCCCAGCGGCGGCCGGCCTCCAGGTTCGAGGTGCCGGAGAAGCCGGCGATCATCGCCGCCCGCGCCGCGGCGGTCGCACTGGCCTCCTGGGTCCGGCGCGAGCCCATCTCGACGCAGGGGCGGTCGACGGCGGCCAGCGTCATCCGGGAGGCCGCCGAGGCGACGGCGGAGTCATGGTTGAGCACGGAGAGCATGTAGGTCTCCAGCAGCGTGGCCTCGGCGAAGCTGGACTCGATGCGCAGCACCGGCGAATGGGGCAGATAGACTTCGCCCTCGGCGTAGCCGGTGATCGTGCCCGAGAAGCGGTAGTCGCGCAGGAACTCCAGCGTCGGCTCGTCGACGATGCCCCGGTCGTCGAGCCAGCCCAGCTGCTCGGCGGTGAAGCGGAATCGGGCCAGCCCTTCGAGCAGCCGGCCGGTGCCGGCGACCACGCCGTAGCGGCGTCCGGCCGGCAGGCTGCGGGCGAAGACCTCGAAGACGCAGCGCCGGTGGGCGGCCCCGGACCGCAGGGCGGCCTGGACCATGGTCAGCTCGTACTGGTCGGTGCGCAGCGCGGTGGAGTCGCCGGGCTCGGCGCCCGCGGCCTCGGATGTCTGTGTCACGGTCACCAGCGTAGAATATCGACTATGAGCTCCACTGCAGGGTCGACGCTCGCCCGCGGAGAGACCGACCTCGAGGAGGAGACCTCGGTCCGGGCCGCGGCGCAGCGTCCGTATCACGTCGTCGTCTGGAACGACCCGGTGAATCTGATGTCATACGTCAGCTGGGTCTTCCGCACCTATTTCGGCCACTCGTCCGACCGCGCCCACGAACTGATGATGCAGGTCCACGAGAAGGGCCGCGCCGTCGTCGCCACCGGCAGCCGTGAGCAGGCTGAGCGCGATGTGACCGCCATGCACCACTACGGCCTGCAGGCCACCCTCGAGGAGAACTGAGCACCGTGGCCACTGCCTTCCGATCCACCACCCGCGGCTGCCGCGCCGAGCTGGACCAGCACGAGCGTCGGCTGCTCAGCCGCCTCTGCGGGGACGTCGTGACGATCCTCGAGGGGCGCACCCAGGACGTCTCCGACGACGCTGACGACGCTGGCGACGCCGACGACGCCGCGCCGGCGAGCGAGGCCGCCGACGCACCTGCCGACGCGACCCCCGACGCCGGCATGGACGACTCGGTCTTCGCGCATTTCAGCGCCGAGCTGGCCGGCCTCGACGGCGACGACTCGCTCGCCGCTCCCGAGGACCCGGTGCTGCGCCGGCTGCTGCCCGACGCCTCGACCGACGACGAGGAGGCCGGGCGCTTCCGTCGGCTCAGCGAGTCGTCGCTGCGGGCGGCGAAGATCGCCGATCTGCGCGCCGCCCGGATGCTGCTCGAGTCCTCGCCGGTGCAGGTCACCGACGAGCAGGCGCCGATGCTCGGCCGCGCGCTGAACGACGTGCGGCTGACGTTGTCCGCCCGGATCGGCATCGAGGACGAAGCCGACGCCGAGGCGGTCCAGCAGCGCGCGGTGCGCGACGACGGCGGTGACCAGGAGACGTTCATGGCCGAGGTCTACACCTTCGTCACCTGGCTGCAGGAGACGCTGTTCTCCGCGATGCTCGAGGCGCTGCCCGACGACGGCGCGCAGGACGCGGCCGCTGACGCCGACGCCGAAGACACTGACACCGACGCTGATACCGACGCCGACGACGCCGAGGGCGGAGCCGCGGACGGTCGACGGGCATGACCGTCGACGGCCATGATCGCGGCCGTCAGGCCCCCATCGGGATCTTCGACTCCGGCGTCGGCGGCCTGACCGTCGCCCGCGCGGTGCTCGACCAGCTGCCCGACGAGCGGCTGATCTACATCGGCGACACGGCCCACGGCCCGTACGGGCCGCTGCCCATCGCCCGGGTCCGCGCCCATGCGCTGGGGGTGATGGACGAGCTCGTCGACGCCGGGGTCAAGGCCCTGGTCATCGCCTGCAACTCCGCCTCGGCGGCCGTGCTGCGCGACGCGCGGGAGCGATACACCGCCCGGTACGGGATCCCGGTGGTCGAAGTCATCCAGCCGGCGACGCGACGCGCGGCCGCGGCCACGCGCAGCGGCCGCATCGGCGTCATCGGCACTGCCGCGACGATCGGCTCGCGGGCCTATGAGGACGCCTTCGCCGCGGCCCCGCATCTGCAGGTGCACGGCGCGGCCTGTCCGCGCTTCGTCGAGTTCGTCGAGCGCGGGGTCACCGCCTCCGACGAGCTGATCGCCCTGGCCGAGGAGTACCTGGCTCCGCTGCAGGCCGCCGCCGTCGACACGCTGGTGCTGGGATGCACCCACTATCCCCTGCTGACCGGCGTGGTCTCCTACGTCATGGGCGAGGAGGTCACGCTGGTCTCCTCGGCCGAGGAGACGGCCAAGGACCTCTTCGCGGCGCTGACCCGCCACGGGCTGCTCAACGCCGGCGACACGCCCGGCGCGGGAGAGCACAGCTTCCTCTCCACCGGCGACTCCGCGGCCTTCCAGCAGCTCGCTCGGCGGTTCCTGGGGCCCGAGGTGGCCTCGGTGCGCCGCATCGACCACGTCACCGAGACCTATCCCACCGGTGTGATCCGGAGGATCACCCCGGATATGCTGGCGGCAGCGAGAGGATCGTCGGGGGACGCCGTCTCCGCCGGGGCCGCCGGACAGCCGGTCGACCCGGCGGCGGGCACGCGTCCCGCCGGCGGAGACGTCGACCGAGGGCTGGGCAGCACATGGAACTGACGATCATCGGATGCAGCGGGTCGTTCCCCGGGCCGGAGTCCCCGGCCTCCTGCTATCTGCTCAGCGCCGAGCATGAGGGCCGCACCTGGCGGATCATCCTGGACCTGGGCAACGGCGCGCTGGGGAAGCTGCAGCAGCACATGGCGCTCGAGGACCTCGACGCCGTCTGCCTGACCCATCTGCACCCGGACCACTTCATGGACCTCTGCGGGCTGCACGTGGCCATCCGCTGGCGCCCCGGCGGCTGGCCCGGCAAGCATGTGCCGGTGTACGGGCCCACCGGCACCGACGAGCGCATCGCCAGCGCCTACGGGCTGGAGACCGATCCGGGCATGCACCCGGACTTCGACTTCCGCGACTGGCGGCCGCGCACCGCGGAGACGGTCGGCCCCTTCACCATCACCCCGGTGCCGGTGCGCCATCCCATCGAGGAGGCCTATGCGCTGCGCGTGGAGGTCGCCGAAGGGGCCGGCGGCGAGGTGCGCACGCTGACCTACTCGGGCGACACCGACGCCTGCGAGGGGCTGATCGAGGCCTCCCGCGGAGCTGACGTGCTGCTCTGCGAGGCCGCCTTCGAGGACGGCCGCGACGACCATCTCGAGGGCGTGCACCTCAACGGGCGCCGCGCCGGGCTGACCGGCGCCGAGGCCGGCGTCGGGCGCATGCTGCTGACGCACATCCCGGTCTGGACCTCCCAGCGGACCCTGCTGGACAAGGCCCGCGAGGTCTACGACGGCGAGCTCGCAGTGGCCGTGGCCGGCGTGACCTACCAGGTCGAGCCGGCCCCGCCGCGACGGACCGTCGCCGAAGCCTGACCCCCTGGATTCCCCGAGCCATCCCGTGGACTCCTGAGCAACCCCCCTGAACTCCCGAGAGGACTGTGAGAACACAGCGTGACTGAGAACCATCTGCGCAGCGACGGACGCACCCCCGACCAGCTCCGCGAGGTGCGCATCACCCGCGGCTGGTCGGCCCACGCCGAGGGCTCGGTGCTCATCGAGTTCGGCGGCACCCGGGTGCTGTGCACCGCGTCCTTCGAGGAGACGGTGCCGCGCTGGCTCAAGGGCCGCGGCAGCGGCTGGGTCACCGCCGAGTACGCCATGCTGCCCCGGGCGACCGGCAGCCGCTCGCCGCGCGAGTCGGTCAAGGGCAAGATCGGCGGACGCACCCACGAGATCTCCCGGCTGGTCGGCCGCGCGCTGCGCGCCGCCGTCGACACCCAGGCCCTCGGGGAGAACATGATCACGCTGGACTGCGACGTGCTGCAGGCCGACGGCGGCACCCGCACCGCGGCGATCACCGGCGCCTATGTCGCGCTGGCCGACGCGATCGAGTGGGCCCGCCGGCAGGGCCACGTCGCCCGCTCGGCGAAGGTGCTGACCAGCTCGGTGGCCGCGATCTCCGTGGGCATCCTGCCCGACGGCACGCCGGTGCTGGACCTGCCCTACACCGAAGACTCCACGGCAGAGACGGACATGAACGTCGTGGCCACCGGCGAGGGCGACTTCGTCGAGATCCAGGGCACTGCCGAGGGTGCGGCGTTCGGCCGCGGCGAGCTCGACCGGCTGCTGGACCTCGCCCTGCAGGGCACCTCCGAGCTGACCGAGCACCAGCGGCGGGCGCTGGCCGAGGAGCTGCCCACGACGTCAGGGCGGTCCTGATGCGTCCGGCTCTGGTGCTGGCGACCCATAATCAGGGCAAGCTGCGCGAGCTGCGGGCCCTGCTGGCCGAGGCTCCGGAGGTCTCGGACGCCGGGGTGGACCTGGAGAGCGCCGTGGTCGACGCCGGCGCCGCCGGCTGCACGCCGGTGGCCGAGACCGGGGTGACCTTCGAGCAGAACGCGCTGCTGAAGGCCCGCGCCGTCGCCGCGGAGACCGGCCTGGCCGCCGTCGCCGACGACTCCGGGCTCGCCGTCGACGTCCTCGGCGGGGCGCCGGGCATCTTCTCCGCCCGCTGGGCCGGGGCGCAGGCCTCGGACGCGGCGAACCTGCAGCTGCTGCTCGAGCAGCTCGCCGACATCGGCGCGGAGCACCGGGCGGCGGCCTTCGTCTGCTGCGCGGCTCTGGTGCTGCCCGACGGCACGGAGATCGTCCGTCATGGTCGGCTCGCGGGCACGCTGCTGACCGAGCCCAGAGGCGAGGACGGGTTCGGGTATGACCCGATCCTGCGTCCCGACGGCGAGACGCGCAGCTGCGCCCAGCTGAGCATGGCCGAGAAGAACGCCGTCTCGCACCGCGGGAAGGCCTTCGCGGCGCTGCGTGCGCCGATGGCCGCGGCGCTGGCCGGCGGGGCGGCGGATCAGGAGCACGACGGCCGGTGAGCCTGGACTTCACCGCCGTCGACTTCGAGACGGCCAACGGGTTCCGCGGCTCGCCCTGCTCCATCGGACTGGTGCGGGTGCGCGACGGCGTCGAGGTCGAGGCCTACTACGCGACGATGCGCCCGCCGGAGGGCTTCGACCGCTTCGACCCGTCCAACATCGCCGTCCACGGGCTCAGCGCCGAGCAGGTGGCCGATCGTCCCCGCTTCGCCGAGCTTTTCGCCGAGATCTCCGCGTTCGTCGGCGAGGACGTGCTGGTCGCGCACAACGCCGCCTTCGACGTCGAGGTCTTCCGCTCGGCGCTGGAGGTCAGCGGGATGTCCTCGCCGGGACTGCGGGCCTGGTGCACGGTCCAGCTCTCCCGGGAGGTCCTGGCTCTGGAGTCCCATGCGCTGCCGTCGGCGGCCGCCGCGGCCGGCCACGAGCTGCGCCATCATCATCATGCCCTCGACGACGCGCGAGCCTGTGCGGCGGTGGCGGTGCACATCGCCGCGCGGCGCGCGACCGATGACCTCGACGGTCTCGGCGCCGCGCTGGGGCTGCAGACCCACGACCTGCCGCGCTGGCGGGGACGCCCGGTCCGCGAGTCGCGGGCGACCCGCCAGGTGCGCACGATGGGCCCCATCTTCGACGCCCGGCGGATCACCGTCGACGACGAGGAGCTGCCGGACCTGATGCGCTGGCAGGACGAGGGGCGGAATCTTCCGCCCGCCGTCGGGGCGGATCCCGCCCACCCGCTGTACGGCCAGCATCTGGTCTTCACCGGCGGGCTCGGCGTGGCCCGCGGCGAGGCGAAGCGCCTGGCCGCCGCCCACGGGGCGCGGACGAGCTCACGGGTCACCGCCGGCACGACGATGCTGGTCGTCGGCGACGGCGCCACCGGCGAGGAGCTGGCCGCGGTCAGCGCCGGCGTCGACGCCGCCGAGGGCGTCTCCGGCGGGGCCTCGGAGGCGGCGGTGCTGCTCGACGGGCCGCTGGCCAGCAACAAGGCCCGCGACGCGCTGCGCCGGCTGGCCGGCGGTCAGCCGCTCCGGCTGCTCTCCGAGCCGGAGCTCGCCGAGCTGCTCGGGGAGGCGTGGCCGATCGCCCGCGACGTCACCGACTGCCCGGTCGGCGAGCTGAGCCGGCCGACTGAGACCGCCGGCTGAGCCGGCTGGCTGATCAGCCGGCGGGCCGCGTGACCCGCCGCCACGCGGCGACCAGCTCGGTCAGTGCGGCGGGGAGGTCGCCGTCGTCGGCCGTCGACGACGGCGCCGCCTCGAGCAGCGCCTGCAGCTGGCGGCGCAGAGTGTCGGCCGCCGCGGCGTCGACTGCGGCATCGCCCGCTGCGCCGGTCAGCAGCTCGTCGAGCTCGTCCCGCAGCGTCTCCGCCTGCTCGGCGAGCTCGGCCGCCGGTGCCGAGGCGGCGCGGTGGAGCAGCTGCACCAGGCTCCGGGCGCGGTCCAGGACCCGCGGGTGCCCGTGGGTCAGCGCGAGAGCCTGGCGGACCCACTGGGCACGCAGCGTGTCGTCGACGTAGGGCACCAGCGCCAGCGGGACCACGCGCAGCAGCACCGCCGGATCGTCGCGCTCCGGCTGCGCCGGCGTCGTGGGGTAGGCCATCTCTCCGGAGGCCAGCCCGTCGACGCCGGGGGCCTCAGTGCCGGTCCGCAGGCTCAGCGGCGCGAGGCCGTGCGGGCGGCCGGCGTCGACGGTGCCCAGCTGTGCGGAGAGCTGCTCGTCCACTGACCGCGACGGCGGGCACGGGGCCGCGGCGGGGAAGCCGCCGGTGACCAGCCGGTGCCAACGCAGCCCGGCCAGCCAGAAGCACGCCAGCGGATCGGCGCCGACGCCCTGGTGCGTCCAGTCGAGCAGCTCCAGGAGTCCGTCGGCCAGGCAGAGCTGATGCAGCGCCTCGGCGTGGACCTCGGTGTTCTCGGCGTCCGCTGCGGATCCGGCGTCTCCCGGCGATCCGTCGGCCGGCAGGGCTGCCGCGAGCACGGCCGGCAGCCGCTCGATCAGCAGCACATCCGCCGTCGACGCCTGCGGGGCCTCGGACTGCTCGGACGGCGTGGGGGAGGGGTTCGGTGTCGTCACGGCACCATCCAACCACGTCGGCCGAGCCGGTCGCTCAGCCCGGCGTGCGCAGCAGATGTCTGCGGCGGCCAGCCACCAGCTGTCCTCCTCGTCCCCACGCAGCGCTGTGACTGACACCGTCTCGTCGCCCGAGGCATGGTGTGCGGGCAGGAGGCGCCTCCGCCGCGGATCGCCGCGCGCCGGATCCGCACCGCACGCGCGCCGCGGGCCGATGTGTCCGGCGACGTCGATACCGTGGTGCCATGCGTTGGCTGCACACCTCCGACTGGCACCTGGGCCGCGGCTTCCACGGCACCTCGCTGCGCGACGCGCAGCAGGAGATGCTCTCCACCGTCTGCTCCGCCGTCGAGGAGGAGGGCGTCGACGTGCTGCTGGTCTCCGGCGACGTCCACGACCGCGCGCTGCCGCCGGAGTGGGCGGTCACCATGCTCGAGGACTGTCTGCAGCACCTGGTGGAGGCCGGCACGCAGGTGATCATCACCTCCGGCAACCACGACTCGGCCCGGCGGTTGGGCTTCGGCTCGGCGCTGATGCGGCGTGCGGGGGTGCACCTGTGCACCACGCTGGAGGACGCCTGGACGCCGGTGGTGCTGCCGGAGCCCGACGGCTCGGCGCTGCACCTGGTCTACGGGATCCCCTATCTGGAGCCGCAGCTGGTCGGGCCCCGCCTGGGTCTGGCGCGGGGGACGCACACTGCGGTGCTGCGCGCGGTCACCGACCGCATCCGCGCCGACGTCGCCGCACGCGCCGAGCAGGTCGCCGCCGGCGCCGTCGCGGGTGTGGCCGCGGACGCGCCGGTGCGCACTGTGGTGCTCGCCCACCTCTTCGCCGCCCGCGGGACGGGCAGCGACTCCGAGCGGATCATCGGCGCCGACGTGCCCAGCGGAGAGCCGGCGATCCACGACGAAGAGACCGCCGGCGGGCTGGCCGTGGTCCCGCTGGAGGTCTTCGACGGCTTCGACCAGGTCGCCCTGGGACACCTGCACGGCCGCCAGCGGCTCAGCGAGACGGTGCGCTACAGCGGCTCGCCGCTGCGGCTCTCCTTCTCCGAGACCCGCCAGGCCAAGGGCGCCTGGCTCTGGGACAGCGCGACGCCGGAGATCGAGCCGCGCCCGCTGGACTGGTCCATCGGCCGCCCGCTGGCCCAGCTGTCCGGAACCCTCGACGAGATCCTCGACGAGGACGCCGTCGCCGCCCACGCCGAGTCCTTCGTGCAGGTCACGCTGACCGACGAGATCCGCCCCGAGCGCGCCCACCAGCGGGTCCAGGACGCCTACCCGCATCTGGCGACCTTCAGCCACCGCCCGCCGGAGCGGGAGGAGGCGGCGCGGACCTACTCGGCGGCGGTGGAGGACGCCCGCACCGAGCCGGAGGTGGTCGAGGCCTTCCTGGCCCACGTGCGCGGCCGCGGCGCCTCGGCGGAGGAGCGCGGACTCGTCGACGAGGCGCTGGCCGCCGTCCGCGCCGAGACCGGAGGGGTGCGATGAAGTTCCACGCGCTGACGCTGACGGCCTTCGGCGCCTTCCCCAGCACGGAGCGCATCGACGTCGATGCGCTGAGCGCCGACGGCCTCTTCCTGCTCAACGGCCGCACCGGATCGGGCAAGACCACCGTGCTGGACGCGATCACCTTCGCCCTCTACGGCGACGTGCCCGGACGCCGCGACGCGCGCGGACTCCAGAGCCACCACGCGCCGGAAGGCCGCATCCCGGAGGTCGTGCTGGAGTTCAGCCTGGAGGGCCGACGCCGTCGGATCACCCGCACGCCCCAGCACACCCGGCCCAGTCGCCGGGCGAAGGCCGGCAGCGTCAAGGGCAACCCGACGGCGGTGCTGCAGGAGCACGACGGCGCCGTCTGGCGCGAGGTCACCAGCGGCACCCAGGCGGTGGGCAAGGAGATGCACGAGATCCTGCCGCTGGACCGGGCGCAGTTCACCCAGGTCATCCTGCTGCCGCAGGGGCAGTTCGCCGAGTTCCTGCATGCCGGCAGCGCGGAGAAGCAGAAGCTGCTCCAGCGGCTCTTCGACACCAGCATCTTCCGCCGGCTGGAGGATCAGGCCGTCGAGGAGGCTCGGGTGCTCGGCCGCCGCCTGGAGCAGGTGGAGACCCGGGCGGCGGAGAACGCCGAGATGGTCCGCCGCGGCGCCGCGCAGCTGCTCGGCGCGGCCCTGGGCGCAGAGGGCCCCTCGCAGCAGGGCGCCGGCGGCCCCGCGGCGGAGGACCTGTTCGCGGCCGTGGCCGCCGAGGAGCTCGAGGACACTGTCGAGCATCTCGCCGCCTGGCATGCCCGCGACCTCGACGTCGACGCCGCCGTCGCCGCCGAGGAGGCCGAGCAGACCGGGCAACAGGCCGAGGAGCTGCGCCGCCGTCGCACGCGGATGCTGCGGGCGGAGCAGCATCGTGAGGAGCTGACCCGGCACCAGGCCGCCGAGGCGGAGGTAGCCGCCGCCCGCGCGGCCGTCGCCGCCGACGACCAGGCCGCCGAGATCCTGCGCTGGGTCGACTCCGCGGACGAATCGGCCGAGGCTCTGGCCCGTCGCCGTGCCGAGGCCGATCAGGCGGCGGCCGAGGCCGTCGAGGCGCTCACCGACCAGGACGACGTCCCGGTCCCGGACGCGCTGCGACCGGAGGCGGGAGACGACGCACCGGAGGCGGAGCAGGAAGAGGCGCCCGACCGGGAGCAGCGGCGGGAGGCTGCACTGGAGGCCGCACTGGAAGCTGCGCTCGCCGAGTCCAGCCAGCTGCGCGGCCGGCTCACCGCCGACGACGTCGCCGGGCTGGAGGAGGCGCAGCGGGGCCGGCGACGGCGCCGGGCCGAGCTCCTCCGGACGGTGGAGGAGCTGGACGCCGCCCAGGCCGAGCGGACGGCCGAGCAGGGTCCCCTCGTCGCCGAGATCGCGCAGGACGAAGCGGCCCGTCGGGATCCGGAGAAGCTCGACGCCGCCGTCGAGGCCGCCGTCGCCGACGAGCAGCGAGCCGCGCGCGGCCTGGCGCTCGTCGAGGAGCGCGACGCCGGATCGGCCCGGGTCGAGGCGCTGCGGGCGGAGCTGCAGACGCACCAGACGGCCTGGCAGGAGACCTCGGCCGTCCACCGCGAGCTGCTCGACCGCCACCTGGCGCAGGTCGCCCAGCGGCTCTCCGCGCAGCTCGAGCCCGGCATCCCCTGCGCCGTCTGCGGGGCGACCGAGCACCCGGATCCGGCCCATCGTCGCGAGGACGCCGAGCCGATCACCGAGCAGCAGGTCGAGGATGCCCGGCAGGAGGCCGTGGCCGCCCAGACCGCCCGGGAGCAGGCCCAGGCGCAGCTGCACGTCGCCGAGGAGGCGGTGGCGGCGTCGAGGCGACGACTGGCCGAGCTCGCCGAGGAGGCCGCCGCCGCGGCGAGCGAGCACGACGGCGAGGACGAGGAGCACGGCGGAGCTCCCCGGGAGGGGCGCCTGCTCCCCGCGCCCGACGCGGCCGCGGCGATCGACGTCGCCACGGCGCGGAAGCTGCGGGACCTGGCCCGCCGACGGCGCACCCGGGCGGAGGAGACCCGCGCCGCCCAGCACCGGCTGGTCGCGCAGCTCGAGGGCCGCCGCCGGCGTCTGGAGACGCTGCGGGCGGCGCTCCAGGAGACCTCCGCAGAGCGCGCCGCCGCGGCGGCGGAGGTCGACCGGCTGGACGAGGAGACGACGGCCACCGAGGAGACGCTGGCCCGGCTGCGCGGGGAGCACGAGTCCGTCGCGGCCCGCGTGGCCGCCGTCGACGCGCTGCGCGCCCGGCTGACCCGGGCTCGGGAGGCCGTGCGGCTCGCGCGGCAGGCCGCCGCCGAGGCCGAGCGCGCCGGTGCCCGGGCCGTCGAGCGGATCGCCGAGTCGAACTTCGCAGACCGGGCCGCGCTCGCCGCGGCCCGTCTGGAGCCGGCGGGGCGGCAGGATCGCGAGCAGCGGATCGCCGAGCACGACCGCCGCGGACAGCGGCTGCAGCTCGAGGCCGAGCAGCAGGACGTCGTCGAAGGTCTGCAGAGTGTGGAGCGGGGAGCGGAGCTGCCGGAGGAGGAGGCGGTCCTCGCCGCCGAGCAGCGGGCGGCCGCCGGCACCGATCGGGCGGAGGCCGCCGAGGCGGCCCGTCGGCGCTTCGCCGACCGGCGCGCCGATCTCGCGACGCCGATGGACCGGTTGCGCGGCGCCCTGGTCGAACGCGACGAGCGTTCGGCCGACCAGCGCCGTCGGCGCGAGCTGGCCGACACGCTGACCGGTCACGGCCCGGA
The DNA here is from genome assembly GCF_039536005.1 of Nesterenkonia halobia. Taxonomy (NCBI): domain Bacteria; kingdom Bacillati; phylum Actinomycetota; class Actinomycetes; order Micrococcales; family Micrococcaceae; genus Nesterenkonia; species Nesterenkonia halobia. The sequence goes on along the minus strand of NZ_BAAAYG010000014.1, from coordinate 105,351 downwards.
CAACACGCTGCGGATGACGCTGACCAGCTACGTGCTCGCCGCCCGGCTGGAGAAGGTCGCCGCGGCCGCGACCCGGCACCTGCAGACGATGTCGGAGGGCCGCTACCAGCTGCTCCACGACGACTCGGCGTCCGGGGGCGGACTGCGCGGCCTCGATCTGAAGGTCCACGACGAGCACAGCGACCACGAGCGGCCGACCTCCTCGCTCTCCGGCGGCGAGACCTTCATGGCCGCGCTGGCGATGGCCCTGGGCCTCGCCGAAGTGGTGCAGGCCGAGGCCGGCGGCATCAGCATGGAGAGCCTGTTCATCGACGAGGGCTTCGGCTCGCTCGACGAGGAGAGCCTGGAGCACGTCATGGCCGCGCTGCATCGGCTGCAGGGCGAGGGCCGGCGGGTCGGCGTGGTCAGCCATGTGACCGAGATGCACCGGGCGATCCCGACCCAGCTGCAGGTCGACCGCGGCCGCCGCGGCTCCACGCTGCGGCTGGTGCTGCCCGACGGAGAGATCTCCGGCGCGGAGCTGGCCGCGGCGGCCGCGGAGTCCGACGACGACGCGGCGGCCGGGCGGCCCGAGCCGGTCGCGCCGTCGGGCGAGCAATCCGGCGAGCAATCCGGCGAGCAATCCGGCGAGCAGACCGGTGAGCAGGCCGGCGCGCCGCGGCAGGAACCGGCCGGATGAGCCCGCAGGCCCCCGACCCACAGCCGGGTGCCGCAGCGGCCGTGGACGGCGGCGCCGCCGTCGCCGCCGTCGGCACGGACGAGGCCGCCCGGCCGCCCTGGATCGCCGGCCTCGCCCGGCTGCCGGCCGCGCTGCTCGCCCCCGGGCTGCTGATCCACCTGGGCGTCGCCGTGGGCGCCGTGCTGCCGGCGGCCTTGGCCGCGGCGTGCGCGCTGGCCGGAGCGGCGGTCGGCGCCTCGCTGGCCGGCGCCGCGGCGGAACGGGCGGGGGAGCGCGCCGTGCTGCTGACCGCCGCACTGGTGCACGTGCCCGTGATCTTCGTGCTGCTCGCGGCCGTGGACCGGCTGGCCGCCGCCCACGCCGCCGTCGGCACGGACCTCGGCGACCAGCCGGTGGGCCTGCTGCTGCTCGTCGGGGCGTTGGCGCTGCTGGCCGGGGTGAGCTGTCCGGCAGTGCCCGCCCTGGCCCGGCTGCGACGCTGGCGCGCCCGCGCCGACGGCGCAGATTCCGCGTCGCCCGCGCACGCGGAGGATCAGCTGGAGACGGGGCTGCGCCGCGACGTGCGCCGGGACGAAGGGGCGCTGATCCTGGCGCCGGTGCTGCTGGGAGTGCTGGCACCGATGATCGGCTCCTCGGCCGGGCCGCTGGTCGGAGCGCTGATCGCCGCCGTAGTGGTGCCGCTGCACGCGATGGATCCGCGGGCGGCGGCGCCGTCGCCGACCGCGGAGTCCCTCGACGCCGCCGAGGCGCAGGATGACCGGTTTGAGGAGGTGGTCGACCCGCCGCGGCTTCCGCTGCCGGGGCTGCCGCAGGTGGAGCAGCAGGACCGGAGAGAGGCTCTCCCGGGTCGATCGGCGGCGGAGTCCTCCACTGTGCCCGGGGAATCGGCGCCGTCGACGGCCGACTGGACTTCCCGGCTGCCGCGGGCGCTGGTCTGGTCCCTGGGGACCGGCGGGGTGCTCGGCGGTCTCTGGATCACGCTGCTGGTCGGATCCGGTGCGGCCGGACCTCGTCCCGGCGCGGCCTGGGGGCTGGCCGTCTCCGCCGTCGCCGCAGTCCTCGCGGCGCGACGCCCTCCGCGACGGATCGTGCGCCTGGATGCGGTGCACCGGCGTCGCCTGGCCGTCGCGGTCCTGCTGCTCGGCGTCGTCGGCCTGGTCCTCGCCCAGGGCGCCGCGGCGCTGCTGGCGACGGCGGCTCCGCGTCTGCTGGCCGTCGTGCACGGTCCGGCCCAGCTGCTCGCGGCCGCGACGATCGGCGCGGCCTGCGGCATGCTGCTGATCGAGCTGCATCGGCTGCTGGAGCGGGTCGTGCCGGCAGGTCGGATGTCGGCCGTGCTGACGCTGGCGCCGGCGACGGTGCTGGCCGGGATGAGTCTCGGACTGCTGGCCGGCGGCCTGCTCGGCGATCTGCTCGACGCGGCGGCGCCGGGCTGGGCGCCGCTGGCCGGCCTCGTCGCCGTCGGACCGGCGAGTCTGCTCGTCGTCGGCGCCGTGCTGCGCCGCTGACGCCCCGGTCTGCAGCAGGCCGGACCGACGGCCGCCGGGCCCGGACGCGGCGAGGTGCCGCGGGTGCTCAGTCGCGCAGCTGCAGCGTGGAGGCGGTGTGCTCGGTGACCTCGGTGAGGAGCTGCTGGTCGTCGCTGAGCTGCCGGCCGAAGGAAGGCACCATCTGCTCCAGCTGCGGGCGCCAGGACTCGAACTGCGCCGGGAAGCAGCGCTCGAGCAGCCGGAACATGATCGACGGCGCCGTCGACGCGCCGGGGGAGGCGCCCAGCAGTCCGGCGATGGTGCCGTCGCCGCCGGCGATGAGTTCGGTGCCGAACTGCAGCACGCCCCGGCCCTCGGCGTTGCGCTTCATGACCTGCACGCGCTGACCGGCGGTGATCATCTCCCAGCCGTCGGCCTCGGCGTCGGGGTAGAAGTCCTGCAGCGCCTCGATCTTCTTCGACCGCGACTTGGTGACCTCCTTGAGCAGGTAGGTCACCAGGTCGGTGTTGTCGAGGCCGACCTGCATCATCGGCAGCAGGTTGTGCCTGCGCACCGAGAACGGCAGATCGGTCAGCGAGCCGTTCTTCAGGAAGTTCGTGGAGAAGCCGGCGTAGGGGCCGAACATCAGCGTCCGGCGGCCCTCGACGAAGCGGGTGTCCAGATGCGGCACCGACATCGGCGGCGCGCCGACGGAGGCGAGCCCGTAGACCTTGGCATGGTGCTGCTCGGCGACGGCGGTGCTGGTCGCGCGCAGGAACTTGCCCGAGACCGGGAAGCCGCCGAAGCCGCGGATCTCGTCGATGCCGGCTTCCTGGAGCAGGCTGAGCGCCCCGCCGCCGGCGCCGACGAAGACGAAGCGGGCCGAGGCGGTGAACCGCTCGCCGCGGGACTTGTTCTTCACCGTCACGTCCCAGCGGCCGTCGGCGCCGCGCTCCAGGCCCTGGACCTCGTGGTTGTACCGCATGTCGACGCCGGCGTCGGCCAGGTGGTTGGCCAGCTGGCGGGTCAGCGAGCCGAAGTCGACGTCGGTGCCGGTGTCGACCTTGGAGGCGGCGACGCGCTGCCGCGGGTCGCGGCCGCGCATCAGCAGCGGAGCCCACTGCTCGATGACGGCGGGGTCCTCGGTGTGCTCCAGGTCGGCGAAGAGCGGCCGGTCGCGCAGCGCGTCGGCGCGCTCCTGCAGGTAGTCGGCGTTGTCGTCGCCCCAGACGAAGCTGATGTGCGGCAGCGCGTTGATGAAGGTCCGCGGGGAGCCGACGACGCCGTCCTCGACCCAGTGCGACCACAGCTGCCGCGAGACCTGGAACTGCTCGTTGATGCCCTCGGCCTTGGTCGTGGAGACCGAGCCGTCGGCGGCGCGCGGGGTGTAGTTCAGCTCGCAGAGCGCCGAGTGGCCGGTGCCGGCGTTGTTCCACGGGTCCGAGGACTCCTGGCCGGCCTGGTCGAGCGTCTCGAACAGGCCGATGGACCAGTCCGGCTGCAGCTCCTGCAGGATGGTGCCGAGGGTGGCGGACATGATGCCGCCGCCGATGAGCACGACGTCGTACCGGTTCTCGCCGCTCGCCGCAGACTGCGCCACTGATGTCTCCTCACGGTCGTCCGGCCCCGTCGCCGGCGGAAAATCGAAGGGCCGGCCGCACGCGGTCGCGGCCGGAGTCGGCGGGGCTCGATCCCGACTCTACCGCCGTCGACGGGGGCTGATGAAATCCGTGGTCAGCTGAGCGTGATCTCCCGGAACGGCTCGATGAGCACCGGGGACATCGGGTAGTCGGAGACGTCTCCGCCCAGGGCCAGCCCGGAGATCGGATGCACCAGCGGCAGCGCCGGGAGGTCCTCGGCGAGGTGCTCGGCGACCTGTCGATACAGGTCGGCGCGCTCCTCGTCGTCGAGCGTGCTGCGGGCCTCCCGCAGCATGTCGCGGACCTCCGCGGAGTCGTAGCGGAACTCCGGCCCGGTCTGCTGGAACAGCGGGCCGAAGAAGGAGTGCGGCGAGCGGTAGCCGCCGTTGCGGCCCAGCAGATGCATCGCCCGCTGCTCGTCGCCGAGCATCGTGTCCAGGTAGCCGTCGTCCCACGGGACGGGGCGCGGCTCGATGCGCAGGCCGACGGCGGCCAGGTCGGCGGCCAGCGCGGCGAAGATCGCCTCGGGCTGCGGCAGATAGCTGCGGGTGGCGTTCATCGGGTAGTAGAAGGGCAGCGGCTCGCCGTCGTAGCCGGCCTCGGCGAGGAGCTCCTCGGCCGCGCTGCGGCTGTGCTCGCGGCGCTCGGCGTCGTCGGACTGGACGTCCAGCGCCGCGGGGATGAACTGCCGGGTCGCGCGGCTGCCCTCCAGGAAGTGCTGCTGGACCAGACTGTCGCGGTCGACGGCGTGGGCGACGGCCTCGCGGATGCGCACGTCGGACATCACCGGGTGGTCCAGGTTGAAGCCGAGGTAGAGCACGGAGAACGGATCGCGCTGGAGGATGAGCCGGCCGGACTGCACCAGCGGGCGCAGCGTGTCGGCGGTGATGTAGTCGTAGACGTCGACGGCGCCGCGCTGCAGCTCGCGCAGCCGGTCGAAGGCCCGCGGCAGGGTCCGCACTGTGACGGCGGGGACCTGGGGCGCGCCGTCCCAGTGGTCCTCATGCGCCTCGAGTCGCGCCTGCTCGTCGTCGATCTCGACGACGCGGTAGGCGCCGGTGCCCGTCGGGCGGCGGGCGACCAGGTCGGGATCGTCGTCGTCGAGGGTCTCCGCCGAGGCGATGCCGAAGGGCGCCATGGTCAGCGCCTGGGGGAGGTCGACGATCGGGTCGGACAGCGTCAGCGTCACCGTCGTCGCGTCGGCGGCCTCGACCGACTCCAGCGCGCAGGCGTCCTCGCCCAGGAATCCGCCGAAGACGGCGACGAAGGGCGTGGTCACCGTCCGGCTCAGGGTCCCGGCGCCGTAGAGCGCGTCGAGCCGGCCCCAGCGGCGGATGTTGGCCACGACGACGTCGGCGTCCAGCGCGGTGCCGTCATGGAAGGTCACATCCTCGCGCAGCCGGAACTCGTAGGTCAGCCCGTCGCCGGAGACCGACCAGTCGCGGGCCAGCAGCGCGGTGGTCTCGCCGGTGTCCAGGTCGACGCCGAGCAGGCTCTCGTAGACCTGGCGGCAGACCCGCTCGGTCTCGGTGTCGACCGCCAGCGCGGGGTCCATCGAGCGCACTGCCGAGACTCCGGCGACCACCACCGCCTCCTCGGCGTCCCCGGACTGCTGGGACGCCGGAGAGGGCTGGGAGCCGGGGTGCGCCGCGGCTGAGGCGTCCGACCCGCCGGATCCGCCTGCGAGGCGACTGCCGAGCGCGAGCGTGCCCGCGGCCGAGGCGAGTCCGAGCAGGCGTCGGCGGTCGATCTCGGGCGTCATCACGCTCCCGTCGCTCGTCGAGGATCCACATCCCGCCCGGCTCGTCGCGGACGGGACGCGCAGTGCGGGCGGTGGGACTTGAACCCACACGTCAAAGACACTGGAACCTAAATCCAGCGCGTCTACCGATTCCGCCACGCCCGCCGGTCGCGCCGACATCGGTCGCCCCGCGCGCCAGGACTGCGGCGCGCGCGACACCAGGCGGCGCGACTGCTCAGTCTACAAGAGGGAGACCGCCTGCCCCGCGGGGCTCCGGCCGTCGACCCGCACCGGGACGGCGCGGCTCAGACGCCCAGCTCGCGGCGCAGCCGCTCCACGTGCCCGGTGGCCTTGACGTTGTACTTGGCGAGCTCCACGGTGCCCTCCTCGTCGATGACCACCGTCGAACGGATCAGACCTTCGGTCACCTTGCCGTAGTTCTTCTTCTCGCCCCAGGCGCCGTAGGCCTCGGCGACGGCATGGTCCTCGTCGCTGAGCAGCGGGAAAGTCAGCGCCTGCTCCTCGGTGAACTTCTGCAGGGCCGGCACGGCATCCGGGGAGATGCCGAGCACCGTGTAGCCGGCGCCCTGCAGCGAGGCCAGCGAGTCGCGGAAGTCGCAGGCCTCGGTGGTGCAGCCGGGAGTGGAGGCCTTGGGGTAGAAGTACACGACGACCTTGCCGCCGCGTAGCTCCTGCAGGGTCACCGTGCCGCCGTCGGCGGACGGCAGGGCGAAGTCGGGGGCCTTCTGGCCAGGCTCGAGTCGTGCCATGGTGCTGGCGGTCCTTCGTCGTCGACGTCGTGGGTCCCCACCAGCGTATCGTCGGCGACGCCGCGCCGCGCGTCCGTGGGTCGTGCCGGGTCGGAGCCGTAGACTGGCACTCATGGACGGTCAGCTGGAGCGCCTCGAGTCGGAGGCGCGCCTCATGGCGGCGCTGCGCGCGACGTTCGACGCCTCGGTGATGAACTTCGGCTCCTACAACATCCTCTACGCCGCCGGCGGAGGAGCGGCGGGCGACGTCGGCGGTCGAGCCGGCGAGAGCGCCGACGACGCGGTCCAGGCGCAGGTCTGCCGGGCGGCGCACCTGCTCGTCGGCTACCGGAGGGAGCCGCGCGAGATGGTGCTGTGTCCGGCGGACCTCGACGAGGCCGTCGAGCGGGCACGGGACGGCGGAGACGCCGTCGAGCAGGCGCCCGCCTCGGTGCCGCTGCCGGTTAACCTGACGAACCTCGCCGGGATCGCGGCCGCGGGCAGCCGGCTGGAGATCGCGCTGTCGACCGGCCGGCACGTCGAGCTCGACGTGCGTCGGGCGCCGAGATTCTCCCGACTCCCGGGGCTGGGCGAGGTGACCATCCGTCAGGAGCGCGACGCCGCCGACTTCGAGGCCTTCGTCGACGAGCTCATGGACACGATGGAGTCCTCCCAGGACACGACGCCGGGCGGTGCCGTCGGTTCGACCGGAGGATGAGAGCAGGATCACCTCAGCTCCGATTGGCGTGCCGCGGCGGGCGGTGCTAGAGTTTCATGTCGTTGCCCCGGAGACGGGGAGCACGGCACGGGTCGTTCAGCGGCCCGCCTGAGGGCCTCTAGCTCAATGGCAGAGCACCAGACTCTTAATCTGTAGGTTCCGGGTTCGAGTCCCGGGGGGCCCACTCAGCAGCTTCATATGACGAGACCCCGCTTCCGAAGGAAGCGGGGTCTCGTCATGTCTGCGGCGGTTCGGCGGCACAGCCCGACTCGCCGGCACGCCTGATGCGCCGGGCCGGGCGGGACCTCCCGGCCCGGCACGTCAGGTGCGACGTCGGGGCGCTGCGCACGGCGGCCGGCTGACCGGGTCGCCCGAGGGGCCGCCGGCCCGGCCCGAGCCGCCGGGTCAGCGCATGCCGAGGGCGCGCTCGGCGTTCACCCGACGGGTCTCGCCGCCGATGGTGAACAGCGAGATGATCGTGCCCACGTAGAAGAAGCCCAGGGTGAGCAGGAAGAGCACGCCCTTGATGATCTTGCCGAGATAGAAGTACTGCAGGCCCGCCACGAAGAAGAAGCCCAGGATGGTCAGCACCAGGGCCAGACCGGGGTCCTTCGCGGGGCCGTCGTATCCACGAGTAGCCATGGCGTCATGATACGTCCGACCTGCGCGCTGGAACAGGACCGCCTCCGGTCAGTTCTGGTCGACCGCGCCGCCGCGCCGCCGGCGTCAGCCGGATCGCAGGTGCCTGATCTGCGGCGATGCACGCGGCGATGCATGCGGCGTCGACAGAGGCGGGGGAGTTCGGCCTCCGAAGCGCCTCAATTACCGCATGACGATATGTTGTAACCGCCTTGGGGTGTGCTTCAATAGGGAAGGTTCTGCGGGGCGCAGACGTCCGGAGCCCCGCCCGATGGCCGAGGGAGCACAGCGCATGACGAGCGAGACGACAGGGACGACGCGCGATGTCGCGCGTCTGGCCGACGGCGCCGAGGTGCGTCGTCGCTGCGCGCAGTCGACCGCCCGACGTCTGGTCGCCGGGGCGGGGTCGCTCGACATCGTGGCCTATCGGTGCCCGTCCCAGCCGTCGCTGGCGCCGCTGGCCCACGGCCTGACCGCCGACGGCGACTGGCTCGTGGCGCTTCCCGAGGCTCGCCTCCCCGTGGGTGCCTCCGGCCTGCCGGAGCAGCTGGAGGCGAGAGTCCGCGTCGACCAGCTGGGCGCCCCCTCCGACATCCGGGTCCAGGTCGCGAGCCTGCATGCCCTGGGTACGCTTCGGCTGCTCTCCGCCGAGGAGTCCTCCCGCCTGCTGGCGGCGGGCACGGAGCCCGCGGCGTTGGACGCGGCCGCGCAGGCGCCGGGAGCGGTCCTCGGCCTGCTGTCGGCGGAGACGGTGCTCGTCCACGCCCGCGACGACGTCGAGAAGCTGCCATGGCAGGCCGTGGCCGCCGGCGGGGCGTTCCCCGCGCCGAACGACGAGTGGGACGCGGTCGACGCGGCCGCCTCGCTCGACGATGCCGCCGTGCGGCGTCTCGTCGAGGAGCTCGCCGGCGGCTCGCGGCGCGGGATCATCGGCCGGCCGGTGGCCGCGCCGCAGGAGCTGCTCGGCGCCGCGGCGGACGGCGTCGTGCCGGGCGTGGCTCGCCCGGCCGACGACCAGGCCGCACCGGTGCTGCTGGACGTGGACGCCGAAGGGTGCACGTGGCTCATCCGGAACGACGGCCAGGTGCGCTCAGTCGTCCTCGCCTTCGACCGGCCCGTGCGGGGCATGGCCGATCTGCAGGAGGCGCTGCGCGCCTGGTGCGCGACCGGCTGAGCCGCCGGCGCGCCAGGCGGTCACTCCTGTTCGTAGGTGAGGCAGTTCGCGGTGTCGCCGCCGATGGTGACGGCCTCCGCAGTGCACATCAGGTCTTTGTTGTGCACGCATTCGAGACGCTGGCAGGCCCCGACGTGACCCTGCGCAGTGGGCAGGCCGCCGCGGACGTCGAGCTCGATGAAGGTGCCGCAGGTCGGCGCACCCTCGGAGCCGGCGATGGTCACGGCGTCGGCGTGACAGCCGTCGTCGTTGAAGGCGCACTCGGTGACCTGGCAGGAGGCGACGGAAGCGGGAGCATTCATGACGGGTCTCCTCGAGATCGTTCCGCCCGGAGGGTCCGGGCCGATGTCGTCAGAATAGAGCGGCGTGACATGGCCCACAAGACCAGTCCGCCTCAGCGGATTCGGTGAGGGCGACGGCTCCGATCCAGCGCGGCGGCGGGTGAGGAGGTCCTGTGCGGATCAGGTGAAGTCGGTCTTGCGGATGCGCCCGTGCACGCCGACGGCCTGGTCGACGACCTCGGTGGGGGACGGGGGTGCGAGCTCTCCTCACGGCGGAATCCCGGGAACGCCATGAGTCTCGCCGTCTCAGGCTGCGCGCCCGTCACGGCGCTGTCGCGGCGGGCGCGCGGCCGGATGAGCGGAAAGGTCGAGCGGGGGTATTTGACCTGTCTCACAGCTGTCCGCAGAATGTCTGTGACCTGCGCGGCGTCCTCGGACGTCCGCGGACGCCGCCGACGGGCTCCGGATGCTCGGCGACGCCAGGTCTGCTGGACATGACGACGAGGAGAGGGTGCCAGTCGGATGAGCGACGACGATCGTGGACGCACCGAAGGAGCAGGCCAGATCGCCGCGGTCTCCGAAGAGCGGGCCGCCGGCGCGAGCGGAGGCCGGCGCCGGTCCGGGATCCTGCAGCGGTTCCTCGACGGCGTGGAGTTCGCCGGGAACAAGCTGCCCCACCCGGCGACGCTCTTCGCCCTGCTCGCCCTCCTCGTCGTCGCGCTGTCCTGGGGGCTCTCCCAGGCCGGGGTCAGTGCTCAGGACCCTCTGGAGGGGGAGGAGGTCGAGGTCTTCAACCTCCTCTCGGGGCCCGGCGTGGAATGGATGTTCACCTCGGCGGTGGACAACTTCATCGGGTTCGCCCCGCTGGGCGTCGTCCTGGCGACCATGCTGGGCATCGGCATGGCCGAGCAGACCGGTCTGATCGGGACGGTGCTGCGCAGCTTCATCCTCTCCATCCCGAGATTCCTGGTGACCTTCGGCATCGTCTTCGCCGGGATCATGTCCTCGGTCGCCTCCGACGCCGGCTACGTGGTGCTCCCGCCGCTGGCCGCCATCCTGTTCATCGCCGTCGGCCGGCATCCGCTGGCCGGCATCGCCGCCGCCTTCGCCGGCGTCTCGGCAGGATTCAGCGCGAACCTGCTGCTGTCGGCCACCGACGTGATGCTCGGGGAGCTGACCATCGAGGCGGCCGCCACCGTCGACCCGGCCTACGCCGACCAGATGAATCTGGCGATGAACTACTGGTTCATCATCGCCTCGACCGCGCTGCTGGCCGTCGTCGGCACGCTCGTCAGCCAGTTCATCGTCGAGCCGCGGCTCGGATCCTGGCACGGAGAGGGCGTCGTGGCCGACCAGAAGCGCGAAGAGCTCACGATCACCTCGGTGGAGAAGAGGGGCCTGCTGTGGGCGGGAGCCGCGCTCGTGGTCACGCTGGCCGCGCTGCTCCTGCTGATCGTGCCCGAGGGCGCGATCCTGCGCGGGGAGGACGGCGCGGTGGTCCAGTCGCCGTTCATGGACTCGCTGGTGGTGGTCATCATCATCGCCTTCTTCGTGCCGGGTCTGGTGTACGGGATCGCGACCCGGGTGATCCGCAACGACACCGACGTGGTCGACCAGCTCTCCAAGACGCTGGCCGGGATGGCGATGTTCCTGGTGCTGGCCTTCACCGCGGGGCAGTTCATCGCCTACTTCGAGAAGTCGAACATGGGCCTGCTCGTCTCCATCGTCGGTGCGGACTTCCTCGAGTCGATCAACCTCACCGGACTCCCGCTGGTGCTGGTGTTCATGGGCTTCGCCGCGACGGTGAACCTGCTGGTCGGCTCGGCGTCGGCGAAGTGGGCGATGCTCGCGCCCATCATGGTCCCGATCATGATGCAGCTGGGCATCTCTCCGGAATTCACCCAGGCGGCCTACCGCGTCGCGGACTCGTCCACCAACATCCTGAGTCCGCTGATGACCTATTTCGCCCTTATCATCGCCGTCGCCCAGCGCTATGATCGACGGATCGGGATCGGCTCGCTGATCTCGGTGATGCTTCCGTACTCGGTGGCCTTCATGCTGGCCTGGACGCTCATGACCGTCGGGTGGATGGGGCTGGACCTGCCGCTCGGTCCGAACGCGCCCATCTTCTACGAGCCCTGATCCGCCACGCGAGCTCGGCCTGCGGAGATTCGCCGCGACTGCGTCGCGCGCGGTATCGTGGACCGGTCCGTGCCGTCTGCCGGTCGCCGTCGATCCTCCGCGGGTCGACGGAGTCGTCCGCGTCGGGCGATGATCGGGGTGTAGCTCAGCTTGGCAGAGCGCCCGCTTTGGGAGCGGGAGGCCGCAGGTTCAAATCCTGTCACCCCGACGGCGGCCGAGCCGCGGGGATGCCGTCTCCGTCCCACCGTCGAGCGGGCGGACGCATGCCGCGGCCCGCAGCACGGCACCCCCATCAGACATGATCAGACGTCTTCTGTCAGGAGCCCCCACGTGGTCAAGAGCACCGTTGAAAATCTGAACCCGACTCGCGTCAAGCTGACGGTCGAGGTGTCCTCGGAGGAGCTTGAGCCCAAGATCCAGGCCGCATACAAGAGCATCGCGGAGCAGGTTCAGATCCCCGGCTTCCGCAAGGGCAAGGTTCCGGCCCCGATCATCGACCAGCGCGTCGGCCGCGGCTACGTGCTGCAGACCGCGATCAACGACGGCCTGAACGAGTTCTACCAGCAGGGCCTGGCCGAGACGGAGATCTCGCCGCTGTCCCGCCCGGAGGTCGAGGTCACCGAGATCCCGGACGAGAAGACCGACGAGGGCGTCCTGAAGTTCTCCGGCGAGCTGGACGTCAAGCCCGAGGTCGAGCTTCCCGACTACTCCGGCCTGGAGATCGAGGTCGAGGCGCGCGCCGCCGACGACGCCGCCGTCCAGGAGCAGCTCGACGAGCTGCGCGGCCGCTACGGCACCCTCAAGGAGGTCGAGCGTCCCGCCGCGAAGGACGACTTCGTGACCATCGACCTGGTCGCCACCATCGACGGCGAGGAGGTCGACAACGCCTCCGGCCTGTCCTACCAGGTGGGCGCGGGCACGATGCTCGAGGGCATCGACGAGGCCCTCGAGGGCCTGTCGGCCGGCGAGGACGCCGCCTTCGAGACCACGCTCTCCGGCGGCGACCGCTCCGGCGAGGCGGCCTCGGTGAAGGTCACGCTGCAGGCGGTCAAGGAGCGCGAGCTGCCCGAGGCCGACGACGAGTTCGCCCAGATGGCCTCGGAGTTCGACACCATCGACGAGCTGAAGGCCGACCTGGCCTCGAAGGCCGAGGAGAACCTGGTCACCGAGCAGGGCGTCGAGGCGCGCGACAAGGCGCTGGAGAAGCTCATGTCCATGGTCGAGGTCCCGGTCCCGGACTCGGTGGTCGAGTCCCAGGTCGAGCAGCACTTCTCCCAGGGCGAGCACGCCGAGGGCGACGACCACGACACCTCCGGGCACCGCGAGGAGATCGCCGAGCAGACCCGCGAGGCCTTCCGCAACGAGGTCGTGCTGGACCTGGTCGCCGAGAAGGAGGAGGTCGAGGTCGACCAGAGCGAGCTCATCGAGTACATCGTCTCCACCGCCGGCCAGTACGGCATGGAGCCCAACCAGTTCGCCCAGATGCTCGACCAGGCCGGCCAGGTGCCGATGGTCATGGGCGAGGTGCGCCGCCGCAAGGCGCTGGCCAAGGTGCTCGAGCAGGCCACGGTGAAGGACTCCGACGGCCAGGAGGTCGACCTGAGCAGCTTCGTCACCCCGCAGGGCGAGGACGACGCGGAGCAGGCTGAGGAGCCGGCCGAGGAGCAGGCTGCCGAGCAGGTCGAGGGCGAGACCGCGGAGGAGTCCTCCGAGGAGAAGTGAGCGCCGCGGCGGCCGACGGCGACGTCGACCGCCTGCGGCGGGGAGGGCCGCGTGCCCTCGCCGCCCTGAGCGTCCCGCGACGGCGGGTCGGAGCCGGATGCCCGGCACCGGCCCGCCGTCGTCGTGTCCGCAGGGGATGCGGCGCGGGGGACCCTGCGCCAACAGCGAACAGCCCGCCGTCGTCGCCCGCCGACGCACGTCCACCGAGTAATGTCGGGGCATGAACGTCGTGTCGTCGGACCGTCACTCCGCCGCCGCAGCCGGGGCGGAGGGCGACGGCGCCGGCGAGAAGGCCTTGAAGAACCCGTGAGTGGAGGAACGTCCATGTCTGAGAGCCTGCCCAGCATGTCGACCGTGGACCCGGCGTCCCGCGACGACTACATCTACAACCGCCTGCTCAAGGAGCGGATCATCTGGCTCGGGTCGGAGGTCCGCGACGAGAACGCCAATGCGATCTGCTCGCAGATGCTGCTGCTCTCCGCCGAGGACCCCGAGCAGGACATCTATCTCTACATCAACTCCCCGGGCGGCTCGGTGACCGCCGGCATGGCCATCTACGACACGATGCAGTTCATCCCGAACGACGTCGTCACCGTGGCCACCGGTCTGGCCGCCTCCATGGGGCAGTTCCTGCTCTCCTCCGGCGCGCCGGGCAAGCGCTTCGCCACTCCGCACGCGCGCATCCTGATGCACCAGCCCTCCGGCGGCATCGGCGGCACCGAGTCGGACGTGCGGATCCAGGCCCAGCTCATCCAGCACATGAAGCAGGTGATGGCCGAGCTGACCGCCGAGCAGACCGGCCAGTCGGTGGACACGATCCTCGCGGACAACGCCCGCGACAAATGGTTCACCGCCGAGGAGGGCCTCGAGTACGGCTTCTTCGACAAGATCGCCCAGCGGTCCTCCACCGTCTCCGGCGGCGGGGGAGTCTGAGCCTCCCGCCGCGGGATCGCCCCGCTTCAGCAGAATCAGGCCACCAGGAGCACAGGAGCACCACCGCATGAACACCTTCGACAACGACTCCGACCAGGGCGCCCCCGCGGCGCCGACCGCGATGCCCGCCGGGGCTCCGGCCTCGCCGGCGATGCCCGACGCGCGCTACATCCTGCCGCAGTTCGAGGAGCGCACCCCGTACGGCTTCAAGCGCCAGGACCCCTACGCGAAGCTCTTCGAGGACCGCATCGTCTTCCTCGGGAGCCCCGTCGACGACGCCGCGGCCGACGACATCATGGCCCAGCTGCTGGTGCTGGAGTCGATGGACTCGGAGCGGGACATCACCCTCTACATCAACTCGCCGGGCGGCTCCTTCACCGCGATGACCGCCATCTACGACACGATGCAGTTCATCCGCCCGCACGTGCAGACCGTCTGCCTGGGTCAGGCCGCCTCCGCCGCGGCGGTGCTGCTGGCCGCGGGCACTCCCGGCAAGCGGCTGGCGCTGCCGAACGCCCGGGCGCTGATCCACCAGCCGGCCGTCGGCGGCCAGCAGGGCACGGCCACCGACCTGGCCATCCAGGCCGACGAGATCCGTCGGATCCGCACCTGGATGGAGGAGGTCCTGGCCCGCCACACCGACAAGACGGCCGAGCAGGTCAGCGAGGACATCGACCGCGACAAGTTCCTCTCCGCCGAGGAGGCCAAGGAGTACGGCCTGGTCGACGAGGTGCTCGCCTCCCGGAAACTTCCGGTGTGACGTCCGCGGCGGCGTCGTCGGTCTGCAGTAGTCTGGTGAGCAGGGTCTTCGACCCGTCACCATCGATCAGGCCGGCGGCGCCGTCGTCGGTCGCGGCCGGACTCGTCCAGCAGAAGGGGAACAAACAGGCATGGCACGTATCGGCGAGAGCGCTGACCTGCTGAAGTGCTCGTTCTGCGGGAAGAGCCAGAAGCAGGTGCGGTACAAGCTCATCGCGGGCCCCGGGGTCTACATCTGCGACGAGTGCATCGAGCTCTGCAACGAGATCATCGAGGAGTACCTCAACGAGGTGCAGGAGCCCGATGAGCTCGAGCTGCCCACGCCGCGGGAGATCTGCGACTTCCTGGACGAATACGTGATCGGCCAGGGCCAGGCCAAGCGTCAGCTCGCAGTGGCGGTCCACAACCACTACAAGCGCATCCAGGCTTCCGGGTCGGCGCAGAAGACCACCTCGCTGGAGAAGGGGCCGCTGGACGACGTCGAGATCGGCAAGTCCAACATCCTGATGGTCGGCCCGACCGGGGCCGGCAAGACGTACCTGGCCCAGTCGCTGGCGCGGAAGCTGCAGGTGCCCTTCGTCGTCGCCGACGCCACCAGCCTCACCGAGGCGGGCTACGTCGGCGAGGACGTCGAGAACATCCTGCTGAAGCTGATCCAGGCCGCCGACGGCGACATCAAGAAGGCCGAGCAGGGCATCATCTACATCGACGAGATCGACAAGATCTCGCGGAAGTCGGAGAACCCCTCGATCACCCGGGACGTCTCCGGCGAGGGGGTGCAGCAGGCGCTGCTGAAGATCCTGGAGGGCACAGTGGCCTCCGTGCCGCCGCAGGGCGGGCGGAAGCACCCCCAGCAGGAGTTCATGCAGATCGACACGACGAACGTGCTGTTCATCGTCGCCGGCGCCTTCGCCGGGCTCGAGGAGATCATCGGCTCCCGCGCCGGACGCAAGGGCATCGGCTTCGGCGCCCCGCTGAACACGGTCAACCAGGACGAGCTCAGCTACGCCGACGTCGAGCCGGAGGACCTGCACAAGTTCGGGCTGATCCCGGAGCTCATCGGCCGGCTGCCGGTGGTGGCCACAGTCGAGGAGCTCGACGAGGACGCGCTGATCACCATCCTCAGCGAGCCGCGCAATGCGCTGCTGAAGCAGTACCGGAAGATCTTCGCCTTCGACGGCGTCGAGCTGGAGTTCGAGGAGGACGCGCTGCGGGCGATCGTGGAGAAGGCGGTGGCCCGCGGGACCGGTGCCCGCGGACTGCGGTCGATCCTCGAGGGCGTGCTGAACCCGATCATGTTCGAGCTGCCCGGGCGCGACGACGTCGCCACGGTGACGATCACCGGCGCGACCGTCCGCGAGGGCGCCGACGCGGAGCTGCTGACGCACGCCGAGGCCAAGAAGCTGCGCAAGAAGAGCGCCTGAGGCCGTCGCCGTCACGGCGCCGGGCCCGACCGGCCCGCCGGAGCCCTCCGCCGCGAGACGGCGGAGGGCTCTCGCGCGTCCGGGGCTCCGTCCCGAGACGAGGAGCAGGCGCGGTCGGCGGGGCTCGCGTCCGCCGTCGTCGACGAGGAATCTGCACGGAGCCGCATCGCCTGATCAGCGTGTCATTGGTGGTCGGGGCCCCGCGGCAGTAGAGTGATTCTCATCACGCATCGTCGGCGGACCGCGAGGCATCCGGTCCCATCCGTCCGAGGAGAGGTGGACGCGAGATGGCAGATCCTCACAGTGCAGGACGCGGCGCGGACGAGCCCGTCGTGCCGGACGGTCGACGGCGGCGCGGGCGTCGGCTGGCCGCAGTCGCCGCAGCGCTGACCGCCGGCGGGATGCTCGTCTCCGGCTGCGCCGCCGAGGCGGAGACCCCGGTGCTGACCTGGTACATGAACCCGGACGACGGCGGCCAGCAGATGCTGGCCGAGCAGTGCACCGAGGAGGCCGACGGCCGATACCGCATCGACGCGTCGCTGCTGCCGCGCGATGCGCCGGCTCAGCGGGAGCAGCTCGCCCGCCGGCTCGCCGCCGGCGACTCCTCGATGGACATCATGAGCATCGACCCGCCGTTCATCCCGGAGCTCGCCGAGCCCGGATTCCTCGCGCCGGTGCCCGAGGATGTGGCCGAGGCGACCACGCAGGACACCCTCGAGGGTGCGCTGGACGGGGCGCGGTGGAACGACGAGCTGGTCACCGTCCCGTTCTGGGCCAACACCCAGCTGCTCTGGTACCGCGAGTCCGTCGCGGAGGAGGCCGGGCTGGACATGTCCGAGCCGGTGACCTGGGAGCAGATCATGGACGCCGCCGCCGACCAGGACAAGCACCTCGGAGTTCAGGGGATCAAGGCGGAGTCGATGACCGTCTGGGTCAACGCCCTGATCGCCTCGCAGGACGAGCAGATCCTCGAGGATCCCTCGGCTCCGGCCGAGGAGATCAGCACGACCCTCGACTCGCCGGCCGGCACTGCGGCCGCCGAGATCCTGGCGCGCATCGGCGACGAGGGGCTCGGCGGGCCCGGGATCGCCTCGATGGACGAGAACCAGTCGATGCTGCTCTTCCAGGGCGAGCAGGGCTCCTTCATGGTCAACTGGCCCTTCGTCTGGGCGGCGACGAACGCCGCGGCCGAGGAGGGCACCATCGGCGCCGAGGTGCCCGAGGACATCGGCTGGGCGCAGTACCCGCGGGTCGACGAGGACACGCCCTCGGCTCCGCCGCTGGGCGGCATCAATCTCGGCGTCGGCGCCGACTCCGAGCACCCCGAGCTGGCCTACGACGCCATCGAGTGCATCGTCCGGCCCGAGCACCAGGCCGAGTACTTCGTGACCAACGGCAACCCGCCGTCCTCGGCGGAGGCCTTCGAGGATCCGCGCATCGAGGAGGACTACCCGATGGCCGACGCGATCCGCGAGTCGCTGGAGAACGCCGCGCCGCGGCCGCAGACCCCCTACTACAACGAGATTTCCACCACGATCCAGGAGCACTACACGCCGCTGGACGAGATCGACCCCGAGTCGACGCCGGCCGAGGCGGATCAGTACGTGATCGACGTGCTCAGAGGGGAGCGTCTCCTGTGACGACCACAGCAGAGAACCCGGCCCCGACGCGGCGTCGACGGCGCGCCGGCCGCTCGGCCCGCGGCCGGGCCGAGGTCCGGCTCGGCTGGATGCTGGCCGGGCCGGCGTTCGTCATCATGCTCTCGGTGACGGCCTATCCCATCGCCCAGGCGCTCTTCGACTCGTTGTTCGCCTTCCGGCTCACCGCGCCGAGCGACCGCGAGTTCGTCGGACTCGGCAACTACCTGACGATCTTCACCGATCCGGTCTTCTGGCAGTCGCTCGGGGTGACGGTGCTGGTCACCGTGGTGACCGTCGCCGTCGAGCTCGTCCTCGGCTTCGCCCTGGCGCTGGTCATGCACCGGGCGCTGACGGCGCTGCGCGGCATGCTCCGCACCGCGATCCTGGTGCCCTACGGGATCATCACCGTGGTCTCGGCCTTCGCCTGGTACTACATGTTCGACATCAACTCCGGCTTCATCAACGTCTGGTTCGACTGGGTCCCGGGCATCGGCGCCGACCTCGACTGGTTCGCCCAGTTCCCGACGGCGATCACCGTCATCATGGCCTCCGAGATCTGGAAGACCACGCCGTTCATCGCGCTGCTGCTGCTCGCCGGACTCGCCCAGGTCCCCGACGAGCTGCTCGAGGCCGCCCGCGTCGACGGCGCGACCTGGCGGCAGCAGATGGCCCGGGTGACGATCCCGAACATGAAGGCGGCCATCATGGTCGCGGTGCTCTTCCGCGCGCTGGACGCCTTCCGCATCTTCGACAACGTCTTCATCATGACCAACGGCGCCGCCAACACCGAAGTGCTGTCCATCCTGGCGTACCAGACTTCGATCAGCCGCCTGGAGATCGGCATGGGCTCGGCGATCTCGGTGGTGCTGTTCGCCTGCGTGCTGCTGATCTGCTGGATCGCGATCCGGTTCTTCAAGGTCGACCTGGCCAGCGGGACCGACGCGAAGCCCACAGGAGGGAAGAAGTGATGGCCTCTGGAAAGCGACTCTCCGGCCGACAGCGCCTCGGGTGGACGGCGTTGACCGTGCTGGTGCTCGGCTACGCGCTGTTCCCGGTGGCCTCCATCCTGGCCACCAGCTTCAAGACCCAGGCCGACCTCGGCCAGCGGGCCTTCCTCCCGACGAGCTGGACCTGGCAGAACTACGCGATGCTCTTCGTCGGCGACGCGCGGGACCTGTTCCTGCCGGCGCTGCGCAACTCCATCGGCATCACGCTCATCGCGACCTTCATCGCCGTCGTGCTGGCCACGCTCTGCGCCTACGCCATCGCCCGACTGGACTTCCCCGGCAAGAAGGTCATCCTCGGCTCGGCGCTGGCGGTGTCGATCTTCCCGGTGATCTCGGTGGTCACCCCGCTGTTCAACGTCTGGCGCGGCATCGGCCTCTACGACACCTGGCCCGGTCTGATCATCCCGTACCTGTCGCTGACGCTGCCCATCTCGATCTGGACGCTCTCGGCCTTCTTCCGGCAGATCCCCTGGGAGCTGGAGCAGGCCGCTCTGGTGGACGGCGCCACGCAGTGGCAGGCCTTCCGCCGCGCCATCGTCCCGCTGGCCATGCCCGGGGTGTTCACCACCGCGATCCTGGCCTTCTTCATCGCCTGGAACGACTTCGTCTACGGGATCTCGCTGACCTCCACCGAGGCGGCCCGTCCGGTGCCGGCGGCGCTGGCGTTCTTCACCGGCGCCTCGCAGTTCCAGGAGCCCACCGGCGCGATCTCCGCGGCGGCCATCGTGGTCACCATCCCCGTGGTCGTGCTCGTGCTGCTCTTCCAGCGGAGGATCGTCTCCGGGCTCACCCAGGGCGCCGTCAAAGGCTGACTCGTCAGAGAGGACTTCACACCATGGCATCGATCACCCTGCAGAACATCGTCAAGGAGTACGGGGACGGCTTCCCGGCGGTCAACGACGTCTCCCTGGACATCGACGACGGCGAGTTCGTCATCCTGGTCGGGCCCTCCGGCTGCGGGAAGTCGACGCTGCTGCGCATGATCGTCGGCCTGGAGGACATCACCGCCGGGGACCTGCTGATCGGCGGGCAGCGGGTCAACGACCTGGCCCCGCGGGACCGGAACCTGGCGATGGTCTTCCAGAACTACGCGCTCTATCCGCATCTGACCGTCTACGAGAACATCGCCTTCCCGATGCGGCTGGTCAAGGGGCAGTTCAGCGCGGACGAGATCGACCGGCGCGTCCGGCGGGCCTCGAGGATGCTCGAGCTCGACGAGCACCTCGACCGCAAGCCCGGCAACCTCTCGGGCGGCCAGCGGCAGCGCGTGGCCATGGGGCGGGCCATCGTCCGGGAGGCGCAGGCCTTCCTCTTCGACGAGCCGCTGTCGAACCTCGACGCGAAGCTGCGCGGGCAGATGCGGGCGGAGATCTCGCGGCTGCAGCGGCAGCTGAACACCACCTCGGTCTACGTCACCCACGATCAGACCGAGGCGATGACCCTCGGCGATCGGGTGGCGGTGCTGAAGAAGGGCGTGCTGCAGCAGGTGGCCTCGCCGCGCGAGCTCTACGAGCAGCCGGCCAATCTCTTCGTCGCCGGGTTCATCGGCGCCCCGTCGATGAACTTCGTGCCCGGCACGGTCGAGGGCTCGGTGCTGAAGACGCCGCTGGGAGACATCGAACTGCCCACCGAGGCCGCCTCCGCCGGCGCCGGGCGGGACATCGTCCTGGCCGGGATCCGCCCGAGCTTCTTCGAGGACGCCTCCACGCTGAGCGAGGCCCAGCTGTCCAAGGGCTCGACCTTCACCGCCGAGCTGACCCACACCGAGTGGCTGGGCAACGAGCAGTACGTCTATGTCTCCTATGAGAACGACCCCCGCGTGGCGGAGACGATGCGCACGCTGGCCGAGGACATGGACGCCGACGAGCTGCGCACCCAGCTGGTCATCGCCGTCGACGCCGCCTCGCGGCTGCGCGGCGGCGACACCGCCCGGCTGTGGATCGACACGAAGCGCATCCATCTCTTCGATCCGGCGACGGGGGAGAACCTCACCCGGGACGCCGAGGCCGGCGAGGAGCTGACCCGCATGGCCCGGGAGGACCGGCGCCGCGACGCCGAGCGCGCCGCCGCCGGCCAGGCCTGAGGCGCCGACGCGGCCCCGACACAGACCTGACGCGGCCCTGACGCGGCCCTGACGCAGCTGCGCCCCCGCCGGAACATCGGCGGGGGCGCAGCTGTGGTCTGCGGCGGGACCGGTCAGTCCCGCAGCCAGACCGTGGTCTCTCCCGGCAGGACGTCGCCGTCGAGCGGCCCGCTGGCCAGCAGCACCTCGCCGGCCGGCAGCTCCGCCGGCGTCGTGCCGAAGTTGGTGACCGTCACCCAGCCGCCGGGGCGGCGGAAGGCCAGCACGTCGTCTCCGCCGACGTCGACCCACTCCAGCGTCTCGTCGGTCTGCAGCTGGCGCCGAAGGTGCAGCGCCCGCCGGTACAGCGACAGCGTCGAGCCCGGGTCGTCCTCCTGCCGCTCGACGGCGTGCTCGGCGAACCACGCAGGCTGCGGCAGGTGCGCCTCGGCCTCGCCGAAGCCGTACGAGGGGCCCGAGGCCGTCCAGGGCAGCGGCACGCGGCAGCCGTCCCGGCCGATCTCGGCGCCGCCGCTGTTGAAGAAGGAGGGATCCTGGCGGGAAGCGTCGGGGATCTCGGCCACCTCGTGCAGGCCCAGTTCCTCGCCCTGGTAGAGGTAGGCGCTGCCGGGCAGCGCCAGCTCGAAGAGCGTCGCCGCCCGGGCCCGGCGCAGTCCGGCCGCGGCGTCGAGCTGCGGCTCGGTGCCGCCGGAGAGCAGCCAGTTGATGCCGGCCTTGTCCTCGTCGGCGGCCTTCGGCGGAAGCCCGTAGCGGGTGGGGTGACGGACGACGTCGTGGTTGGAGAACACCCAGGTCGTCGACGACCCCGAGGTCGCGGAGAGCTCCAGGTTGAAGGTCACGATCTCGCGGAACTGGGCCGCGTCGAAGTCAGCCTCGAGCAGATCGAAGTTGAACGCCTGGCCCAGCCCTTCCGCGCTCGCGTAGCGGGGGCGGCGATCGGAGGCCACCCAGGCCTCGGCCACGGCGATCCGTGGCGGGCTGTACTCGTCGAAGACCGTCCGCCAGTCCGCGTAGATCTCGTGGACCTCGTCCCGGTCCCAGATGGGGTGCGTGCCGTCCTTGGGCATCGCGTCGAGCTCGGCCTGGGAGGGCAGCTGATCGGGCAGATCCTTGGTCAGCGCGTGGGCGACATCGATGCGGAAGCCGTCCACGCCACGGTCGGACCAGAAGCGCAGCGTCGTGCGGAAGTCTTCGCGGACGTCGGCGTCGTGCCAGTTGAAGTCCGGCTGCTCGGGCGCGAAGAGGTGCAGGTACCACTGGCCGGGCGTGCCGTCGGGCTCGGTGATCCGCGTCCAGGCCGGGCCGCCGAACACCGAGGTCCAGTCCGCCGGCGGCAGCTCGCCGTGCTCGCCGCGGCCGTCGCGGAAGATGTAGCGCTCGCGCTCCGGCGAGCCCGGTCCGGCGGCCAGGGCCTGCTGGAACCACTCGTGGCGATCGGAGGAGTGGTTGGGCACGATGTCGACGATCAGCCGGATCCCGGCGTCGTGCAGCGTCCCGATCATCGCGTCGAAGTCTTCCAGCGTGCCGATCTTCGGGTCGACGTCGCGGTAGTCGTCGACGTCGTAGCCGCCGTCGGCCAGCGCCGAGGGATAGAACGGGCTGAGCCAGACGGCGTCGATTCCCAGCTCGCGCAGGTAGGGCACCCGCGAGGTGATGCCGGCGAGGTCGCCGATGCTGTTGCCGTCGGCGTCGGCGAAGGAGCGCGGGTAGATCTGGTAGACCGCGGCCTGGCGCCACCAGTCGGGGTCGTTGCTGAGCATGGCCGTGTTCTCCGTGGTCTCGGGGGACAGCTGCTGGGTCACGGGTGTTCCTCTCTGTCGTCTGTCGAGTCTAGGGGAGCCGCGGCGGTCGCCGACGGCGTCGCGGGCCGGCGGGTCATTTCACCGCGCCCTGGGTCAGTCCGGACATCACCCAGCGCTGGGCCAGCACATAGGCGAGGATCGCCGGGGCCATCGCCATCAGATAGGAGGCGAAGGCGACGTGGTAGTCATTGCTGAATTGCTCCTGGAAGATGTTCTGCAGCACCGGCAGAGTCTGCTGGGTGGGATCCTCGATGATCATCGAGGGCATCATGAAGTCGTTCCAGGCCTTGAGGAAGGCGAAGATGCCCACAGTCGCGCTCATCGGTGCCATCAGCGGGAAGACGATGCGCCAGAACGTGCCCCAGGTGGAGGCTCCGTCCATCCGGGCCGACTCCTCCAGCTCGGCGGGCAGCGAGCGGAGGAAGGCGGTGAACAGCAGCGTGGAGAAGGACAGCTGGAACATGATGTGCAGCAGCGCCACCCCGGCCGGTCCGGCGAGCCCGACCATCCCGGTCAGCTTGACCTGGGAGAGGGCCAGCACCGGGAAGGGCAGGAACATCGCCGCCAGCAGGTAGAAGAAGGACCAGCGATACAGCCGGCGGTGCCAGTTGCGCGAGATCGCGTAGGAGGCCATGGCCGAGAGCAGGATGGTCCCGACGACGGCGGCGACGGTGATGCCCAGCGAGATGCCGAAGGCCCGGGGGAAGTCGGTCAGCTCCCAGGCGGCGACGAAGCCTTCGATGCTCCACGGGGACGGCAGGGCGAAGGCCTCGCCGTCGACGGCCTGCGAGGGCGTCTTGAACGCCATCGAGACGGTCACGTAGAAGGGCAGCAGCACGGTGAGCGAGCAGAGCACCAGCAGCAGAGTCCTGCTCCAGCTGGGACGTCCGTGTCCGCCGGGGCGACGGCGCGTCGGGCGTCCGACCGAGCCGGCGGCACCGGACGTCCGCGGGGGGCCGTCCGTGCCGGCGGGTCGGGGCTGATCAGCGACGGGTGCGGCGGGGAGTGTCATCAGACGCGGGCCTTTCCTCGGGTCAGTCGCAGCTGGACCAGGGCGATGGTCAGTGTGATCAGGAAGAAGATGGTCGCATTGGCCATCTGATAGGCGTAGTCGCCGTTCTCGAAGCCGGAGAAGATCGCCATGGTGATCGACCGGGTCGCGGTGCCCGGACCGCCGTCGGTCAGACCGACGATGACGTCGTAGGCGGCCAGGAAGTCCTTGAAGCCCACGATCATGTTGATCAGCACGTAGCCCGAGATCAGCGGCAGAGTGATGGTGGTCAGCTGCTTGCGCGGAGTCGCGCCGTCGATGGAGGAAGCTTCGAAGAGGTCCTTCGGGATCGTCATCAGGCCGGCGGTGTAGATCAGCATCGCCTGCGGAGTGGCCTGCCAGGCGGTGACCAGCACGATCGAGATCCAGGCGAGGTCCGGGTTCACCAGGATGGACTGCTCCAGCGGGCCGAGCCCCAGGGTGCGGGCGAGCGCGGGCAGGGGGTCGGTGAAGATGAACTGGAAGACATAGGCGATGATGATCTGCGAGACGACCATCGGCACCACGAAGACCGTCCGCAGCGCGGTGCGGGCTCGGATCGCACTGGTCAGGCCCAGGGCCAGGCCCAACGCGACCACGTTGACCACCAGCACGGTGCACAGGGCGAACCCGATGGTGAAGCCGTAGGCGTGCAGGATCCCCGGATCGGAGAAGAGGACCCGATAGTTGTTCAGGCCGACGAAGTCGAACTCGCCGAAGCCGATGGAGTCGGTGAAGCTGTAGAAGATCCCCATGCCGGCCGGCAGCGTGATGCACAGGGTGAACAGCAGCACTGCAGGCAGCAGGAACAGCAGATGCGTGCGGTCGCCGCGCGCGCGGCGACGCCGGGGCGGCGGACTCGTCGTCGCCGAGTCCGCCGGGGCGGATCTCCTCGCGGGCTTCTCGACAGTCGTGGTCACGATGGTCCTCCTGTCATCGACGGGCCCGGCGGGCCCAGTCCTCGTCGAGGGTGCGCAGCGTCGACTCGAGGTCCTGCCCGAGGACGACGGCCTGGAAATAGTTCTCGTAGGGGATCGTCTTCGGGATCCCGGTGGAGACCCCCTGATAGAAGCGGGCACCGTCGATGTACCCCTGGATGTCCTGCAGGCGCGGATCCTCCGCCGGGGGAGCGTCCGTGCGGACGCCGAATCCGTTGAGGGCCTCGTTGTACGGATCGGCGATCTCGGGCTGGATCAGGAACTCCAGCAGCTCGTGGGCCGGCTCCGGCGCCGAGGCCTGCTCGGGGATCCAGAGGGCGAGGTCCAGGTTCACCCGGACCTTGCGGTCGGCGGGATCCTCGGTCATCGGCAGCGGGAAGATGCCGATGGGCGCGTCCGGGTTCGTCTTCTCGATCTCGGCCAGTGCCCAGAGGCCCTGGAAGTACATCGCCGCCTCGCCGCCGGCGAAGGCGTGGTTTCCGTCGCCGTAGCCGCGGGAGGCCGCGCCGGGCTGTGAGTAGGAGGCGATGGTCAGCATCTTCTCCAGCGGCTCCCGGAAGTCCCGGGAGAAGGACACCTCCGCGTCGGGCCCGACGTCCGGGCCCAGTGCGCGCAGGCGGGAGAAGAAGTCGGCGACGTCGATGCTGCCTCCGACGCTGTAGTCCACCAGCCCCTGCGCGATCGTCCAGGTGTCGCGGAAGGTCGAGTAGAGCGGCGTGACTCCGGCTTCCTGCAGCGTGTCGCAGACCTCCAGGAACTCTGTGTAGGTCGTGGGGACCTCGAGGTCGTGGTCGGCGAAGATCTCGCGGTTGTAGAGCACCGCGGCGCCCATCATGGAATACGGGATGACGCTGGTGCGGCCGGGATAGGTGGGGTACTGGTCCACCAGGTCCTGGATCGCCGGGGTGATGTTCGCCCGTCCGGCGACCTCGGAGAGGTCGGAGAGTGCTCCGCGCTCCTGGAAGCGGGCCATCTCGAGGTTGTAGTTCTGGCAGCCGAGGTCCGGCGGATTCGAACGGGCGAAGCTGGCGGACAGACTCATGACATTGGTGTTGTGCACCAGGGACAGGCTGCCCGGGTACTCGGCGCGGAACGTGTCCAGGAGATCGCCGAAGTAGGAGATGGCCTCCGGCTTGGACTGGAGGAACGTGACCTGGGGCGTGCCGGAACTGATGCCGCCGACGCATCCGGTCAGTCCGGCCAGTGCTCCGGCTCCCATCGCGCCGAGGACGGCGCGGCGGCCGACGGCGGTCTCTCGTGAGGTCTGTGCCATGCAGGGCCTCTTTCATCGACGGATCGCAGTGCGGCATTCGGACCGGCTCTGCCCGAGACCCGACGCCTGTGGCGTGGGGCACACTGTATGTTCAGGTCATAAATATAGAGGCAATATAAAGGACACGCAATAATGGACGTGATCCGATTCGCATCCGATCCGCATCCGGTCCCATCCGACTGCGCCGAGGAGGCCGCATGAGTCCGAGCTCCACCGCCGAGCAGGCGGCCTCCACCCAGCAGGTGCGCCGCTCCAACGCGAGACGCGTGCTGGAGACGATGTGGGCCTCCGGGCCGGTCACCGCCGCCGAGCTGATGCGCGCCACCGGTCTGACCCGGGCGACGGTGCTGGCCATCTGCAAGGATCTCGAGCAGCAGGGCTGGATCGCCGAGGCGCCCGACGCCCGGCCGTCCGGAGCGCGGGCCATCGGCCGGCCGGCGCTGCACTACGTCTTCCGGGCCGACGCCGGCCACGTCGTCGGCGTCGACGCCGGCCAGCACCGGATCTCGGCCGTCGTCGCCGATCTGCGCGGCGCCGAGCTCGGGCGGGCCGAGCACGTCAGCGCCGACCCGGAGGGCGAAGATCCCCGCCGGCGGCGCGCCGAGATCCTGGCCGCCGTCGACGCCGCCCTCGCCGAGGCCGACGTCTCCGCCGAGGAGGTGCGGGCCGTGGTGCTCGGCATCCCCGCGCCCGTCGACGCCGCCGGGAGCTCGCCGGCCGGGCATCGGGACTACTGGCGACGGATGAACCCGGACCTCGTCACGCTCGGCGCCGACCGGGGGTGGACGCCGGTGGTGGAGAACGATGCGAACCTGGCCGCGCTGGCCGAGCTGGACGCGGAAGCCGATGCCGAGCGCGACGGCGGACTCGACCGCGGGCTCGACGATGGAGGCGCGGGCCGGCGGAGGCGCGCGGAGGAGTCCTTCGCCGCGCTGCTCTCCGGGGAGCGTTTCGGCGCGGGCCTGGTGCTCTCCGGCGAGCTGTTCCGGCAACCGCACGGGGGTGTGGGGGAGATGGGCTTCCTGACCCTCGTCGACGGCGTCGGCAGGCCCCACGGTCTCGGCTGGATCGCCCGGGAGCTCGCGCGCGAGGGCCTGGAGGCCGGGCGGGGGAGCGGGCCCGGGGGCCGGCTGCTGGGCGGCCGCGGCCCCGAGGAGGTGCGCGCCGAGCATGTGCTCGCGGCCGCCGCCGCGGGCGAGGCGCTCGCCGCGGAGATCGTCGCCGAGCTCGGCGAGCGGCTGGCCCGCATCTGTGCGGTCCTCGGCGGTCTGCTCG
Organism: Nesterenkonia halobia; assembly: GCF_039536005.1. NCBI lineage: Bacteria > Bacillati > Actinomycetota > Actinomycetes > Micrococcales > Micrococcaceae > Nesterenkonia > Nesterenkonia halobia. Next base: position 78,233 of record NZ_BAAAYG010000014.1, on the reverse strand, counting down.
ATCTGGACCGCGTGGTCGTCTCCGGAGCTGTGGCGGGGGCGCTGGGCGATGTGGTCGTCGCGGCCCGGCGCAGGCTCCCGGCGCTGCTGGACGACCCGCGCCTGGAGATCGAGGCCTCGACGCTGGGCGGATCGGCGGTCCGGCGCGGAGCAGTGCATCTGGCGGTGCGGCAGGTGCAGGCCGCCGCGCCCGCGCATGACCCGGCATGACCCGGCATGACGTCGGCGGAGCGCGCGCCGTGGGCCCGCCCGGGGCGTGCGTCGTGTCGCGCTTCACTCGAGGGTGCTAAGTTGTCTGCTGACACCCGTCCGCCCGCCCGACGACGAACGGAGCCTGCATCATGAGCACCATCCCCGCAGACCTGAAGTACAGCGCCGAGCACGAATGGATCGCGACGACCGACCGCGACGGCGTCGTGCGCGTGGGCGTCACCGACTTCGCCCAGGACGCGCTCGGCGACGTGGTCTACGTCGAGCCTCCCGAGGTCGGGCGCACGGCGACCGCCGGCGACGTCGTCGGCGAGGTCGAGTCGACGAAGTCGGTCTCCGACGTCTACGCGCCGGTCTCCGGCGAGATCGTCGCCGTCAACGAGGCGCTGGAGGCCGACCCCGGCGCCGTCAACGCCCAGCCCTACGAGGGAGGCTGGCTCTTCGAGGTCCGGCTGGGCGAGGAGTCCGGCATCGACGAGCTGCTCTCGGCCGAGGACTACGAGAAGCAAGTAGGCTAGGGGACAGCCGTCCACTCGAGAGGAGACCGACGTGGCGAACACATCCGGCGCGCGGGATGAAAGTGCGCGGAGCAGCGAGAGCACGAGCATCTCGCTGCCCCCGACGGGCGCCCGCCAGGGCGAGCCGCGGCTGACTGCGGAGGACCAGCAGGCGATCGCCGCGCTCCCGGACGACTCTGCCCTGCTGATCGCCCACGAGGGGCCGAACCAGGGGGCGCGCTTCCTGCTGGACAGGGGCGAGACCACGGCCGGCCGGAATCCCGACGCGGAGATCTTCCTGGACGACGTCACGGTCTCGCGCAGCCACCTGGTGCTCCGCCGTCGGCAGGACGGGCATTTCGATCTGGAGGATCTGGGCAGTCTGAACGGCACCTACGTCAACCAGGACCGTGTGGACCGCCACCAGCTGTCCAGCGGCGACGAGGTCCAGATCGGCAAGTTCCGGCTCACCTTCCACTCGGGGCGGAGATGACGCGCCGAGCCGCTCGGCCGCGTTAGGCTGTGGCTGACTGCTCTCCTTCCCCAGAGCTGAAAGAGGATGCGCCGTGAGTGTCTCACCCATGCCGAAGCCCAAATCGGAGGCCGCCGATCCGGCGACCTCGCATGTCTTCACCATCTCCGAAGTGCTGCGTGAGCTCCACGACGACTTCCCGGATCTCACCGCCTCGAAGCTGCGCTTCCTGGAGGAGCGCGACCTCGTCGAGCCGGCCCGGACCGCGTCGGGCTACCGGAAGTACTGTGCGGCCGACGTGGAGCGCCTGCGCTTCGTCCTGGCGCTGCAGCGTGATCGGTACATGCCGCTGGACGTCATCAAGAAGACGATGGACGCCCTCGACGCCGGCGAGCAGCCGGAGGAGCTGCCCGACGCCGCCCCGGTCGGCCCGCGCGAGGTCACCACGGAGATGGCCGAGCAGATCACCGGCCGGATCCGGCCGCTGAGCCGCAAGGAGCTGCGCGCCCAGTCCGGCGCCACCCGCGGGATGCTCGACACGCTGGAGAAGTTCCGGATCATCCGCGCCGACGCCAAGGGTCACTACAGCCAGCACGACCTCAAGGCGGTCAAGGCCGTCCGCGTGCTGGCCCGCTACGGCCTGGAGCCGAAGCACCTGGTCAACATCCGCCGCTCCGCGGACAACGAGCTCGACCTCATCGGCCGGGCCATGGCGCCGCATGCCGCGCGCAAGGATGCCGCGGCCCGGGCCCGGGTGGCCGAATCGTCGAAGGAGATGCTGCAGTCGCTGAAGGACCTGCGCGCCTCGATGATGGACTCGGCGGTGGAGTCGCTGGACAAGGACTGACCCGTCGCCGCGTCCGCGCCGGCCGGAGGGACTCCCGGGCGGCGTCCAGGCAGGGGATCTGGACACCGCGGCGGCGTCCGCGGGACGATGGCGGTGACTCGGGGAACCTCTGGCCGAGGGGAGGCGACACCCATGGACGGTCGACAGATCCAGCTGACAGTGGTCGGGGTGCGGCTCGAGGTCTCCTCGAACCAGCCGGTCGTGATGCTCCGCGGGGCGGAGTCGGGCTACGAGCATCTCCACGTGGCCATCGTGATCGGCACTGCGGAGGCGACGGCGGTGTCCATGGCGCTCGAGGAGCGCCGGCCGCCGCGGCCGATGACCCATGACCTGCTGGCCGCGACGCTGCAGGACCTCGCCGGCGGAGTGGCGGGCATCGAGATCCATCTGCTGGACAGCAGCACCTACGCCGCGGCGATGCGTCTCGAGGACGGGCGGACGCTGGATGCCCGCGCCTCCGACGCCGTGGCGGTGGCGGTGCGGCTGGACAGGGTGCCGATCAGCATGCGCGAGGACACGCTGCGGGCCGTGGCCGTCACCCCGGGCGGGCCGGCGTCGTCGGAGTCCGGCCAGCGGGCCGAGCCGCCGCCGGGGGTGAGTCCGGAGGCGCACGAGCTGGCGAAGAAGGGCCCCATCTCCGCCGAGGAGATCCGCGAGTTCCAGAAGTTCCTGGACGGAGCGGAGCCCGAGGACTTCGACGGGTCCTCCTGACCGCGTGGAGGCGTCTGACCAGGGAGGCGGGCGTCCCGATCGCCCGACGGCGACAGCAGTCCCGCGGCGTGGCAGGCTGTGCCGGCTGCCGAGCCGCAGGGACCGGGCGCGACACGCCGGCGGTCCGCGGGCGGCAGGTCTTTGACCCGGAGGTGCGGCCGCTCTAACGTCGAGTCAGATAGGTCTCCGCACGAGTCGTCTCTGCCGCGCGGCCGCCGTGTGCGGCCGGACCGTGCAGCGCCGGCTGAACTTCCCCCGGCGGGGCCGCACCGAGGAGGATGCCACGTGAGTCTTGACCCCCGCGCCGACGATCGTCGGACGCCCGCCGCGCGGTCCGATGACGGTGACCACCACTCCCAGGCCGCCCCGCAGGGGCGGCTGTTCGACGACGGTCTGCCCGACCTCGACGAGGAGCTGGGATACCGCGGCCCGATCGCCTGCGCGGCCGCCGGCATCACCTACCGTCAGCTCGACTACTGGGCGCGCACCAAGCTAGTCCAGCCCACGCTGCGCAACGCCTCCGGCTCCGGCTCGGCGCGGCTGTACTCCTTCCGCGACATCCTGGTGCTGAAAGTGGTCAAGCGGCTGCTCGACACCGGCGTCTCGCTGCAGCAGATCCGCAGCGCCATCGACCATCTGCGCGAGCGCGGGGTCGAGGACCTGGCGCAGATCACGCTGATGTCCGACGGCGCCTCGGTCTATGAATGCACCTCCGCCGACGAGGTCATCGACCTCGTGCAGGGCGGACAGGGCGTCTTCGGCATCGCCGTGGGCCGGGTGTGGCGCGAGGTCGAGGGGAGCCTCGCCGAGCTGCCCCGCGAACGGTCCGAGGCCGAGGAGGACTCCCGGCCCGAGCTGGACGCGTTCGCCCAGGAGGACGAGCTGGCGCAGCTGCGCGCGCGCCGTCGGTCCGAAGCTTCCTGACCTGCTGGTCGAGCGGCTGCTCGACGTTCCTCCTCCTGACACGACGCAGGGCCCGCCGGATGTCCGGCGGGCCCTGCGTCGTGCGGGCGGTCGAGGCCGGAGCCGCGCGCCCGGGAGTCCTGCTCCGGAGTCAGACGAGCTGGCGCAGCAGCTGGTCGAAGGAGCTGGCCAGGTCGCGGGCCTGGTCGCCGGGCCACTGGTGCACCGGGTAGGCCGCTCCCTGGATCTGCTGCCAGTAGGCGTTCTCCTCCAGCACTGGCAGCAGGAGCTTGTCCTGGTAGAGGCGCTCCATCTCCAGCAGCCGGTACTCATGCTCGGTGGAGTCGGCGCGGGTCCGGTTGACCACCACGCCGGCCGAGGCCAGCTGCGGGGCGAACTCGTCGGAGAACATCCGGATCGCGCGCATGGTGCGCTCAGTCCCGGCCACGGAGAAGAGGCTGGGCTCGGCGACCAGCAGCACCTGGTGGGAGGCCGTCCAGGCGATGCGCGTCAGCCCGGACAGCGAGGGCGGGCAGTCCACCAGGACCAGGTCGTAGCCGGTGAGCCCGGTGAGCAGCGTGCGCAGCCGCTTCATATCGCGCGGTCGCAGATCCGGGCGGTCGTAGGTGGCGGCCATCGCCGAGCCGGCGACGACGTCGAGCCGCGCCGACTGGCGCATCGGCTCGGGGAGCAGGTCGAGCCAGCCCGAGCGCACCGCATGCTCCTCCACGCGCGTGCGCCGGGCGTCCTTGAGCAGCTGGCCGGCCTCGGTGCCGGCGCCGCGGGAGACGGCGAGGCCGGTGGTCGTATCGGCGTGCGGATCGAGGTCGATCACCAACGTCCGCACGCCGCGCTGCAGGGCGGCCGAAGCCAGGCCCATGGTCACGGAGGTCTTGCCGACCCCGCCTTTCAAGCTGGACACGCTCAAGATCTGCACCCCTCCATCATAGGGGCGGCGGACGGCGGCGTCCTGCTGTGACGTTCCTGGGCGAGGCGGTGGACGTCAGCCCGCTGGCCTGGGCGGATGATGAGATCCGGGATGAGGGCATCAGGCCCGCCGTCCCCTGCGGCCCGGGCCGCAGGGGACGAGCCCGAAGCCGGTCAGTCCACCTGCATCTCGCCCATGGCGTCCCAGTCCTCGCCCTCGATCGGGCGGGAGATGATCTTCGGGGTGGCGGCCAGCGCCTGGTGCATCGGCCCGCCCTCGGCGATGGCCTGCTGGAAGTGATCGCTGGTGACGTGCGCCTCGGCGGCGTCGTCGTCGAAGGCCTCGAGGAGGACGTACTCGTTCGGGTCCTCCAGGCTGCGCGACCACTCGAACCACTTGTTGCCCGGCTCGGCACGCGTGGCCTCGGTGAACTCGCGGACGATCTCCGGCCACTGCTCCGCGTACTCGGGCTTGACCTGGAACTTCACGGCGATGAAGATCATGGGATTCTCCTTCTCCTGGGCAGATGGGCCGACGGCCGTCGCGGCCGCGACGGCGACGTCGGGCCTCGGGCGCGCCGAGGCCGGGGACCACTCTGGCACTGCTGGCCGCCGATCGCCACAGCCTCCGGCGCAGGACGGGCGCAGGACGGGCGCAGGACGGGCGCAGGGCGGGCTCGGGCGCGGCGACCGCTGTCCGGCGCCGCGAAGTGCGCCGCGACGTGCGGCGCGACAGAAGCATAGGATGAGGCCATGAGCACTGCACCGCGCTCCTCCGAGGAAACCGCCGCGACGTCGACGACGCTGACCCCCGAGCTGGCCATCATCGGCTCCGGCTCCGGCAATTCGCTGATCACCCCGTTCTGGGACGACAAGCACGTCGTCCTCGCCGAGAAGGGCCTCGGGCCCGACGCGGTCTTCGGCGGCACCTGCCTGAACGTCGGCTGCATCCCGACCAAGATGTTCGTCCGTCCGGCCGAGATCGCCCGCGGGCCCGAGGAGGCGGCACGGCTCGACGTCGTCCAGCGCACCGAGTCGGTGGACTGGCCGGCGATGCGCGACCGCATCTTCTCCCGCGTCGACGCCATCTCTGCCGGCGGCCGGCGCTACCGCGACGAGGAGCTCGAGCATGTCGATCTGCTCTCCGAGCCGGTGCGGCTGACCGGCCCGCGCTCCTTCGTCGGCGAGACCGGGGCTCAGGTCGAGGCCGAGCGGATGGTCATCGCCGCCGGCTCCCGCCCGGTGCTGCCCGAGGTGCCCGGCATGGATCTGCCGCAGGTGCACACTTCGGACACGGTGATGCGTCTGGACGAGCAGCCGCGGCGCGTGCTGATCGTCGGCTCGGGCTTCGTCGCCTGCGAGTTCGCCGCGATCTTCTCCGGGCTGGGCAGCGAGGTCGTCCAGCTCGCCCGGACCGAGCGGCTGATGCGCACCGCCGACGACGAGATCTCGGTGGCCTACACCGCCGAGGCCGCGCGCCATTGGCGGCTGCGGACCTCGACGGCGCTGGAGTCGGTGGTCGCCGCCGACGGCGACGACTCCGCGGCGACGGCCCGGCTGCGCGATGCCGACGGCGCCGTCGAGGAGCTCGACGTCGACGTCGTGCTGGTGGCCGTCGGGCGGCGGCCGAACACCGACCTGATCGGCGCCGCCGAGGCGGGGCTGGACCTGCACGACGACGGCCGGCTGGTCGTCGACGCCCACCAGCGGGTGGTGGCCGGCGGCGAGCCCGTCGAGGGCGTCTACGCGCTCGGCGACATCTCCTCCGACCACCAGCTGAAGCATGTCGCCAACCACCAGGCCCGCGTGGTCGCGCACAACCTGGAGCATCCCGGAGACCTGCGACGCTCGCGGACGGAGGCGATCCCCTCGGCGGTGTTCACCCACCCGGAGCTGGCCCAGGTCGGGCTCACCGAGCCCGAGGCCGTCGTGGCGATCGGCAGCGAGCACGTCACCACGAAGGTCCAGGACTACGGCGACACCGCCTACGGCTGGGCCATGGAGGACCAGGTGGGCCTCTACAAGGTCATCGCCGACCGGCGCGACGGTCGGCTGCTCGGCGCCCACGTGATGGGCCACCAGGCCTCGTTGCTGATCCAGCCGGTCGTGCAGGCGATGAGCGGCGGCCAGGACGCCCACACCGCCGCCCGCGGACAGTACTGGATCCACCCGGCGCTGATGGAGGTCGCCGAGAACGCGCTGCTGGGCCTGGACGTGCCGGTCGGCGAGGAGCTCTGACCGGTCCGCTTCCGGCGGCCGGGCCGGGGGAGGAATGCCGCCGCGGCCAGGTTGGTTGCGCCGAGCGGGGCCGACGAGCATCCCGACCGACGCCGGTCCCGCACCATCATCTCGAGAGGAGCCGAGCATGGCTGAGCGCGTTGATTTCTGGTTCGACCCCGTGTGCCCCTTCGCCTGGGCGACGTCGCGGTGGATCCGCGAAGTGGCCGAGGTCCGCGACATCGACGTCGTGTGGCACGTGATGAGCCTCGGCGTGCTGAACGAGGAGAAGAACCCCTCGCCGGCCGAGGACGACGAGCAGCTGGCCCGCTGGATCCCGTCCCGCGCGGCGACCGCCGTGGAGCTGAAGCACGGCGAGGACGAGGTCGGCGCCTTCTACACCGCCGTGGGCACCGAGATCCACAACAACGGCAACAAGGACTTCGCCGACGCCGTCGCGAAGGCGCTGCGCGAGCTGGACCTGGACCTGGAGCTGCTCGAGCAGGCGAAGACCGACGTCAACGACGAGGCGATGCGTGCCTCGCACCAGGACGGGATCTCGCGCGTCGGCCAGGACGTCGGCACCCCGGTCGTCGCCTTCCGCGGCACCGCGTTCTTCGGCCCGGTGATCACCCGCATCCCGCGCGGCGAGGAGGCCGGCACGCTCTTCGACGCCTCCGTCGAGCTGGCGAAGTACCCGTACTTCTTCGAGCTCAAGCGCAGCCGCACGGAGAAGCCGGTCTTCGACTGAGCCTCTCCTCCCGCTTCTGACGACGGGCCGAGGCCCGCCCCCTCCTCGTTTGCTCCGGCGCAGGCGCCGTCGCCACAAGGGATCCTCCGGGGGCGGGCCTCGGCCCGTCGTCCGTGGTCTCCAGGCGGCCCAGCAGAGCGGTCGTCACCGGTCGGCGCTCTTGCGTCGGTCGTAGGCCCGGTAGGCGAGGACGTGCGTCGACCGGCCGCACAGCGCCAGCAGCCACGACCCCGCCGTCGTGACGTCCCGTCGGCGGAGCGCTCGCCAGATCCCGCGCGGGCCGATCCGGCGGCGGCACCAGGCGTGCACGTCGCGGCTCAGCCGCGAGTCCCCTCCGTCGCGGGATGCTTTGTGGAGCATCTGCGTGATGACGTACTGCTCCAGCTCAGCGTGCACCTCAGGCGCCCGGTCCGGTCCGAACAGCGCCTCGATCGCCGCCGTCGCGTGGGTCGGCAGGTCACGGAGCTCCCAGACGCTGGCACGCAGCGATCCGGTCGCCGACCCCTCGTGGACGGCGTAGCGATAGAGCGGCTCGTGCACGAGGGCCACACGACGGCTGCGGGCCAGGTGGTCCAGGACCAGGATGAAGTCGTTGAAGGTCAGGCCCTCCACCGCCTCGGGCATGGGCCGGCGGAACAGCGCGTGCTGGGAGAGGACCAGCCGCCCGCGCACGCCCCGGCGGCACGCCTCCCGGGCGTCGATCACCGCGCCGTCGACGGCGAACGGGAGGGTGCCGATCTCCCGGCCCCCGCGCACGGCCATCAGCGGCGCGAGGACCAGGTCGGCGTCGTGCCGGCGGCCGGCCGCGAGCATCGTCCCGACATAGCCGGGGGAGACGACGTCGTCGGCGTCGACGAAGGTGACCCATCGGCCGCGGGCGCGCCGCAGGGCGTGGTTGGTGACCGCCGCGTATCCTCCGTTGACCGGCAGGCGGTCGACCACGATGCGCGGGTCGGCCGGAACGTCCCGGACCGGGTCGCGCATCGACCCGTCGTCGACGACGAGGATCTCGAGGTCGGCGAACGTCTGGGCCCGCAGCGAGTCGAGGGTGGCCGGCAGCGTCGCGCCGGCCTCCCAGCAGGGCACGACGACGGTGACGGCGGGCGGGGTCATGCGCTGACCTCCTGATCATGGGGCGGGCAGGTCACGGACGCCGTGCGCGCCGGCCGCAGTCGACGGCGCCGGTCGAGCAGGAACAGCGCGGCCTGCAGCGTCTCGGCGGCGACGAGCGCGAGCCCGACGCCGACGGCTCCGGCCCACAGCGCGCCCGGGACGCAGAGCACGACGGCGCAGACGGCCCCGACGCCGGAGATCCGGGCGACGGTCCCGTAGCGGTGCTCGGCATTGGCGTGGAGGGTCAGCACGGCGGTGATGCCGGCGAGCAGGATCGCGATGCCGACCAGTCGGGTCGGCCAGATCGCCGCGGACATGTCCTCGCCCAGGTACCAGGGGATCACCCAGGCGGAGCCGAGCACCAGGGTGCCGCCGGCGAGGCCGTAGCTTCCCAGCACGCCGAACGAGACGAAGCGGCGCGTCGTCGCGGCGGGTCCGGAGGCCATGCGCGGGAGCATGGCGTCGACCACGCCGCGCATCACCCCGCGCACCGCGTTGCCGAACCGTTCGGCCGCGCCGTGGAAGGCCGCCTGGGAGGGGGAGGCGAGCGCGCCGAGCGAGAGCGAGCTCGCCGCGCCGGCGACGACCACCGACGCATGCGAGACGAACAGCGGCGCCGAGTCCCGCAGCGCCGTCGAGACCCCGGCCCGGGTGACGCGGACGAGCCGTCCGTCCCGCCAGACGTGCACGATCAGCACCCAGGCCGCGACGGCGGCCAGCGCCTGGGGAGCGAGCTGCCAGGCCACGGCGCGGTCCAGATGCGTGGGATCCCGAACTGTCAGCAGCAGCCCGACCAGGGCGAGGAGCCGGGACAGCGTCATCACCAGCGCGAACGCCAGCATGCGTCCGGTCGCCTGCAGCATCCAGCCCGGATACCAGGCGCCGACGAGCACCAGGCCCAGGCCGAGCAGCATCGCCCCCAGGTGGGCCTGCAGCATCGGGACGAGCAGCACGGTCACGACCGCCGGGACGGCGCAGACCGCCCAGACCAGGGTCTTCGCCCAGCTCGTCTCCGCCAGCACCAGCGACCGCTCCGGCACGGAGCGCGCCAGGCCGGCGCGACGCAGCGAGCTGATGCTGAACCCGAAGTCGGTGACGTGGACGACGACCTGCAGCACGGCCAGCAGCACCATCACCGCGCCGAGCTCGGGGACGCCCAGCACCCGGGCGAGATACGGCAGCGCGACCAGCGGGTAGACGAAGCTGGTGATGTATCCGAGGGCGATGATCAGCGCGTCCCGGCCGACGCGGCGCGGCGAGTCGGTCCCGGTCATCGCTCCATCACCGAGCCCGCCGGGCTGAGCGCGCGCACCAGGTGGAAGGACTCGGCCGCCGTCGCGCCCACCTGGCTGCCGCGGAAGCCGGCGAGGGACTCCAGCGCGTGCAGCGAGCGGGGAGCGGGGTCGTCCTGCAGCTGGCTGCCGAAGCAGCGGAACGCCGCCAGCTTCGTGGGCAGAGTCTCGGTGATGTCGACGTGCCAGGACGGGGTGAACACCGGTTCGGCCCCCGGGGCGTTCCAGAAGGTCTCCGAGACCGTCTCGTACATCGCGACGGTGCGCAGCGCGGCGCCCGCGCCGATCGGGCGCGTCACCACCATCGAGGCGTCGAACACGGCGCGATGATCGACATGACGATCCGGGAACGGCACCAGGGCGAGCCGCGGCCGCAGCTCGTCGACGACGTCCTGCAGCGGACCGTTCAGCGCGGCGACCGACCCTCGGGAGACCTCGACGGAGGGCAGACCGAGGAAGAGCGAGTCGGCGACGCCCAGCAGCGCGTGCGCCGCCCGGGCCTCCTCCTCGACCTGCTCGGCGACGCCGGCCGGATACGTCGGGGGCCGGTCGGCGCAGACGGTCGCGACGACCACGGTCCATCCCTCGGCGGCGAGACGCGCGATGGTGCCGCCGGCGCCGAGCACCTCGTCGTCGGGGTGCGGGGCGATCACGAGGGCGCGAGGCCGGGTCATGCGCCCAGAGCTCCGTCCCGGATCCGCGTCCGGCATCCGGTGACGAAGGCCTCGATCCGCGCGCAGACCTCCTCGACGTCCTCCGGCGAGGACGCCGGGGAGCTGGGCACGGCCAGGGCGGCGTCGAAGAGCCGCTCGGCGGTCCCGTCGACGAGCCGCGGGACCCGCCGGACGTCGGCGCACAGCGGCTGCCGGTGCAGCGGGGTGAACAGGCGCCGGGTCTCGATGCCCTGGGCGCCCAGCGCCTCGGCGAGCTCCGCGGGGTCGACGTCGAGGACGAGCACGGTCAGCCAGCAGTTGTCCCCGGCGTCGTCCTCGCCGCTGAGGATCCGCACCCCGGGCAGGCGCGCGCACAGGGCGCGGTACCGCTCGCGGTGGGCCCGGCGGGCGGCGAGGAACTCGTCGAGCCGGCCCAGCTGCGCACGGCCCAGGGCGGCCAGGATGTTGGAGAGCCGGTAGTTGTAGCCGTGCTCGCGATGCAGGTAGTGCGCGGCGTCCTCGCGGGCCTGGGTGGCCAGGAAGAGCACGCGCTCGGCGAGCTCCTCGTCGTCGGTGACCACGGCTCCGCCCGCGGAGGCGGTGACGATCTTGTTGCCGTTGAACGACAGCGCCGCCGCCCGGCCCTGCGAGCCGGCGGGCCGGCCGTCCGCCCGCGACCCGAGCGACTCGGCGGCGTCGACCAGCAGCGTCGCTCCGTGCCGGGAGGCGAGGGCGCCCAGCCGGTCGTGGTCGGCGACCTTGCCGTAGAGGTCGACGGGCAGCACGGCGGCGATCGGTCCGCCGACGCGCTCCGGCGCCGCGAAGGCGGCCTCGACGAGGTCCGGAGCCATGGTGCCGCCCTCGTCGCAGTCGACGAGCACCGGCGTCGCGCCCAGATACGAGACGGCGTTGAGCGTGGCGACATAGGTGAGCGTCGGACAGAGCACCCGGTCGCCGGGGCCGATGCCGGCGGCCAGCAGCTGCAGGTGCAGCGCCGCCGTGCCCGAGGAGACGGCGACGGCGCGGGCGCGGCCGGTGCGTGCGGCGAGGTCGGCCTCGAACCGCCGCAGCTCCGGGCCGGCCGGCGCGATCCACCCGCCGTCGACGGCGTCGGAGACCGCCAGCCGCTCGGCGGGGCCGACGGAGGGCACGGACAGCGGGATGCGCATCGTCATTCAGCTCACCACCAGCGGTCGCGCCTGCTCGTCGCTCGTCGCCCGGGCGACGGCGAGCGGGTCGCGGACGGAGGGGACCATCATCTCGCGCACATGCGGCGACCACGCGTCGATCCCCGGCAGCGCGGCCGGATCGATCGGCGTGCAGCGGATGCGGCTGATGCCGTCCTGCTCCGTGCGGTCGAGCTGCTCGTGCTCGGAGAAGAGCTCCTCGTGGAGCTTCTCGCCGGGGCGCAGCCCGGTGTAGATGATCGGGCACTCGACGCCGGAGAGCTCGGTGATCGCGCCGGCGAGGTCCACGATCCTGACCGGTTCGCCCATGTCCAGCACCAGGGTCTCGCCGGGACCGCCGACCGTCGTGGCCGAGAGGACCAGGGCGCAGGCCTGCGGGATCGTCATCACGAAGCGCGAGACCTCCGGATGGGTGATCGTCAGCGGGCCGCCGCGGCGCACCTGCTCGACGAAGGCCGGCACCACCGAGCCCCGCGAACCCAGGACGTTGCCGAACCGCACCGAGACGAAGGGCAGGCCCGTGTGCTCGGCGACGTGGGCGGTCAGCGCCTCGGCGACCCGCTTCGACCGTCCCAGCACGCTCGACGGGCTGGCGGCCTTGTCGGTGGAGATGTTCACGAACCGCCGGGTCCCGTGCCGGTAGGCCGCGTCGAGGACGTGGCGGGTGCCGTGCACGTTGGTCATCCAGGCCTCGCGGGGGAAGCGCTGCAGCAGCGGCAGGTGCTTCAGCGCGGCGGCGTGGAAGACCATCTCGGGCCGGTGCTCGGCGAAGGCCGCGTCCAGCGAACGGGGGTCGCGGATGTCGGCGAGGACCGTCTCCGGGGTGTCGAGCAGCGCCGCGCCGTCGACGGACATCAGCAGCTCGTGGAGGGCGGACTCGTCCCGGTCCAGCAGCACCAGCTGGGCGGGGCCGAGGCCGCGCAGCTGCCGGACCAGCTCCGCGCCGATGGATCCGCCGGCGCCGGTGACCAGCACGCGTCGTCCGGCGACCAGCTCGCCGGCCGCGCCGAGGTCGGGGGCCTGCGGGGAGTGCCCGCTGAGCGCGACGAGCCGGCGGGTGAGGTCCTGCATGTCGAGCGGGGCGGGGATGAGCCGGGGCTCGACGGCCGCGCCGTCCGGGACCCGGGGGACGAGTCGATCGCGGCCGTCTCTGCGGCCGAGCAGTCTGCGGATCATGACGAGATTCCTCTCTGATGGCGGGGTGCGAGGGCGAGGGCGACGAGCAGCGGGGCCGCGAGGCCGACGAGCATGCCGGCGGGCAGCAGGACCAGCGGGTCGGGGTCCTCGGGAGCGGAGGGCAGGGTCGCGCGCTGGACGATCGTGGTCGAGACGTCGACGGAGCCCGTCGAGGTGTCCTCGATCGCAGTGGCGATCGCCGTCGCCGCGGCGTCGGAGAGGCTTCGGGCGTCTTCCGGGGGATCGCCGACTCCGGTCACCGTCAGCACGGCCGAGCCCGCCGCCGCCGCGTAGGCGACGCGGGCGCCGATCTCCTCGCGGCCGAGGTCCCGGCCGAGGCGCTCGCGGATGTCCTGGTGCACGGAGTCGGCCCGGCCCAGGTCGACGTAGGTGGGCAGCTGCTCGCTGATGTAGGTCGTCGCGCTGAACCCGGAGGCGTCGCCGTCGGGCATCTCGGCCTCGACGAGGATCGAGGCCTCCGAGCTGTAGGTCCTGGGCAGCAGCGCGAGCGCGAGGCCGGCGACGGCGAGCCCGATGACCAGACCGGCGACGAGCCACGTCCAGCGGAAGCGCACGACCTGCCAGAATCCCTCCGATGTCATGGGGTCTCCTCTCCGAGGGGGATGCCGATCCTGCGGCAGGCGGCGAAGGAGTCCTCCGCGAGCCCGTCCAGGCCGAAGCGTCGTCGCACCCGCGCCTGAGCTTCCTCGCCCAGGGCGCGGCGGCGGTCGGGGTCGGCGGCCAGCTCCTCGAGGGCCTGCAGCAGACCGTCGGCGCCCTGCCGGAGCAGTCCGGTGACGCCGTCGTCGACGACGTCGGACATGCCGGTGACGTCATGGGCGACGACGGGGACGCCGAGCGCCTGCGCCTCGAGCACTGCGATCGGGAGCCCCTCGCCGGCGGTGGTGAACAGCAGCACGTCGGCCCGGCCGAGGGCGGCGAGCAGGGCCTCGCGGTCAAGCCAGCCGCTGATCTCCACCGACGGGTCGAGCAGCGCCCGCTCGCCGTCGCCCAGCCAGCGGAACGTCGCCGCGGCGTGTGCGGCGCGCCAGCGGCGGGCGACGGCGGCGAACTCCGCGGGGCGCTTCTGGGCGGCGATCCGGCCGACGTGGACGACGAGGAGGTCGGTCGCGGAGGTGTCCGGATCCGGCCGGGGACGGGCGGCGAGCGCGGCGGCGTCGACCCGGTTGCGGAGCACCGCGGTCCGCACCCCGGGAAGGACCTGTCGGGCCAGCTGCTCCTCGGTCTCGGAGACCAGCAGCAGGCGCGGGCCCATCAGGCCGCCGAGGCGTTCCAGCGCGACGAGCGCGCGGCGGCGCGGCGCGGAGGTGTCGCTGCGGTCGAAGGCGAAGCAGTGCGGGCTGTACACCGTCCGGGCTCGCTGCCCGGTGAGCAGGGCGACGAGGCGGCCGACCATCCCGGTGCGCGAGGAGTGCAGATGCACCAGCACCGGACGCGTCGCGGCGAGCGCGGCCGTCGTGCGCAGCAGCAGCGCCGGCAGGGCCAGCCGCGGGCGGCGGGCCCAGGGCACCACGGCCACGTCCGGGCCGGCCATCCGCCGGATCTGCTCCGGCGGGGGAGAGTCCCGGCGCGCCACGTAGGCGAGGGTGACGTCGAGGTCCGGGGTCGCGCTCTGCGCGCGGGCCAGCGTGGTCACGGAGGCGAGCACTCCGGAGGAGGCGGCGTCGGTGATGTGCAGGATCGCCCGGGTCATGACCGCCTCCGATGCAGATGCACGGCGAGGACCAGCGGCAGCAGCGGGGTGAGGTGCTTCAGGGCGGAGCCGTAGTCGGGTTCGAACAGCGCCTGGACGGTGAGGAACGCCAGCAGCAGCGAGGCGGCCCGGACGGCGCGGACGGTCCGGCCGGCAGGAGCGGCACGCACCGCCCCTGCCGTGCCGGCGTCGAGCAGGCGCGCGGAGAGGACGGGCACCAGCACCAGCGCCCAGATCCCCGCGATCGCGGCGCCGCTGGCCAGCTGGAAGGCCTCGCCGGAGGCCAGCAGCGGCACCGGCAGCACCATCAGGCCGAGCATGGCCAGCGCCGCGAACACGCCGGCCGCCCCCTCTGCGTCCGGGGAGACGCTCTGGATCAGCGTGTTGACCTGGTCGTCGGCGCGCTCGGCGTTCGCCCAGTCGCGCTGCCCCTGCAGGCCGTGTCCCAGCTGCCGGCGGAACACCGGCTGCAGCGCGGTGTAGACGAGCGCCGGCACGAGAAGCAGCATCGCCGGATGCGCCGTGCGCGGCAGCAGGATCCGCCAGGCGATGTAGACCGCGGCGACGATCAGCCAGTACGGGCGCAGCAGGGCCCCGTAGGCGAGCGCGGCGCCGACGACGGCGAGTTCTCCGGCCGCCCGGCCGGACCGGCCCCGACCGTCGGGGAGGGTGAGCACCAGCAGGGTCAGGCCCACGGTGACGAGCTCCTTCGAGTACTGGGCGAGATAGACCAGCGGAGGCACGAAGAACGCCAGGGTCAGCGCCAGCGCCGGGGCGGAGAGCCGGGCGACGCGTCCCCATCCGACGGCCGCCAGCAGCGCGCCGACGTAGAGCGAGACGCCGACCAGCGCGGCCAGCGGCGGGGCGGCGTCGAGACCGAGGACCTCGTACACCTGCCCGACGAGCTCGAACGAGTCGGGCGGGGCGATGAGCGAGCCGTACTGGATGGTCTGCTGCATCAGCGCGTCGTCGCGGAGGAACTGCTCCGGCAGGAGCGAGCGGATGCTCAGCGAGGCCAGCAGCGTGCTGACCGCGGCGAGGAGCACCGCCATCTGATTGTCGATCCCGGCATCGCGCAGCGCCCTCATGCCAGCACCTCGCAGGCGGCGACGAAGTCCTCGGACATCGAGGTGGTGCGCACGGCGCGGGCCCGCCGGGACATCTCCGCCCACGCCTCCGGGTCGCGGGCGAGCGCGAGCAGGCGCGCCGCGGAGCGCGCGGCGTCGCCGTCGTGGTGCAGCGCGTCGCGGCCGTCGCAGGTGTCGGCGCCCAGGTCGCCGACGGGGGTGATCAGGCAGATCATGCCCGCCGCGAGCGCCTCGTGCGCGGCCATGGCGTAGCCCTCGTAGGCGGAGGTCTGGATGAAGACGTCGGCGTCGGCCGCCGCGCGGGCGAGCTCGGGACGGCGGGCGGGTCCGGCGAGGGTGACCGCCTCGGCCAGATCCAGCCGGGCGATCTCCGCCAGCAGCGGCGCCAGCGCCCCGCCGTCGGGGCCGACGACGGTGAGATGGGCTCCGGTCGACGACTGCGCGCGCAGCTGCGCCAGGATCTCCAGGGCCTGGTCCAGGCGCTTCTGGGCGGCGATCCGCCCCCACGTCACCAGACGCAGCGGCGCGAGCGGAGCCGGCGCCTCCGCAGTGCGGGTCGGCAGCGGGGCGGCGTCGGGGCGGACGAGGGCGACGCTGGCGCGCGTCCGTGTCCGCGTGCGGCTGAGGACGGGCACGACGAGGCGCTCGCGGGCGGCGATCGAGTCGCACAGCACCAGGTCGGCCCGCGGCAGCGCCCAGCGGTGGACGAGGGCGTCGAGCGGATGGGTGAAGTGCGAGTTGTGCACCCAGATCGCCCAGGGGGTCCGCCCGCCGAGCAGCCGGGCCAGCGCGCCCACGGCCACGCTGCGCCACAGCGAGGTGACCAGCATGTCGGGCGTCTCGCGGCGCAGCAGCCGCAGGATCTGCAGCACCGACAGCGGCGAGTTCAGCCCGGCGGCGACGATGTCGGCGCGCAGGGCGGCGCGTCCGGGGTCCGCGGCGGCGAAGGCCGCGATGCGGTACTGGACGCGGCCGCGGCCGGTCAGCTGCTCGCGCAGATGCGCCGCGGCGGCCTCGACTCCTCCGACGTGCGTGCTGTGGATCAGGTGCAGGATGCGCATCACATCGCCCCGTCGCCGGCCAGCACGGCCCGGACGGTGCGCAGCAGGATCGCCGCGTCGAGCACCGGCGACCAGTTGTGCGCGTAGTAGACGTCCAGCTCGCACGCCTGCTCCCAGCTGAGCCGGGACCGCCCGGAGACCTGCCACAGGCCCGTCATGCCCGGCCGGACGCCGAGCCGGTGGGCGGCGTGGCCGGCGTAGAGATCGACCTCCGCGGCGCGCTGCGGGCGCGGGCCGACGAGGCTCATCGTGCCGTCGAGCACGTTCAGCAGCTGCGGCAGCTCGTCGATCGAGCTGCGCCGCAGGAAGGCGCCCAGCCGGGTCACCCGCGGATCCGCGCCCACTTTGAACAGCGGTCGATCGTCGGTGTCCTGCGCGCGCAGCAGCGCCGGCAGCTGGGCGTCGGCGTCCTGCACCATCGTCCGGACCTTGTAGATGCGGAAGGGGACGCCGTCCAGCCCGATGCGCTCCTGGCGGAAGAGCGCCGGGCCGCCGTCCTGGCGGCGGACGGCGACGGCGACGGCGAGCAGCAGCGGGGCCAGCAGCACCAGCAGCGTCGCGGCGCCGACCAGGTCGAAGACCCGTTTGGCGGCTCTGGCCACCATGCCGGGGCGCGGGGGCGCCAGCAGCAGCCCCGGGCCGGCGGAGGTCATCAGCAGCCCCGTGCGCGAGCCGCGCACCCGTCCGGTGGGCTGGTGGAGCAGCAGCTCGACGCCGTCGCGGCGCAGCGCCCAGGACAGCGCCTCGACGGTGCTGTCGGGCAGGCCCGGACGCAGCTCGACGCGGTCGGCGCCGTGCCGGGCGACGTCGTGCCGCACGGCGGCGACGACCACGTCGGAGTCGAGGAAGGACTCCGCGGAGAACCCGCGGACGCGATGCCAGCGGCTGTGCCGATGCCGGGGGACCTCCGCGGCAGGACAGACCACGATCGACCGCACCGGCGCGACGCGGTCCAGCAGACGGCGCACCAGCGGGCCGACGGCGGCGTGCACTGCGGTCAGCGCCACGACCGTCCCCAGCAGCTCGCCGCGCACCGCCTCGCCCTGCAGCGCCGACAATGCGGCCAGCGCGGCGCCGGCCAGGACCATCGTGGCCAGCAGCGCCGCGGCGGGACGGCGGGCGCCGCGGTGGGCGTCGAAGCCGCCGGCGACCAGCGCGAGCAGGAACCACCCGGCTCCGAGGCCGAGGAACAGCGGATCGCCGCCGGCCGCGACCAGGACGCCGCCGGCGACGCCGCCGGTGAGGACGAGGGCGATCAGCGCCGGCAGCGCACGCCGTCGTCGGGCGGCGGGGAGGTGCCGGGGCCGGGAGGCGGAGGGTGCGACGGCGGAGGGTGCGACGGCGGCCGGCGTCGAGGACGAGGGCGGTGCGAGGGGCGGGCTGAGGGGCGGGCTGAGCGTGGACACGGGGCCTCCAGAGAGGTGCCGGGCGGGCGATGTGTCGTCGCGCGGGGCAGCGGGTCGGTGACGCGGGATCGGGTCGATCCATTCGTCACAGTAGGCCGCGGGGGAGGCGAGCGCACCGGTCCGGGACGGAACCTGGTGGCGAACGCGTGGGCATTCACGTACCATCCACAGACAGCCCCGTATGCACCACGGGGAGATCTGGTCGACCCCGTGCCCGCCGGAGGGACCCGCCGTCGAGCTCTCTGCTGAGCTCGGCGCCGCCGGGCGACGCGGTCCGCGAGGCCGGCTCCTTTGTGAAACGGTCCACCATGTCCACTGCAGCCGCCGCCGGCCCGCTCCTCGTCGGCCGGAGCGCCGCCCTCGCCGGCGCCCGCGAGCTCGCCTCCCGCGTGCTGGGCTACCGCGCCCAGGCGCTCACCGTCGACGGCCCGCCCGGCATCGGCAAGTCCACCCTCGCCTCGCACATCGCCGCCGAGCTCCGCGCCCGCGGCGGATGGCGGGTGCTGGTGGTCTCCTGCCTGCCCGGCGACGCGGAGCATCCGGGCGTCGTGGCCGAACGCATCGTGACCACGATCGATGCTCCGGTGACCTCCTCCGACCCGCTGCCGCGACTGGTGGAGGCCTTCAACAGCGAGTCGATCGCCACGTGTCTGGTGATCGAGGACGTGCAGTGGATCGACGACGCCACGGCCGACGCCATGCTGCAGATCGCCGAGATCTATCAGGCCGCGCGGGCCTTCTTCATCGTCACCGCCCGCACCGGCTGCTCGTCGTTCTTCGAGCGGGTCAAGAACATCTCCACCACGGGGATGCACGGGGCGCATCTCACGCTGCCGCCCCTCGATCCGCAGGACATCGGGCGCCTCGCGACCACCCGGCTCGGCGTCCCGGTCCCGAGGGAGTTCGCGCGGCGGGTCCACCGCGCGACCGGCGGCTCCCCGCTGCACGTCGCCATCGTCCTCGACCAGCTGGACACCGCCGCGCCCGGCGAGCGGGACCTCGACCAGGCGATCAGCGGGCTGGGCTGCGTCGCCTCGCAGCGGGCGGGGCGATTCGACCGGGCGGTCGCGCAGATCGTCGAGGCCTCCGATCCCTCCGCCCGGGCGGCGCTGGAGCTGCTGAGCTTCGCGGAGCGGCCGCTGTCCCTCGCATTCGTCGACGGCCGGCTCGCCGCCGAAGGGCTGGCTCCGTTCAGCCAGTCGGCGCTGCTGCGGACCGGGCTGGTCAGGATGGTGGACGAGACGCGGGTGACCTCGGTGCACGCCATGGTGTCCCGCTCAGTCCGAGCCACTGCCTCGTGGCGGCGGTCCTCCGCCTGGCACGCCGCGCTGGCCGAGCAGGGCACGCGGCAGGAGCGGCTCCGGCACCGACTCGCCGTGCTGGAGGCCTTCCCGGAGGCGGAGGATGCGGAGGGCCTCGTCGACGAGTTCGCCGCAGAAGGTGCCGCCGCCCTCGACCGCGGAGCCTTCCCGGAGGCCTTCGAGCTCTTCGCCGCCGCACTCTCCCTCGCTCCGCGGCACGATCTGGTCCCGCTCGCCGTCCGCGCCGCCGTCCACGCCCAGCGCCCGGAGCTGCTGCACCGGATCCCCGAGGACGTCCTCGCCGCCGCCGACCCCCAGGTGCGCGCGGCGGTGCACGCGCTGCTCGCCGCCGAGTCGCATACGGTGGAGCAGAGCCTCGGTCACCTCGACGCCGGGATCCGTCGGCGGCCGACGCCAGGGTCGGGGGAGTCGGCGGAGTCGTCGGAGGGGACCGTGCTGCTCGCCCATGCCGCCTCGCGCACCGGACGCCTCGCCGCCGCCCTCGGCCGGTTCGGCCACGGGCAGCACATCTTCGACACGCTCGTCGACCGGCTCGCCGAGCTCGTCGACGCGCTGCCCGCCGAGACGGCGGATCCCCGCGTCGTCGGCGCGCGGACCGAGATGGTCAGTCTGCGCGGCATGCTCCGCTGCTGGGCGATGTTCGCCTCCGGCGACTGGCCGGGGATGCCCGCGATCGCCGCGGACGTGCGCGCCGTGGCCGACGAGCTGGCCGGGGTCCCGGGCGCCGACGTCGCCGAGCTCGGCATCAGGACGATCGTGGGATCTCTGCTGCATCACCAGGGGCGGCCCCGTGAGGCCCACCAGCAGCTGCAGGCCTCGATCTCGGCGGCATCGCACCCCCAGTTCACCACGCACTCGCGGATGTACCTCGCGCTCCTGCATTTCGAGGCCGGGCTCCTGGACGAGGCGCACGACCAGATGATGCATGCGTTCGGCGGCACGCTGCTGACGTCCGAGGACGCCGGCACGCTCTACGCCTGCGCCGTCGCCGCGCTGACCACCGGGATGCGCGACGACGGCGACCGTGCCGCGCGGTTCCTCCGCCGCGTCGAGGAGGCCCCGGCCGACCTCTCCGGCGGACCCGGAGTGGATTCGACGGCCCGCCTGGTGCGGGCCTGGCTCGCGGTGCGTGCGGGCGACGACGCCGCGGCGGCGCACCACCTGATGGAGATCGACGAGAACGCCGTCGGCTGGCGGATCGTCGGACCGCCGCCGGCGATGCTCCTGGCACGAGCGCTGGCCGCGACGGGGCGGACCGGCGACCTGCCCGCGCTCATCGAGCGTCTCGAGGACCCGACGCTCCACTGCGCGGACGTGGTCCGTTCGGCGCTGACCTCCTACGTGCGCGGACTGCTCGCCGTCTCGCGCGACGACTCCGAGGACGCGGTCCGGCGGCTGCTCGACGCCGTCGACCATTTCGACGCGGTGCCGGCGCTCCGTCCCTCCCTGGCCGGGATGCCCGGCGGGGGTCTGCGCCTGTACCGATCCGTCGCGGCGCTGGATGCGGCCGCGCAGATCCTCGCCGATCCGGGCGCCTCGCCGGCCGCGGCGGGACGCGGCCGGCTGCTCGCCTCGCAGGCCGCCCATGTGCTCGCCCAGTCCGGACTGGCACGGCTGGCCGAGCAGGCCCGCGGGCTCGGCGCCGCGGAGTCCTCGCCGCGTGACCGTCCCGCCCGGACCGGCGCCGAGGAGAACGGCAGGACGGCGCAGGCCGGGGTCGTGCCGGCCCTCGAGTGCCTGACCCGGCGGGAGGAGCAGATCGCGCATCTGGTGAGCGACGGACTCAGCAACCGGGAGATCGCCGAGGCGCTCGTCGTCTCGGTGCGCACTGTCGAGTATCACGTCCGGAACGCCCTGCGGAAGCTGCAGCTGCCCTCGCGCATCGAGCTGCGCCGGCTCATCCGCACGGCCGCCGCTGAGTCCGGCGGTCCCGGCCGCTGCTGAACGTCCGGCCGCCGAACGCCCCGCCGCCGCGGTCAGTCCCTGCGGATGACCTTGTGCTGGGCCGCCTGGGCGACCGGGCGGACGACGATCTGGTCCAGGTTGACGTGGTGGGGCAGATTGACCGCGTGGGCGATGACTTCGGCGACGTCGTCGGCGGTCAGCGGCTTCTCCACGCCCCGGTAGACCGCCTCGGCGGCCGCGGCGTCGCCGCGCAGGCGCTTCGCGGTGAACTCCTCGGTGTGCACCAGGCCGGGCAGCACCTCGACCACGCGGACGTTGTGCTCGGCCTCCTCCAGGCGCAGCGCGCCGGTCAGCGCCTGCTGGCCGGACTTCGCGGCGTTGTAGCCGCCTCCGCCCTCGTAGGCCGCCTGCGCCGCCGTCGAGGTCAGGTTCAGCACGGTGCCCTCGCCGTGCTCGCGGAGCATCGGCAGGAAGGCCCGGGTCATCTGCAGGGTGCCGAGGACATTGGTCCGGTACATCCACTCCCAGTCCTCGACGCGCCCGTCGGCGACCGAGTCGACGCCGAGCGCGCCGCCGGCGACGTTGATGAGCGTGTCGATGCCGCCCTCCTCGGCGACCCGGCGCTGCACCTGGGCGACCTGCTCGGCGTCGGAGACGTCGCAGACCAGCGGGATGATGCCCTCCTGCTCGGCGAGCAGCTCGAGCTTCTCCGCGCGGCGGGCGACGGCGAAGACCCGCCAGCCGTCGGTGGTGAGGCGGTGGGCGGTGGCGGCGCCGATGCCGGAGGAGGCGCCGGTGACCAGGGCGCTGCGGGACTCGTGCGGGGACTGGATCATGGGCACCAGACTAGTGAGCCGTGCGGCCGACCACCACGGGGTCCGGCGACTCGGCGCGAAGATGACGTCGCCGTCGTGGAAGAATGGGCGGCATGGCTGAACAGAACTTGGGCACAGACACGCCCGGCTCCGCGACCATCGACGCAGAGAACGCCCCGACCGCCGCGCCGCGCGCGCCGCAGGTGCCGGACAAGCCGGCGCTGGAGGGCCTGGAGGAGAAGCTCCCCGCCCTGTGGGAGGCCGAGCAGCTGCACCGCTTCGAGGAGGACACCGAGCGTTCGGCCGTGTACTCCATCGACACCCCGCCGCCGACGGCGTCGGGCTCGCTGCACGTCGGCCACATGTTCTCCTACACCCAGACCGACGTGCTGGCCCGCTTCCAGCGGATGAACGGCAAGAACGTCTTCTACCCGCTGGGCTGGGACGACAACGGCCTGCCCACCGAGCGCCGCGTGCAGAACTACTACGGCGTGCGCTGCGACCCCTCGATCGCCTACGACCCGGACTACACCCCGCCGGCGACGCCGGCGAAGAACCAGCGCGACTGGGACGTCATCTCCCGGCGGAACTTCATCGAGCTCTGCGAGGAGCTCGCCGTCCAGGACGAGAAGGTCTTCGAGGACCTGTTCACCCGGCTGGGCCTCTCGGTCGACTGGCGGCAGACCTACCGCACCATCGACGACGACTCCCGGGCGACCTCGCAGCGGGCCTTCCTGCGCGACGTCCGCGGCGGGAACGCCTACACCGCCGAGGCGCCGACGCTGTGGGACATCACCTTCCGCACCGCCGTCGCCCAGGCCGAGCTCGAGGCCAAGGAGCGGCCCGGCGCCTACCACCGCTACGCCTTCACCGTCGCCGAGACCGGGGAGAAGGTCTTCATCGAGACCACCCGCCCGGAGCTGCTGCCCTCCTGCGTGGCGCTGGTGGCCCATCCCGACGACGAGCGGTACCAGCACCTGATCGGCTCCACCGCCGTCTCGCCGCTCTTCGACGTCGAGGTCGAGGTGCGCTCGCACCACCTGGCCGACCCCGAGAAGGGCTCCGGCCTCGCGATGATCTGCACCTTCGGCGACATGACCGACGTGACCTGGTGGCGGGAGCTGAACCTGCCCACCCGCACGGTCATCGGCCGCGAGGGGCGTGTCAGCCGGGACGTCCCGGAGTGGATCACCTCCGAGGCCGGCCGGGCGAACTACGAGCAGCTCGCCGGCAAGACCGTCCACTCGGCCAAGGAGGCCGTGGTGGAGATGCTGCGCGCCGAGGATCTGCTCGACGGCGAGCCCGAGCCGATCACCCACGCGGTGCACTTCTACGAGAAGGGCGACAAGCCGCTGGAGGTCGTCACCTCCCGGCAGTGGTACATCCGCAACGGCGGCCGCGACGGCGACCGGCGCGAGGCGCTGCTGGCCCGCGGCCGCGAGCTGGACTGGCACCCGGGCTTCATGCGCTCGCGCTACGAGAACTGGGTCGAGGGCCTCAACGGCGACTGGCTGGTCTCCCGCCAGCGGTTCTTCGGGGTGCCGATCCCGGTCTGGTACCGGCTCGACGCCGACGGCGAGCCCGACTACTCGGAGCCGATCCTGCCCGAGGAGGAGCAGCTGCCGGTGGATCCCGCCGCGGAGGCGGCCCCGGGCTTCGAGGAGTCGGCGCGCGACGTGCCCGGCGGCTTCACCGGCGACCCGGACGTGCTCGACACCTGGGCGACGTCGTCCCTGACGCCGCAGATCGCCGGACGCTGGGGCCGCGACGAGAGCTTCTTCGCCGCGGTGTTCCCCTACGACCTGCGTCCGCAGGGCCACGACATCATCCGCACCTGGCTGTTCTCCACAGTGGTCCGCTCCGACGCGCTGCATGACTCGCTGCCGTGGTCCGACGCGGCGATCTCCGGCTGGATCCTGGATCCGGACCGGAAGAAGATGTCGAAGTCGAAGGGCAACGTCATCGTCCCCACCGACGTGCTCGACCAGTTCGGCTCCGACGCCGTGCGCTACTGGGCCGCCTCGGCCAAGCTCGGCGCCGACACCGCCTACGAGGTCGCGCAGATGAAGATCGGCCGGCGGCTGGCGATCAAGCTGCTCAACGCCTCGAAGTTCGCGCTGAACCTCGGCGCCACCGAGGCGCATGTGGTCTCCGACGCGGCCTCGGCCGAGCGGCTCGTCGAGCCGCTGGACCGGGCGCTGATCGCGGAGCTGCGCGCCGTCGTCGAGCAGGCCGGGGCGGCCTACCGGAACTACGACTACGCCCGGGCGCTGCAGGTCGTCGAGGCCTTCTTCTGGCGCTTCACCGACGACTACGTCGAGCTGGTCAAGGACCGCGCCTACGGCTCGCGCGGCGAGCGGGTGCAGGACTCGGTGCTCGTGGCGCTGGCCACCACGCTGGACACGGTGCTGCGGCTCTTCGCGCCGGTGCTGCCCTTCGCCACCGACGAGGTGTGGCGCTGGTGGCGCGCGGGCTCGGTGCACGAGGCCTCCTGGCCGGTCGAGGAGTCGCTGCGCGGGGTCGCCGGCGACGCCGCGCAGCTGCCGGCGGTCGCCGAGGTGCTCGCCGGCATCCGGCGGGCGAAGTCCGAGGCGAAGGTCAAGCAGCGCACCGAGGTGCTGGCCGCGACGATCGTCGGCCCGCAGGCCGCGCTGGACCACGTCGAGGCCGCGCTCGGCGACATCCGGGCGGCGACCCGCTCCTCGGAGCTGTCGCTGGTCGTCGAGGAGGAGGCCGAAGGGCTGCGCGTCGAGGACGTGCACCTGGCCGACCCCGCGGAGTCCTGACCGCCGGCATTCGCCTGCGTTGTCCGGACTGTCCGGGCGGCTGACCGACTGGGCCCCGTCCGTCGTCGGAGGCCGGATCCATCGTGCTGCGGCACGGAATCCGCTCCCGCGGCCGGCGGGGCCCTGGTCGTGCCGGAAGGTCCTGCCCGGACCCGACTGCAGCCGGCATCGATCATCGGGCGCGGGGATCGCCTGGGCGACGAGCATGGAGGTGTCAGTAGGAACGCAGGGCGGGGGAGACGGATCCCGCGCGGGAAGGTGGATCGCGGTGGAGCTGTGGAACCGGGCGATTGAGGAGATCGAGCAGCGGGTCGCCGACGGCGCGTCCGGGAGCGGCGACGGCGTCGTCGACGTCGGTTCCCTGGCGCGCACGACGCTGACCTCCGAGCATCACTTCCGTCGTCTGTTCACTGTGCTGGCCGGCATGCCGGTATCCGAGTACATCCGGCGACGTCGGCTCACCGTCGCGGCCGCCGACGTCGTCGCCGGTCGTGAAGCTCTTCAGGACATCGCGATCCGCTTCGGCTATGACTCCGCCGACGCCTTCAGTCGTGCGTTCCGCGCAGTGCACGGACTCTCGCCCTCGCAGGCCCGGGCCTCCGGGGCCGACCTGCGCTCGCAGGCCCCGCTGCGCATCACCCTCCGAGTGGAAGGAGCAGAACCGATGACCTATCGCCTCGTGGAGCAGGAGGCCTTCACCCTCGTCGGACGCCGTCGCCGGATGGCGATCGTCGCCCGGGGGACGAATCCGGAGATCGAGCAGTTCCGTCAGGAGTTGGGACTCGAGGTCCTCCGCGACATCAGCGCCCGGTCGACGCGTGAGCCGGCTCGGCTGCTGTCGGTGAGCACCGACTTCGTCGAAGGCCGCGAGGACGGCGCGTCCATTGAGTTCTGGTTCGCCGCCGCCGTCGACGGTGCGCCCGAGGAGGTCGACGCCGGCGAGCACGAGACGCGGGCCGTGCCGGCGTCGACGTGGCTGGTGCTCTCCTCGTCCGGGCCGTCGGTCGAGGAGGTCCAGCAGCTCTGGCCCCGGGCCTACGGCGAGTGGTTCCCGGCGAACCCGTACCAGCCGGTCGACGGTCCCGAACTGATCGCGCCGGTGCTCGACGATGCCGGGGGAGTCGAGCACTACGAGCTCTGGCTGTCGGTGGAGCCGAGGAGCTCCTGAGCCTCTCGCCCGGCGACTGCCGCCCGCCTGTCGTCGGGCTGTGAGATGTCGTGGCGCTATAGGACGACGACATCTCACAGCCCGACGATGAGCGCGCGGAGGGCGACGAGTGCGAGGGAGTGACGGGGGAGCGCGAGCGCCCCGGTCCTCATTCCTCCTCGTCGTCGGAGATCTGCCGCACCTCGAGGACCCCGTCGAGCTCGGCCAGGCGTTCGAAGAGCGCGTCGCCGCCGGTGTGCTGCGGGCGGCTGAAGCGCATCGTCGCCTCCACCGCCCGGGAGGCCCCGCCGTCGCGGTCCCGCCCGCCGTCGTCGTGCTCCCGGCCGGCGCCGTCGGCGCCGTCCAGCCTCCGGGTGCGCGTCAGCGAGGCCTCGAAGCCCAGCTCCGAGGCGGTGGCCAGCACGTCGCGCAGCACCCCGCGCCCGTCCTGATAGCGGACGGTGCACAGCCGCGTCAGATCGCGATGGGGCAGGCGGCGCACCGCCACGTGCAGCACGGTCACCGTCAGCAGGTGCAGCCCGACGGCCAGCGTGGCGATCAGCGGCATGCCGGCGCCGCAGGCCATCCCGACGGCGGCGGTCACCCAGATCGAGGCGGCCGTGGTCAGTCCGGAGATGATGGTGCGGCGGACGAAGATCACCCCGGCGCCGAGGAAGCCGATGCCGGTGACGATCTGCGCGGCGATGCGCGAGGGGTCGAGGACGACGTCGTCGCCCAGGACGTGGTCGAAGCCGTAGGCCGAGACCAGGGTGAACAGCGCCGAGCCGAGACCGACGAGGATGTGGGTGCGGGCCCCGGCGGTCTTCTGCCGGACCTCGCGCTCCAGGCCGATGAGCCCGGAGAGCACGAAGGCGAAGACCAGCAGCGTGGCCTCGGTGGCCAGCGAGTCCGAGATCCAGGTGATCTCCACGCCGGACTCCTCCCTCCGCGTCGGGGTCGGATGCCCCCACGCTAGCCCGGCGATGACTCCGTGGAAACGGTGGGAAAGCCGTCGTATTCCCACACGTGCCGCCGAGTCATCGTCGGTGAGGCCGCGTCATCGGAGGCGACGCCGGTTCTTCCGGATCGCGGCGCACGCGCTAGAATGGCGCTCAGCAGCGACGACCCGGCCATCACCGGCGAGCTTCCGGAGGAACGGGTCCTCGTGCGGGGCCTCAGTAGAACCGGACGGGCATGCCCGTCACAGCAGTCATGGAGCGGTCCGTCCCCGGACGGACAAGCGAGGTGGTACCGCGTCGGCGGGCGCGTGGGATGCGAACCCACGGGACGACGGCGTCCTCGTGAGGACCCAGCGACCAGTGCAGCGACCCTCAGGACGGACTCCATGACCGAGCAGAACCCCACTCCTTTGTACCCCCGCGCGACCTCGGCCGGGACCGACCGCGCCGTCGCGGCCTCACCGAGCTTCCCGGCGGTCGAGGAGCGGGTGCTGGCCGACTGGAGCAGCGACGACACCTTCCGCGCCTCGGTGGAGAACCGCCCGGCGGAGGTCGACGGCGCGCCCAACGAGTTCGTCTTCTACGACGGCCCGCCCTTCGCCAACGGCCTGCCGCACTACGGCCACCTGCTCACCGGCTATGTGAAGGACCTCGTCGCCCGGTACCAGACCCAGCGCGGCCGCCGGGTCGAGCGCCGCTTCGGCTGGGACACCCACGGGCTGCCCGCCGAGCTGGAGGCGATGAAGCAGCTGGGGATCACCGACAAGGCCGAGATCGAGGCCATGGGGATCGACACCTTCAACGACGCCTGCCGCGCCTCGGTGCTGCGCTACACCGCCGAGTGGGAGGACTACGTCACCCGCCAGGCCCGCTGGGTGGACTTCGAGCACGACTACAAGACGCTCAACGTCGAGTACATGGAGTCGGTCGTCTGGGCGTTCAAGCAGCTCCACGAGAAGGGCCTGACCTACCAGGGCTTCCGCGTGCTGCCCTACTGCTGGCGGGACGAGACCCCGCTGTCCAACCACGAGCTGCGCATGGACGACGAGGTCTACCAGGAGCGCCAGGATCCCTCGGTGACGGTCACCTTCCCGATCACCGGCGGCGGCGCCCACGGGGACGCGCTGCGCGGGGTGAACCTGCTGGCCTGGACCACCACCCCCTGGACGCTGCCGACCAACTTCTCCGTCGCCGTCGGCCCGGAGGTCGAGTACGTCGTCGTCGAGGCCCCGGAGGACGGGCCGCTGCCGGGCCGGCATCTGCTCGGCGCGGATCTGGTCGGCGCCTACGCGAAGGATCTGGGCTTCGTCGACGGCGAGGATCACAGCGCCGCCGAGGCCGCCTCCGCCGCGGTGGTCGCCCGCTACCAGGGCGCCGAGCTGGCCGGGCTGGAGTACGAGCCGCTGTGGCGCTACTACGCCGACGCCGAGGTCTGGGGCACCGAGCACGCCTTCCGCGTGCTGGTCGAGGACTACGTGACCACCTCCGACGGCACCGGCCTGGTCCACCAGGCCTCGGCCTTCGGCGAGGAGGACCAGCGCTCCAGCGAGGAGGCCGGCATCCCGGTGATCCTCTCCATCGACGACGGCGCGAAGTTCCTGCCGCTGTTCGCCGAGCCCACGCCCGACGGCGACGCCCCGCTGGCCGACATCGCCGGCGTGCAGGTCTTCGAGGCCAACCGCACGATCATCAACGTGCTCAAGGCCGACGGCCGGCTGGTCCGCGAGAAGTCCCACGTGCACTCGTATCCGCACTGCTGGCGCTGCCGCACCCCGCTGATCTACAAGGCGGTCACCTCCTGGTACGTGGCCGTCACCCAGGTCAAGGAGCGGATGCTCGAGCTCAACGAGCAGATCAACTGGATCCCGTCCCACGTGCAGCACGGCCAGTTCGGCAAGTGGCTGGAGAACGCCCGCGACTGGTCGATCTCGCGCAACCGCTACTGGGGCAGCCCGCTGCCGGTGTGGGTCTCCGACGATCCCGAGCACCCGCGCACCGAGGTCTACGGCTCGCTGGAGGAGATGAAGGAGGCCTTCGGCGACTACCCGCGCAATGCTGAGGGTGAGCCGGATCTGCACCGGCCGTGGATCGATCAGCTGACCCGGCCGAACCCCGACGACCCGACCGGGCGCTCGACGATGCGCCGGGTGCCCGACGTCCTCGACGTCTGGTTCGACTCCGGCTCGATGCAGTTCGCCCAGGTGCACTACCCCTTCGAGAACCGCGAGTGGTTCGAGCAGGGCCACCACCCGGCGGACTTCATCGTCGAGTACGTCGGCCAGACCCGCGGCTGGTTCTACACCATGCACATCCTGGCCACCGCGCTCTTCGACCGCCCGGCGTTCACCAATGTGATCAGCCACGGCATCGTGCTGGGCTCCGACGGGCAGAAGATGTCCAAGTCGCTGAAGAACTACCCGGACGTCAACGAGGTCTTCGACCGCGACGGCTCGGACGCGATGCGCTGGTTCCTGATGTCCAGCCCGATCCTGCGCGGCGGCAATCTGGTGGTCACCGAGGAGGGTATCCGCGAGGGCGTGCGCCAGGTGCTGCTGCCGATGTGGAACGCCTGGCACTTCTTCACCCTCTACGCCAACACCGCGAACGACGGCGCCGGCCACCGGGCGGCCACAGTCACCGCCGAGGACGTCGACAACCCGCTGGACCGCTACATCCTCGCCGCACTCGGCGATCTGGTCCGGCGCACCACCGAGGCGCTGGACGCCTACGACGTCTCGGCCGCCTGCGAGGCGCTGCGCGGCTTCTGCGACACGCTGACCAACTGGTACATCCGCCGTTCGCGCCAGCGCTTCTACGAGGAGGACCTCGCCGCCTACGACGTGCTGCACACGGTGCTGGAGACCCTCACCCGGGTCGCGGCCCCGCTGCTGCCGCTGACCGCCGAGGAGATCTGGCGCGGCCTGACCGGCGGCCGCTCGGTGCACCTGAGCGACTGGCCCGAGACCGAGGACCAGCTGCGCGACGACCGCGCCGTGGAGCTGATGGAGACCACCCGGGCGATCTGCTCGGCCGCCTCCTCGCTGCGCAAGCAGGCCGGACTGCGCGTCCGCCAGCCGCTGGCGCGGCTGACCGTCGTCGTCCCCGACGCCGCCGCGCTGGAGGGCACCCACCGGCGGATCATCGCCGAGGAGCTCAACATCAAGGAGGTCACGCTGCTGGAGGCCTCCGAGGTCTCGGCCGCCGACTGGGGGATCGGCCGCCAGCTGGTGGTCAACGCCCGCGCGGCCGGCCCGCGCCTGGGCAAGGGCGTGCAGCAGGCCATCCAGGGCGCGAAGGCCGGGGACTGGCAGATGCAGGACGGCGTCGTCGTCGCCGGCGGCCTGGAGCTCGCCGAGGGCGAGTACACGCTGAGCACCACCGTCTCCGACGAGCTCTCCGAGGCGGCGGTCACCGTCCTCGACGCCGTCGACGGCTTCCTGGTGCTGGACACCTCGCTGACCGGCGAGCTGCTGGCCGAGGGCACCGCCCGCGACGTCGTCCGCTCGGTCCAGCAGGCGCGCAAGGACGCCGACCTGGACGTCTCCGACCGCATCCGCACCACGATCACCGCCGACGAGCGCACAGCCGCCGCCGTGCGCGCCCACGAGGAGCTCGTGCGCGCCGAGACTCTGACCGCCGAGCTGCAGCTGGTCGCCGACGACGCCGCCGGCGAGCCGCTGGTCACCGTCGCGACGGTCTGACCCGCCGCACGGCCCGGCAGCACGCTCAGCACCGGACCCAGCACCGGACCCAGCACCAGCACCAGGAACCCCGACGACGCCGCGGCGTCGACGACACGACGGCCGGCCGCCGGCCGAGACACAGGAGTCCAGACATGTCCGACCTCGAGTCCTCCCCGGACAGCGCGTCCGAGCCCGTCGAGGGGTTCTCGGTGGCCAGCGTCTACGCCGAGCTGCTCTCCCGCGCCCCGGAGAACAAGATGGAGCCGCGGATGGAGCCCATGGAGATGGCCATGGACATCCTCGGCGAGCCCAACCGCTCGGCGCCGGTGATCCACCTGACCGGCACCAACGGCAAGACCTCGACCGCCCGGATGATCGAGGCCGGGCTGCTGGCCCATGACCTGCGCGTCGGCCGGTACACTTCGCCGCATCTCTCCCGGGTCACCGAGCGGATCTGCCTGGACGGCGAGCCGGTCGAGGACGAGACCTTCGTGCGCATCTGGGACGAGATCCGTCCGCATCTGACGATGGTCGACCAGCGGCTCGCCGAGCGCGGCGAGGTGCCGCTGACCTACTTCGAATGCCTGACCATCCTGGCCTTCGCGGTCTTCGCCGACGCCCCGGTGGACGTGATGGTCCTGGAGGTCGGCCTCGGCGGGATCACCGACGCGACCAACGTCGCCTCCGGCGTCGTCGACGTCGTCACCCCGATCTCGCTGGACCACACCGACCTGCTGGGCGACTCCGAGCGTGACATCGCCCTGGAGAAGGCCGGCATCATCAAGTCCGGCGGCTTCCTGATCTCGGCGGCCCAGATCCCCGAGGCCGCCGACGTGCTGCTCGAGACCGCCCGCGAGGCCGACGTCGACTTCCGCTTCGAGGGCGTGGAGTTCGGCGTGGAGTCGCGCACTCCCGGCGTCGGCGGCCAGCAGGTGACCGTCCAGGGCATCGCCGGCCGCTACCCGGAGCTGCTGCTGCCGCTGCACGGGGCCCACCAGGCGGAGAACTTCGCCGTCGCCGTGGCCGCGCTGGAGGCCTTCATCGGCGGCGGTCAGCAGGAGCTCGTCCTGGAGAACCTGCAGCTGGCCTGCGAGCACATCACCGCGCCGGGCCGGCTGGAGACCCTGCGGACCGGCCCCAGCATCATCGTCGACGCCGCGCACAACGCCGCCGGCGTCGAGGCCTCCGCCCAGGCGCTGAAGGAGAGCTTCGGGCTCGGGCGGCTGGCGCTGGTGGTCGGCATCCTGGAGGAGAAGGATGCCCGCGAGATCCTGACGGTCCTGCACCGCGAGTACGACGACCTGGTCGAGGACATCTGCTTCACCCAGTCGACCTCGCCGCGGGCGATCCCCGCCGAGGAGCTGGGACGGCTGGCGTTGGAGGTCGGCTTCCGCGAGGAGAACATGAACGTCACCGCGCGCCTCGACGACGCCCTCGACTGGGCGGTCTCCCGCGCCGACACCTCCGACGACGCGCTGGCCGGGGGAGTGCTGATCACCGGCTCGATCACCGTGGTCGGGGAGGCTCGCACCCTGCTGTCCGGCGGGGAGGGCTGAGCCGTGGCGCGTCGGACCCGCGCCCAGCGCGAGTGGCGGCCGGGCATGGTGCGCCCGCCCCGGTCGGTGCGGGTGATGTTCGCCTCCTCGGTGCTCTGCCTGGAGGCGCTGCTGATGGTCTTCTACGGCTTGGCGATGTGGGGGCTGAACCGCGACGCGTCGCACGCCGGCTGGCTGCTGGCCGGCTCGCTCGTCGTCGCCGTCGTCATGGTGCTCACCTGCGCGCTGCTGCGCCGTCCGCTGGGCTTCGTCCTCGGCTGGGTCCTGCAGCTGGTGGTCATCGCCGGCGGGATCTTCGACCCGTTCGGCTACACCTACGTCCTCGGGGCGATCTTCCTGGGCTGCTGGTGGTTCGCCGTGGTCAAGGGGCGACAGCTCGACCGCGAGAAGATGGAAAGATACAGGGAGGAAGAGCGTCTGGCCGCCGAGGCCGAGGGCGCCGAACAGACCGGAAGTGAGGAGACTCCCGAATGACTGAACGCACGCTGATCCTGATCAAGCCCGACGCGGTGGCCCGTGGGCTGACCGGCGAGGTCCTGCGCCGCCTCGAGGCCAAGGGCTACCGGATCACCGCCCTGCAGCAGCTGCAGGCGAGCACCGAGCAGCTGGCCGCCCACTACGCCGAGCACGAGGGCAAGCCCTTCTACCAGCCGCTGGTGGACTTCATGCTCTCCGGCCCGGTCGTCGCCGCGATCGCCGAGGGCGACCGCGTCATCGAGGGCTTCCGGTCGCTGGCCGGCTCCACCGAGCCGACGACGGCGGCGCCGGGGACCATCCGCGGCGACCTCGGCCGCGACTGGGGGGAGAAGGTCCAGAAGAACCTGGTCCACGGCTCCGACTCGCCGGAGAGCGCCGAGCACGAGATCGGCATCTGGTTCGGCTGAGTCCCAGCCGCGAGACGACGCACGACGGCGGGCCCCGGGAATCGATCCCGGGGCCCGCCGTCATGTGCAGAGCCGTGTCCCGTCCTCACGGAGCTTGCGCCGGCTCCGACCCGGGCCGCACCGGTCAGCGCTGTGAGCCGCTCGCAGCCCGCTTGGGCCGGGTTCCGGAGGCGAAGTCGATGTGCACCGGCTCGAGCTGCTGCCGCGTGCGTTCGTAGACGATGCGGGCCGAGCGCGGGCGGCCGGCCGAGTGGTGGCCGGTGTACTCGGAGTACTGCTCGCAGACCCAGGCCGGGTCGCCGTCGGCCAGCAGCCTGCCCTCTTCGATCCAGAGCACGCGAGTGCACATCTGGCGGATCGTGCCCAGCGAATGGGAGACCAGGAAGACGCAGCCGGCCTGCTCGCGGACCTCGTCCAGCCGCTTCTTGGTGCGCGAGCGGAACTGGGCGTCGCCGGTGTTCAGCGCCTCGTCGATGAGCAGGATGTCGGGGTCGACGGCGGTGGCGATGGCGAACTGCAGGCGCGAGGCCATGCCGGAGGAGTAGGTCTTCAGCGGCAGGTCCAGTGCTTCGTCCAGCCCGGAGATCTCGGCGATGAGGTCGTACTTCGCGTCGGCCTGCTCCGGGGTGAGCCCCATCGCCAGGCAGCCGAGCTTGACGTTCTCCCGTCCGGAGACGGACTTCACCAGGGCGGCGTTGACGCCGAGCATGACAGGAGTGGAGGTGGCGTAGACCTCGCCGGCGGTGGGCCGGACCTTGCCGGTCAGCAGCTTCATCAGCGTGGACTTGCCGGAACCGTTGGTGCCGATCACTCCGACCGTCTCGCCGCGGCGGACGGTGAAGCTCACGTCCTGCAGAGCGGGGATCTCGGTCTGGCCCGAGCCCCAGAGGCGACGCAGAGCTCGCGAGAACCGCCCGCGGGACCGCAGGTGCTCCGTGGCCGACCGGACTCGGTAGGTCATCGAGACGCCGTCGGCGACGACGGCGATGGACTTGAGATGGGCGTCTTCCGGCGGCGTCTCGTCCTGGAGGAGCTCCTCCGGGGCGTCGTCGTCCAGCTCGTCGTCGAGGATCGTGGTGGTGGTCGTCATCGCTCCCTGCCGTAGGTCTCTTCGCCGCGCCAGAAGATGATGAAGCCGATGATCAGCGAACCGACGGCCCAGGCGCCGAGCACCTGCCACCGGAAGGGGTCGGCCATCTCTTCATAGAGCCATCCCTGGCGGATGATGTCCAGCACGCAGTAGAGCGGGTTCAGCTCCATGACGACGATCATCGCGTCCAGCCCGCGGGACTCCCAGCGGCTGATGCCGAAGAACACCGCTGAGGTGTAGAACATGATCCGGGTGCCGAAGGAGATCAGATGCGCCACGTCGGGGACGGCGTCGACGGCGCGGGCCAGCGCCAGGGACCATCCCAGCATCACCAGCAGCGCCAGCGCGATGGCGGGGAAGAACTGCAGCCAGTACCAGCTCAGACGCACCGGGATCTGCTCGGCGCCGTCGAGTTTGATGTCACCGATGGCGAGGACGAGGGCGGCCATCACGAAGAAGACCGGAACCGACGACAGCAGCTGGCGGACTGTCGCGGAGATCACCAGACAGGCGCGCGGGAAGTTGAAGGCCTGGACGACATTCTTGTTCCCCGAGATCGACTTCCCGCCGCCGCTGACGGCCGAGGTGAAGAAGCGGAACGTGAACACGCCGATGACCAGGTACCCGATGAAGTTCGGCACGCCGCGGCCGGTCTGCATCAGGAGGCCGAAGATGAAGAAGTAGGCCAGGCCGAAGAGCAGCGGATTCAGCACCATCCACACGCGCCCCAGCGAATCCGAGCTGTTCGACGAGGCGACGCGCGAATGCGAGTCGTAGAAGATGAAATGCCGGAACGCCCAGATCTCGCGCAGATAGGTCAGCAGCCCGGGGCGGGCTCCCACACGGATCAGCGGCGAGCCGTCCAGCTGCACAGTCTGCGCCGCCGGCTCCGCGGGCACGTCGCGAGCGGCGGGACCCGGGCCGGCGGCGGCTTCCGCCTCGGCTTCAGGAGCATCCACGGCACCCCGCGCCCTCCTGGCGCGGTGCCTGGGTGGTGCAGCCATCATGACGTCCCTTCTGGCGATCAATGCGGGTCTTCCGTCGCCTCCGACCGGGCGTCGGAGCGCACGTCATTCTAACAGCGCGGCAGGTCCCGCCATGGGACCGTCGTCCTCCGCGTGAGCGACCTTCTGCGGTCACCGGTGCCGCGTCGAGAAGTCCTGCCGCGACCCAGCCGGAGCTCCTCTAGACTGAGGGTCTCCGAGCACGATACCCGTCCCTGACCCGGAGGACCCTTCGCCGTGACTCTCGTCGGCACTCTCTCCCGCCCCGCTCGCAGCCTGGTCCGCGGCGCCCGGGCGGCGCTGCCCGCCCTCGTCGGTCGCGGGGGCGAGCGTCGTGACCTGCCGGTGGACGACGTGCTGGAGCATTGGTCGCGCGAGCTGCGCACACGTCCGGGGCAGCTGCAGTGGTTCACCCGCTACGCCCGCGGCACGCGCTCGCACGGTGCCCGGGATGTCCTCGCGCTCTGCGCCTCGCGGGAGACGATGGATCTGCGACGACTGATGCGGGCGGTGGACCAGGCGTTCCTGGCGCCGGACGGGTCCGGTCAGCAGGACCAGCAGGACCAGCAGGACCAGCACGACCGGCTGAAGCAGCTGGACCGTGCCCTCTGGCGCCCCGGCGTCCTCGCCCTCGCCCGGGTGCTCTACAGCCAGCGGCTCGGCGAGCGCGATCTGCTCACCGCGCTGCGGCTCTATCAGCTCGTCGACGCACAGCAAGGCGTCGAGGACGGGTTCGAGGGCGTGGATCGTTCGTTGTACTCCGACCTGCTCACCTGGTCCGGCCGCTTCTCCCGGGCGGGCGAGGTCCTCGAGCAGTCCGAGGAGAACGCCGAGCGCGCCTGCTCGCAGCGCTTCCTGCAGCTGAACTCCGTCAACCCCGCGGTGACCGGCATCTCGGCGGATCGTCCTGCGTGGCTGGAGCGGCTGAACGGGGTCTACGCCGAGCACGGCCTGGTGGGACTCGAGCTCGAGGACGGCCGGGCGCCGTCCTTCGGCTCGCTGCGGGCCGAGACGGCCCCCGCCGTCGAGGAC
Organism: Nesterenkonia halobia; assembly: GCF_039536005.1. Classification (NCBI taxonomy): domain Bacteria; kingdom Bacillati; phylum Actinomycetota; class Actinomycetes; order Micrococcales; family Micrococcaceae; genus Nesterenkonia; species Nesterenkonia halobia. Next base: position 41,826 of record NZ_BAAAYG010000014.1, on the reverse strand, counting down.
GGACTGCCGCTGATCTCGGTCATCATGCCGCTCTACGAGCCGGACGCCGCCACCGACGTCGCCCTCCGCTCGCTGCTGGGGCAGAGCTGGACGAATCTGGAGATCCTCATCATCGACGACGCCTCGCCGACGGTCTTCGCCGACGGGACGCCGACGCCGTACCGGGCGCGGGTGCAGGCCTTCGCCGAGGCCGACCCGCGGGTGCAGGTGGTGCTCCGCGAGGAGAACCGGGGCGCCTATGCGGTGCGCAACGAGGGCTTCGACCGCGCCCGCGGCGAGTTCGTGACCATCGCCGACAAGGACGACTGGCACCATCCGCAGAAGCTCGAGCGGCAGGCCCGGGAGCTGATCGAGCACCCCGAGCGGCCGGCGTCGATCGTGAACTGGATCCGGGCTGACGACGACCTGCGCTTCCTGATCCGCTGGGGCCCGGACCGCGCGGTGCATCCGAGCTTCGCCTCGACCATGTTCCGCCGCGAGGAGGTGCGCGACACCCTCGGGTACTGGGACGAGGTGCGCAAGTCCGCCGATGCCGAGTACCGGGCGCGCTGCGAGACCGTCTACGGGATGCGGGTCGTCCCGGAGGCGATGGTGCCGATGGCGATCTCGCTGCTGGGGGAGGGGAATCTCACCTCCAGCGACTTCGGCCTGGGCTACTGGCACCCGGATCGTGAGATGTATCAGGACGCCTATGCCGGTTGGCACGAGGAGATCGCCGCCGGAGCCTCGCCGCAGCTGCCGAAGAGCCAGGACGAGCGGCGGTGGATCGCCCCGCCGTCCTTCCTCCCGGGCCACGACGCGGCGGAGGTGCCGCACTACGACGTCGTCCACCTCTCCGAGTGCGGGCTCCGCGGCGGGAACTCGCTGGCCCTGGAGCAGGAGATCGAGGCCGCGCTGGCGGCCGGGCTGAGAGTCGGCGTCGTCCCGCTGGCCAACGGTCTGTTCCGCGAGGCCGCGAAGCGGCGCATGGCTCCGGCGCTGCGCCGGATGGTCCTCGACGGTCGTGTCGACCGGCTCCATCTGCGGCGGCGAGCCTCCGTCGGTCTGCTGGTCGTCCACTGGCCGACGACGCTGCAGCTGGTCCCGGACGGTCCGGCGGAGCTGGAGGCCGGGGAGATCGTCGTCGTGGCGGACCAGCTGCCGGCGACGCTCAGCCGGGTCCACCACGGCTACGAGGTCGAGGACGTCGCCGAGAACTGCCGGCGGCTCTTCGGGCGCCGTCCTCGCTGGGCGCCGCAGTCCAGCGTGGTGCGCGGCCGCCTCGCCGAGGTGGTCCCGCCCGGAGAGCTGGCCGACGTCGACTGGACGAGCGCGGCGCCGGAGCTGATGCCGGAGACGACGCCGGGTCGGGCGCGCGCGGAGGGCTCATCGAGCTCGCTGATCCTCGGCCGCCCGTGGGACGAGGGGGAGCTGTCCTGGCCGACGAGTCGTGCTGAGCGCGAGGGGCTCTTCCCGCAGGACGGCTCGGCGGAGATCTCGCTGCGCGCCGACCGGCAGGAGCTGGTGCGTCGCGGCGTCCTGGACTCGGCCGAGGAGCTGCCGGACGGCTGGCATGTCGCCGACCCCGGCGAGACCACGTTCCGCGAGTATCTCGCCGAGATCGATGTGCTGCTCTGCTTCACCGGCGACGTCTGGGACGAGACGCTGGAACCCAGCATCCTCGACGCGCTCGCCGCGGGCGTGGTCTGCCTCGGTCCGCCGGCCCTGGAGGAGGTCTACGGCGAGGCGATCGTCTGCTGCGAGGCCGGCCGGGTGCCCCAGGAGCTGGACCGGCTGCGCGACGACGCCGAGCGCGAGGCCCAGCGTCGTCGCGGCGCGGACTTCCTGCAGCGGGAGCGCGGTCGCGCCGCCTATGTGCGGCGGCTGGCGCAGTTCGGCTCCGCGCCGATCACAGGTCCAGGTTCAGCCGGCGCTTGACCCTGCCGCCGGCACGCTTCACCTGGTGTCCCACCGGACGCATGAAGGGCGCGTGCCGGTAGACGCGGCGCGCGACCGGCCGCAGTCGCAGCACCAGATCCGACTCCTTCGGCTTCTTCCGCCCGGCGCCGTTCGAGCGCCGCGCTCCGTCGGCTGACGCGGAGCCCGGCGACGAGGCCTTGGCCAGCTTCTCCAGCACGCCGGCGTGGCGCTCGCTGTAGAACACCATCCAGTCGAGGATCTGCCGGGCGTCGTCCAACGTGGGCTGCGGCGAGCGCTCCGCCGGCAGCGTCCCGGTGATGAGCTGCTGGTAGAGCGCGGTGAAGTCGGGGGAGAGGGCGTGCTGCGAAGCCTCCAGCGAGGCGCGGGAGAGCTCGGCGTAGCGGTCCGGGTCCTCGGCGAGCGCCGCGATCTGCCGGGCCAGCCCCTCGGCGTCGCCCTGCGGGGCGGCCATGATGCCGTGGTTGTCCTGCACCAGGCTCAGCCAGGGCAGCTCGTACATCGCCACCGGCAGGCCGCGGGCCTGAGCCTCGGCGAGGGTCAGCTGGTAGCCCTCGATGATGCTGGTGGTGACGAAGAGGTGCGCCGCGTCGATCGCGTCGAGCAGCTGCTGTCCGCGGAGCGGCCCGACGACGTCGACCTGGTCGGCCACCTGGTGCGTTCGGGCCATGGCCGTCAGCTTTTCTCCGGTGCAGTCGGCAGAGTCCGGCCCGATGATCGACAGGTGGAAGTCGACGCCGAGCCGGCGCAGCTGGCCGGCGACGGCGACGAGCTCGCTGACCTGCTTGGTGTGCTCCTCGAGACGTCCCCACCAGACCAGCTCGAGCCGGTCCTCGGGGGCCGAGGCCTGCGCCGGAGCGGCGGCAGCCTCGCGCAGCAGCGGCGACGGCGGATTGGGCAGGTGCACTGCGTGCGGCGCGCCCTGCAGGGTCCAGAACGCCGCGTCGAGCGGGGAGAGGGTGACCAGGGTGGAGAGCGCGTTGAGGCGGTGCTGGATGAACGAGAGCGTATCCCGCAGGTTGTACACCGGACGCAGGGCGAAGCTGTGGACCCATCCGATGGTCGGCACGCCCACCGCGCGGGCCATCTCGGCCAGGGCGGACCAGTCCTTGCTGTAGAGGATCTGGTGATCGATGACCACGTCGACGGCGTGGTCGCGGCAGAGGTCCTCCCACTGCTCCAGGCGGGCCGGCAGCTTGCCCTCCAGCTCGACGAAGCGCACACCCTGCGGGAGGCCGTCGAGCACGCTGCCCGGCCGCCGGGCGGCGATGGTGACGCCGTAGCCGGCCTCGACCAGGCTGTGCGCCTGGGCGAGGATCACCTGCGAGACGCCTCCGGTGGTCAGCGCCTTCGTGGTCAGCAGCACGTTCTGCACCGACCGGCCCTCGAGCTCGATCCGCGTGCCCTGCCGGGTGAGCGCCGTCAGCGCGTCGGGGGCGAATTCAGCGGCGGCCAGCACCAGGTCGGTCGCGGGGACCTTCCCGCGCAGATGGTCGAGGCAGGCGGCGTGGAGCTCCTCGTCCGAGCTCTTGAGCATGTAGTTGAGCACGCCGCCGATGATCGACCGGCGGGTGGAGGCATAGCCGTCCAGGAGGGGCTCGGGGTCCGGGGTCTTCCGGGCCAGGGTCCGGACCGCCGGGGCCATGCTCTCCGCCGAGTCGATCCCGGCGGCGTAGAACTCGAACTGGGCCAGCTCCTCGACGTGGTGCCCGCTGCCGCCGCGCCGGAAGTAATAGCGATACAGGTGCTCGGGGGTCGACACGTATCGCTGGGCCGCCGCCAGCGCGACGAAGGTGATCGGCAGATCGTTGACCCGCGGCAGCGTCAGGTCCTCGGGGAAGAGCTCGTAGGCGTCGCGCAGCAGCTGCGTGGTGAACAGGAATCGCCACAGCTGACCCTGCGCCGGCTTGCCGACGGGGAAGAAGGTGCGCAGGATGTCGGCGCCCTCGAGCTCAGTGCGGGTGGGCTGCAGCCGCTTCTGGTAGCCGCCCACCGCGCGGCCGTCCGGGCCGAAGACGGCGACGCCGAAGCCGACGAGGTCGGCGTCGGTGGCCTGGGCCTTGGCCACGGCCTTCACCGCCGCACGGGGGTCCAGCTCGTCGTCGCCGTCGAGGAACAGAGTGTAGGGCGCCGAAGCCGCGAGGATGCCCTCCCGGCGAGCCTGGAACGCCGACCGGTTCTCCTGCTGGCGGATGAGTCGGATGCGCCGATCGTCCCGCTGGTACCGCTCGATGATCGTCGGAGTGCTGTCCGTCGAGGCGTCGTCGACGCAGATGATCTCGATCTGCTCGAGCGTCTGCGCCAGGCAGCTCTCCAGGGCCTCGGCGATCCAGTCTTCGTCGTTGAACACCGGCATCACGATCGATACCAGGGGAGAGGGGTGCATAGATGCTCCATCGTCGGTCAGCGGGATCGAACAGCGGGCGGCGGATCCGCCGGAGGGACGGGACGCCGGGTCGGGGACGGTGCGTGCCCCGACCGCGGCCATCCTATCGGGCGGTCAGAGCGGGCCACGATCGTCTGTGCGGCGGGGCGTGGGACTGGTGCCCGCGGATCAGGCCTGGGCTCGGATCGCCACGTCGATGCGCAGCGCCAGGTCGGCGAGGTCCGCGCGGGCACTGTCGATCGCCGGGGCGACGCCGGGAACGCGGGATGCGAGCTGCTCGCCGAACTCGGGCAGCTGCTCGTACCGGCCGACGAGCTCGCCGAGTCCGGCGGCGTCGAGCAGGCGTCGGATCTTCTGCGGGTTCGCCGCCGACCCCAGGGGCAGTGCCCCTTCGGTCGCGCCGATGATCAGGCCGTGGGCGCGGTCGCTGATGACCGTCAGCGATCGGCCGTAGACTTCGCGCGCATGGGCGTCGAGGTCGGCATGCCCCATGCTGCGCGGCACGAGGTACTCGCCGCCGAGCCGCTCGGCCAGACGCACCGCGCGCGGCGCGTCGCGGGCCACCTGCGCCAGCGTCACGATCCGGGTGGATGTCCGTGCAGCGAGGTCCCGGACGGCCCGGATCCAGGACTCGTCGGGCCAGGCGCGGTCATAGCGCATCGAGACCGCCAGCAGCGGACGGGAGTCGGTCGGCGCCCAGTCGGAGGTGGGCGTGCCCAGCGAATAGGCCCAGTCGGGGGCGACGCCGCCGAATCCGGCCGCGTCGCGGGAGGGGCGGTCGCGCCAGGAGACGATCGAGGCCTCGCGCAGCACCGGATGGAAGGTCGACTCGTCCACGGCCGAGGGGTCCTTCAGACCGGTGCCGGCGATGATCACGGTGCCGCCGTTCTCGATCACCTTCTGCAGCTGGATGGCGGTCCGCCGGTGGGGGTAGGTGCCGCCCCGCGGCGTGACCTCGCCGGCGTAGTAGAGGAGCACCGCACCGGAGGCGGCCTTGCTGGCGTCGATCCATTCGGCGTCGCTGTAGTAGAGGGCGTCCTGGGGACGCAGGGGGAGACCGGTGAGATAGTCGGTGCTCCGCGGGGCGCCGAGCTGCACGTGGAAGCGGCGTCCGTCCCCCTGCGCCGCCGCGAAGTAGCCTGCGCGCAGCGCGGAGTCGCCGAGGTTGTCGTCCTGGCCGCCCAGGGGGATGTATACGTCCTGCATGGTGTTTGCGCTCATCACGCTCCACTCTAATATGATGACGTGGTGCCCGATGTGACTGCTCCCGCCGACGAACGCCGTCCCCTGCGAGTCTCCGTGGGGCATCGACCCCCGGCGCCGATGACGGCCTACGTCGACCAGATCGTCGGCGACGACCTCTCGGAGGTCGAGTTCACCTTCTTCATGGGCTCCTATCGGGCGCGGGACGTGGACGTGGTCCACGTCTGCGACGTCGACGCATTCCTCGGCGGGAGGGACCGGAAGCCCGCTGAGCGCGTCGCCGCGGCGACCGAGGCCGCCGACGACCTGCGGGACCGGGGGATCGCTCTGGTCCGGACCGTCGTCGGCCCGGAGCGTCCCGACGACGAGGCGCTGGCGATCCTCGACCGCGTGACGAGCACCTTCGTCGCGCTGGACGAGGTGACGCCGACGCCGGACCCGCGCCGGACGGTGGTCATCCCCCACGCCCACCACCGGGATCGCTTCCTGGGCTACCCCCGCGGGGAGCAGGTGCCGGGCCGGATCCTCTGCGTCGCGCGCGCCGGCGTCGGCCGGGCGGCGGAGGGGCCGCTCAAGGTCTTGTCGGTCACCGACACCCCGGACCTCTCGCTGCGCATCGCCGGCGAGGAGGACCCCACGCTGGAGACCCTGCTCCCCCGGGCGATCCGGCGGAGCCGTGGACGGGTGACTGCGCGGACGGAGACGCTCTCCGACGCCGAGGTGATCCGCGAGGTCGACGGCGCCGAACTCGTCGTGCTGCCGGCGATCGACTCGCTCGTCGACCAGGGTCTGCTCTTCACCGTGCTCTCGATGGACCGACCGGTGCTGCTGCCCGACGGAGCCGCCGCGCGGCGGCTCGCCGAGGAAGTCGGTCCGGGCTGGGTCCTGACGCACGACGGCCCCATCACCGCCGAGGTGCTCGACGAGGCCGTCTCCGAGCTGCGCGGCACGGAGCGGGACGCGCGGCCGAATCTCGCGGGCCGGGGCCTCGAGACGACCGTCGCCGCCTACGCCGAGGTCCACCGGGCGGCGACCGCCCGCGCGGTCTAGCGCTGACCGCACACGACCGCCGGCGACTGCTCGCCCGTCCTCCGGCCGGCCCGGCCCCATCGACGGCGAGACGCCTGCGGCGACGGCATGTCGCAGAGCTCCGCGGCCATGCTCCGGTATCATCGAGCGCGGTCTCCGCCCCAGCGTGCGAGACCGGGATCCTGGACAGACTCCCCGGGACCGATCGTCAGCCACCGTCACACGTGATCCGCCAGCGGCGCGTGTCGTCAGCGCAGAGGAGCATGCATCGTGAGTGAAGAGTCGGGCCGATTCGTCCTGCACATCGGGACGCCCAAGACGGGGACGACTTTCGTCCAGGGCATCCTGGCCCAGAACCGGCGCGAGCTGGTCGAGGCCGGATGGTCCTACCCGGGGAAGCGGCTCAACCAGCAGCACGCCGTGTACGGCCTCTGCGGATCGGACATCTACCACATCGAGGACGCGTCGCCCTACGAGGATCTTGCGCGGAGCATGGCCGACCGGGTGCAGGCTGACCTGGCTCGAGGCCGCCGAGTGATGGTCTCGGCCGAGACGCTGGCCGCGCTGGACGACGACGCCGTCGAGCGGCTCATCGGCCGTCTGGCCGTGCCGGACCGCATCGTGATGACCCTCCGAGGGCTGCCCAGCCTCCTGCCGTCGATCTGGCAGCAGCTGCTGAAGACGGGCAAGACCGAGACTCTGCCCGAGATGATCGAGCGGTCGGCCGGGCACCGGGACGACAGCACGCCCGTCTGGAACGCCTACGTCTTCGGAGACGTGGTGCGACGGTGGTCTCGCTGGGCGCCGGTTCACGTCGCGGTGGTCCCCTCGCGCGACTCGACCGACGGCCGGAGCCTCTGGGATCTCTTCAGCGAGGCGGCGGACGTGCCGGAGGTCTCGGACACCTCGGTGCCGGCCTCGGACGCCAATGTCTCCCTCTCCCACGAGGGCGCACGCCTGCTGCAGCAGATGAACATCGAGATCCGCGACAGCGGGGTCTCGCGCGAGCGCGCCCGCCGGCTCCGGCGGTGGTACCTCAAGCACGCGGTCTTCCCCCTGGCCGGCGGAGCCGACGGCGGCGGACGCATCACGCTGCCGAAGGAGTCCGAGGAGCTGGTGACCAGTTGGAACGAGCAGCAGCTGCAGATGCTTCAGGAGCATGCCACTGCGGTCCACGGAGATCTGGATGATGCCCGACGCATTCCGGGGCACCGTCCCGTCGACGGCGACGGCGAGATGCGGACGGTGGCGGCTCGGCAGATGATCCGCATGCTGCAGGATTCCGCGGCGGAGTGAGCGGCGGGGCCAGGGCCGACCCCGGGGCCTGAGGTCGCATCAGCCCCGTGTGGTCGCCGCCATCTGCTGGACGATGGCGTCGGCCACGGCCCGCCGTCGGCCGATCCACGGGTACTGATGCGCCGCGATCCCGGCCCGGGCATCGACATCGAGGACGACGGCTTCGCCGACGCTCTCGAGGCCCTGCACCAGGAGATCGACGCCGGCGGCCTTGCACCCCGGGACGGCCCAGGCCGCATCCACGGCCAGAGTCTGCAGCTCCTCTCCGAGAGCTCCGGTGACGTCTACGGTGACGCCGCCGGCCGGCGCCGCGACGTCCTCGCCGAGCAGGTAGGGACGGCCGTCCTCGGAGATCTCGTCCAGCGGAATTCCGGACGCCTCTGCGTGGGCGAGCGCATCGTGGGCATGCGTGCCGAGCCGCGGATGGGCCTCGCGGCGCGCCGCGGCCTCAGAGGCCAGCTCGCGAACTGTGCGGCGTCCGTCGCCGAGGCAGAAGAGCGGGACCCGCGCCATCGCGGCGACGAGCTCCTCGCCGACGACGAACACTCGCAGATCGAGCCCCGAGTGGTGCCGTTCGACGACGACGGCGGAATCCGCCCCGACCGCCTCGCCGCGGCGGGAGACGGCGTTCTCCCAGGCGGCGCGGAACGTCTCGCCGTCGCGGACGTGCCGGGTGACGCCCGCACCGTCCTGCGAGAACGCCGGCTTGACGACCGCCTCGGCACCGAGCTCCGAGAACCAGGCCGCGCCGGCCTCGACGTCCTCCGGGGCGAACCAGCTCCCCTCAGGGATGGGGATTCCGGCGCGGGTCAGCAACCCGCGCACGCGGGGGATGGAGAGCGCGGCCCGGTCGGCCTCGTCGCTGGCCAGGCTCGTCAGGTGACCGGCGAAGCCGCCGACTACGCGACCGCCGCCGGTGATGATCTGATGATTGCGGTAGACCTTACTGACGCCCAGCTTCCGGCGGCGGGCGGCCCGGGTGAGCAACGTCGCGGCGGACTGGACCCGGGTCTCGCTGTAGTCGACCGGCGTTCCGCCGCCGTGCTCGGCCAGGAATGTCCGCAGAACCTCGAACGCGTCCGTCGGGGACGTCGTCGAGCCAGGTGCGGGCCCGGAAGGTCGGGCGGTGTCGCTCACGCGGGGCACGGGTCAGAGCTCCTTCGTCGGCAGGGGCCGGACGTCGAGACGCGAGTTTCTGCGCATGGAGACCTTTCGGGGCAGGGCCGGCGGGGCCGGACTCGGACGAGTTTACCAAGGGGCGTCTCGGAGCACGGGTCCGAGGGCGTGACTCCCGGCACCGTGGCGGAGCCTCCGGGGCGTCGCCCCGGCGGGGAGAGCGCCGGTGAGTAGGATGGAGCCCGTGAAACGGATCATGCCCATCTACGGCACGCGGCCCGAGGCGATCAAGATGGCGCCGATCGTCAAGGCGCTGCACGCCAGCGACCACTTCGACTGTCAGGTCACCGTGACCGGCCAGCATCGCGAGATGCTCGACCAGGTCAACGAGCTCTTCGGCATCGTCCCGGACCACGACCTGAACATCATCCAGCCGCGCCAGACGCTCAACGGCGTGCTCACCCGCACGGTCGACGGCCTCGACGAGCTCTTCGACGCGCAGACGCCCGACGCCGTGGTGGTGCAGGGGGACACGACGACCACCACCGCCGGCGCGCTGGCCGCCTTCTACCGCGGCATCCCGGTGATCCACGCCGAGGCCGGGCTGCGCTCCTTCGACCTGGCCTCCCCGTTCCCGGAGGAGGCCAATCGTCGGATGACCTCCCAGATCGCCGCGCTGCACCTGGCGCCGACCTCCCAGTCGCGGACCAATCTCGAGCGCGAGGCGATCGCGTCCGAGGACATCGTGGTCACCGGCAACACGGTGATCGACGCGCTGCTGGAGGTCGCCGCGCAGCAGGTGCCCTTCGCCGACCCCCAGCTGGAGGAGGTCGCCGCCTCCGGCCGCGACGTGCTGCTGGTGACCACCCATCGTCGGGAGAACCAGGGCGCGGCGATGGAGGGCGTCGGCCGGGCGCTGGCCCGGCTGTCCGAGCGCCACCCGGAGAAGCTGATCGTGCTGCCGGCCCACCGCAATCCGGTGGTCCGCGAAGCGATCCTGCCTGCCCTGGCCGGCCATGAGAACGTCATCGTCACCGAGCCGCTGCCGTACGGGGAGTTCACCCGCCTGATGAACCTGGCCACTGTGGTCCTCACCGACTCCGGCGGCGTGCAGGAGGAGGCGCCGAGCCTGGGCAAACCGGTGCTGGTGATGCGCGACAACACGGAGCGCCCCGAGGCCGTCGACGCCGGCACCGTGCGACTGATCGGCACCGACGAGGACCGCGTGGTCTCGGAAGTCTCGACGCTCTTCGACGACGCGACCGCCTACGCCGCCATGGCCAACGCGGTGAACCCCTACGGCGACGGTGCGGCGGCCGCGCGCACCGTCGCGGCGATCGAGAGGCTCTTCGGGTTCGGGGAGCGGCTGCCCGACTTCGCCCCGCAGGGCTGAGCCCCGCCAGGACGCCGACCATCAGACGCCGAACACCATGAGCCCCGTCCCGCCGACGAGACCCGCAGCATCCACCACCCCGAGGAGGGAGGCGCGCCGAGCGTGCACCTGAAGACGCTGACGATCCGTGGCTTCAAGTCCTTCGCCTCGGCGACCACCTTCGAATTCGAACCCGGTGTGACCGCCGTGGTCGGTCCCAACGGCTCGGGCAAGTCCAACGTGGTCGACGCGCTGGCCTGGGTGATGGGCGAACAGGGCGCGAAATCCCTGCGCGGCGGGTCCATGGAGGACGTGATCTTCGCCGGCACCGCCGAACGGCAGCCGCTGGGCCGGGCCCAGGTGTCGCTGACCATCGACAACACCGACGGCGTGCTGCCGATCGAGTACACCGAGGTCACCATCTCGCGGACGATGTTCCGCACCGGCGGCAGCGAGTACACGATCAACGGGCAGAAGTGCCGGCTGCTGGACATCCAGGAGCTGCTCTCCGACTCCGGCCTCGGCCGGGAGATGCACGTCATCGTCGGCCAGGGACAGCTGGACCAGATCCTGCATGCGACCCCCGAGCAGCGCCGCGGCTTCATCGAGGAGGCCGCCGGAGTGCTCAAGCACCGTCGTCGGCGGGAGCGTACAGTCCGCAAGCTCGACTCCATGGAGGGCAACCTCGAGCGGCTGCAGGACCTCATCACCGAGATCTCGCGCCAGCTGGCTCCGCTGGGACGCCAGGCCAAGGTCGCCCGCCGCGCCCAGCGCATCCAGCACGACGTCCGCGACGCGCTCTCCCGACTGATCGCCGACGACCTGGTCCAGGCGGCGACGGCGCTGCATGAGTCCGGACAGGGCGAGGAGGCCGACACCGCCCGGGCGGAGGAGCTGCGCACCTCGCTGGCCGCGCAGGACGCCGAGATCTCCCGGCTCGACGAGCAGGCCCGCGGCCAGCGGCGCCGCGCCGAGCAGCTGGTCGCCGGCCATCACCGGCTGGCCCAGGCCCAGGAGCGGCTGCGTTCGGTGGCCTCGGTCGCCGCCGAGCGCGCGCGAAGCCTGCATGCCTCGGCGGTCGTCGACACCTCCGGCAAGGACCCGGAGCAGCTGCGCGCCCAGGCGCAGCAGGTCGGCGCCGACGCCGAGGAGCAGCAGGCCGCCGTGGAGGCCGCCGGCCAGACGCTGCGCGAGACCGGCGAGCGGCGGGAGGCCGCCGAACAGGCGCTGCGCGAGGAGGAGAACCGGCTCACCGAGCAGCTGCGCGCCGTCGCCGACCGCCGGGCCGGGCTGGCGACGCTGCGCGGCCGGGTGGACACCGCCCAGGGCCGCATCGACGCCGCCGAGGCGCGTCGCCGGCGCGCCGAGGAGCAGCGCGAGACTGCGCAGACCGACCAGGAGCGCGCCCGGGCGGAGTTCACCACGCTGGAGCAGCAGGTCGCCGAGGTCGAGACCGGCGAGGAGGACCTCGACGCCGCCTACGAGAGCGCCCACGCCGACTATGAGCGGCTGCGCGGCCAGCACGAGGAGCTGCTCGAGCGGCGTCGACGGCTGGAGTCCTCGGTCAGCGAGTATCGCGCCCGGCTCTCCGGGCTGTCGGCCGCGCGCACGCCGCGCGACGGCGCCGCCGCGCTGCAGGACCGGCGCCCGGAGGGGCTGCTGGGCCCGCTGGCCGACCGGCTCGCCGTCGTCGGCGGCTGGGAGAAGGCGGTGGCGACCTGCCTGGGGACGCTGGACACCGCCCTGGTCGCCGAGGACGCGCCGTCGGCCGAGGCGGCGCTGAGCTGGCTGGCCGAGCAGGACGCCGGCCGCGCTCACCTGGTCCACCCGCTCGCCGACTCCGGGGGTGACTCCGGGGGAGCCGCGGCCGGCGGGGATCCGGCCGCGGCGGTCAGCCTGCCGCCGGGGGCGCTGCGCGCGCTGGAGGCCGTCACCGTCGACGCCGAGCTGGCCGCGCCGCTGCAGCGGCTGCTGGCCGGGGTGGTGCTCGTCGACGACGAGGCGGAGGCCGGCGTCGAGCCCGCCGAGCTGCTCGCGCGCGACGGCGTCTCCTCCGTGGTCACCTCCTCCGGGGTGATCCTCCGCGCCGGCGAACGGGTCGGCGGCACCGCGCTGGAGAACTCCGACCTGGCGATCACCACCCAGATCAATGAGCTCACCGAGACGCTGCAGACGGCCGAGGGGGAGCTCGCCGAGGTCGTCGCCGCCGTCGAGGAGCGCGAGCCGCAGGTCACCGCCGCCGCGACCCGCGTGGACGAGGCCCTGGAAGCGCTGCACGCCAACGACGCGCGACTGACCGCCACCACGGAGCAGCTCGGCCGGCTCTCCACCGAGCTCTCCCGGGCCGAGGAGCGGATCACCCAGGCCGGCGCCGAGATCGAGGCGGCCGTCGCCGCGCGCGCCGAAGCCCAGGAGCAGCTCGACGAGGCGCAGGCGCGGCTGCAGGCCGCCGAGTCCGACGACGTCGACGAGGACCCTTCCACGGCCGAGCGCGACCGGCTCTCCGAGGAGGCCTCGGCCCGGCGGCGGGAGGAGGTCGACGCCCGGCTGGCGCTGCGCGCGGCCGAGGAGCAGCACTCCCAGCTGCAGGAGCGCGCGGCCTCGTTGCGCCGCAGCGCGACCGCCGAGGAGTCCCGGCGCGAGGAGGCCCGCCGCGTCGCCGAGCGGCGCAGCCGGCGCGCCGGCGAGGCCGAGCAGGTCCAGACCGAGGCTGAGGCCGCCGTCGAGCGGATCGACACGGTGCTCGCCTCCGCCCAGCACGCCCAGGAGGCGGCCTGGAGCCGCCACCGCGAGCTGAGCGGGCGCATCGAGGAGCTCCGGACCGGTCGCTCCCGGGAGGCCGAGGAGCTCGAGGAGGTCACCGCCCGGCTGCACCAGGCCGAGCTGACCCGCACGGAGCTGCGGCACCGCCTCGAGGCCGCCGAGCAGCGCGGGCACGAGGAGCTCAGCCTCACCCCGGAGTACCTCATCGAGAACTACGGACCGGACCAGCCGGTGCCGGACCCCGACGCCGCCGCGGGGGATGCGACAGGGTCCGAGGCCGGCTCCGAGGAGGGCGCCGCCGAAGCATCAGAGGAGGCGACCGCCCGCCCCTTCGACCGCGCCGAGCAGGAGGCCCGCCTGGCCCGCGCCCGCAAGGACCTGAAGGCCCTGGGCAAGGTCAACCCGCTGGCGCTGGAGGAGCACGCGGCGCTGGAGGAGCGGCACAGCTACCTGCAGTCGCAGCTGGAGGACCTGCAGAAGTCGCGGCAGGACCTGATGGACATCATCGCCGAGGTCGACCAGACCGTCGAGCGGGTCTTCACCGAGGCCTGGCGGGACACCGCCGAGCAGTTCGAGCGGGTCTTCGCCCGACTGTTCCCCGGCGGCGAGGGCAAGCTGGAGCTCACCCACCCGGAGGACATGCTCAACACCGGCATCGAGGTCCACGCGCGGCCGCCGGGCAAGCGGATCCGCCGGCTCTCGCTGCTCTCCGGCGGAGAGCGTTCGCTGACGGCGGTCGCGCTGCTGGTGGCGATCTTCAAGGCCCGGCCGAGCCCGTTCTACGTCATGGACGAGGTCGAGGCCGCGCTGGACGACACCAATCTTTCGCGGCTGCTGGTGATCTTCGAGGAGCTGCGCGAAGCCTCGCAGCTGATCGTCATCACCCACCAGAAGCGCACGATGGAGGTCGCCGACGCGCTCTACGGGGTCTCGATGCGCCAGGACGGCTCCACCCGGGTGATCTCGCAGCGGCTGGACCCCGGGCGGCGCGAGGGCCGGGGCGATGGTCAGGGCGACGGCCCGGACCATGGCCAGAATCATGGCCACGACGACGGCGAGCCGGCTGGCACGCCGGCGGAGGAGCCCGCGTCCGCGCAGATCCCGGCCGGGCGGTGAGCGTCGGCGTCCGCCCGGGGACGGGGCAGGGCGGGAACACTGCGGCCCGTCGCGCCGTTGTCCACGAGGTGTCCGCCGTCGTGCCGGCGGCGTGAGAGCTGATCCCCCGAGACCCCAGGAGCGTGTCGATGTCCGGCGGCGGACTGCGCAGCAAAACCGGCGAGACCCCCGGCGAGGAGCCGGAGGACAGCCCGGACGGCGGCCCCGACGGCGCCTCCGCCACGAGCTCCGAGGCGGGCTCGGAGGCCGGCCCAGAGGCGGGCTCGGAGGCGGGCTCCGAGTCGGGCCCCGAGTCGGGCCCCGAGGCGACGACCGCCGGCTCGCCGGCGCGCATCCCGATCCCGCCGGAGCTGAAGGTGCTGATCCTCGCGGCCTTCGTGGTCGCCATCGGCTTCGGCATCGTCGCCCCGATCCTGCCGCAGTACGCCTCGCGCTTCGGCGTCTCGGCGATGGCCGTCTCAGCGGTCGTCTCGGCCTTCGGGCTGTTCCGGCTGACCTTCGCCCCGGTCTCCGGACGGCTGACTCAGAAGCTGGGCGAGACCCCGGTCTACGTGATCGGGCTGCTGATCGTCGCGGCCTCGATGCTGGCCACCGCCTATGCGCCGACCTATGAGACGCTGCTGCTCTTCCGCGCCGTCGGCGGCATCGGCTCGACCTTCTTCACCGTCTCGGCGATGACCTATCTGGCGCGCAAGTCGCCGCCGCAGATCCGCGGCCGCGTCTCCGGCGCCTACGCCTCGGCCTTCCTCATCGGCAACGTCGTCGGCCCGCTGGTCGGCTCCGCGCTGCTGGTCTTCGGTCCCCATGTGCCGTTTTTGATCTACGGTGCGGCACTGGTGGTCGCGGCGATGATCGTGTTCTTCATGCTCCGGCGCTCGCGCCTGGAGGACCGCGGCCGCGCCGACACTCGGGAGAAGGCGACGCTGTCCGAGGCCTGGCGGAGCACCAGCTATCGCGCGGTGCTCACCGCCGGCTTCGCCAACGGCTGGGCCACCTTCGGGATGCGCAATTCGATGGTGCCGCTCTTCGCCGCCTCGGCCTTCGCCGGGGCCGGCTGGCTGGTCGACTCCTCCCAGCTGGCCGGCGTCGTGCTGGCGGTCTTCGCCGGCGGCAACGTCGCCTCGGTGCTGTTCTTCTCCAAACGCAGCGACCGATGGGGCCGCCGTCCGCCCATCATCGTCGGGATGCTCGTCGCCGGCGTGATGACCGGTCTCTACGGCGTCGCCCCCGAGCCCTGGGTGCTGATCCTGCTGAGTCTGATCGCCGGCGCCGGCACCGGGCTGGTCAACCCCTCGCAGCAGGCCGCCATCGCCGACGTGGTCGGGGAGGGGCGCAACGGCGGCTCCGTGGTCTCCACCTTCCAGATGACCCAGGACCTGGGCTCGATCACCGGCCCGCTGCTCGCCGGGCTGATCGTCGACCACCTCGGCTACGGCTGGGCCTTCGGACTGACCGGGGTGGTGATGCTGATCGGCGCCGGGGCCTGGTCGGCCGCTCCGGAGACGCTGCGGCGCACGGCACCGGCCGACTGAGGAACGGGGACGCGGCAGAGGCTTCAGGCATCGGGCTCGAGCACCGGACCCGAGCATCGAGGTCGGGAATCGGGCTCTGGCATCGAGTGGCGGCTCCCTGCAGCACCTGCCGGGCGACACGCCGTGGCGCCGGACAAGATGCTGCTGGGAGCCGCCACTCGATGGGCAGGAGCCGCCACGATGACACAGCGGACGCCCTCCCGGGGCATCATGTCGGGGCCTGCACGCGATATCGCCGGCATCCCCGATCGGCCTCGTCGTGTTCTACGTTCCCCGTCCAGTTGGGCTGGGAATTCGGAACATGACGAGGCTGAGTGGCGACCCCGCTCAACTGGACGGGGCTGACCGGTGCCCCGCTCAACTGGACGGGGCGGATCGGCGTCATCGCGCGGTCGCGCGCTCCGCAGAGTCACTCGGTGGCGGTGTCGACCTCGCCGAAGACGTAGGCGCTCTCCTCGTGCTCGGAGGCGTCGATGCCGGCCTCCTCGACGTCGCGGGAGACGCGGAAGCCCATGATGCCGTGGATCGCGGAGGCGATGATCAGCGTCATCACCACGGTGAAGACCAGCGTGACCGCGACGGCGACCAGCTGGGCGGTCATCAGCGAGAACCCGCCGCCGTAGAAGATCCCGGCGCGCTCGCCGTCGATCAGCTCCGAGCGGCCCAGCAGGCCGATGGCCACTGTGCCCCAGAGGCCGGCGACGAAGTGCAGGCCGACCACGTCGAGGGTGTCGTCGAAGCCGAGCGCGTACTTCAGCTCCACCGCCAGGCAGCAGACCGCGCCGGCGATCGCGCCGATGAGGATCGCGCCGACCGGGTCGACGTGGGCGCAGGCCGGAGTGATGGCCACCAGGCCGGCGACGATGCCCGAGGCCGCGCCCAGCGCCGTGGGCCTGCCGCCGCGGGCCCGCTCGGTCAGCAGCCAGGTCACCAGCGCCGCGGCCGGGGCCAGCAGCGTGTTGACCCAGATGAGACCGGCCTCGCCGGCCTCGGAGGCGGCGCCGCCGTTGAAGCCGAACCAGCCGAACCAGAGGATCGAGGCGCCCAGCAGCACGAACGGGGTGTTGTGCGGGCGGTGGGTCTCGCGCCGGTGGAAGTTGCTGCGCTTGCCCAGGATCAGCGCCAGCACCAGCGCGGCCAGACCGGCGCACATGTGGACCACCAGACCGCCGGCGTAGTCGACGGCCTCGCCGACGGTGTCGCCGATGACGCCTCCGGCGACCAGCAGACCGCCCTCGCCCCAGACCATGAAGGCCAGCGGGCAGTAGACCAGGGTCACCCAGACGGGGACGAAGACCATCCAGGCGGAGAACTTCGCCCGGTCGGCGACGGCGCCGGAGATCAGCGCCGTGGTGAGGATCGCGAAGGTGGAGCCGAAGCCGACGCCGATCAGCGCGGCCGGGTCTTCGGCGAGCGTCCGGTAGAGCCCGATGTCGCTGCTGGGATCGCCGAAGACGCCGCCGACCGACTCTCCGCCGGCCACTGCGGAGCCCCAGAGCGCCCAGACGACGGCGACGAGCCCGATGGCCGCGAAGCTCATCATCATCATGTTCACCGAGGACTTCACCTGGGAGAGCCCGCCGTAGAAGAAGGCCAGGCCGGGCGTCATGAGGAGCACGAGCGCGCTCGCCACGATCACCCAGACGTCGAGAGATGTGAGTTCCATGGGTAGCCTCCAGGAGCTTGGTCTCACCGGCGACTCTCACCGGTGCGAGCTTGGAGTCCATGGTGTCTGCGGCGTGTTTCGCCCGGAGCGCGCCGATGTTTCCTCGGCGTAAAAGCTCACGCTCCCCGGTGCCCGTCGTGGGACGAGGGCGCCGGGGAGCGTGAGATCAGGGGAGCGGCGGTCCGCGCGTCGCGGCCGCGGCGAGGGCGGGGCGGGTCAGCGCTCCTCGAGCAGCGCGTCGACGAACTGGTCGGCGTCGAAGGGGGCGAGGTCGTCGGGTCCCTCGCCGAGGCCGATGAGCTTCACCGGCACGCCCAGCTCGCGCTGGATCGCGACGACGATGCCGCCGCGGGCGGTGCCGTCGAGCTTGGTCAGCACGATGCCGGTGACGTCGACGACCTCGGCGAAGACCTTCGCCTGGTTGAGGCCGTTCTGTCCGGTGGTGGCGTCGAGGACGAGCAGGACCTCGTCGACCTCGGACTGCTTCTCCACGACGCGCTTGACCTTGCCGAGTTCGTCCATGAGGTTGGACTTGTTCTGCAGCCGCCCGGCGGTGTCGACCATGACGACGTCGGACTCGTGCTCGATGCCCGCCGAGACGGCCTCATAGGCGACGGAGGCCGGGTCGGCGCCCTCGACGTCGGAGGAGACGGTCGGCACGCCCACGCGGGAGCCCCAGGTGGTCAGCTGCTCGGCGGCCGCGGCGCGGAAGGTGTCGGCGGCGCCGAGCACCACGTCCTTGTCCTCGGCGACCAGCACACGGGCCATCTTGCCCACTGTGGTGGTCTTGCCGACGCCGTTGACGCCGACGACCAGCACCACCGACGGCCGGCCGGAGACATCGACGTTCAGGCTGCGGTCCATCGAGGGGTCGACCAGGGCGGTGAGCTCCTCGCGCAGCATGGTGCGCACGCGCTCCGGGTCCTTCAACCCTTCGACGCGCACGCGCTCGCGCAGCCGATCGAGCAGCTCCGTGGTGGGCTCGGTGCCGAGGTCCGCCATGAGCAGCGTCTCCTCGATCTCGTCCCAGACGTCGTCGTCGATGTCGTCGGAGGAGAGCAGCGCCAGCAGCGACTTGCCGAAGACGTTGTTGGACTTCACCAGCCGGGCGCGCAGCCGGGCCAGGCGTCCGGCGACCGGCTCGGGCGTCTCCAGCGCGGGAGCGGGCTCCTCGGCGGGCTCTGCCGGTTCGGCGGGCTCGGCGAGCTCCGGTTCGGCGGCGGCCCCGGCCTCCTCGTCCTCGGGCGCGGCGACAGCCGTGGAGGAGGCCTCGGACGCGTCGTCGGGACGGTCGTCGGCGTCGCGGGTCTCGGGGTAGGTGCCCTCGGGCACCTTCCCGCCGCGGACGAGCAGGACGCCGAGCACCGCGGCGAGGATCACGGCCAGAATGATGACAAGGGTGAGAACGTCGGAATCCACCCGTCCAGTGTGGCACAGCCCGGCCGTCCCGGGCCGTCCGACGCCCCGGCCCCGCCCCGGGCGAGGGGCCGGGGCGCGGGCGCATCGTGCGAGATCAGCGGCTCAGCGCCAGACTCCGCGGGTGTCGATCACCGTGGCCCGGCCCAGCCGTTCGGCGGGGATCTCGGTGAACTGCCGGTGGTCGACGAGCAGCACCACGATGTCGGCGGCGTCCAGCGCCTCCTCGACCGGGGTCAGGGTGACGTTCTGCGCCGCCGCCAGCGAGGCCGGCAGCTCCTCGATGTTCGGCTCGACCGCCCGGATGGTCGCCTCGGGGGCGCGCTCCACGAGCCGCTCGGCGATCTGCAGCGACGGCGACTCGCGCAGGTCGTCGATGTTCGGCTTGAAGGCCAGTCCCAGCAGCGCGACCGTCGCCCCCGCGCCATGGTGCTCCAGCGCCTGCTCGATGCGGCCCAGCACCCACTCCGGCTTGCCGTCGTTGGTCTGCCGGGCCGTGCGGATCAGCCGAGCGGACTCCGGGGCGGCGTCGACGATGAACCACGGATCCACCGCGATGCAGTGGCCGCCGACTCCGGGACCGGGCTGCAGGATGTTCACCCGCGGGTGATGGTTGGCCAGCTCGATCAGCTCCCAGACGTCGACGCCGACCTCGGCGCAGATGACCGAGAGCTCGTTGGCGAAGGCGATGTTCACGTCGCGGAAGCTGTTCTCCACCAGCTTGGCCATCTCCGCGGTCCGCGCGTCGGTGAGGAGCATCTCGCCGCGGCAGAAGCGGGCGTAGAGGTCGCGGGCGGCCGCGGCGGCCTCGGGCGTGGTGCCGCCGATGATCCGGTCGTTCTCGGCCATCTCGACCATGATCTTCCCCGGCAGCACGCGTTCGGGGCAGTGGGCGACCAGCACATCGGCGGCGGCGAGGTCCGGGCGCGCGGCCAGGATGGTCGCGCCCATGCGCTCAGTGGCGCCGGGCGGGGAGGTCGACTCCAGGATGACCAGCTCGCCGCCGGTCAGGTGTGGGGCGATGCCCCGGGCGGCGGCCTCGATGTAGGACAGGTCCGCGGCGTGGGTCTCGGTGAAGGGCGTCGGCACCGCGACGATGTAGGCGTCGGCGGCCGGAGTCTCGACGGAGGCCGACAGCATCCCGGCGGAGACGGCACGCTCGACGACCTCGCGCAGCCCGGGCTCGACGAAGGGGACCTGCCCGGCATTGACCGCCTCCACGGTGTGCGCCGAGACGTCCATCCCGATGGTCTCCACGCCGGCGTCGGCGAGGACGGCCGCCGTCGGCAGGCCGATGTACCCCAGCCCGATGACGCCGACGGTCTCGATGCTTCTGCTCACGATGCCCTCTCTCCGGGACGACTGCACTGTGCCCGCGCCCAGCGGCGCGGAGACGGTCGACGGATCCTCGACGAGCTCGCCCGCCCCGACCTCTCGTCAGGGTGGCGGCGGGGGCGCTCGACGGCGCACGATCCGAGTCGCCAGCCTATAACACCGAGGCGCGGGGGAGGGTCACGTCCGCGGACTGCGGCGCGGGAGGGGGCGGGCGCCCGCGATCGGTCGGCGCGCCGCGGACCTGGTGCTGAGGCGGCGACGCTGGAAGGAAGCCAGGAGCTTCCTGGTAGGGCGGTCAAAGCGTGTGTCGCTGTAGAGTGAGGCTCCGCCGGTCCGCTTCACTGTGGGCGTCACCCGAGTCCGCGCCTGAATCAGGCGGCTTCCGACGAGCAGGATCCCAGGAACCGATGAGCACATCCGATCAGACGACGGCGTCGTCCTCCGCCACCGTCCCGACGGCCGCCCGTCAGGCGGCCCAGGGGGCGACCGCCGCGGCGAGTCCGGGAGCTTCGCGCTTCCAGCCGGAGATCCAGGGACTGCGCGCGCTGGCCGTGCTGCTGGTGATCGGCTATCACTTCTGGCCGCATCGGCTCTCCGGGGGCTACGTCGGCGTCGACGTCTTCTTCGTCATCTCCGGATATCTCATCACCGCCCATCTGTTCAAGGAGGCGGTGAGCACCGGGAGAGTGCGTCTGGGGCGATTCTGGGCCCGCCGCATCCGCCGCCTGCTGCCCGCGAGCCTGCTGGTGCTGCTGGTCACCGCCCTGGCAGTGGTGACCGTGATGCCGAGCACGGTGTGGGAGAACACCCAGCGGCAGATCACCGCCTCGGCGCTCTACGTGCAGAACTGGCTGCTGGCCGCCGACTCGGTGGAGTACTCGCGGATGGACGACAGCGCCACAGCGGTGCAGCATTTCTGGACGCTCTCCGTGGAGGAGCAGTTCTACGTCCTCTGGCCGGTGCTGCTGGTGCTCGTGCTGGCCCTCGTCGGCGCGGACCGCCTGCAGAGCGCCCCGCGCGTGCGCCTGGTCTTCGTCGGCGTCATCGGCGCGCTGGGACTCGCCTCCCTGGCGGCCTCGATCCTGTTCACCGCCGCCGAGCCGGCCCAGGCCTACTTCGTCACGCACACCCGCATCTGGGAGTTCGCCCTGGGCGGGCTGCTGGCGCTGCTCATGGGCACCAATCAGCTGACCGGCCGACTGGGGAACCTGCTCGGCTGGACCGGGCTGGCGATGATCCTGGCCGCGGCCTGGTTCTACTCCGACGCCACCGCCTTTCCGGGAGTCGCGGCGCTGCTGCCCACTCTCGGCGCCGTGCTGCTGATGGCCTGCGGCGGGAAGGTCGGTCTGACCGGCGTGCACCGCTGGTTCTCCCTGCGTCCCGCCGTCGCCGTGGGCGACTGGTCCTATGCCATCTACCTGTGGCACTGGCCGGTGGTCGTCATCGCACCGATGGTGGCCGAAGCCGCCGAGACCTGGCCGGTGAAGCTGCTGCTGATCCTCGGCATCGTGGCTCTCTCGGCGCTGAGCACCCGCTTCTTCGAGACGCCCATCCGCCGGGCGGAGGTGCTGAGGCCGACGTGGCGGAGCCTCGTGGCCGCGGCGGCCGGCATGGCGGTGGTCATCGTCGGCACGATGGGTGCGGTGGCCGCGATGGAGCGCACGACGGCCAGCACCGGCGACCTCGCCGCCGACGATCCCTGCTACGGCTATGAGGCCCTGGCCGACGCCGACCGCTGCGCGGGCCCGGTCGAGGGGGACGGCACGCTGGACCCGCCCCCGTCGGAGGTCGTCGCGCAGAACGACGAGCCCGAGTACACCGGATGCCAGGCCGACGGCGAGGCCGAGGGCGTGCACGAGTGCTGGCGCGGCGCGGAGGAGTCCGCGGCCGACGGGACGATCGCCGTCTTCGGCGACTCGCACGCTTCGATGTGGCTGCCCGCCTGGGACTCCTACGCCCAGCAGCACGACAAGCGGCTGCTCGTGCTGACCCGTTCGGGCTGCACGCCGCGGCTCTCGGCGGTCGACGACGGCAGCGACGAATGCGAGCAGGCCAATGAGGAGATCGTCGACCAGGTTCGCGACGACGAGAGCATCGAGACGGTGATCATCGCCGCCAGCCAGGTGCACGGCAGCTTCGGCGCCCCCGGTCGGGACGTGGACCTGCCTGCGGGCGAGGAGATCGACGACGTCGGCCGCGCCATGCTCGCCCCCGTCGAGATCTGGCTCGAGGCGGGCAAGGAGGTCGTCGTCATGGGGCAGGTGCCGCGCATGCACGAGGAGGACGAGGACAGCTCGCTGCCGGACTGCGTGGCCCGGAACGAGGATGACCTGTCAGCGTGCCGG
The DNA here is from genome assembly GCF_039536005.1 of Nesterenkonia halobia. NCBI lineage: Bacteria > Bacillati > Actinomycetota > Actinomycetes > Micrococcales > Micrococcaceae > Nesterenkonia > Nesterenkonia halobia. Next base: position 19,334 of record NZ_BAAAYG010000014.1, on the reverse strand, counting down.
GACGCCCGCGAGGACACGCGTGTCGGCGATCGGTGGCTGGACCGCTCCCAGGAGATCTTCTCCGGCGAGGACGGCTACCACTTCCTGCCCACTGAGGATCTGCTCTGCGACGACGAGACCTGCTATGCGGTCATCGGCGGGTCGATCACCTACCGCGACGACAGCCACGTCTCGCGCAACTACGTCGCCGACGTCAGCGACGAGCTGGGCCGTCGTCTCCAGGAGACGCTCCGGGGCTGACCGCATCTCCGGCGCTCGCCTCCCGGCCGTCTTCCGAGTCGTCCGCCGTCGGGAGGATCGTCGCTCGGTCCTCGACCCGCGGCGGCGTGTACGGGACCTCGGCACAGGCCTGGCGGCGCGGCCAGGTGGAGGGGTCCTCCGGGCCGCCGTCTCCCGCGACGGCGTCGTACCACCAGGTGTACTCGTGTTCGCCGAAGAGCGTGCCGACCGGGCGGCCGCAGGCGACGTCGCGCTCCAGGCGCACCTCGGCGTCGGCCCAGGCGGCGCCCATCGCGAGGTCATGGTCCAGGCGATAGAGCTGGATGCCGCCCGGAGTGGGCGTCAGCTCGCCCAGCACCGGGCCGCGGTCCGTGGTGTAGAGGTCGACGCGGACGAACGGACGGCCGACGGCGACCGAGAGCCGCCGGGCGGCGTCCAGCAGCTCCTCCCACGGCTCCGGGCGGGGCATGTCGGAGCTGAGCGTCACCCGGGGCAGCACCCGACCCAGGCTCTCCCCGTCGGCGTCGAAGTACCGGCGGGTGAAGGCGCCGCGCTCGTGGGCGTCGACGCCGTCGGTCTGCATGACCAGCACCTGCAGGATCTCGCCGTAGCAGGTATAGACCTTGATGTCCGCCGGCAGCGTTTCGCCGGTCTCGGAAGCGAGGAACTGCTCGGCGAAGTACGGTCCGGCCCCGCCGGATCGCAGTCGGTCGATCATCTGAGACGTGGGGCGTCCGTCGACCAATGTCTCGGCGCCGTCGAGGGTGTGCCATCCGTCCGCGTCGCGCTCCAGCGGGATGACCGCCCGGCCGCTGTGCCCGCGGTCGGCCTTGAGCACCAGCCGTTCAGCGTCGATGCCGGAGAGGTCGACCGCCTCGGGCGAGTCCCAGACGGCATGCACAGTCGGCACCGCGATGCCGTGGCTCTGGGCCAGCGCATAGTTCCGCAGCTTGACGGTCAGCTGCGCCTGCGTGCTGGAATCGTGCCAGCTTCGATCGCGGCTCAACGAGAGGGCGGCCAGCGATGCGGAGAGCCTGGTGCGGAATGACGGATGGCGCAGTCGGGTCTCGAAGTCCTTGCGTCGCTCCTCGGTCTGCTCCAGCTCCCTGCCGAGCCGTTCGACGTCGCGGGTCTCGCGGTCCAGCGTCGCGCGCGTCCGGCGGGCCTGCCGGCGCTGCAGGTTCATCGCTTCGCGCAGGCGGGAGGTCTCCTGGGCGGCGTGGCGCCCGATGCGGTCGATCTCCTCCTCGGTCTCGGCGCGGACGCGCGTCAGCTCGGTCCGGGCATGGTCGAGCCGCACATCGGCCGCATCCCGCAGGCGCCTCGCTCTGGCCAGGTCCGACTCCAGCCGGGCGATCCGGCGATCGCGCCGGGCCAGCGGCGGGATCCGGCGGCGCACGGCGTCCGGTATGCGGGACATGAGGCTCCTCGAATCGACGTCAGAGCCATCATAATCCCCGCCGTGACATGCCCGGGGGCCGCGGTCGCCAGCGGCCCCGTCAGCCACGTCCATCAGCGCCGTCGTCCGCGGGATCGGCGGCGGCTCCGCCGACGGGCGGCGCGCAGGTCGCTGAAGAAGTCCAGCGCGCGCCGCTGCCGCCAGCGATGCTCGCCGTAGCACGCCAGCAGTTCGGCCAGGTTCTCGGCGGCCTGCAGCCACTCCTCGTCGGCGACCCGGCGCAGCTTGGGCAGATGCCAGCTGACCAGGAAGCTCTCCAGGCGCCGCGCCTTATAGGCCTCGAGCAGCCCGACCTCGCGCAGCCAGTCGGCCCGGGCGCGGTCCAGCGGCAGATACTTCGCGAAGTATCCGGGGTTGAGCGTGTTGACAGTGGAGTTGCTGACCGCCGTGTAATAGGTATGAGCCGCGACGTCCATGATGCGGATGCGGCGGGCATAGTGGATCATCTGCTGGAAGAAGTACGAGTCCTGCCCGACGGCGCCCACCGGCTGGCTGATCCCCAGGGACTGCAGCCAGGCGGTGCGCGCCACCAGAGTCTGGATGCCCATCGGGCGGAAGTCGAGCATCTCCAGCGACCGCTCGGGCATCTCGATCGTGCCGTCGGCACGTCGGTGCCCGGCGAAGATCTGCTCCATGACCCGCACATACGGCAGGACCGTGCGGCTGCGCGCCCATTGGGTCATGGTGCCCAGCACGAAGTCGACGTCGTCGTGGCCCTCCAGATCGCTCAGCAGCCGGGCGTAGCCGTCCTCGACGGCCTCGTTGTCCGGATCCAGGTAGGTGACGAACTCCGTGGCGGTCAGCTCGAGGCCGGTGTTCCGCGGCCGGGACGCCGAGCCGGACCCGCCGGCGGCATGGTGGAAGGCGGTGACGTTCTCATAGTCGGCGGCCAGCTCCTCGACAGTGTCCAGAGTGACCGGATCGGTGGAGCCGTCGGAGACCAGCAGCACGTGCATCCGGGAGAAGACCGAGGAGCGGCGCAGCGAGGCGAAGGCCTTGTGCCGCAGATGCTCGCCGTTGTCGTAGACCGGCACGATCACCGTCAGGCGCAGCTGGTGCCGGGCGGCGGTCTCGGCGACCTCGCGGCGGAGGGCGTCGACGTCGTCGCCGCCGCGCAGCCGGCGCGCACCGCGGCGCGGCGAGGATGTCCCGCGGTCCCGGACGCTCTCGGCGTCGCCGACGTGGACGCGGCGCTCGGCGGCCAGGGCGAGCAGCCCCTCGGGATTCGCCGCCGTCTGCGGCGGACGCAGCCAGGCGGTGAGATCCAGCGCGTCGACGCCGGCGCGGTGCTGGTGCGCCTGCCCGGGGCCGGAGGCCTTGGTGGTCGTCGACGCCGACTGGTGACGGAGCGCGGCGAGGTGCTCGTCGACGTAGGTCGGCGCATAGTGACGCCGGGCGGAGACAGGCAGGATGACGTCGTGGTCCGCCAGCCGTGCCGGCAGCTCGTCCCAGCCGACGACCGTCACCTCGCCGTGGGTCTGGGCTGCCAGCTCCTCGTGCAGGGTCTCGTCGGCGTCCTCGGCGACGGCGAGCACCCGCTCGGCGGCCGGCTCCTCGCCGAGGCCCAGCCGGTGGAGGATGAGGCCCAGCACATCGGCGGCGTGGTGCTCGATGAAGGCGCGCCGGACGCCGTCGGCGGAGGCGCGGGAGAGGTCCTCGACGGTGAGCTGCTCGAGTCCGGCGGCGACGTCCTCCACAGAGTTCCCCAGGTGCACCTGCGGCAGGTGCGAGTTCACCCCCTGGTTGTAGGTCGAGAGCACCAGCGAGCCCGAGGCCATCAGCTGCAGCGTCCGCGGCGAGAACAGCGACTGCGAGTCGGTGACGGGTTCGACCGAGACGCCGACGTCGGCGAGGCGGTCGAGCCCTGCGGCGGGCAGCCCGGTCAGCGACGGCGCCAGGTGGGGGCGGTGGCGCACCGGCAGGACGGCATCGGCGGCGGGGGCCGACCCGTGCCCGGAGCCGTGCCGTGCGGCGAGCTGCTGGATGAGCAGCGGGGCGCCGGAGGCGAGCACGCCGTCGAGCAGCATGTCCCGATCTGCGGCGACGGCGGAGTCCAGCTCACCGGTGAGCGGATCGGAGAAGGCGACCAGCGCCCCGGGCGACGTCGCCGAGCCCAGCGGCGAGCGGTCCAGCGGGCTGATCGGCAGCGGGATCCGGGTCACCGGCGTGCGGGTGGTGCCGGCCAGCTGCTCGGCGGCCGACTCGGAGACCACGAAGAGGTGGTCGCAGCGGTCGGCCAGCCGGCGCAGCGCGCGGGGCAGCTCGGGGGACTGCGGGGTCACGTGGGAATGCAGGTCGACCAGCGCGCGGGGGACCCCGGCGGCCGCGGCCTCGGCGAGCAGCTGCTCGACGGCGGGCCGCCCGGCGACCTGCGGGCCGACGATCACCAGGTCGGCGGACTCCAGCGCGGCGGCCCGCTCCGGCGTCGTCGCCTCCTCGGGGAGGCGGAGGACCTCGGCGAGGCCGTCGAAGGTCGCCGCGACGTCCGCGGCGCCGACGACGGCGACGACGGCGTCATGCCCCGGGCGCGAGGCGCCGGTCTCCAGCGTCGGCAGCGCCTCGAGCAGGGGGAGGAGCTCCTCGACGAGGCGGTCGCGGCCGCCTCGTCCGGCACGGAAGGGCGAGGCCGCCGGGACGCCCAGCGCGCCGAGCACTTCGGCGTCGCGCAGATCGGCCAGCGGATCGGAGGAGTCCTGCAGCGCCTCGATCAGCTCGATCCCCCGGCTGAGGCCGGCCTGCCGGGCTCCGGGTCCGGCGAGACGTCCCACGTTCACCGGGAGATCCCCGCCCGCCGGGCGATCCGGCCGATCGGCCGGCGCAGACGGCGCCCGGCCTCCCGGACGGCACGGTCCGGGTCCTGCAGCGAGAGCGCGACCCGTCGGCGCGTACGGGCGGCGAAGGAGGAGGACGCCGCCGATCCCGAGGATCCGGACGCCCCGGTCGTAGCCGAGGCCCCTGAAGCTCCCTGGGCGCCGGGGGCCAGGCCGGCCTGCTCCTCGAGCCGGGCGAGGCGGGACTTCAGCTGCACGATCTCGGAGTCCTGCGTCCGCTCGAGCTCGTCGTAGGCCCAGCGCAGCTCGGCGAGCAGCGCCTCCTGCTGGGTGAGCAGGGCCATGACGACCTCCTGCGAACGGTCCTGCGTGCCGTCCTGCGTGCTGTCCTGCGCGCGGGCCGCGGGGGTCTCGGCGGGGGAGGGGGCGTCCGGCTGGGACGCGGTCTCTGCAGTCATGCGGTTCCTCGATCTCCTCGTCTCTGCTCGTCGGCGGGCGTCAGTCGCCGTGCTCGTCGAAGAAGCGGCGCGCTGCTCGGGAGGTCCAAGCATAGTCGTCGACGTCGACGTAGGCCGCGGCGATCTCGCGCAGCACGGCGGCGGCCTCGCGGCGCTGCTCGCCCGGCACGCGCGTGAACTTCTCCAGGTACCAGGTGGCGAAGAACCGCTCGAAGCGCTCGGCCAGGTAGCGGTCCATCAGGCCGGCCTCGCGCAGCCAGGCCGCCCGCTCCCGCTCCAGGATCAGGTACTTCCGGAAGTACTGCGGCGAGACCACGTTGACCGTGGAGGTCTCCACGGCGCCGTAGTAGGTGTAGACCGGCCGGTGCACCGGCGCGTAGGCGCGGGTGCTGTGGAACATCTGCTGGAAGAAGTAGGTGTCCTGGCCGACGGCGCCCACCGGCTGCACGAGCTCCAGCGACTGCAGCCAGTCGGTGCGGGCGACCATCGCCTCGATGCTCGCCGGGCGGAAGTTCACCTCCGCCAACGACCCCGGGTGCACCCGGAACAGCCCGTCGCGGTGCTCCAGCGCATCGGCGTACCAGGCGTGGTAGTCGTGCACCTGGTGCCGGTGCGTCCACACGGCCATGGTGCCCAGGGCGAAATCGGCCTCCGGGGAGGCCTCCAGCCGCTCCAGCAGCTCCCAGTAGCCGTCGTCGAGCTCCTCGTCGTCGGGGTCGAGATAGGTCACGTACGGCGTGGCGGCCAGCTGCAGGCCGGTGTTGCGCGGTCGGGAGGCCGAGCCGGAGCCGCCGGCCGGATGGTGCACGGCGGTCACGTTCGGCCAGGTGTGGGCGAGGTCCTCGACGGTCTCGACAGTGGCGGGGTCGGTGGAGCCGTCGTCGACGAGCAGGATGTGCATCTGCGCGAAGAGCGTCGAGCGGCGCAGCGAGGCGAAGGCCTTGTGCCGCAGATGGTCGCCGTTGTTGAAGACCGGCACCACCACGGACAGCCGCAGCTGATGCTCGCCGGCCGTGGTGCGGACCCGGTCGGCCGCAACGGCGAGGTCGTCGCCCGCGGCCGGGTCGGGCAGCGGCCGGCGCACTCTCGCGGGGTCGACGTCGGCGTCTCCTGCGGGGGTTTCGACGGCGGGACGATGGCCCAGGTGGTCGAGGGCGTAGATGCGCCGCCCGCGCCCGGAGGACAGCAGAGCGCCGGGGGAGACCAGCTGCGCGACGGTCGGGCGCCACCAGCCGCTGAGTCCCAGCGCCGTGCGGCCGGCCAGGGCCGCCAGACCCCCGGCGTGGTGGCGGTGGGCGGCGGCGTCGGTCTCCTCGGCGCCGCCGTCGAGCTTGGCGGTGACCCTCGCCTGTTGCAGCCGGAAGGCGACGACGTGGTCGGCCGCGTAGGTCGGCGCGTAGCGGCGGTCGGCGGTCACCGGCAGCACGACGTCGGCGAGCGCCGTCTCGGAGCCCACGGTCTCGGCCGCGGCGTCGTCGGCGCGGCGGCGGGTCAGCTCATCCCATGTGACCAGCTCCACCGGGCCGTGGGTCTGGGCCCGCAGATCCGCCTCCAGCGCGGCGGTGCGACGATCGGCCACCGCCAGCACCGTCTCGATCCGCGGGGCCTCGCCGCCGGCCTCGAGGTCGGCGGCGACGCCGGCGTGCTCGCAGATCCGGCGCAGCACGTCGACGGCATGATGGTCGGCGAAGGCCGCGCGGATGCCGTCGCCCTGCGCTCGGCGCAGCTCCTCGAGCGTCATCGTCTCCAGCATCGTGGCGACGTCCTCGGCCGAATTCGCGATGCGCACCTGCGGCAGGTACGTGTTCACGCCCTGGTTGTAGGTGGAGACCACCAACGTGCCGGAGGCCAGCAGCTCCAGCACGCGGGAGTCGACGAGCTGCTGGGAGTCGACGACGGCCTGGACCGTCGCGGCGACGTCCATCCCGCGCTGCAGGCGGTCGATCCCGCAGGTCATGTCGGCGGCGCGGGTCTCCTCGACCGGCACCGTCCACGGGGCGTACTGGGAGGGGACCGTCCAGTCGGCGGCGCGCGGATCGGCCGCCTGCGCCGGCTGCATCAGCGCCGTCGGCCGCCCAGAGGCCAGCAGCCCGTCGACCAGCGGGGGCAGGTGGTGCTCGTCCTGCGCAGGGTCCAGATGCGGCGCCGGCCCGTGCTGGTCCATGCCGGTCAGCGCGACGAGCTCGGTGCGGGCCGGCCGCGTGCCGATCGGCGTGTGCCGCAGCGGGTTCACCGGCGCCGGCACGACGGCGACGTCGACGCCCTGCGGCGCCTCGGCGCGGCAGTGCGCGGCGGTGTCGGCGTCGAGGCAGACGATGTGCGAGCAGGCGCGGGCCGCGGCGGGGAGACGGCCGGTGCGGAGCCGGTGCTGGGCGAAGAAGACCGTCGGCACCCCGTGGGCGCGCAGCGCCGGCAGCACCGTCTCGACGAGCTCGTCCCAGCCCGCGGCGACGGGATCGAGCCGCGAGGAGAAGAGCACCAGGTCGAGGGTCTCGACCTCCTCGCGCCAGCTCCCGGCGGTCAGCGCGACGACGTCGGCGGCTCCGGAGAAGGCCGCGCGCACCGCCGCGGGGCCGATGACGCCGACGCGCACCGGCAGCGGAGGCCGGGAGACGCCGTGCTCGCCGTCGGGCAGCTCGGCCGAGGACTCCAGGGCGGCGGCGAGCACCCGGCCGGTCGGGCGCAGCGCCCCGTCGCCGGGCTCGTCGGAGACGGCGAGGGACTCCAGTTCGCCGGCGTCGAGCTCCGTCAGCGTCGAGGTCGGCAGGGCGGCGATCTCGGCCAGCAGCCGGCCGCGCAGCCGATGCGCCTCGGCGCGCTCGCGGTGGGCGCGGGCTCCGGCGCGGCGCATCGCCGCGGCCGGGCGATGGTCGTCGGCCGGCACTTCCAGCGTGTCCGCGGCGCGCCGGTGCGCCTCCTCGACGGCGGTCATCAGCGAGCCGCGCGCGTCGAGCACGCGGTTCAGCACCGCGGCGTCGACGCCGTCCGGCGCGGGGTCTGTCGGTCGGTCCGGCTCCGGATGCTCGGCCGGTGGAGTCTCGATCCATCGCACATTGCTACTCTAGAGGTTCGACGGATGCGAGACTCTCCCCGGCCGCGCCGGGCGAGGCTCCGGCGTGCCGACGGCCGTCGCGGCCTGCCGAACCGGCCGGCGCGAGGCCGCCGTCGGACGGCGCCGCGGCACTGTCGCACCACATCGTTCCAGGACACCGCCCACGACCAAGGACCGACACCACGTGTTCAACTCCCTCTCCGATCGCCTGACGGCGACCTTCAAGAACCTCAAAGGCAAGGGGCGTCTGAGCGAAGCGGACATCGACGGCACCGCCCGGGAGATCCGCCGGGCGCTGCTCGACGCCGACGTCGCCGTGCCGGTGGTCCGCGAGTTCATCGCCAAGGTCAAGGCGCGCGCGCTGGGCGCCGAGGTCTCCGAGGCCCTGAACCCCGGCCAGCAGGTCGTCAAGATCGTCAACGAGGAGCTCGTCGGCATCCTGGGCGGCGAGACCCGCGAGCTGCGGTTCGCGAAGCAGCCGCCGACGATCATCATGCTCGCCGGGCTGCAGGGCGCCGGCAAGACCACGCTGGCGGGCAAGCTGGCCCACCGGCTGAAGAGCCAGGGCCACACGCCGATGCTGGTGGCCTGCGACCTGCAGCGCCCCAACGCGGTGAACCAGCTGCAGGTGGGCGGGCAGAAGGCCGGCGCACCGGTCTTCGCCCCGCACCCGGGCGTCTCCTCGGAGGCCGAGACCCCGACCGGCGACCCGGTCCAGGTGGCCCGCGACGGCGTCGCCGAGGCGCAGTCGAAGCTGCACGACGTGGTCATCATCGACACCGCCGGCCGGCTCGGCGTCGATCAGGAGCTGATGGACCAGGCGGCGAACATCAAGTCCGCCGTCGGCGCGCACGAGGTGCTCTTCGTCATCGACGCGATGATCGGCCAGGACGCCGTCGCCACGGCGCAGGCCTTCGACGAGGGCGTGGACTTCACCGGCGTGGTGCTCTCCAAGCTCGACGGCGACGCCCGCGGCGGTGCGGCGCTGTCGGTGGCCTCGGTGACCGGCAAGCCGGTGATGTATGCCTCCACCGGCGAGGGGCTGAAGGACTTCGAGGTCTTCCACCCCGACCGCATGGCCCGGCGCATCCTGGACATGGGCGACGTGCTCTCGCTCATCGAGCAGGCCGAGGCGAGCTGGGACCAGGCCGAGGCGGCCAAGATGGCCCAGAAGTTCGCCGATCAGGAGGACTTCACCCTCGACGACTTCCTGAATCAGATGCAGCAGCTGAAGAAGATGGGGTCGATGAAGAAGCTGCTGGGCATGATGCCCGGCGCCCAGGGGATGCGCGAGCAGCTCGAGCAGTTCGACGAGTCCTCCATCGGCCGCATCGAGGCGATGATCCAGTCGATGACCCAGCATGAGCGGCTCGCCCCGAAGATCATCAACGGCTCCCGCCGCGCCCGCATCGCCCGCGGCTCCGGCGTGCACGTCTCCGAGGTCAACCAGCTGCTCGAACGGTTCGGCCAGGCGCAGAAGATGATGAAGAAGATGGCCTCCGGCGGCGGCGTGCCGCAGATGCCCGGCGGCGGAGGCGGAATGCCCGGGATGGGCGGCGGCATGCCGGGCATGCCCGGCGCGGGCGGCGGCGACGGCGGCGCCTCGAAGCGCAAGAAGGGCAAGGGCCAGCAGCAGAAGAAGAAGGGCAAGTCGGGCAACCCCGCCAAGGCCGCCCAGCAGGAGCGGGAGGCGGAGCAGCGGCGCAGCCAGTCGGCCCAGAAGCGCATGGACGGCTCGAGCTTCGGCGCGCAGGGCGGCGACGTCGACCCCTCGCAGCTGGACCTGCCGAAGGGCTTCGAGAAGTACCTGAAGTGAGTCCGCGACGCGGCTGGGCCGGATCCGGCGGGCGGGCACGGCCGTGCCCGCCCGCCGAGTCGCGGTCGTGCCGGTTCTGTGGCAGAATGACCAGGTACTCTGATCGGCCGCAGGCACCCTCTTCCTCCTGCGGAACGGTCACCAGTTCCCTTGAGCGGTCGCATCGACTGAGCAGCATCCCCACGCAGCGCGATGCTCGACCGCGTCCCTGAGACGAGACAACAGGAGTGACCACTCAAGTGGCAGTCAAGATTCGCCTGAAGCGGATGGGCAAGATCCGCGCACCGTACTACCGCGTCGTCGTCGCCGACTCGCGCGCCAAGCGCGATGGTCAGGCCATCGAGCAGATCGGCAAGTACCACCCGACGGCCGAGCCGTCGTTCATCGACATCAAGTCCGACCGTGCCCAGTACTGGCTGTCGGTCGGCGCGCAGCCGAGTGAGCAGGTCGAGGCGCTGCTGAAGGTGACCGGCGACTGGCAGAAGTTCAAGGGCCTCGACGGCGCCGAGGGCACGCTGAAGTCGGCTGCTCCCAAGGAGGAGTTCGTCGCCCCGCAGAAGAAGTCGGTCATCGACGACTCGACGCCGAAGGCCGCCGACCTGAAGGCTGAGGAGCCGCAGGCCGAGGAGTCGGCGGAGGAGTCCGCCGAGGAGAAGGCTGAGTGATCCATGGGTGCTGAAGCAGTGCTGACCGACGCGGTCGAACACCTGGTGCGCGGCATCGTCGACGCCCCCGACGACGTCGAGGTCCGTCAGCGCGGAGGCCGCCGCCAGGAGACGGTCCAGGTGCGCGTGCATCCCGACGACCTCGGCCGGGTGATCGGCCGCGGCGGACGCACCGCGAAGGCACTGCGCACTGTGGTCGGTGCGCTCCCCGGCGGGGAGTCGGTCCGGGTCGACGTCGTCGACACCGACCGCCGCAGTTGACGACGACAGAGGCCCGATATATGAGCACTGACCGTTCCGACGGACAGCGCCGCGACGACGACCCGCAGGCGAGCACTCCCACCGCGGAGCGCCTGCGGGTCGCTCGTGTCGGCAAGCCCCACGGCGTGCGCGGCGAGGTCACCGTGCAGCTGTTCACCGACGACCCCGAGCACCGGCTGGCCCCCGGCGCGGAGCTGCTCCGCACTCCCGGCCAGCACACTCCGGACCGCGAGACCAGCACGCTGACGGTGACCTCGCGCCGCTGGAAGAAGGCCATCTGCCTGCTCGGCTTCGCCGAGGTCGACGGCCGCGACGCCGCCGAGGCGCTGCGCGGCTCGATGCTCCACGTCGAGGTGCCCGCCGAGACCGAGGACCCCGACGAGGGCTGGTACAGCCACCAGATCGCCGGATTCGCCTGCGTGGATGCGGAGGGGACGACGCTGGGTCGGGTCCTCCAGCTGGTGACCGGGGCCGCTCAGGACCTGCTGGTCGTCGTCGACGAGTCCGGCGAGGAGACCATGGTGCCCTTCGTCGAGGAGATCGTCCCCGAGGTCGACGCCGCGCGCCGCGTGGTCACGCTGGACCCGCCGGACGGCCTCTTCCCGGCCTGAGCCGGACCGTCCGCCGTCCCCGACCTCCGGAGCCGCAGCCGATGCGCATCGACGCCCTCTCCATCTTCCCCGAGTTCTACGACGTGCTGGACCTGTCGCTGATCGGCCGGGCCCAGCGCGACGGGCTGGTGGAGATCGTCCGCCACCAGCTGCGCGACTTCACCGACGACAAGCACCGCACCGTCGACGACACCCCGGTCGGCGGCGGCGCCGGCATGGTCATGAAGCCCGAGCCCTGGGCGCGGGCGCTGGAGCATGTGCTGGAGACCGCCGGCTCCGCCGTGGAGGGTTCCGGGGACGGATCTCGACCTCCGGTGCTGATCATTCCGAGCCCCGCCGGCGAGGTCTTCACCCAGCGGACCGCCGAGGAGCTGGCCGGCGCCGAGCACCTGGTCTTCGCCGCCGGACGCTACGAGGGCATCGACCAGCGGGTCGCCGAGTGGGCCGGCGAGCACTTCGAGGTGCGGCCGATGAGCATCGGCGACTACGTGCTCAACGGCGGCGAGGTCGCGGTCATCGCCATGGTGGAGGCGATCACCCGGCTGCTGCCGGGAGTGATCGGCAACCCCGAGTCGCTGACCGAGGAGTCGCACGCCGACGGGCTGCTCGAATACCCCGTCTACACCAAGCCCGCCGTCTGGCGCGGCCGCGGCGTCCCGGAGATCCTGCTCTCCGGAGACCACGCGCGCATCGCCGAGCACCGGCGGGCCGAGCAGCTGCGCCGCACCCGGCGCGAGCGGCCCGACCTCTACGCCCGCCACCTCGTCGCCGAGGAGCAGGCCGGGCGCGCGGTGCGGCACCCCGACGAGTCCTGAGCCGGCCCCGGACGCCGCGGGGAGTTTCGGATCACCCGGCGCGGACTGGGGGAGATGCGGGACCATCTGGCATAATGAGTCCCTGTGCCTGCTGGATGGCTCGTCTGCCACAGGGGATGACCATCAACAGCGAGGCCACCGGCCGCCGCGCACCCGCCGGCGCCGGCAGCACAGCCTGATGACCCTCGTCGCGTGATGCGACGTGCCTGACGCGCGAGCCCTCGGGGCTGGCAGGAGGGGACCGGTCGAGAAGCAGGGCGAGTGACCTGTGGCAGTCGTCCGAGGAGAATCATCATGCATACTCTCGACATCGTCGACGCGGCCAGCCTGCGCGACGACATCCCGGAGTTCGCACCCGGAGACACCGTCTCGGTGCACGTCAACATCGTCGAGGGCCGGACCAGCCGTGTCCAGGTCTTCAAGGGCTACGTCATCGGCATCCAGGGCCGCGGCGTGGGGGAGACCTTCACCGTCCGCAAGACGTCCTTCGGCGTCGGCATCGAGCGCACCTTCCCGGTGCACTCGCCGGTGATCGAGAAGATCGAGGTCGCCGCCCGCGGCGACGTCCGTCGCGCGAAGCTGTACTACATGCGCGACCGGCACGGCAAGGCTGCGCGCATCCCGGAGAAGCGCGAGTCGGCCATCGCCCGTCAGCAGGGCGAGGACGTCGAGGCCGTCAGCGACCACTGATCCGTGGCGGCGTTCCTCCGCGCAGCACGAGACCGTCCGCACGGAGGAACGCCCGTCATGCAGGCCCCGCAGAGCCCCGAGCGCGCCGACACCGTCGGCGCGTCTCGGGGCTCTCTGCGTGCCGGGCGGCTCCGCGGCCGCCGGGGATGGATCCTCGCGACGCTGGTGGTCGTGGTGCTCGCGGCCGTGGTCGCCGCGACGATCCGCGGCACCGTCGTCGACGTCTACTCCGTCGACCAGCACTCGATGCGCCCGACGCTGCAGGACGACGAGCGGGTCCTGGTCGACAAGCGCCTGGGCGCCGTCGACGCCTCGGGGGCGCTGGATGAGCTGCACCGCGGCGACGTCGTCGTCTTCGACGGCACCGGGTCCTTCGCCCCGTACGAGTCGCAGTCCGAGCTCGCCGCGGCCGCCGAGCACGTCGGCCACTGGTTCGGCCTCGGCTCGCCGCCGGCGACCTATGTGAAGCGGGTGATCGGCCTCGGCGGCGACACTGTGGCCTGCTGCGACGCCGCCGGGCGGGTGACCGTCGAGGGCGAGCCGCTCGAGGAGGACTACCTGCCGCATCCGGTCTCCGCCGAGCAGCCGGCCTCCGACCAGGAGTTCGAGGCCGAGGTCCCGCCGGGCCGGATGTGGGTGATGGGCGACCATCGCGCCGAGTCGGTGGACTCGCGGGCGCTGCTCGGCGCCCCCGGTGGAGGTATGATCAGGCAGGGCCGCGTCATCGGCCGCGTCACCGAGGTGGTGTGGCCGTGGGACGCCCGACGCCCGCTGGGCGAGGCCGCGTCCGAGGCGACGTCGAGGGGCCCGTCCGCGCCGCGCGGAGACGGACGGCCGCCAGCATCAGGAGGACAGCGATGAGCACCCAGGACCCCTCGACTCCCGAGGACGGCTCCGGCGAGGACGGGGAGACGACGCCGGCGCACCGGACTCCGGCCGGCGCGGAGGGCTCGACGGCGGGCGGCCGCCGTCGTCGGCTGCGCGACCGCAGCCCTGTGGCGGCGTTCTTCGTCGAGATCGGCGTCATCCTGCTGATCGCGGTGGTGATCTCCTTCGTGGTCAAGACCTTCCTGCTGCGCGCCTTCTACATCCCCTCGGAGTCGATGGAGGACACCCTGCAGGTGGACGACCGGATCGTGGTCAACCTGCTGGCTCCGGAGGTCTCCGAGGTGCAGCGCGGCGACGTGATCGTCTTCGAGGACACCCGCGCCTGGTCCACCGGCGGGGCCCCGGCGCCGGAGACGACGCCGCTGCAGGATGCGCTGACCTTCGTGGGGCTGATGCCCGACACTTCGGAGCACTATGTGGTCAAGCGTGTCATCGGCGTCGGCGGCGACGAGGTGACCTGCTGCGACGACCAGGGGCGGCTGACCGTCAACGGCGAGCCCCTCGACGAGCCGTATCTGTACCCGGGCGACGAGCCGAGCCAGATGGAGTTCGACATCACCGTGCCCGAGGACACGGTGTGGGTGATGGGCGATCACCGGCGCGCCTCGGCCGATTCGCGCGCGCATCTCGAGGAGCCGGACCGCGGGGCGGTGCCGGTGGAGGACATCGTCGGCCGGTCGCTGGCCCGCGTCTGGCCGATGGACCGGTGGGGCGGCGGCGGCACCGACCGTGATCCCTTCGCCGACGTGCCGGCGGCGGGGGACTGATGCCGCAGTCGGCGACGCTGCTGCCCGAACTGGCCCTGGCCGCCGAGACCGGCGCCCGCTGGATCGCCGGCGTGGACGAGGTCGGCCGCGGCGCGCTGGCCGGACCGGTCACCGTCGGGGTCGCGGTGCTGGATCTGGCTGATCCCGCCGTCGAGCGCGAGACCGGCGTGCTGGCGGTGCTCGACGGCGTGCGCGACTCCAAGCTGCTCACCCCGAAGGCGCGTCAGCGCTGGGCCCCGGTGATCGCCGAGGAGGCCCCGGCGGTCTCCGTGCAGCACAGCGCGCCCGAGCGCATCGACACCGCCGGCATCTCCTCCGCCCTGCAGGAGGCCGGCCTGGCCGGGCTCCGCGCCGTCGAGCAGCGACTGGGCCATCCGGTGGACGCGGTGATCGTCGACGGGTCCCACGACTGGCTCACCGGCGGGAGCTCGGCGCGCGTGCACGCGATGGTCAAGGCCGACGCCCGGGCGCTGAGCGTCGCCTCGGCCAGCGTCGCGGCCAAGGTCGAGCGGGACGCGCTGATGGAACGGCTCGCCGTCGAGCATCCCGGCTACGGCTGGGAGTCCAACCGGGGCTACGGCTCGGCGGTGCACCGTGCCGCACTGGTCGAGCACGGGGCCACTGTCGCCCACCGCCGGTCCTGGAATCTGGGCACGGACCGGCTGGCGGCGCCGCGCGGAGCCTGAGCGCCGTCACCCCAGGTGACGCCGGAGGAAGCTGACCACGTCGGCCTCGACCTCGGCGCGGATGGCGCGCTCGTCGTGGATCTCATGGCGCCACCCCGAGTAGGTCGTGGTCGAGGTCGACCGGCTGCCGGCCTCGGCGAGCAGATCGGCCACGGCGTAGACGCCTTCGCCGTAGTCGCCGGCCGGGTCCTGATCGCCGGCGATCAGGCGGACCGGCAGGTCGACGGGTATCCGAGCGGCCCACTGCGCCCCGGTGACGGCGCTCATCAGCGCGGCGAAGTCCGCGAAGAGCCGGTAAGTCGGCGCGCCCACGGTCATCGTGTTCAGCGGATCGGCGGCGTGGTCGTCGACGACCTCCGGGTCGCAGGCGATCCAGTCGTTCGGCGTGCGCACATCGGTGTAGCGCGCCGTCATCGGCCCGAAGACGGCCTCGGCGACGTCGAGGGCGGGCTCCGCGGCGCGGCCGGCCGCCAGCGCCTCCTCGGCCATCCGGGCCATCGTCTCGTCCTGCCGCATCCCGTAGACGACGCCGCACAGCACCAGGGCCTCGAGGTCGTCTCCGTGCCGGGCGGCGTACTCGCGCGCGATCATCGAGCCCCAGCTGTGTCCGAACATCGTGAACTGCAGCTCGGCATGGCCGGCCTGCCGCAGCTCGGCGCGGACGGCGTCGTGCAGCCGCCGCTCGTCGAGCACAGTGGTCTCCCAGCCGGCCTCGCCCGGATCGCCCCAGGTGTCGTTCCGCCGCGCCGTGCTGCCGTGCCCGACGTGGTCGTCGTGGGCGCCGACGAAGCCGGCGTCGAGCAGGGTCCCGATCGGGTGGTGGCAGCGGCGTGAGTGCTCGCCGAAGTCGTGCACGATCTGCACGATGCCGCGCGGGGCCCTGAGCGGCGTGTGCAGCCACGCCTGGATCTCGTCACGATCATCGGCGGAGGGGAACGTGATCTCGCGAAGAGCCATGGAGCGAGTCTGGACGGCAGGTCGGCGGCCGTCACCAGCCGAGGTCGCCGCCCGGGGAGGTCCCGGTCAGGAACGCCGCCCGGTGAGGCCTCCGGGACCGGCGAGTCCTGCACAGGCGGGGCCTCGGCACCTGCGACACGCCGTGTTCTCCACAGAAGCGGTCGGCGGGCCTCCTCGCCGTCGGCGCCGGTGGCACAGTGGTGGGTGCTGGACGAGCGAGGCGCCGACCACCGGGTCGACGTCGGGAGGAGGCGACGCATGCGTGCTGAGGACAGGACCGGTCTGCTCGGCGAGGAGATCGCCGCCGATCACCTCGCCGAGGCCGGGCATCTCATCCTGGAACGACGGTGGCGGTCGACGCGGGGAGAACTGGATCTGGTGACCATCGACGGCGACGAGCTGGTCGCCGTCGAGGTCAAGACTCGCCGCGGACTGGGCTACGGGCATCCCTTCGAAGCAGTGGGCCCGCAGAAGCTCCATCGGCTGCATCGGCTGCTCGCCGAGTACGTCAGCGGCTACCCCGGTCCACGGATCCGCCGTCGGGTCGATGTGGTCTCCGTGCTGCTGCCGCCCGACGACGCGCGGGCCGCGGAGGACGGCACCCGGCCGCGGGTGGAGCATCTGCGGGATGTGCGGCCATGAGCATGGGGCGGTCCCGCGGAGTGGTGCTGGTGGGCATGCAGGGGCATCTGATCGACGTCGAATCCGACATCGGCCAGTCGCTGCCGGCCTTCGTGCTGCTCGGGCTGCCGGATGCCTCGCTGCGCGAGAGCCAGGACCGGATCCGCGCGGCCGCACGGAACAGCGGCCTCGACCTGCCGGCTCGGCGGCTGACGGTGAACCTGCTGCCGGCCTCGTTGCCGAAGTCCGGTTCGGGGCTGGATCTGGCGATCCTGATGAGCGCCTGGGCCGCCGAGGGGATGGTCGCCGGGACCGAGTCGGTGGTCTTCCTCGCCGAGCTGGGGCTGGACGGCCGGCTGCGGCCGGTGCGCGGGGTGCTGCCGGCGGTCGCCGCGGCCGTGCGGGCCGGAGTGGAGACGGTGGTCGTCAGCCGGGAGAACGCCCCTGAGGCCGCGCTGGTCCCCGGGGTGGAGGTGTTGGCGGCCTCGCATGCGGTGGAGGTAGCCGGGGCGTTCTCCTGCGGGAGCAGGGTGCGGCGCGAGGTGGGCGACCGGTTCCCGGATCTGGACGAGCGGGTGCCGGATCGGCACACCGGCGGGGCCGTGGGCGTCGGCGAGGTCGGGGACGGGGTCGCCGGCCCGCAGGCGGGCGGCGATCTCGCCGAGGTCCGCGGTCAGCACGAGGCCCGGTTCGCTCTGGAGGTCGCCGCGGCCGGCGGGCATCATCTGCTGCTCGTCGGCGCCCCGGGTCCCCACCCTTAAACGTGCATGCGAGGGCTACAGCGCGTCGGGCGCTGCCGCGTCGTCGAACTCTTACGCTTGAGGCACTGTAGTACGGCCGTGTGAGCACCTTAGAGGAGCCAAACTGTGTCATCCGATTCAGAACATGAGAGCCGCAATGGCCTCCATCCAGGGCTGTCGACGCGTCAGGGATTTGCTCTGATCGAAGAAGCCGGATCCGTACGTAACCTGCTACGCGACTCTGTGGAGGCGATCCGGGGGCTTCGTCTCGTGGATTTGCACGGCGATGCGGTGTTCACACTGGGAAGTATCGGTGTGGAGAAGGCCATGAAGGTCGTGCTCGGTTGCAACGAGGTCGGGGCATCCGGCTCGTGGCCGTCGAAGAAGACGTTGAAGTCCACCTGGGGGCATGACATCGAGTCGCTGAACTCGTTCCTGGGGTATGCGATCGAATGTGGCCTGGCAAGAGTCGTACACGGCGGCTACTCCCGGGAGCTCGCTTCTCGGATCGGTACGAGCACGACACTCGAGCTGCTTTTCGCGGCGTTCGCCCGTTACGGGAAGTCGGGACGCTTCCACCACTTGGACGTCCTCGCGACCGATGAGCCCGGGACCGACGATCCGCCGTCTGACTACTGGGAGCGGGTCGAATACCACGTCAGATCAACAGACCCGGAGCTCCACGAGGTCCCTTACGGTGACAACCGCGCTTTAGACGAGTGCGAAGCCAGGTTGCGTGACTGTATCGCCGACGAGCTCGAGGTGTGGTGGTTCTGCATTCATCGCCTCAGTGTCCAGGGGTGCTTTGGCGAACTGGGGAGGAAAGTCGGGGAGATGATTTGGGAGCCAGGGAGGCCAGAACCACGGGCCATGATGGTCTAGGATACCGGCACCTTCGTTGTGGCGACGGCGGAGACGGTACCAATGTCAGACCTCATCGCTACCGTGTCGGTAGACCCACGATTCGAGGAGGTAGAAGATGTCTGACGTTCCCGTCGCGGTATCTCGACTCAGTGGAGACGACTCGCGAGAAGCACAGAACACCCGTGCCGTGAGGTGGCTACTTGCCCAACCGGGAGGCCCCCTGGTCGTTGTGACGCCACGACGCACGGTACAGAGCGAGGTCATCACCCGTCTGATCGCCCGGCCTCAGGTGCAGCATCATGCCTGGCGAGGTTTCTATGGAAGGTCCTTCGATGGTCAGCGGGTGCTCTACGCATGGCCTGATCGGGAGCACCTGAACGACGTATGGAGCGTCAAAGCAGATGCGATCGCCGTCATCGAGTGGAGCGTTGAGGAGACCGCCGAATGGCTCCAAGACGTGAACCCGATCCAATTGCTTCCAGGGCAGACGATTGAGCCCGCGGCTCCGGCGAGGGGCGATCTGGAACCGATGCCGAACGGTATCGACGACATTCTCCAATACATCGCCGGGAGGGCTGCCGGCTACTCCGCCGGCCTGAAGTGGAACGAAGAGGACAAGCTCAAGGCGGACATGATGAACCGGCCCGACCGCTGGGCTCCTGTCTCGGTAGAGCAGGTGCGTGCGAAGTGCCGCGAGCTTGGCATGCGCGCTGACGACGTCGACACGATAACGGACCTCGTGCAGCGGCGGAAGGACGGCCGACGTTTCAACGTGAGGTCGTCGTACCGCCCGTTCGAGTTCAACTGAGCATGTCGCAGGCACAGCCGAGACGGCTTTGACGCTCAAAGGTGGGTTCGGGATCGTGGGGAACGAGGTCGACAGTCGCGACGTCGGGTCTGCTGAGGGTTCGGTTGACTCCGTAGTTCACGCCGCCAACGCGACGTCTTGAGTGTAGACGGTCTCGTATTCGATCGGAGTCAGTTTCCCAAGCCG
>NZ_BAAAYG010000013.1:0-2681 GCF_039536005.1 Nesterenkonia halobia | reverse complement strand
ATCACCCGCGCCCTGCTGGGCACCGGAGGATTCAGGCCCTTGCTACACCCTCATCTGCGATGAGCCCGTTTATGACGTTCATCAATGATCAGGCAAATCATCACTCGAATGGCGATTCAATGGGGATTCGACGCGCACCCGTGGTCAACTTGGGACAGACCAGGCTACAGAACCTCGACTTAAACGTTTCGGACCGTCGTTGAGACAACCACCCCGAGACTTCCCCACCTTCACGGTAGGTCCGTGGACTGAGTCTGCGGTCTTCCCCTGTGGAGCAGCAGGGGGCACACGATGGCGGTCACGACGAGGACGAGACCCCCCGTGATGGTGGCGGCACCGAGCCCGTCGGTGAAGGCATGACGGGCGAGGTCGGCAAGGTGAGTCGCGGCTTCGGCCGGAAGCTGCTCGGCAACACTGAGGGCTGCGCCGAGACTCGAGCTGACAACCTCACTGGCCTCCGGGGGGAGGTCGGCGGGCACGCCATCGAGGACTCGTGAGCGGTACAGGACGGTACCTATCGAGCCGAGCACGGCAATGCCCAGCGCGGCCCCCAGCTCCGCGGCGGTCTCGGACAGGGCGGACGCAGCACCCGAGCGGTTCGGCGGGGCGGAGCCGACCACGACGTCGGTGGCCAGGGTCATCATCGGCGCGATGCCCGCACCGATGAAGGCCGAGGCGACGATAGCGACGATCAAGCCGTCGTCGACCGGGACCTGACTGAAGCTGAGCATCCCTGCGGCTGCCACGGCCGCGCCTGCCCCGAAGACGAGCGGGTAGCCGAAGCGGGGCACGAGCACGGAGGCCAGAACGGACATGCCGCCGACGGCGGCCATGATCGGCAGCATCGCCAGCGCCGCGATCAGCGGAGACAGGCCTGCGACGAGCTGCAGGTACTGCGCGCTGTAGAACATCACCCCGACAAGGGAGAACATCGCCAGCCCCGCCCCCAGGACGGCACCGCTGAAGCGCGGGTTGGCGAACATGTCGACGTCGACCAACGGCTCTTCGAGGCGACGCTGCCGGATGAGGAACACAGTCCCGGCGAGCACGCCGACGACCAGTCCGACCACAGCAGGAGCGGTGAGGGCGAGTTCCTCGGCGGCGGTCTTGATCGCCCACACGACCGGCAGGATCGCGGCGAAGGACAGCACGACGCTGACCACGTCCAGTCGCGCCGACGCCGGGCTCCGATACTCGGGAACGAACCGGGGTGCCAGCACCAGCAGGAGCACTATGACGGGCACGTTGATGAGGAAGACCGATCCCCACCAGAAGGCCTCGAGCAGGAGTCCGCCGACGATTGGTCCGAGTGCGATGCCGCCGGAGAGGCTTGCGGTCCAGATACCGATGGCCCGTGTGCGCTCGGCCGGATCGGTGAACATGTTGCGGATCAGCGAGAGCGTCGAGGGCATCAGCGTGGCACCGCCGATGCCCATCAGGGCGCGCGCGGCGATGAGCAGCTCCGGGTTGGTCGAGAACGCGGCCAGCGTCGAGGCCACGCCGAACACGGCCGCACCGATCAGGAGAAGCCGCCGGCGGCCGATCCGGTCGCCGAGATTCCCCATCGTGATCAGCAGCCCGGCCAGGAGGAACCCGTAGGCGTCGAGGATCCACAGGGTCTGGCTGGGGCTTGGCGTCAGCTCATGAGTGATCGCCGGGATCGCGATGTGCAGGATCGTGATGTCCATCGAGGTCAGGATCACCGGAAGCGTCAGCACGGCGAGCCCGAGCCACCGCGACCGGCGGTCGTGCGAATCGGGGGTCCGGGTGGACATGGTGCGTCTCCTCGCTCATGTTGCGTATGCGGTACGCATCGAGTGTAGCGTATGAAATACGCAACGGGCTAGACTGGGCTGCGGAGGTGATCAGATGAGTCCCCGAGTCGGCCCTTCCGGCCCCCTGTCTCGTGAGCGGATCGTCACGGCGGCGATCGAGATCGCCGACGAGGCGGGGTTGGAGGCGATGACGATGAAGCGCGTCGCCGCACGCCTCGGTGCCGGAGCGATGTCGCTATATCGGCACGTCTCCGACAAGGACGAGCTGATCGGGGCCATGGTCGAGCGGATCACCGCCGAATACTCCTACCCCGACCAAGGTGCGCTCGACTGGCGGGAGGCCATGCATGCCCTCGCCCGCCAGGACTGGGCCGCGTTCCTCGCCCACCCGTGGATGCTCACCGCCACCGCCACCGTGACCCCGCCCTTCGGAACCGCCTCACTGGCGGCCATGGAATGGGCGCTATCGGCGCTGGAAGAAGTAAGACTCCCCCCTGACGCCGCTGCCCGCGTGGTCATGACCGTCAACAACTACGTCCAGGGCAGCGCGCGCGTCGTCCTCGGCGACAGGCAGGCCGAAGCCGGAGACGACCCTGGTCGCACGTGGCAGCAACGTCTCCACGACGTCGACCTGGGCGACTTCCCCCGTCTGAGCCGTCTCATCGCGCATCCGCTACACGCCGGAGATCGGGACTGGTTCATAGAGGGGCTGGATGTCATCCTCGACGGTGTCCAAGCACGCCAGAACCCGTGAGCCGCCGGCTGCCTACTGTCCAGCATCCCCTACGATGGCGCTCGCTATGCATTGATGTGCTGCGGATCGAGGCAACGTCACAAACCGGCTCATCGCAGATGAGGGTGTAGCAAGGGCCTGAATCCTCCGGTGCCCAGCAGGGCGCGGGTGAT
>NZ_BAAAYG010000012.1:0-48245 GCF_039536005.1 Nesterenkonia halobia | reverse complement strand
TGGTGAGTCTGCTCAGACTCCGCTGACCGTGACCGACGGCGGTACTGAGACCGACGGCGGCACTGAGACCGACGGCGGCACTGAGACCGACGGCGGCACTGAGACCGACGGCGGCACTGAGACCGACGGCGGCACTGAGACCGACGGCGGCACTGAGACCGACGGCGGCACTGAGACCGACGGCGGTACTGAGACCGACGGCGGTACTGAGACCGACGGCGGTACTGAGACCGACGGCGGTACTGAGACCGACGGCGGCACTGAGACCGACGGCGGTACTGAGACCGACGGCGGTACTGAGACCGACGGCGGCACTGAGACCGACGGCGGCACTGAGACCGACGGCGGCACTGAGACCGACGGCGGTACTGAGACCGACGGCTCTGCTGACGAGCCGTCCGTCACGGTCGACCCGGACACGGCGGCCCCCGGTGACGACGTCTCCATCGGCGGTGAGAACTTCGACCCGGACACCACGGTGACGGTCGAGATCACCGACGAGAACGGCGACATCGTCGACACCATCGAGGGCGTCGAAGTCGGGGATGATGGCAGCTTCACCGAGGGATGGACGGTGCCGGAGGGCATCGACCCGGGTGAGCTGACCGTCACCGCCACGGACGACCAGGACCCGAACGTCTCTGAGTCCGCCACCCTCACGGTGACGGAGTCGGGCGGTCTGGGCACTGACAGTGACGGCACCGTCGATTCGGGTGCCGGGTCTGACGGTGACTCTGACGATGGTCTGGCCGTCACCGGTCCGACCGGAGCCGTAGGCCTCGGCCTCATGGCGCTGCTCCTGCTGATGGTCGGCGTCGGCATCGTCGGCTATGCCAAGGCACGGCGTACGAGCTGACCATATGGTGAGCTGAAGCGATGACCGCTGGCGACGTCATCTCCCGACAGGGTGATGGCGTCGCCAGCGTTCGTTTCCACAGACGATCCGTGACAAGTACCAGATCGATCAAGGCCTTCCGGAGACTATGGACCTGCACGCACGTGATGACCGAGCGGCGGCGCCGCCTGCAGGGGAACCTGCCTCCGGCCCCCGAGCCCCGCGCATCGCTCGCGTGGTCATGTGGCCGCTGCTCGCCGTCGTCCTGGCCCATAGCCTGATCATCGGCCTCTGGGTCGCGCCCAGCACCGCCTTCCGCGACGCCGTCGGCTACGATCGTGTTCGTGAGTACGTCCAACCCTGGTTCCAGCAGGGGTGGTCCCTCTTCGCACCGACTCCCAAGCGCGGCGATGTGGTGTTCGAGGCCCGTGCGTTCGTCGTCGACCTGGAGACCGGGGAGGGCGAGCCCACCGAGTGGGCGCGCGTCACCGACATCGAGAACGCCCTGGTCCACGGAGACCCGGCGCCTCCGCGCACCAGGAAGGTCTCCCGCCGGACGGCCAGCTATGTCCACAGTGCTCGCAGCGATCTGAGCGACGAGCAGCGGGACCTGCTGACGGTGGACTTCTTCGAGACGCCGGTCGACGAGCTGCGCACCATGCTCGAGGAGGAGGGAGGCGGCGAATCCGGCGCCGTCGACCGATATATGCGGGCTGACGCGACCGCCACACTCATCGCGGCCGCCTACTCCGAGGTCACCTGGGGCGAGCAGGGGGAGATCATCCGCGTGCAGTATCGGACCGGAAGTCGCCGCGTCCCGCCCTATCAGCTCGAGCAGGACGAGACCCTGGATGACCAGGACATCGATTACCGCGACTACGGGTGGCGGCACCACCAGGAGCTGACTGATCAGCAGCTCGAGCTCTTCGCCCAGTACGCGACCACGGAGGTGGACTGAGGTGGACCTGCTGCGTCACCACGTCCTGGACCCGGTCCTCTCGTGGATCCGTGCTCTGGAGGATTGGCTGCTGAGCCAGCGTCGCGCGCTCCGCGGGCTCGCCGCGACCCGCGTCCTGGTCGGCATCGGAGCGCTGGGGATCCTGCTGAGCAGCTTCCCGGCGCGCCACGTCGTGTGGGGACCCGGTTCCTTCTGGGTCGAACCCATGCGGGAGGCCGGCGAGTTCGACGTCCTGACCGGACTCTTCGCGACGGACTCGCCGCTGGTCTTCACCCTGGAGTACCTCGCCCTGACCGCCGTCGCGGTGGCCTTCGTGCTGGGCTGGCGCACGCGGGTGATGAACGTGGTGCTGGTGCTGGGGATGACCGGGCTGGTCGAGCGGGCCCCGATGATCGGGAACCAGGGGGACAACATCATGAGGATCGGCCTGACGCTGCTGATCCTGATGAGCACCTCCGAGCACTGGTCCCTCGACGCGCGTCGTCGTGCGCGCGGCCGCAGAATCGAACAGTCCGGGAGTCGACTGTCCGTGCTCCGGCGCCTGCACTATGGTTTGCCGGTGCTCCCGCGATGGTTGACTGCCGCAGTTCACAACAGTGCGCTCATCACCCTGGCATGTCAGATCTTCATCCTCTACACCGCCTCGGCGCTGTACAAGGTCCAGGGAGATCTCTGGCAGTCCGGGACCGGACTCTACTATCCGTTGAGCCTGCCCGAGTTCAGCGTGCTTCCGGCTGTCAATGAGCTGGTCACGGCCGATCCATATCTGCTGACCGTGATGACCTACTTCTCGGTCTTCGTCCAGCTCTTCTTCGCCGTCGGGCTGCTGCACCCGGTCACCCGCCGGCTCTTCCTGCTCGGCGTCATCGCCCTGCATGGCGGCATCGCCGTGCTGATGGGGCTCCCCTGGTTCTCGCTGGCGATGCTGGCCTACGACGCGATCTTCGTGACCGACCGGAGCTGGCGGGCGGTCGAACGTGCCGTTCGGGCCGGCGTCCGCGGGGTCAGGAGACGCGGCTCGCCGGCCGCCTCCGACGCCGATGAGGACGAGTCTCCGCCGCCCGACGGACGTCCTGACGGGCGGGGGATCCGCCGCCGCCAGACCATCGCTGAGCGACGCGCGGGGCAGCCGGCACGCTGATCACCGGCTGAGCCTCAGGCGCAGCTGGGCACCAGCCCGAGAGTGACGGAGAAGTTCGCCGTCTGCGACGGCTCCGAGGTCCACTGGCCCGGACCGAGCGTGCGGACGGTGATCGAATACCGCGTGGAGATGCCCAGCAGGTCCTCGAGCACCTCGAGCAGGTCGGCGCTGAGCGACACCTGCGTCGTCCCCGGCCCATAGGTCTCCGAGCTGATCAGACCCTCGGGGGAGAGGACGCCGCGACGTCGGATCTCGACGGCGTAGCCCTCCGGCTCCGGTCCGCTCGCCGGCGGGGTCCAGACGATGAGTGGGCGCTGCAGCAGCCGCGGACGGCACTCCACCGGAGCCGGCGGGTTCACCGTCGAGGCAGTCAGCGCGTCGGCCCGGGCATGGACGCCGGCCGTCCATTCAGCGAGGGTGGCCTCCACCGGCGCTCGGACCGACGGAGGATCCGTCGGCGGCTGCGGGGCGCCGACGCTCACCAACAGCGCCAGCGCCCCGGTCACCGCGACGCCGGCACGCAGGCGGCGCAGACGGGGCCGTGATCCCCGGCGCCGTGTCATCTCCGCCTCCCGTCGCCGGACTCGTCCGTCGCAGCCCGACGCGTCCGCACCATCATCAGCCGTCGCCCGATCCCCAGGGACAGCATCCCGGCTGCGGCGACGATCAGCAGCGGGGCTCCTGTGGTGGCCAGCTGTCCGTCTCCCGGATCCGGCGCAGGGGAGGGAACGTCGTCCGGAGAGACGGAGATCGACTCACCCTCGCCCACGACGTGGACTCGCAACCGAGAAGCCAGGCCCGGGGCGCTGTCTCCGGAGCCCTCGGGAAGCGAGACCTGCAGTCGCAGCCAGCGCTGCTCATCGGCAGGGTGCTCGTCGAGACGTCGACGGTCCTCGTCGCCGGGGAAGAGCGTCGTCCCCTCCAGCAGCGTCCGCCGGCCGCTCGCGCAGGAGGTCGACTCGGGCCCTCTCGACACGACCGGCTCGACGACGCGCGGCGTGCCGCCCCACGGCTCGGCGCAGGACTCGACGACGACGGCCAGGGGCGCCTGGCCGCTGAGACTCAGCCCGGTGCGCACAGCCCCCGGAGACGGCGCCTGCGCCGAGACGCCGAGCTCCCACACGGCGGTGCCCCCGGGAGTCAGCTGCTGCGCGGCGTCCGGCGGCAGTACCGAGACGAGCTCGAGATGCTCGCCGGTGATGGTCTCGACTCCGGTGCCGGAACGGTCCGTCGCCGACGGCGAGGTCGCCGCCTCGGCGCGCTCTGCCATGGTCGCCGGCGCCATGAGGCCGACGACGCCGATCAGCATCACGATCACCGTCGGGGCGGCATGCCGGGGACGTGCAGGCGCCGCACCCGAGCCGGAGTCCTCGCTGCCTTCGTCGTCCTCGTGGCCTTCATCGGACTGTCCTGCGGAACGGTGCGGCCAGAACGCCCAGCCCACCAGCAGCGCGGCCCCGACGGTGACGGTGCCCATCACCCACGGATCGGACAGCCGGTGGATCGGCTCGGCCATCCCCGGCACGGACCAGAGCACGTCACGCACCTCGGTGACGGTGTAGGGCTCCGGATCCTCCGCGGCGTTGGCGTCGCCCTGCATGGTGATGATCCGCTCCTGCGGCCCCTCACCGTCCTCCACCGAAGTCACACGGTGGGTCACCGGCAGCCGTCCGGCGCGGTCGACGGTCACCACGTCGCCGACGGCGACCTCGGAGGCCGGGATCTCCTTCACCAGGGAGGCCGCGCCCTGCGGGATGGTCGGCTCCATCGACCCGGTACGGAAGAGGATCAGCGAGAGTCCGAAGACGTGGGCGCAGATCACCAGCACCATCGCGGCCAGTCCGGCCAGCGCCGCGACCCAGAGCAGCAGCTCGACGGTCAGGCGACGCAGTCGGCGCAGCAGACTCGACATGAGGGCCTCATCCGTCCGAGCTGGTGCCGAGGACGTGCCAGACCGGTGCCGCGGACTCCCCCTGGACGTCGTTCGGAGCGTCGGCGGAGAGCGTCAGCTCCAGACAGTAGTTCACCGCCGAGGCGCCGTCGGCGTCCACCGCTTGGCTCGTCTCGGCATCGGCGGTCACCGGAGTGCCGCGGCCGACCACGTCGCCCCCGCCGGCGAAGGCGTCGGCGTCGCAGGTGGTGCCGGAGACTGTGCGCACCGCGTACGTCAGCGCGTCGGGCAGGGCGCCGACATTGCCGTCGTCGCCCTGGACCTGCAGCTCGCCGCCGGCCGATCCGGCCGCGGTGCGCACGCTGAAGAAGGCGTAGCTCTGCGCGCCGGGGACCAGCGCGTCGGCGGCGGAGAAGCTCACCGCGTGCGGCGAACCCGCCGTCGACGTCGAGTACGAGGACCCGTCGGTCGAGCCCTCCAGGGTGAAGTGCCCGGCGGTGACGGTGCCGCCGAGGTGCTCGGAGTCGTTCCAGGCCGCCAGCGTCGTCGTGGCTCCCACCCCGAGCACCAGCCCGCCGGCCAGCAGCGCCCGGGCTCTGACCGAGAGGCGGTGGCGAGCGGTCTCGTCACGGGCGGCGCGCGCCCGGCCGGTCACGAGTTGTCGACCGAGGTCGCGAGGACCTCCCAGGTGACCTCAGTGGTGTCACCCTGGGCGAACTCCTCCTCGGCCGCGGTGACGGAGAAGCAGAGCTGCACCGGCGTGCCGGCGGCGTCCTCGCCAGCGGTCAGATCGATGGTCGACGTGCTGCCGACGCCCGTGCTGAGGTCCGCGCCGGAGGCCACCGTGGTGCCGGTGGCCGCGCCGGCGGCGTCGCAGGAGTCCGGATCCGCGGTGACCTCGTAGGAGAGGTTGGCGGTGTTCGTGCCGTCGGATCCGGTGATGCCGATGCCGTCGGCGGCCTCGATGGTGCCGTCCACAGTGGTGTCGGCGTCCAGCCGGACCCAGAACGGGGTATGGACCGTCTGCCCCGGGGTCATGTTGTCCGCGGAGAAGTCCAGCGTCGCGGCCGCGTCCGCGGACGCGTGGTCGGTGTAGCTCTCTCCGTCGGTCGAGCCTTCCAGGTTGAAGGCCGCGGAGCCGAAGATCCCGTCGGCGAACTCCGAATCGTTCCAGGAGGCCAGCGTCACCGCGGCGCCGACGCCGAGGACCAGGCCCCCGGCGAGCACCGCCTGGACGCGGCGGCGGGCAGTGGTCTTTCCGGACGCAGCAGCGGCGTCGGTCATGAGAGGTCCCCTCGTCTCTCCGATGGTCGGCCCCTCGCCCTCCTCAGCGAGCAGGCCTGTGCACACGAAGCACTCCACACGGCGCGGAACGCTACGTTTCGGATAGAGTAGGACAGGTCACGTCTGCTGGACAAGAGCCGGCGCCCGACCACGGAGCCGGGCGCCCCGGGAGCCGCTCAGCCGTCCAGGCGCTGACGCTTGGCGCTGATCACCCCGGTGTTGAAGCCGGCGAGGTTCAGCCCGCCGTGGAAGCGGGCGTGCTCGATCTTCACGCAGCGGTCCTGCACCGCCTCCATGCCGCGGTCGCGGGCCAGCTGCGCGGCCTCCGGGTTCCGGATGCCCAGCTGCATCCAGATCGTCTGCGCCCCGACTTCGGCGGCCTCCTCCACGATGCCCGGCACGTCCTCGGGGCGGCGGAAGATGTCGACGATGTCGGGCACCTCCGGCAGCTCGGCCAGCGAGGGGTACACCGGTTGCCCGAGGATCTCGTCCAGCCGCGGGTTGATGAAATGCACCCGATAGCTCGAGGAGCTCAGCAGGTAGGTCGCGACGAAGTGGCTGGCGCGCTGCGGCTTGTTCGAGGCGCCGACGATCGCGATCGACCGGGCGGAGCGCAGCAGCTGCAGCCGGCGCACCGGCGACGGCGGCTCCCAGATCCCGTGGGGGTGCTCGGAGTGCGCGGCGTCGGCGGTCGTCTCCGTGGTGCTCATCGGGCCTCCTCCGTCTGCTCGGTGGCCGCCGTCGCGGCCAGGGCGGCGTCCAGCGCCTGGTCCAGATCCCAGAGGACGTCGTCGACGTCCTCCAGGCCCACTGAGATGCGGATCAGGTCGTCCGGGATGCCGGCGGCGGCCATCTGCTCCTCGGTGAGCTGCTGGTGGGTGGTCGAGCCGGGGTGCAGCACCAGCGTGCGCACATCGCCGACGTTGGCCAGGTGGCTGGCCAGCTGCAGCGCCTCGATGAACCGGGCGCCGACCTCGCGGCCGCCGGTCACGCCGAAGCTGAACACCGATCCCGCGCCCAGCGGCAGCACCTCGCGCGCCCGCTCGTGGTCCGGATGCGAGGGCAGCCCGGCGTAGTTGACGTAGGAGATGCGCTCGTCGGCCTCCAGCCACTCGGCGATCCGCTGCGCGTTGGCCACATGCTCGCCCATCCGCTGCGGCAGCGTCTCGATGCCCTGCATCAGCTGGAAGGCCGCCTGCGGAGTCAGCGAGGGGCCGATGTCGCGCAGCTGCTCGGAGCGCAGCTTGGTCAGGAAGCCGTACTCGCCGAAGTTCCCCCACCAGGAGAGGTCCCCGTAGGAGGGGACCGGCTCGGTCATCGAGGGGAACTTCCCGTTGTCCCAGGGGAAGGTGCCGGCCTCGACGACGACGCCGCCCAGCGTGGTGCCGTGCCCGCCGAGGAACTTCGTCACCGAGTGGACGACGATGTCGGCGCCGTGCTCGATCGGCCGCAGCAGGTACGGGGTGGTCAGCGTGGCGTCGACCACCAGCGGCACCCCGTGCTCATGGGCGACGTCGGCCAGCCCGCGCAGGTCGGCGACGTCGGAGCTGGGGTTGGCCACCGTCTCGGTGTAGACGACCTTGGTGTTCTCCTGCAGCGCGGCGCGGAAGGCCTCCGGGTCGGTGGTGTCGACGAAGGTCGTCTCGATGCCGAAGCGGCGCAGCGTGACGTCCAGCTGGGTCACCGTGCCGCCATAGAGCTTCGAGGAGGCCACGATGTGGTCGCCGGTGCCGCACAGCGCGGCGAAGACCAGGAACTCCGCGCTCATCCCGGAGGCGGTGGCCACCGCCCCGATGCCGCCCTCCAGCGAGGCCAGCCGCTCCTCGAGCGCGTTGACGGTCGGATTGCCGATCCGCGAGTAGATGCTGCCGTACTTCTGCAGCGCGAAGAGGTTCGCGGCGTCGTCGGTGTCCTTGAAGACGAAGGACGTCGACTGGTGGATCGGCACCGCCCGGGTGCCGTGGACGGCGTCCGGGACGGCCCCGGCGTGCAGCGCCCGGGTGCGGAATCCGAACTCTCTCTCGCTCATGCGGTCTCCTGGGTCGAGGGGCGGGAAGCGGCGGTGCCGCGCGCGTCGCAGATCGCGGCGATCTGCTCCACGCAGTGCTCATTCTGCAGGCTGGTGGTGTCGCCGAGGGCCGCGCCGTCGTGCAGCTGGGTCAGCAGTCGGCGCATGATCTTGCCGGAGCGGGTCTTGGGCACCTCGGGCACCGGGATCACCCGCCGC
This sequence comes from Nesterenkonia halobia, assembly GCF_039536005.1. NCBI lineage: Bacteria > Bacillati > Actinomycetota > Actinomycetes > Micrococcales > Micrococcaceae > Nesterenkonia > Nesterenkonia halobia. The sequence continues at coordinate 39,909 of NZ_BAAAYG010000012.1, read as the reverse complement.
GGCTTGGCCACCGGGCCGATCACCGCGCCGACGTGGGCGCGCAGCCCGGCCAGCAGCTTCTCCTCGGCCGAGTCACCGTCCGAGTCGGCGTCGGCGAGGCGCGCGCGGGCGGCGTCGGTCAGCACGACGAAGGCCACGGCCGCGTGGCCGGTGGTCGGGTCCTCGACCGGGCAGACGCCGGCCTCGACGACGTCGGAGTGGGTGACCAGCGCCGACTCGATCTCGATGGTCGAGAGCCGGTGGCCGGAGATGTTGATGACCTCGTCGATGCGGCCGAGGATCCACAGGTCGCCGTCGGCGTCCTGCTTGGCGCCGTCGCCGGCGAGGAACCAGCCCTGCTCGGCGTACTGCGCCCAGTAGGAGGTGTAGTACCGCTCCGGATCGCCCCAGACGGTGCGCGCCATCGACGGGCCGGTGCGGGTGAGCACGATGTTCCCCTGGGTCTCGGCGTCCACCGGCGCGCCGGCGTCGTCGACGACGGCGGCCTCCCAGCCGGGCATCGCCCGGCTCGCGCTGCCGGGCTTCAGCGTGCGGGTCGCCGCGTCCTCCGGGCGCGGGGAGAGCACTGTGGAGCCGGACTCGGACTGCCACCAGGTGTCGACCAGGGGGAGCGCGGGCCGTCCGGCGTCGTCGACGGTGTCCCGGCCGATCTCCCGCCGGATCCACCGCCAGGCCTCGGGGTTGACCGCCTCGCCGACGGTGCCGGCCAGCCGGATGCTGGAGAGGTCGTATTCGGCCGGGACGCCGTCGGGGAAGGCGCCCATCAGCGAGCGCACCAGCGTCGGGGCGGTGTAGTAGCTGGTCACTCCGAGGCGCTGGATGATCTCGAAGTGCCGGCCCGGATGCGGGGTGGTCGGCGTGCCCTCGTAGATCACCTGGGTCGCCCCGGCGGCCAGCGGCCCGTAGATCTCATAGGTGTGGGCGGTGACCCAGGCCAGATCCGCCGTGCACCAGTGGACGTCCTCGCCCCGCCGCGCGGGATCCGGGTGGGCGAAGAGCCGCAGATGGGTGAACAGCGCCCCGGTCAGATAGCCGCCGGTGGTGTGCACCAGGCCCTTGGGCTTCCCGGTGGTGCCGGAGGTGTACATGATGAACAGCTCGTGCTCGGCGTCGAAGAACTCCGGCTCGTGCACCGGCGAGGCGGCGTCGACAACGTCGCCCCAGGCCACGTCGCGGCCGGCGGTCCAGGCCACCTCCGAGCCGGTGCGCTCGACGACCAGCACGTGCTCGATCGCGTTCTCCCCGGCGACGGCGGCGTCGGCGTTCTCCTTCACCGGCACCGCCTGTCCGCGGCGGAACTGCCCGTCGGTGGTGACCAGCAGCTTCGCGGCGGTGTCCTCGACGCGGAAGCGCAGCGCCTCGGCGGAGAAGCCGCCGAAGACCAGCGAGTGCACCGCCCCGATCCGCGCGCAGGCCAGGGTGATGACCACGGTCTCGACCAGCACCGGCAGGTAGATCACCACCCGGTCGCCGGCGCCGACGCCCAGGGCGGTCAGCGCGTTCGCCGCGCGGTTCACCTGGTCCTGCAGCTCCGCGTAGGTGACGTCGCGCCGGTCGCCGGGCTCGCCCTCGAAGTGCAGGGCGACGACGTCGCCGCGGCCGGCGGCCACATGGCGGTCGACGCAGTTCACCGCGGCGTTGAGCGTGCCGCCGGAGTACCAGCGGATGTCCGGGCCGCGCTGCGCCTGCGGGTCCGGCGGGGTCCACGAGTGGGTGGTCTCCCAGGGCGTCTGCCAGTCCAGCAGGGCGGCCGCCGTCGCCCAGAACTCCAGGCGCTCGTCCTCGGTCTGCGGGTCGGCCCAGGCGTGGACGTCGGCGGCCAGCGGCTCGGCGGGCGCGACGGCGGTCTCGGCGAACGTCTCGGCGAACGTCTCGGCGGCCCGGGTCACCGGTCACCGTCCGGCACCGGCTCCGGGGCGTGCACCTGGGCGAACTCGCTGCGGTGGAAGACCAGCGGCCGGACCGCCTCCTGCTCGTCCACCGAGACGTCGAGGACCTCCAGGACGACGATGTCGTGGTCGCCGGCGGTGACCTGGTCGTGGATGCGGGTGGTCAGCGTCAGCGGCGAGCCGTCCAGGGTGATCGCGCCGTCGTCGCCGGTGCTTCGGGCGACGCCGTCGAAGCGGGAGGCGCGGTCCTTCGAGGCGATCTGCCGGCACAGCCCGTGCTGGCCGCGGCCGAGCACCGAGATGCCCAGCCGGCCGGCGCCGTCGCGCAGCCGCGGCCACGTCGAGGAGGTGTGCTGCACGGCGAAGGTGACCAGCGGCGGATCCAGCGAGACTCCGACGGTGAAGGTGGAGGCGATCAGCGCCTCCGGGGTCCCGTCGACCTCGGCGGCGACGGTGACCACGCCCTGCGGGAACTCGGCGAAGGCGCGGCGCAGCCGCAGCGGATCCAGAGGCGTCGGCGTCCCGACGTCGACGGACGTGGCGGGGGCCTCGGCGGCGAGGGCGGGTGCGGATGCTGGCATCGGCGATTCACTCCCATCGGTCCTGGCGGTAGCACCCGACTCAAACGGGTTGCTGCGGCGTCGACGAGCCAGATCTCTCAGCCGCTCGGGATGGATACACGGTTCACGGTACGGGGTGCCGATGCCCGGGTCCAACGTGGGGCTCATCATGTGAGACGTGATGTCATCCGGCGTCATGCGCCCCGGCGGGCGTCGCCGAAGGTGTCCGGAATGTGGACCGCGACTCCGAGGAACGTCGGAAGGACGTGTACAGTGCGGTCCGTACCATCCAGAGCGGCCGAGAGACCTGGCTCGTCGACGCCGCAGCAACCCGGATCCGCCGGGTGCTAAAGCCAGGACCGATGGAGGTCTCCTCCCTCGCGCACCCCCGATCGGCGGCTCGCTCCGCCGGTTCGCCGCGCGAGGGGCGCCTGCATCGGCGAGCCACACGAGGAGCACCGCATGACGCATACCCCGTCCCAGCCGCCGACCACCCCCGCCGGACAGCGCGAGATCCTGTTCAACGCCTTCGACATGAACTGCGTGGTCCACCAGTCCCCGGGACTGTGGCGCCACCCGGAGGACCGGGCCCGGGAGTACAATACGCTGAAGTACTGGACCGACGTTGCGAAGACCCTGGAGAAGGGGCTGTTCGACGGCCTGTTCATCGCCGACGTCCTCGGCCCCTACGACGTCTACGCCTCGAACCCCGACGCCGCGCTGTCCTCCGGCGCGCAGGTGCCGGTCAACGACCCGTTCCTGCTGGTCTCGGCGATGGCCGCGGTGACCGAGCACCTCGGCTTCGGGCTGACCGCCGGCACCGCCTACGAGCACCCGTACCCCTTCGCCCGCCGTCTGGGCAGCCTGGACCACCTCACCGGCGGCCGCGTGGGCTGGAACGTCGTCACCGGCTACCTTCCCTCGGCCGCGCAGAACATGGGCCAGGAGGACCAGCTGGAGCACGACGCCCGCTACGACCACGCCGACGAGTACATGGACGTGGTCTACAAGCTGCTCGAAGGCTCCTGGGAGGACGACGCCGTCGTCGCCGACAAGGCCTCCGGCGTCTTCACCGACACCTCCAAGGTCCACCGCATCGAGCACCAGGGCGAGCACTTCAAGACCCCGGGCATCTCGGTGGTCGAGCCGTCGCCGCAGCGCACGCCGGTGATCTACCAGGCCGGCGCCTCCACCCGCGGGCGGGCCTTCGCCGGCAAGCACGCCGAGGCGGTGTTCATCAATCCGCCGACGAAGGAGCTGGCCAAGCAGTCGGTGCAGCGGATCCGCCAGGCCGCCGTCGACGCCGGCCGCGACCCCTACTCGGTGCGCATCTTCGCCATGCAGACGGTGGTCACCGGCGCCGACGACGCCGCCGCACAGGCGAAGTACGACGACCTGGTCCAGTACATCGACCCGATCGGCGGGCTGGTGCTGATGTCGGGCTGGATGGGGCTGGACCTCAGCCAGTTCGACCTCGACCAGCCGATCGGCGACGTCGAGTCCAACGCCATCCAGTCCACCGTCGAGACCTTCCAGAAGGCCTCCGGCCGCGAGGGCGAGCCGTGGACTGTGCGGCAGCTGGCCGAATGGGTCGGCGTCGGCGGCTTCGGCCCGGTGATCGTCGGCGGCGGCGAGTCCGCGGCCCGGCAGCTCGTCGAGTGGCAGGAGGAGACCGACGTCGACGGGTTCAACCTGGCGTACCACATCACGCCGGGGACCTTCGAGGACATCGTCGAGCACGTGGTCCCCGAGCTGCAGAAGCTCGGCCGCTACAAGACCGAGTACACCTCCGGCACCATGCGCCATAAGCTCTTCGGCGACGGCGACCACCTGCCCGACGACCACCACGGCGCCCAGTTCCAGCTGCGCCGGCAGACGCAGACCAGCTGAGAGGGCCGGACATGACCACATCCCAGGAGTTCACCCGGCGCCTCGACGCCGGGCCGGTGATCTGCGCCGAAGGCTTCCTCTTCGAGCTCGAGCGCCGCGGGTACCTCTCCGCCGGCGAGTTCGTCCCCGAGGTCGCCCTCGAGCACCCGGAGGCGCTGCGCGGGCTGCACGTCGACTTCCAGCGCGCCGGATCGGACATCGTCGAGGCCTTCACCTACAACGGGCACCGCGAGAAGATGCGGGTCATCGGCAAGGAGGACCTGCTCGAGCCGCTGAACCGCGCGGCCCTGCAGATCGCCCGGCAGGTGGCCGACGAGCGGCCCGGCGACCTGGTCGCCGGCAACATCTCCAACACCAACATCTGGGACCCGGCCGATCCGGCCGCCCAGGCGGAGGTGCGCGGGATGTTCGAGGAGATGGTCGGCTGGGCCGTCGACGAGGGTGCCGACATCATCGTCGCCGAGACCTTCTACTACGCCGGCGAGGCGCTCGCGGCCCTGGAGATCGCGAAGGCGAGCGGGCTGGCCGTGGTCACCACGCTGGCGCCGATGGCCACCGAGCGGATGTCCGACGACGTCGGCATCGTCGAGACCGCCCAGCGGCTGGAGCAGGCCGGCGCCGACGTCGTCGGGCTCAACTGCTTCCGCGGGCCGCAGACCACCATGCCGTGGCTGCGCCGGATCCGCGAGGCGGTCTCCTGCCACGTGGGTGCGCTGCCGGTGCCCTACCGGACCACGGAGGAGGAGCCGACCTTCTTCAACCTCTCCGACGAGTCCGCCGCAGTGCCCGCCCCGCACGGGCGGACCTTCCCGACGGCGCTGGATCCGCTGTTCACCAACCGGTATGAGATCCGCTCCTTCGCCGAGGAGGCGCTGGCGCTGGACGTGCAGTACCTCGGAGTGTGCTGCGGCGCCGCACCGATCCACATCCGCGAGGTCGCCGAGGCCGCGGGGCGGACGACGCCGGCGAGCCGGTACGGCGAGCGGATGCAGAACCACTTCATGTACGGCTCGCACGAGCGGCTGCCCGAGCACATCGCCGGGCTGGGCGAGACCGCCTGAGCTTCCGGGGCCGTGCGCCGGGGCCCGGGTCCCGGCGCGCGGCCTCGGCCCTCCATGCGCGGCCCGCCGACGCGTTGGCTCTGGAGTTCGGGCCTTAACCCCCTCGATTCCGGCGGGGGTTAAGGCCCGAACTCCAGAGCCAACGGTGTGTGGGCGGGGCGCCGGGCCGACGGCGTCGTTCAGAGGTGCTGCGACAGGACCAGCTCAGGCTCGCCCGTCTCGGGCTGGGCCTCCTGGAAACCGTGGCGCCTGTAGAAGCGCCGGGCATCCCTGTCCTGGGCATCCACCGGAACCTCCACCCATGCGACGTCGGCCGCCCGGGCGTCGTCGAGCACTGCGCGGATCAGCAGCGAACCCGGGCCGACGGAGCGCAGCGCAGGCACCACGTAGAGCTCGTCCAGCAGGTCGACCGGATGATCGGACCAGACGTTCGCCCGGCGGGTGACCAGGGCCAGGCCCGCCGCCGTCGTCGCCTCGGTGACGAGCCAGGCACGAGTCCGGTCGGTCGGCAGCATCCGGCGCAGCCGGTCGGCGAGCACCGCCGGCCCGGGCGTGGGCGAGCCGAACTCCGTGTTGAAGTCGTGCAGCAGGCGCGCGAGGACGTCGGCGTCCGCGACGGTCGCGCGGCGGACCCGCGTCTCGTGGGGCGCCGTCCCGTGGGGCATCGTCGATCCTCCTGGAGAGGGCGTGCGACGAACCTAGCCGGGGGAGCGGCCGGAGCGGAAGCCCTGGGCGCATACGTCGCTTCTGGAGTTCGGGCCTCCGCCACCGCTGAGATCGACGGGGACTGATCCCCGAATTTCAGAGCTGGCGTCGTCTCGAAGGCGAACGACGGGAGTCGCCCATCATGGAGACAAGGTCTGCGGTGTTGCCTGGGGCCTCGAGTCGTGCTGTTCTGCGACCTCCTCCTCCAAGCGCCTTCCCCGGGCACGCAATGTCGCATAGGCCGCCTGTACCGCCGGGTTTCGCAGGGCCTCGGCGCGTCCGACCGCCCAGTAGGAGAGCTCGTGGGCGTAGTTCTCCGGCAGGATCCGGCGCAGTCTGGTGTCGCGTTCGGCCAGAAAGTCGGGGAGCAGGCCGATGCCAGCGCCGGCGGCCGTGGCCGTGACGTGGGAGAGAACGTTCGTCGAGGCGATGCCGCGGCGCATGCTGGGCAGCGACTCCGTAGCGCGGTCGAGGTCGTCGATGGTCAGCACCGCTTCGACGTAATAGTTGAGTCGATGCCCCGCGAGGTCAGTGATCGAGTGCGGAGTGCCGTGTCGCTCGAGATACTCGTCCGTGGCGTAGAGCCGCAGAGCGTAGTCCATGATGTGTTCGGCGTGGGCACGATGGAGCTGCGGACGTCCGACGACGATCTCCAGGTCCAGCCCCGAACGGTTCTGCCGGGCGCGCTGGGTGGCACTGATGAGTTCCACGGCGAGATTCGGATGCGCATCCTGGAGCTCGGACAGCGCCGGCGTCGCCACCTGGACGGCGAAGGCGTCGGGCGATCCGATGCGCACGACCCCGGAGATGCGGGCGTTCCCGTCGCCGTCGTCGACGAGGTCGGCCAACGCCTCTTCGATGCGCTCGGCGGCAGAGAGAGCTCGCTGGCCCAGAGCGGTCATCTCCCAGCCGGCGGGGGAGCGGCTCAGCAGGCGACCGCCCAGCGCATTCTCGAGTCCGACAATGCGACGCGACACTGTCGAATGGTTGATCGACAGAGCGTCGGCGGCGGCCGTGTACCGACCGAGTCGCGCGACGGCTAGAAAGGTCATCAGCTCGTCGAGGTGGCTTGCCAGCCCTTCGGTTCCGGGCGGCAGGTCGTGTGCGGCAGGTCCGGAGAGTCGCGTCATGCCCTGAGTGTGCATGAACGCACATCCGGGGTGCAATGTTCCCTTCCTTCTGTGCATTGAGTGGCGGTCGATGCCTCCTTAGTGTGATTCGTGACACATCAGTCGGCGATGCGGAGTCCCTCCGCTCAGCGACGGTCACTGCGTCCGACCCGAGGAAGCGGCCGGGCGGACTCATTTGAAGGAGGAGCTATGACGACGTACGGATGGATCGGTCTGGGCAACATGGGCGGTCCGATGACGGCGAACCTGGTTGCGGCCGGGCACACCGTCCGTGGATTCGACCTGGACGCCGGGGCCGCCGCGGAGGCCGCCGCCCGCGGGGTGGACATCGTCGGCAGCATCGCCGAAACGGTGGCCGGTGCCGACGTAGTCTTCACCATGCTGCCCAAGGGCGAGCATGTCCGCGCCGTCTACGGCGGAGAGGACGGCATCTGGGCCACTGCCGACACCCGGGCCCTGCTGGTGGACAGCTCCACCGTCGACATCGAGACATCCCAGCACTGTCACGACACGTCTGCGGCTCGCGGTTTTCGCTTCGTCGACGCCCCGGTCTCCGGCGGCGTCTCCGGGGCCGAAACCGCCACGTTGGCGTTCATGGTCGGCGGATCGCCCGAGGCGTCCGAGGAGGCGGTCGGTCATATCGAGCCGATGGCCGGCAGGACGATCGTGGCCGGCGGGGAGACGACCGGCATTGCGGCGAAGATCTGCAACAACATGATGCTGTTCATCAATCTGATGGCGGCCTCCGAGGGCTCTCAACTGGCCGATCGGCTCGGCCTGGACCCGCAGGTCTTCTGGGAGATCGCCTCGGTCTCGTCCGGCCATTCCTGGGCGCAGCAGACGTGGTACCCGATGCCGGGGATCGTCGACTCGGCGGCGTCCAACCGCAATTACGACGCCACGTTCCGCGCGGACCTCGCCCGCAAGGACGTCACGCTGGCCCTCGACGCCGGCGTACTGACCGGAGTCTCCCTGGAGGCCGCGCGGCTCGCACAGCGCCAGTTCGACCGCTTGATCGACGAAGGGCTGGCGGACAAGGACTGCTCGCTCATCGTGAAGTATGCCTCGCCCGACGGCGGGGCGCCGGGATGGACCGGCGCCGGCTCCGCTTCGGCAGAGCGCACCCTTTCTGCAGCCGAGATGAAGGAGGTTCGATGACTATGACTCCCCGGACGAACAACATGCTCTCTACTGACGATCTGAACTGCACGACGGATGTTGGCGCGCACGCTGCGGTCGGCGCCGCGGATGAGGAGCTGCCCACCGTCGGACACTTCATCGGCGGGGAGGCCGTCACCCACGCGCAGCGCCACGCGGAGGTGACGAATCCCGCACAGGGGAGGACGACCGGCCGTGTGGCGCTGGCCGATCGCCAGCAGGTGCGCGACGCCGTCGACGTCGCCGCCGCGGCCCAACGCTCCTGGCGTCGTGTGGGCCTGACCAAGCGGGCCCAGGTCATGTTCCGCGCGCGGCAGATCCTGGAGGACCGTCGTGCCGAGCTGGCCGCGACCATCACCGTCGAGCACGGAAAGGTGCTGTCCGACGCCGAGGGCGAGATCACCCGCGGACTGGAGAACGTCGATTTCTGCGCGGGACTGACGCACCACCTGAAGGGCGAGTACGCCGAACAGGTGGCCACCGGCGTGGACGTCCATCAGGTGCGCCAGCCTCTGGGGGTGGTCGCATGCATCACCCCGTTCAACTTCCCCGCGATGGTGCCACTGTGGATGATCACCACCGCGATCGCCGCGGGCAATGCGGTGATCCTCAAGCCGTCCGAACGAGCCCCGTCGGCGGCGCTGCAGATCGCCGAGGCCTTCCGCGAGGCGGGCCTGCCCGACGGAGTCCTCAACGTCGTCCAGGGAGACAAAGAGGCCGCGGACCAGTTGCTGATCGACCCGGCGGTCGCCGCGGTGAGCTTCGTGGGATCCACGCCGATCGCGCGGCACATCTATTCCACCTGCGCCGCGCATGGAAAGCGCGTCCAGGCGCTGGGCGGGGCGAAGAACCACATGGTGGTCATGCCCGACGCCGACCTCGACGCGGCGGCGGACGCCGCCGTCTCGGCGGCCTATGGTTCGGCCGGTGAACGGTGCATGGCCATCTCCGTCGTGGTCGCGGTCGGGGACATCGCCGATTCACTGGTCGAGCGTATCCGCGCACGCGCAGAGTCACTCCGTATCGGCGACGGGACGGATCCGGCCTCGGAGATGGGGCCGCTCATCACCGAAGAGGCTCTGGAGCGCGTCTCCGGCTACGTCGACGGTGCCGCCCAGGAGGGGGCTGCCGTGATCCTCGACGGTCGGGACCTGCGGGGGCCCGCAGAGGGGTACTTCATCGGGCCGTCGCTGCTGGACCACGTGCGCCCCGGCATGAAGGTCTACGACGACGAGATCTTCGGGCCTGTCCTCTCCGTGGTGCGCGTGGACAGCTACGACGACGGTGTGGAGCTGATCAACGCCAATAGCTATGCGAACGGCACGGCGGTGTTCACCCGAGACGGCAAGACGGCGCGGGAGTTCGAGTTCGACATCGAGGTGGGGATGGTCGGGATCAATGTGCCCATCCCCGTTCCGGCGGGAGCGTTCAGCTTCGGCGGGTGGAAGGACTCGTTGTTCGGAGATACTCACATGTACGGGCCGGAGGCCTTCAACTTCTACACCCGGCGCAAGGTCGTCACCAGCCGCTGGCCAGAGTCGAGCGAGTCTCAGGTCGACCTCGGATTCCCCACGCACTGAGCCTGCTCCCTGCGGGCTCGATTCCGGCTGGGCGGTCGGCGACGATCCGCTGATCGCCCAGCCGCTCCGCCGGCCGGTCACAGGGGACGGGACCGACCCCGGAATGCACCTTCACCCATACACGGGGCGATGTCGTGCTGCGTCCCACTGATCCCAGGAGGCCCCCATGATTCTTGGACTCATCGGCATCCTCGTCTCCCTGATGCTGCTCATCACCCTCGCCTACCGCGGCGTGACCATCGTGGTCGCCGCGCCCATCGCCGCCCTGGTCGCGATGATGCTCTCCGGAGCTCCGGTCCTGGCCAACTACACCGAGGTGTTCATGCCGGCGTTGGCCGATTTCATCGGTCGGTACTTCCCGATGTTCCTCACCGGAGCGATCTTCGGGCGCATGATGACGATGGCCGGATACGCCACCGACATCGCCCGCGTGATCACCCGGTGGTTGGGGCCGCGACGGGCCCTCCTGGCCACGGTGCTTACCACCGCTTTGCTGACGTACGGCGGGATCAGCGTCTTCGTGGTCGTCTTCGTCATGTACCCGCTCGCCAGGGAGTTGTTCCGAGCCGCCGACATCCCCCGTCGACTCATCCCGGGGGCGATCGCCCATGGCATGCTCACATTCACCATGACAGCCCTCCCCGGGTCTCCCCAGGTGCAGAACATCATTCCGGGTCAGGCGTTCCAGACGACGACGTTCGCGGCTCCCGGTCTGGGCATCCTCGGCGGGACGAGCATCTTCGTCCTGGGCATGCTGTGGCTGGAGTACCGCAAGCGTCGGCTTGCGGCCGCAGGCGAGCATTTCGCCGATCTGACGGTACAGGAGCAGAGGAGCGGCGTCGCGCCGACCAGACATGCGCAGGCGAAGCCCGGCCCGGGCGCGGCGAGGGTTGGCGAGACAGCCGCCCTCGCGCGAGACGACGCTTCGCGGCAGGACCGGGCGCAGGAGCCCGGGGACGAGGCGGCCGAAACGCTCACTCCCGCTCATCACGTGGTCTCCTTCCTCCCGATCCTGGTGGTGTTCCTGCTCAACTTCGGCTGCATCACGCTGCTCTTCCCCGCCATGGACTGGGGGCATCTGCAGGACGAGGAATACGGCGGGATCTCTCTGCAGGATCGTGCCGGGACCTGGGCGGTGCTCATCGCCCTCGTCGGGGCAATCCTGAGCATCCTGGCTCTGAATCTCCGACACGTCCGGTGGTTGCTCCAGGGCCTGACCGAAGGTGCCCGGTCGGCCCTGCTGCCGATCTTCAACACGGCCTCAGAAGTCGGGTACGGCGCCGTCATCGCGTCCCTCGCGGCGTTCACGGTGATCCGTGACGGCATATTCGGCGTCACCGGCAACGCGCTGGCGTCCACGGCGCTGTCGACGTCGACGATCTCCGGAGTGACGGGGTCGGCCTCCGGCGGAATGACGATCGCGCTCAATGCGCTGGGCGATGATCTCCGTCAGCTCGCCGTGGACCAGGACATCAGCCTCGAGGCCATGCACCGCATCACCGCCATGGCCTCCGGCGGACTGGACTCCATGCCCCACAACGGCGCGGTGATCACACTGATCATCGTCTGCGGGATGACCCATCGCGAGTCCTACAAGGACGTCGGCATCGTCTCATTGGTCATTCCCGTTCTGGTGACAGCCGCGCTCATTCCCGTGGTCCTCGCCGTCGGCGGGTTCTGACGGGGAACCGTCCTCGCCGGGCCTACGCCCAGGTCGTCAGCGCCCGGCGCTCGACCAGTCCGAGCAGCGCATCGGTGATCTTGCCGATGACCGCCAGCAGGATGATCGCCAGCAGCAGCCGATCGGTGCGGCCGGTGTTCTGCGAGTCGGTGAGCACGAAGCCCAGGCCCATCGAGGAGGCGATGAGCTCGGCCGCGACCAGGAACAGCCAGGCCTGGGCCAGCGCCAGGCGCAGCCCGGAGAACACCGAGGGGACCACCGCCGGCAGCTGGACGGTGGTCAGCAGACGCACCCCGTGCAGGCCGAAGGCCCGGCCGGCCTCCACCAGCTGCGGGTCCACATGCCGCAGGGCGGAGTAGACGGCGGTGAAGACCGGGAAGAAGGCGCCGATGGCGATGAGGGTGACTTTCGAGTCCTCGTAGATGCCCATCCAGAGGATCAGCAGCGGCACCCAGGCCAGCGAGGGCACCGCCCGGAATGCGCCGATCGTCGGCTGCAGCAGCGTGTCGGCGATCCGCGACAGCCCCAGCAGCGAGCCGACCGCCAGGCCGAGCACCGCGCCGATGCCGAAGCCGAGCAGCACGCGCTGCACCGAGATGGCGATGTGCTGGCCCAGCTCGCCGCGCTGGTGCAGCTCGACGCCGGCGGCGACGACCTCCTGCGGCGCGGGCAGCTGCACGGAGGAGAAGAGGCCGAGGACGTCGGTGACCAGCCACCAGACCAGCAGTAGGACCAGCGGCACGATCGCGCCGAGGACCACCCGGCCGCCGGGGACGCGGCGGAGCCGGGCCGGGGTGCTCTCCTGGTTCTGTTCCTGCGTGGTCTCGGCCATCACTGATCACCCTCGGAGGAGGTCGTCCCCTCGGCCTCGGTCGCTTCGCGGTCCTCGGCGAAGTCCGGGTGGAACAGTGTCTCCAGCGCCTGGTCGATGTCCTCCTGGCTGGAGACGTCGCCGGTGTCCAGGAAGATCGGGCCGACCTCCTCGAGCACCTCGCGCTGGTCCTCGCCCGGCACCGGGTCGATGTCGAAGGTGGTGCGCTCGGTGATGACCTGCTCGGCCACCGAGGTCTCGATGTTGCCGTACTCGGCCAGGATCTCAGCGGTCTGATCCGGGTTCTCCTGCGCCCACTGCCGCGCCTGCTCGTAGACGTCGACCACTGTCTGCGCGGTGTCCGGATGGTCCTCGATGAAGGGCTCGGTGGCGTTGATGACGCTGTAGGTGTTGAAGTCCACGTTCCGGTAGAAGAGCTCGGCGCCCTCCTGCTCCTGACCGGCCATGATCGGATCCAGACCCGCCCAGGCGTCGACGTCGCCGTTGGACAGCGCGGTGGCGCCGTCGGCGTGCTGGAGGTTCTGGACCTCGACGTCGTCGACGCTCATCCCGGCCTGCTGCAGCGCCTGGACCAGGAAGAAGTACGGGTCGGTGCCCAGCGTGGCGGCCACGCTGGCGCCCTCGAGGTCCTCCATCGACTCGATGTCCGAGTCCGGACCGGCGACCAGCGCCGACCACTCAGGCTGGTTCTCGATGAGGATCGTCTTCTGCGCGGCGCCGTTGGCGCGGGCGAGCAGCGCCGCCGAACCGGCGGTGGAGCCGACCTGGATCGCCTCGGCGCGCAGCTTCTCGTTGGCGTCGTTGGAGCCGTGGGACTGGACCCACTCGACCTCGGTGCCGGCGTCGGAGAGCTCCTCCTCCAGCCAGCCGTGCTCCTTGATGACCAGACTCAGCGGGTTGTAGGTCGCGAAGTCGAGGGTGAGCGTGCCCAGCTCGCCGTCCTCGGAGTCGGACGGCCCCTCGCCCTGCACGCAGCCGGCGGCCAGGACGGTCACCGCCGCGCCGGCGGCGACGACACGGGCGAGCCGGGTGGTGCGGAGGGCGGCGTGGTGCGAACGATTCATCGTGGGGAACGGCCTTTCGTGCAGTCGTGTCATCAAGGGGCAGGCGGTGCCGCGCGGGGGAGGGGGAGCGTCAGTGCTCGTGGCTGTCCACGACGTGGCCCGCGACGAGCTTCGCTCGTCACGGGTCCCTGACGTCGTGGGTCCAGACGCCGAGGCCGGCGAGCAGCTCGCCGCGCAGCGTGGCCAGCTCGGCCGAGGCGCGGTCGCGCGGGCGCTCGCCCGGGACCTCGAGCAGCCGGGAGACTGTCGCGCCCTCGGGGGCGCCGTCGGAGTCCTCGGCCGGGTCGGCGCCGAGCAGCAGGATCCGGTCGGCCAGCTGCAGGGCCTCGTCGACGTCGTGGGTCACCAGCAGCACGGTGGTGCCGGTCTGCGCGTGGACGTCGAGCAGCAGGTCCTGCATCTTCAGCCGGGTCAGCGCGTCGAGCGCGCCGAAGGGCTCGTCGAGCAGCAGCACCCCGGGCCGACGCGCCAGCGCCCGGGCCAGCGAGGCGCGCTGGGCCATGCCGCCGGAGATCTCGCGCGGACGCAGCTCCGCCCGCTCGGCCAGCCCGACCAGCCGCAGCAGCTCGTCGACGCGCTCGCGGCCCTCGGCCCGGGACACGCCGCGCGGCAGTCCCAGGGCGACGTTGCGGCGGATCGAGCGCCAGGGCAGCAGCCGCGGCTCCTGGAACCCGACGGCGGTGCGCTCGTCGAAGGGCTTCACCGGGTCGCCGTCGATCAGCACCTGGCCGTCGTGGCCGGCGTCGAGACCGCCGACGGCGCGCAGCAGCGTGGACTTGCCGCAGCCGGAGGCGCCGAGGACCGCGACGACCTCGCCGGGACGCAGGGCGACGTCCACGTCGCGCAGCACAGTGCGCTCGCCGAAGCGCCGGCCGACGGCCTGCAGATCCACCGGCAGCGAGCGGCGGGCGGACTCGGCCGTCGTGCCCGGACGGGCGGCGGGCGACTCGGCCTCGGCGGGACGCTCGGCGCGGGGCGTCGCGAGGGCAGGTGCGGACGTCGTCATGGAGGATTCACGCTCCCATCGGTCCTGGCGGTAGCACCCGGCGTGACAGAAGCACCCGGGTTGCTGCGGCGTCGTCGAGCCAGATCTCTCGGCCGCTCGGGATGGATACGCGATTCACCGTACGAGGCCCGACGCGCCGGGACCAAAGCGCGCCCACGATGTGAGACATCCGGCGACATCTTCTGCCGCCGCAGACGCTCCCGGTCGCCCCCGCCGGGGGAGGCTCATCTGACGAACTGTGACATGAACACTCTGCACAGATTTGACGAGTGTTCATCACCGGCCCGTACAGTTGAGCCCAGCCACCATCCAGAGCGACTGAGAGATCTGGCTCGACGACGTCGCAGCAACCCGGGAAGGCCACGCCGCGCCGGGTGCTACCGCCAGGACCGATGGAGAATGCCCATGATTTCACTGCGCCATGTGTCCACGACCTTCCCCGCCGCACGGGGTGAGGATCCGATCCGCGCCGTCGACGCCGTCAGCCTGGAGATCCCGCAGGGGAGCATCCAAGGCATCATCGGCTTCTCCGGCGCGGGGAAGTCGACGCTGCTGCGGAACATCAACCTGCTCGAGCGCCCCACCGCCGGCGCGGTGCACGTCGCCGGCACGGAGCTCACCGCCCTCGACGGCGAAGCGCTGCGCCGTGCGCGCCACCACATCGGGATGATCTTCCAGGGCTTCAACCTGGTGAACAATCTGACTGTCGCGCAGAACGTGGAGCTGTCGCTGAAGTTCGCCGAAGTCTCCGAGAAGGCCGAGCGCCGCCGGCGCGTGGCCGAGGCGCTGGCCATCGTCGACCTCGCCGACCGTGCTGAGACCTACCCGGCCCAGCTCTCCGGCGGACAGAAGCAGCGCGTGGCGATCGCCCGGGCGCTGGCCACGCGGCCGCAGGTGCTGCTCTGCGACGAGCCGACCTCGGCCCTGGACCCGGCGACGACGGCGACGGTGCTGCAGTACCTCGCCGACGTGAACCGGGACCTGGGGATCACCGTGGTCATCGTGACCCACGAGATGGAGGTCATCAAGGCCCTGGCCGATCATGTGGCCGTCATGGAGGACGGCCGCGTCGTCGAGCGGTTCCCGGCCGCCGAGCTGGACCGTGAGGACTTCGCCCCGCGCACCGCCATCGGCGAGTATCTCGCCGGCGGCGGCATCCGCGTCGACCGCGGCGGGCGCGCGGCGGCCGACGTCGCCGCGCCGGAGCAGACGGATCGCGCGGAGCAGACGGAACAGGCCGCCGCGCACGACTCGCACCAGCTGTCGGAGGTGGTCGGCTGATGCAGCGCATCCTCGAACTGCAGCCCGAGCTGGTCCAGGCCCTGCTGGAGACCTTCGTGATGATCGGGGTCGCCATCCCGCTGGCGGTGCTGCTCGGCACGCCGCTGGGCGTGTGGCTATTCGTCCACGCCCCGGGCGGGATCGCGCCGTCGCCGCGCAGCCATGCCGTGGTCAGCGGGCTGGTCAACGCCGTGCGCTCCTTCCCGTTCCTGATCCTGCTCATCGCGATCATCCCGTTCACCCGGCTGATCGTCGGCACCACGGTCGGCACCGCCGCGGCCATCGTGCCGCTGACGGTCAACGCGATCCCGTACTTCGCCCGGCTGGTCGAGCAGAACATCAGTCAGCTCGGCACCGGCGCCGTGGAGGCCTCCCGGGCGATGGGGGCGACGCGCCGGCAGATCATCCGCAACGTGCTGCTGGTCGACGCCCGGCCCGGCCTCATCGGCTCGATCACCATCACCACGGTCAGCTTCATCTCCTACTCGGCGATGGTCGGGCTGGTCGGCGGCGGCGGGATCGGCGACTTCGCCATCCGCTACGGCTACTACCGGTATGAGACCGCAGTGATGCTGGTGGCCATCGTGCTGATGCTCGCCCTGGTCAGCCTCGTCCAATGGGGCGGCGGCCGACTCTCCCGGCTGGCCGACAAGCGGGTCTGACCGCTCGGCTCCCCGCCCGCCGGAGCCCGCCTCCGGCCCCCTCCCTCCGCCGTCCGGCGTGATCGGCCCGACGCGTCGACGGCTCACCGCACCTCTGACACGAAAGCATCCCCATGTCTCACCTGCTGAACCTCTCCGGCCCCTCGTTCGGCGGCCCCTCCCGCCGCGGCGTGCTCGTCGGCAGCCTCGGCGCCGCCGGCGCGCTGGCCCTGACCTCCTGCGGCCTGGCCGACGCCGTCGGCGGCGGGAGCGGCGACGACACGACCATCAGCATGATCGTCACCGAGTCCGCGCCCTTCCAGGAGCCCACCGAGATCGCGAAGGAGCTGCTGGCCGAGGACGGCTGGACGCTGGAGACCACCTACGTCACCGACATCATCCAGCCCAACCAGGTCGTCTCGCAGGGCGAGTACGACGCGAACTTCTTCCAGCACATCGCCTACCTGCGCCAGTTCAACGAGGACAACGGCACCGACGTCGAGCCGGCCTTCTCGGTGTACTACGCCCCCAGCGGCATCTTCTCGCTCGAGCATGACAGCATCGAGGACCTTCCGCAGGGCGCGCAGATCGCGCTGGCGGTGGACACGGCCAACAACGGCCGCGGCATCAAGCTGCTGGCCGAGGCCGGAGCCCTGGAGATCGACGAGTCCAAGCCGGTCACCGAGCTCAGCCAGCGCGACATCACCGCCAACCCGAAGAACTTCGAGTTCATCGAGGTCGACCAGCAGTCCACTCCGCAGACGCTGCCCGACGTCGACGCCGGCTTCGCCTTCGCCCGACTGATCGCCGAGGCCGGCCACGACGTCGACGAGACCGCGCTGATCCTGGAGGACGACGCCGAGGTCCGGCGTCCCTACACGATCGTCGTGGCCGGCCGGCCCGGCTTCCAGGACACCGAGAAGGCCCGGGCGCTGCAGAAGGCCTTCCAGTCCGAGGAGGTCCGGCAGTGGTACGCCGACTACCTCGACGGCGCCATCGACTTCACCGACGAGTTCACCCTCGAGAACGTCGAGGACGTCTGGGCGGAGTTCTCCGGCTGAGCCGGTCCGCCCCCGCTGAACCCTCCCGGCGGCGGTCGCGCGGTGCACTGGGCATGGCCGCGACGACCGTCGTCGGGAGTCTCCCTCCCGAGTCCGCTCCGCCGGGGCCTTCCCCGTCGACTCGCCGCCCGCCCGAGGATGTGATGCCGCGATGAGCACGACCGCACTGCACGAGACGACAGCCCACCAGGACCGTCGCTCCGCCGACGGAGTCGAGCTGCCCGAGGAGCTGCTCGCCGAGATCGCCGACGGCGCCGTCGACCGCGAGCTCGACCGCGAGCTGCCGCACGGGCCCGTCGCCGCGCTGGATGCCGCCGGCTTCGGCGCGCTGCGCGTGCCCGGCGAGGCCGGCGGACCCGGAGCGAGCATCGCGGACCTTACCCGTCAGGTGATCCGCCTGGCGGCCGCCGACTCCAACGTCGCCCATCTCTACCGCGGGCACTTCGGCTTCGTGGAGTCGCTGCGCTTCCAGCCCGAGGAGATCCGGCGCGCCTGGTACCCGCGGGTGCTGGCCGGCGAGACCGTCGGCAACGCCTCCACCGAGAAGGGCGGCAACGCGCTGGGCACGCTGAACACTGTGCTCACCGTCGGCGAGGACGGCACGACGCGGCTGGACGGCGAGAAGTTCTACTCCACCGGCACGATCTTCGCCGACCACACCCGCGTCTCGGTCTCCCGCCCGGGGCGCGAGGGGCGCGGCTTCGCCGTCGTGCCGATCACCGCCGACGGTGTGACCGTCCACGACGACTGGGACGGCTTCGGCCAGCGGCTCACCGGCACCGGCACCACGCAGTTCGACGGCGTGCCGGTCGCCGAGGACGCGGTCCTCGACCGGGTGCCCGGATCCCATGAGGCCGTGCACGAGGCGGCCTTCTTCCAGCTCCACCTGCTGGCGGTGCAGGTCGGCATCGCCCGCGCCGCCCTGGCCGACGCCTCCGCGCTGGTGGCGAAACGGTCCCGGACCTTCAACACTTCCGGCTCCGGACAGCTCTTCCGCGAGGATCCGCTGATCCAGCAGATCGTCGGCCGGATGTCGGCGCGGACCTTCGCCGCGGAAGCGACGGTGCTCGAGGTCGCCCGCATCCAGGACCGTGCGCTCGCCGCCGGGCTGGCCGCCGGCACCCAGGACGACCCGCACGCCGAGCTGCCGCGGGCGGTCCACGACGCCGAGATCGCGGTCGAGCAGGCGCAGATCACCGTGCCGGAGACGACCATCGGCGTCGCCCAGGAGCTCTTCCAGACCGTCGGCGCCTCCGCCACGCTGCGCGGCAAGGCCCTGGACCGCCACTGGCGCAACGCCCAGACCATCGCCACGCATAATCCCGTCGCCTTCCGCGCCCGCGCCGTCGGCGACTGGGAGGTCAACGGCACCCTGCCCGAAGGGCTCACCGCGATCGGGGATGCCGCCGCCTCGGGCGCCGCGGCGTCGACTGCGGGAGGAGGAGCATGACCACGTCGCTGCAGACCCCCGCCCCGGCGGAGCCTGGGCTCGCGCCGCTCCGCGAGCGCCGTCGTGTGCTGGCCTCCGCCTTCGCCGGCACGACGATCGAGTGGTACGACTTCTACCTCTACGGCACCGCCGCCGCGCTCGTGTTCGACACCCAGTTCTTCCCCAGCGAGAGCGAGCTGGCCAGCACCGTCGCCTCCTTCGCCGCGCTGGCCACCGGGTTCCTCATGCGGCCCCTGGGCGGCATCGTGGGCGGCCACCTCGGCGACCGGATCGGTCGCAAGGCGCTGCTCGTGGCCTCGCTGATGATCATGGGCATCGCCTCGCTGCTCATCGGCCTGCTCCCGAACCACGGGACCATCGGCGTCTGGGCCGCGATCGCCCTGGTGACGCTGCGCATGGTGCAGGGATTCGCGACCGGCGCTGAATGGGGCGGCTCCGCCCTCCTCTCGGTCGAGCATGCCCCGGCCCGGCGCCGCGGGCTCTACGGATCCTTCACGCAGGTGGGCTCTGCGGCCGGCATGCTCCTGGCCACCGGCGCCTTCGTCCTGGTCGGCGCGCTGACCACCGATGAGGAGTTCGCCGCCTTCGGCTGGCGGATCCCGTTCCTGCTCTCGGCCGTGCTGGTGGTGCTGGCCCTGTGGATCCGGCTGGGAGTGCAGGACGCGCCCGAGTTCTCGGCGATGCGCCGCGAGGGGCGCACTGCGAGATCCCCGGTGCGCGAGGTGATCGCCCACCATCGCGGCCCCCTGCTCATCATCATCGCCCAGCGCATCGCGCAGAACAGCGTCTATTTCCTCATCGCGGTGTACCTGCTGAGCTACCTCTCCTCCACGCGCGGCGACGACGCCGCAGGAACCACGGCGGTGATGGTCGCCTCCGCCGTCGGCCTCGTGACCACCCCGCTGTGGGGCCTGATCTCGGACCGGGTGGGCCGGCGGGCGCCGACGGCCTTCGGCTTCGTGGCCATCGCCGGCTTCGTGTGGGTGCTCTTCGCCTACCTGGACGCCGGGCCGCTCACGCTGCTCCCGCTGGTCGTGATCCTGGGGATGAACATCGCCCACGACGCGGTGTACGGCCCGCAGGCGGCCTGGTTCGCCGAGCAGTTCCCGATCGAGGTGCGCTATTCCGGGGTGAACATGGGCTATCAGCTGGGCTCCGTGATCGGCGGCGGCATCATGCCCCTGGTCGCCGCCCTGCTCTTCGCCGCCGGCGGCGACACCCCCTGGCTGATCTGCGCCTACGTCACGACGATCGCCGCGATCTCGTTCGGAGCGACCATGCTCGCCCGCGACTCCCACGGCCGCTCCCTCCGCGCCGCGCGCGACGACCGACCCTGACCATCCTGAGGACCCGAGGAGAACCATGCCCCCGACGCCGATGCTCTTCAACGCCTTCGACATGCTCGTCCCCGTCCATCAGTCCCCGGGGCTGTGGCGCCACCCGGACTCGCGGATCGCCGAGTTCGACACGCTGGCGTACTGGACCGAGCTGTCCCGGACGGTGGAGGACGCCGGGTTCTCCTCCCTCTTCCTGGCCGACGTGCCCGGGGTCTACGACGTCTACGGCGGCGACGGCGACGCCGCGGCGCGCGGGGGCGTGCAGTATCCGCTGCTGGACCCGCAGGTGATCGTGCCGGCCCTGGCCGCGGCGACCACCCACCTGGGCTTCGGCGTGACCGCCTCGGTGACCTACGAGGCGCCGTACCTGCTGGCCCGACGCTTCGCCACATTGGACCACCTCACCGGCGGCCGGGTGGCCTGGAACATCGTCACCAGCTACCAGGACTCGGCGGCGCGGAACCTCGGCATGCAGGGCCAGATCCCGCACGACGAGCGCTACGACCGCGCCGACGAGTACATGGAGGTCATGTACGAGCTCTTCGAGCGCTCCGTCGAGGACGACGCGGTGGTCGCCGACGCCGACCGCGGGGTCTTCGTGGATCCGGAGAAGGTCCACGACGTCGACCACGCGGGTCGCTGGTTCTCCGTGCCCGGGCGCATGCTCACCCACCCGGGGCCGCAGCGCACTCCGCTGCTCTTCCAGGCCGGGGCGTCGGCCCGCGGGCAGCAGTTCGCCGTCGACCACGCCGAGGCGATCTTCGCGATCACCTCGCGGCCGGAGAAGCTGGCCGAGCAGGTCACCGCCACGCGTGAGCAGCTCTCCGCCGCCGGCCGGGATCCGGCGTCGGTGCGCTTCTTCGCGATGGTGACCATCGTCGTCGGCGAGACGGAGGACCAGGCGCGGGCCCGGCTGGAGGAGTACCGCGAGCACGTCGACACCGAGGCCGCCCTGACGCTCTTCGGCGGCTGGACCGGCGTCGACCTCTCCGATCTGGCCGAGGACGACGTCATCGCCGACGTGCAGACCGAGGCGAACCAGTCGGCGCTGGCGATGTTCACCAAGGATCCCGAGCAGCGCTGGACGGTCCGCGACGCCGCGGAGTTCATCTCCATCGGCGGCCGCGGTCCGCTGATCGTCGGCGACCCCGCGCAGGTGGTGGACGAGCTGGAACGCTGGCGGGACGTCGCCGACGTCGACGGCTTCAACGTCTCCGCGGCGGTGCGTCCGGCCGACTTCGAGCGGTTCCGCGATCTGGTGGCCCCGGAGCTGCGGCGCCGCGGGCTGCTGGCCGAGCGGCCCGAGCAGCCGCTCACCCTGCGCGAGCAGCTCGGCGGCGAAGGACCGCATCTGGCCGCCGAGCACCCCGGCCGCCGCGGCTGAGCGGCTCGCCTCCGGATCGGGTCAGCGCGCCGCGCGGCGCAGCATCAGGTCCATGATCTCGGCGTCGACCGGGCGCGCCGTGCCGTAGGCCGGGTAGCGGAACGGGATGATGCTGGCATAGGGGTTGATGTCGAGGACGACGGCGTCCTCGCCCGTGTCCAGCCGCGGCGCGAGCAGGTCGACCACGGCCGTCTCGAGCCCCGGGACGGCGGCGAGTCCGTCGGCGGCCAGCTTGGTCAGGTCCTCGGAGAGCGCGTCGGTGACGTCGACGGCGATCCCGCCGCCTGCGGCGAGGTCCGCGATCGGCGTCAGCTGGGCGGTCTCGCCGGCGGGGATCACAGTGTCCGGACTCAGCCCGACCGGCTCGAGGAACGCCTCGGTGATCTGAGGCTGCCGCGAGCTCAGTGCGGCGCACCCGCGGCGCCGGGAGATCTCGGCGGCGGCCAGCTCGCCGACGGTGGAGGACCCGTCGCCGACCACATGCAGCGGGACCCGCACGATGGCCGCGGCGACCCGCCGGCCCACGACGAAGCAGCGCAGGTCCAGCCCCGGATGATGCGCCTCCACCACCATCTGATACTGCGACCCCGAGGTCGCCGAGCGGGCATGCATCGCCTGCAGCCAGGCATGGCGCAGCTCCGGCTCGGTGCGCACGTCGGCGGTGACGCCGCGGCCGGTGCGTCCGGTGGAGGGCTTGACCGCCGCCGGTCCGCCCAGCGTCTTCAGATACTTCACCGCGCGGCTGAACTGGGTGGGGCTGATGCCCCGGCCCTGCGGCGTCGGCACGCCGGCGGTCTCCAGGTAGCGCCGGGTCAGCTGCTTGGAGCGGGCCACGCGGCGGGCATGATTGCTGACCAGCGATGTCACCGCGGAGTCCATCCCGCCGACGACGATGCCGGAGAGCGAGAAGACCACATGGTTGTCGGTGATCCGCTCGGCCGTCATCCCGCGGCGCCGGGCGGCGTCCTGGAGCAGCTCGCGGTGCGTGCTCACCGCGGTCCACCGGTTCATCAGGCCCCGTCGCGGCGTGACGTGCTCGGCGAGGAAGCTGTCCAGCGCGCCGCCGTCGTCGGGGGCCCGGCCCGGCGGCGTGCCGGGCGACTCCGGCTCCTCGGGCGCGGACCGGTCGGCGGGCTCCGCAGGGCGCGGAGCCGACGTCGGCGGGGCGGGGAGAGGGGACTCGGAGGGGGCCATGGGGGTCAGGATATCCTCACCGGGAGGCCCGGATCAGGAGCATGTCCGCCAGCGCACCGGCCACATCGCGGCCGGTGCCGACGGCGGGGAGATGGTGGGGGAGGAGCGAGGCGGTCGGCTCGACGTCGACCACCACCGCGCCGTCGGCCGAGTCCAGCCGCGGAGCCACCAGATCCGCGGCCCCGGCGCCGAGGCCGGGCATCGCGCCGACGGCGTCGGCGGCCACCTCGGCGAGCTCGTCGGCGAGCTCGTCCGTGACGTCGACGGGCAGCCCGCCGGCGTCCAGACCGGCGGTCGCGGCCAGGATCCGCACCTCGCCGGCCTGCGGCACGGCGTCGGCGCGCAGACCGGCGGCCTCCAGCGCGGCGTCGTCCAGATGGGGCGTCCGCGGCGCGAGGATCGCGTGGCCGCGGCGTCGGTCGGTCTGCAGCTCGAGCAGCTCGCGCACTGTCGAGGTGCCGTCGCCGACGAGGTGCAGCGGCACGCGGACGATCGCCGAGACGACCCGGTCGCCGACGACGAAGGCGCGCAGGTCCAGCCCGGCATGGTGGGTCTCGAGCAGCAGGTTGAGATTGGCTCCGGGGCCGCGGCGGCGGGCCTGCAGCGCCGGCCGCCACGCGGCGCGCAGCTGGTCCTCGGTCTCCAGGCCGGTGGTGATCCCGGCGCCGGGGTGGCCGGCGACAGGTTTGAGCGTCGCGGGGCCGTCGAGTTCGGCGAGCTGCGCGCAGGCGGCGTCCAGCGCGTCCGGGCCGTGCATCCGCCCGGCGGGCACCGGCACGTCGCGGACCCGCAGGTGTCGCTTGGTCAGCCAGGCGTTGTCGCCGACGCGGCGGGCGTGGGCGCCGACCAGCGTGGTGACGCCGTCGCGCAGCCCGCCGACGACGATGCCGCCGAGCAGCAGGACCTGCTGGCCGTCGACCTCCTCGGTGCGCACACCGCGGCGGCTCAGCGCCGCGCGGATCAGCTCGTCGTCGGTCGCCGGGCGCGGCACCGAGGCGACGGCCCCGGCCTCGCCGACCAGCCGGTCGGCGATGAACTGTTCGACAGCATGCTCGCTCTCATCGCGGGACGGCGCGGCGGCCGCCTCGTCCGGCTCGTCCGGCGAGTCGGCGGAGGCGCCGGACACTGCGCCGGACTCCGCGGCGGGGTCTTCGGCGGCGGCGCGGGCTGGGGGCGTGGAGCTGGCCATGCGCCCCAGGATAGCGCCCGGGCCGGGGCGGTCGCGGTCAGGCCGAGGAACCGCCGCGCTCGGCGGGGTGGCCGCCCTCGTCGGCCCAGTCGCTGCCGGTCTCCTCGGTGGCGAGCCCGGGGTCGGAGACGACGTCGCCGCTGCCCTCGGCGCCGGCGGCCGTCGTGGTGGGCGAGGAGTCCGGGTCCCCGGGGTCCTCGCCGCCGGATCCCGCGCTCTCCGGGTCGGTCGCCGGAGCGCCGGATCCCGCCGCCGGCGAGGCGTCGGCGAGGTCGGCGTCGGCGGCCTCGCGCACACGGTCGGCGGAGGTGCGCACCGCCTCGGCGGCGGCGTCGGCGGCCTTCCGCGCGCCGGCGGCGACATCCTGGGCCGTGCGGGCGGCGACGTCGGAGGCGCGGTTCATCTGCTCCTGGACCGTCGGATCGTTCCACGTCTCCGAGGCGGTGCGGCGGGCCTTCTCCAGGCTCTCGCCGCCGTTCTTCGAGCCGAGCACGTAGCCCACGGCCACGCCGACGCCCAGTGAGAACAGTCCCATGATGTGTTCCATCCTTCCGTCACGACCGTCGTCGGGTCGGGTGGTCTGCCGCGCGGCCCGCGACCGGCGGATCCGGGCCGCTGCTGTCGAACCTACGGGGCGACGTCGGCGGTGTCACCAGTGCGGGACCCGGAACCGCCCCTGAGCCGTCCCTGAGTCGTCCCTGAAGGGGCTGTGAACGGTGGGAAATCAGTGCATGGCATCGGCGACGTCGAGGGCGGCGTCGAGGATGTCGAGACCGGCGTGCGCCTCGTCCACCGAGACGGTGCACGGCGGCACGACGTGGATCCTGTTGAAGTTGGCGAAGGGCAGCAGGCCGCGCTCCTTGCAGGCCGCGATGACCTGGGCCATCTCAGGGCTGCTGCCGCCGTAGGGCGCCAGCGGCTCCTTCGTCTCCGGGTCCTTGACCAGCTCGACGGCCCAGAACACTCCCGTCCCGCGGACTTCTCCGACCGACGGGTGGCGCTCGGCGATCTTACGCAGCCGCGGGCCGATGGTCTCCTCTCCGAGGCGGGCGGCGTGCTCGACGATGCCTTCGGCCTCCATGGCCTCGAGGGTCGCCACCGCGGATGCGGTGGCCAGCGGGTGTCCCGAATAGGTCAGTCCGCCGGGGTAGGGGCGCTGGTCGAAGGTCTCGGCGATGTGCGGGCTGATCGCCACGCCGCCGAGCGGCACGTAGCCGGAGTTCACGCCCTTGGCGAAGGTCAGCAGGTCCGGGACGACATCGAAGTGTTCGACGGAGAACCAGCGGCCGGACCGGCCGAAGCCGGCCATGACCTCGTCGGCGATGAGCACGATGCCGTGGCGGTCGCAGAGCTCGCGGACGCCGCGCATGTAGCTCGTCGGCGGGATCATGATCCCGGAGGTGCCGGGGATGGATTCGAGCACCAACGCGGCGATGTTCTCCGGACCCTCGAGCCGGACGGTCTCCTCGAGGTGCTCCAGCGCGCGCTGGGATTCCTCCTCCTCAGTGGTCGCGTGGAAGCGTGACCGGTAGAGGAAGGGGCCGAAGAAGTGCACCACGCCGGAGTCGCCGTAGTCGTTCGGCCAGCGCCGGGGGTCGCCGGTCAGGTTGACCGCGGTATCGGTGCCGCCGTGGTACGAGCGATACCGGCTGAGCACCTTGTATCGGCCGGTGTGCAGTCGGGCCATGCGCACCGCGTGCTCATTCGCATCGGCCCCGCCATTGGTGAAGAAGATGCGATCCAGGTCGCCGGGCGTGTGCTCGGCGATCAGCTCGGCGGCCCGCGACCGGGCCGGGTTCACATGCTGCGGTGCGACGGTGCAGATGTCGGCGGCCTGCCGCCGGATCGCCTCGACCACCGACGGATGCTGGTGGCCGATGTTGGTGTTGACCAGCTGGGAGGAGAAGTCCAACAGGCGCCGGCCTTCGCCGTCCCAGATCCAGCTGCCCTCGGTGGCCAGGATGGTCATCGGGTCCAGCGAGCCCTGCGCGGACCACGAATGGAACACATGACGACGGTCCAGTTCATAGGCGTGCCGGCCCGCTTCGACGGCCTCGGCGGAGAACTCGCGGGTCGGGCCGAGGTCTTCTGCTCCGCGACGGACTGAGGTCTCGGTGGTCATGATGATCTCCTTCGCTGATCGTCCGCTGTGGATCTCGTGCGGATCCCGCGCGGATCAGGTGCTCGGGTCGGGGCCGGTCAGCCGTTCTGCGGGAAGCCGAGCTGCAGGCCGCCGTGACTGGGGTCCAGCCAGCGGCTGGTGACAGCCTTGGTGCGGGTGTAGAAGTGCACGCCGTCGGCGCCGTGGGCGTGGGAGTCGCCGAAGAGCGAAGCCTTCCACCCGCCGAAGCTGTAATAGGCCATCGGCACCGGGATCGGCACGTTGATGCCGACCATGCCGACCTCGACCTCGTTCTGGAACCGCCGGGCCGCGCCGCCGTCGTTGGTGAAGATCGCCGTGCCGTTGCCGTACTTGTTCCGATTGATCAGCTCCAGGGCCTCGTCGTAGCTCTCCACGCGCAGCACCGAGAGCACGGGGCCGAAGATCTCGTCGGTGTAGATGCTCATCTCCTCGCCGACGTGATCGAAGAGCGTCGGCCCCAGCCAGTAGCCGTGCTCCATGCCCTCTGCGGAGCGTCCGCGCCCGTCGACGACCAGGTGCGCGCCGTCGCGCTCTCCGGCGCCGACGTAGGCGGCGACCTTGTCGCGGTGCTCCTTCGTCACCAGCGGACCCATCCCGGGCTCGTCGGTGCCGCGACCGATGGTGATGCCACGGGTGCGCTCGGCGATCTTGGCCACCAGCTCGTCGGCGGCGTCGCCGACCGCCACGCAGGCGGAGATGGCCATGCACCGCTCGCCGGCCGAGCCGAAGCCTGCCGAGGTCATCGCGTCGGCGGCCAGGTCCAGGTCGGCGTCGGGCAGCACGATCGCGTGGTTCTTCGCCCCGCCGAGGGCCTGCACACGCTTCCCGGCCTCGGTGCCGGTGCGGTACACGTACTCGGCGATGGGCGTGGAGCCGACGAAGCTGACGGCCTTGATCGCCTCATGGGTCAGCAGCTCGTCGACGGCGGTCTTGTCGCCCTGCAGCACGTTGAACACGCCGTCGGGCAGGCCCGCCTCCTTCCACAGCTCGGCCATCCACAGCGACGCCGAAGGGTCCTTCTCGGAGGGCTTGAGCACCACGGTGTTCCCCGCGGCGATGGCGATCGGGAAGAACCACATCGGGACCATGGCCGGGAAGTTGAAGGGACTGATGATGCCCACCGGGCCCAGCGGCTGGTGGATCGAGTAGGCGTCGATCTTCGTCGAGGCGTTCTCGGTGTGTCCGCCCTTGAGCAGGTGAGCGATGCCGCAGGCGAACTCCACGACCTCCTGGCCGCGGCCCACCTCGCCGAGGGCGTCGGAGACGGTCTTGCCGTGCTCGCGGCTGATGATCTCGGCCAGCTCGGACTTGCGGGCGTTGAGAAGCTCCCGGAAGGCGAAGAGCACCGTTGTGCGGCGGGTCAGCGAGGTGTCGCGCCAGGCGGGGAATGCTTCGCGGGCGGCCTCGATGACTGCGCCGGCGTCGTCGACGTCGGCGAGGGCGACCTCAGCGGTGGCCTCGCCGGTGGCCGGGTCGGTGACCTCGGCGGTGCGGGCGGACCGGCCGGAGAAGGCCTCGCCGGCGCGCCAGTGGGTGACAGTGGTGGGCATGTGCTCTGCTCCTCGTGGCTGGGGGCCGTGCCGGGACCCGTCGTGGGGTCTCCCGTGCGGTTCTCCGTCCAGCGTTCCAGGATCCTCGCCATGTGACGGACCGCATCCTGTATGAGCTTATTGACACAGATTTACACTGTGTCAATGACTGTCACCGTGTCAGAGATTCTGGACCTGGATGTCGTGCAGGCGGGCGATCCGCTGGTGCTCAGCGATGAGGGGGTGGAACGTGCGGTGCGTTGGGTCCACAGCATCGACATCGAGG
Source organism: Nesterenkonia halobia (assembly GCF_039536005.1). NCBI lineage: Bacteria > Bacillati > Actinomycetota > Actinomycetes > Micrococcales > Micrococcaceae > Nesterenkonia > Nesterenkonia halobia. The sequence goes on along the minus strand of NZ_BAAAYG010000012.1, from coordinate 11,858 downwards.
ACGTGACCCATCTGTTGCGCGGCGGCGAGCTGGTCCTCACCACCGGCGTGGCGCTGCGCCGCGACGCCGCACGCCACCTGCGCGGCCTCGCCGAAGCCGGAGCGGTCGGTGTGCTCGTCGAGCGTCCGGTGCCCGAGGGAGGGGATCGGCGTGACGTGATGCCGGACGGGGTGCCGGAGCTGGCCCGTTCCCTGGGGCTGACGCTGGTGGCGCTGCGCCGCGAGGTGCGTTTCGTCGAGATCACCGAGCAGGTGCATCGCCGGCTCGTCGCCCAGCAGTACGAGGAAGTCCAGTTTGCCCGCCGGGTCTACGAGACCTTCACCGATCTGGCCATGCACCGCGAGCCCCCGCGGGGCATCGTCGCCACCTCTGCCGATCTGCTCGGGGTGCCGGTGGTGCTTGAGGATCCGATGCACCGGGCCGTCGCCGTCGCAGGTGCCGGTCGGCCGCTCGATGATCTCCTGAAGGACTGGGACGCGACGGCGCGGGAGCAGGACGGGGACGGTCGCAGCAGTTGGGCGTCCGTCGACGTCGGGCCGGTGGAGGAGCCGTGGGCACGCCTGGTCGCGGTGGATGCGGAGCTGCCGCCCGCGCGAGTCGAGATGGTCCTCGGCCGTGCCGCCCAGGCCCTGCACCTGCAGCGCATGCAGGAGTATGGCGGGCAGGAGCTGGAGCACCGGGCGCACCGGGACCTCTTCGACGATGTGCTCGAGGGTCGACTGACATCCGGGGAGATAGAAGCGCGCGCCGTCGCACTGGGTATGGCCCGTGCTGATCAGTACGTGGCAGTCACAGCAGTGGTGCCGAGCGGCCTGAACAGAGAGCGGCGAGGCATCGACCCGGAGCCCGACGGCGGCCTGAGCCTGCAGCACCGGATGCGCGACGTGCTGGCCGCGACCGTCCGGTCGCAGGGCCACACAGGCCTGGTGTCGCTCGGCAGGGAAGCGCGCGTGGACCTGGTCCTGGCCCTCCAGCACGGGCAGGAGGCGCCGGGCTCCGTGTTGGAGAGGCTGGGGCAGGCTATGCGGACCCAGCTGAGCCGCACCACAGGTCTCGATGGCTTGGTGGCCGGGTTCGCCGACCCCTCCGAGGATGTCTTCCGAGCGGTTCTGGCGACTCGGGTATCTGCTCAGGCCGCCGCTGCGGCCGCCGCTCTGAGAGCGCCCGATCACGTCTGCTTCTCCTTCTCCGGACTGCGCCTGCGCGGGCTGTCCTCGCTGATTCGCGACGATCCCAGAGTCCAACGTTTCGCGGAGGCTGAGCTGGGCCCACTGCTGTTGGACGATATTCGTCGTGAAGGGCGGTCGGTCGATGTGCTCCGCGCCTACCTGGAGTGCGGGGGCAACAAGACGGCTGTCGCCCAGCGCCTGCACATGAGCCGGCCCGCTCTCTATGCACACCTGAGACGGATCGTCGAGACGCTGGGCGTCTCCCTGGAGGACGGTGAGTCCCGCGCCTCCCTCCACGTCGCGCTGATGATCATCGATGCACGGTCTGCGCTGGACGGTCATGAACAGCCAGGGGGTCTTCTGGCCGACGTGTGATCGTCGCGTTGCCGCATTCGGCGATTCCGTGTGATTCCGGCGCGTCCTTCGTGCGGGGGCGACCGGCTGCGTGGCAGGGGCGGCGTTCATCGATGCCGTGCCCGGTGTGGAGCGGGCTTTGACATCTTGTAAAGCAGGAAGGTCATCGGGTGACAGTCTGCCCCGGACGCCCGTGAGGCGATGCGGCAGGATGGGCGCAGCAGAATGTGTAGTGAGTCACATCGCTGGACTGTCGATGTGGCCGCTCTGCAGGAGTCTGGTCCCGACTATGGAGGTGGTGCAGTCACCATGTTCGGACTGCCGATGAGCACCACGGTGATCATGGGGGTGGTGATGGGCTTCTGGGTCGTCTACACCCTGGTGTTCTACCTGAGTACCCGCAGGTGGGTCGTCGAGGACGCCGATTACGACGACGCCACGTCCGTGGACGGTTCCGGCGAGGGAGGCGTGCGACGATGAACATCGAGATCACGTTCCTGATCGTCTATTTCCTCGTTCTGCTGGGCATCGGAGCCTGGGTCTCGCGCATCAGCAGCTCGGATCGTGAAGGATACTTGCTCGGCGGCCGGCGCCTGGGCCCGGCTGTGACTGCTCTGCGTCTCCAGAGCACTTCGATGTCGGGCTACATGTTCCTCGGCGCCGGAGGACTCGGCTACAGCCAGGGCTATTACTCGATGTGGTACGCCCTCGGCGATCTGGGCGGCGGCGTACTCAACCTGTCGGTGCTCGGCCGACGCATGCGCAAGCTCTCGCAGCTGCTCGGCTCGATCACCTCCATCGGCTATCTGGAGCATCGGTACCCCTCGGTCTGGACGCGGGCGGTCGCCGCGCCGATCGCGCTGTTCTGCATGTTCTTCTACGTGCTGGCTCAGCTGCTCGCCGGCGGCCAGGGGTTGGCGATGGTCACCGGTCTGGACCTCGACCTGGCGCTGGTCATCGCCATCGGCGTCATCGTCGGCTACACGCTGATGGGCGGGTACCTGGCGGTCGCCTACACCGACTTCGTGCAGGCGATCATCCTCGTCATCGGGATGCTCTGGATCCTGGTGGCGACGCTGCAGCACGTCGGGGGCCTCACCGCCGGCCACGAGGCGCTGGGCGCCATCAACGAGAACCTGCTGACCATGTGGGGCGCCGAGGGAGAGTTCGCCGGCCAGTGGGGGATCATCCTCGGAGCGCTGCTGGTCTTCTCGATCGGATACATGGGCTGGCCCCACGTCAACGTCAGCCACATGTCCATGCGCCGGCCCTCCGTCGCACGCCGCGCGGGTCTCTACGCAACCGGCTTCAACCTGCTCTTCATCCCGGGGGCCTACCTGGTGGGCATGATGGCGCTGCTGATCGTGCCGAACCTGGAAGACCCGGAGATGGCGATCTTCCGGGTCGCCGAGACCGTGCTGCCGGCGTACGCGGTGGGCCTGGTGATGGCCGCCATCATGGCGGCGATCATGTCCACCGCCGACGCCCTGCTGCTGCAAGCAGGCACCATCGCCTCCCAGGACCTCTGGGGCCGTTTCGTGCAGAAGAACATGTCGGAGAAGGCCTCGGTGAGGGTCTCACGGCTGACCATCCTGGTGCTGGCGGTGATCGGCCTGGTGCTGGCGATGGCCCGGCCGCCGGGCGTCTTCGACATCGTCGTCTTCGCCACGTCGGTGCTCGGCGCGGCCTTCGTGCCGGCCTATGTGTGCGCGGTCTGGTGGAAGAGCGCGAACACCGCCGGGGCCATCTCCTCCATGCTCGCTGGGACGGCAGGTGCCGTCTCCGCCGAGCTGATGGGCTCGGCCGACGCCCTCGGCGTCGACGCGATGGTCGTGGGCATCCTGTGCTCGACGGCCACCATCGTGGTGGTCTCGCTGGCCACGCGCCGGATCGCTCCCGTTCCCGAGCGGGTGCGGCGCGCCGTGGAGGAGACTTCCCGGGTCGGCCCGGTGCCGGCGCGGCTCGTGCTCGGCGAGGATCCGACGCTGGCGACCCAGCGGCCGAGCGTCGAGAGCGAGGACGCCCGTGGCTGAGAAGCTGCTGACCGACGCGGCGCCGGCCTCCGGCACACCGGGCGCCCCGCGGCTGGCCTGGCCGGTCGCCGTCGACGCTGATCAGGCGCAGGATCGGGTGAGGGCGCGGCTCGGCCGGGCCGGCGCCTCCGCGGCCCTGCAGGCCCGGCTCTACCTGCACCCCATGCTCGCCGTCGAGCTCGCATGGCACCGTCGCCGGCGCGAGGGGGCGGCGCATGCCCTGGTCGATCTGGTCGGCGGCCGCGCCTTCGTCGTCGAACCTTGGACGGAGGTGCCCTTCGTCCCGGTCGAGGAGCTCGCGGAACTCGACGGGTACAGCGCACGCGACATTCGCGACGGGGCCGCGCGTTTCGGGCCGCCCGTCGCCCGCGTGACGGTGGACGAGGCCGTGGGGACCGCCTGCCGGCTGCTCACCAGCGTGCTGCTGCGGCGCCGCCGACTCGGATCGGGGTCGTCCTTCGAGCTGCGGCGGGACCCGCTGGTGGTAGGGAAGCCGAACTGGTGGGTCACCGGCTCGGTGAGCGGACGGCCGGTGGAGGTCGTCGTCGACGCCGTCTCCGGCCGGCACTACGCCTTCCGGGGCTGAGACGCGCGGCTTCCGGTCGCCCGGTCCGCGCAGAGCGCACCAGCTCGAGACCACCACTGCAGACATCGACGCAGAGAACGACGTAGAGAACGATACGAGGAGGGCCGAGACATGACCGGTCGCCGACCGACTCGCACGGCCGTGACCCTGTGGACGTGCATCGTGGCGGGATTCGCCCTGATGGAGTTCCCCGGGGTCCTGTTCTTCCATGACATGGCCGAGCCGAGGATCCTGGGGCTGCCGTTCATCTACGGCTTCACCGTGGTGATCTGGTTCCTCATGTGCGTGGTGCTGTACGTCGGCCACCGGACCCGCTGGGGGCGCCGAGGGCCGGACGAGGTCGACGACGTCGGCCCGGACGCGACGACGAACGGCAGGGGGCGGTCATGAGCAGTACAGAGATCATCGGACTGCTGGTCATCGCCGGCTTCCTGCTCGTACCCCTGGCGATGGGCGCCGTCGCCTCGCGGAAGGCCACGGCCACCGCCGAGGACTTCTTCGTCCAAGGACGCGGCATGGGATCCGTGGCGGTGTTCTTCACGGTGGCGGCCACCTGGTGGAGCGCGTTCGCGTTCCTCGGCTCGAACGCCAGCTTCTACCTGGACGGTCCGCTGTACTGGACCGCCATCGCCTGGAACATCCTCTTCGGTGTGATGTACTACCTGGTCGGCAAGCGCATCTGGTTCCACGGCCGGCGCGGCGGATACGTCACGCCGCGGGACTTCTTCGTCGGACTCTACGGGTCTCGGAAGCTGGGCACGTACATCGCGGTCATCCTGCTGGTCTTCACCCTGCCGCATCTGCAGATCCAGCTGACCGGAGGGGCCTACCTGATGGAGGTGGCCTCCGACGGAGTCCTGCCGTTCTGGCTCGCGGGTCTGCTGTTCTACCTCGTCATCATCATCTATGTCTGGTCGGGCGGTCTGCGGGCCGTGGCGTGGACGGACGTGTTCTACGGGGTGCTGCTCTTCACCGGAATGATCAGCGCCGGGATCTTCCTGGTCGGCGAAGTCGGCGGGATGGGGACGATGTTCGACCAGATCGAGCAGGTGCGTCCCGAGCACCTCATCCTCGCCGACGGCGATTGGATGGCCTGGATCTCGATGTTCGTGGTCACACCCCTCGGAGCCTTCATGGGGCCGCAGATGTGGACCCGGATGTATGCGACGAAGTCTCCGCGGCTCTTCGACCTCATGCCCTTCCTGCTGGGCCTGGCGGCGATCAGCTACGTGGGATCGATGCTGATCGGCAACGCCGCGGTGGTCCTGGACCCCGACGTCGACCAGGCCGACCAGGTCCTGCCCCGGATGCTGCTGGACTACGCGCCGATCGCGCTGGCGCTGGTGCTCATCGCCTGCGGTGCGGCGGCCGCGATGTCCACGGCCAACTCTCAGGTCCACGCGATGGCGGCGAGCTACACCGTCGACTTCCACGAGAAGTACGTGCAGAAGAACCTGCCGGAGAGCCGCCGGGTCTGGGTGGGGCGCTGGGCGATCCTGGTGTTCTCCGCCATCGCCTACGTGATGACCCTCTACGTGCCGGGCCTGCTGGTCACGATCGGCCTCGTCGCCTTCGCCGGCCTCGCCCAGGTCATCGTGCCGACGCTCGGAGCCCTGTTCTGGACGCGCGCCAGCGTCGCCGGAGCCGTCTCCGGACTGACGGCCGGCGTGGGATCGCTGATCCTGTTCACCGCACTGCCGGCCACGGTCCCGGCGCCGTTCGCCTCCGGCGGCGCCGGTCTCCTCTCGCTGCTGCTGAACATCGTCGTGTTCGTCGTCGTCAGTCTCCTCACCAGGTCCCGCGACGCGGGCATCATGGCCCGGATCTCCTCCCGGGCCCGAGACTTCGACGACGAACGCTGGGCGGCCGACGACGCCGACGATTCCGACGAATCGGCGGAGCGCTCCGCCGCCGACTGACCGTGCCGCGGCGACCGCGCGCCGCCCCGCCCCCGAGAGAAAGGGCCCGTCCCATGAACGACTCCACATCCACCCACGAGACCGCCGGACGCGAGGACTCGCCGGCACTCTCCGCATCCGCCTTCCTCCGGGATTTCCACCACACCTCACGCTTCGGCGCGACGTCGGGCGGCGGCATCGACCGCCAGGCGGGCACGCCCGAGCATGGGGCGGTGCGCGACTGGTTCGAGGAGCGGGCGCAGGAGCTCGGATTCACCGTCGCCGGGGACGGGATCGGCACCCTGTTCGCCCGCCGGGAGTGGATCCCCGGAGCACCGTTCGTGCTTGTGGGCTCGCATCTGGACAGCCAGCCGCTGGGCGGGCGCTTCGACGGCACCTACGGCGTCGTCGCCGCGCTGCATGCGGCTGCCGCGGTCGACGCCGACGTCGCGGCCGGGACGCTGTCGCCTCGGCACAACGTGGCGGTGGTCGACTGGTTCAACGAGGAGGGGTCGCGCTTCGCGCCCTCCATCATGGGCAGCTCGGTCCACGCCGGCCTGCTGGACCTGGACACCGCGCTGCGGACGCGGGACCCGGACGGCACCACGGTGGCTGAGGCCCTGGAGGCGACCGGGCGTCGCGGGGGGACGCCCGGCCCGACGGCGGCGGCCTACGCCGAGATCCACATCGAGCAGGGGCGTCGCCTGGAGCGGTCGGGCATCCCCGTCGGCGTGGTGGACCGCAGCTGGCACACCCAGAAGCTGCTCGTCAGCGTGGTCGGCGAGCAGTCGCACACCGGTGCGACGCTGATGGCCGACCGACGCGACGCGCTGACGGCCGCCGCCCAGGTGGTGCTCGCCGTCGAGTCCGTGGTCGAGTCGTTCCCGCCGGAGAGCATCGTCACGTCGGTCGGGCAGCTCGACGTGGAGCCGAACTCGCCGATCGTCGTGCCGCGGCAGGTGGACCTGGTCGTGGACCTGCGGGCGGATCGGGCCGAGGACGTCGACCGTGCACGGCGGCTGCTGCTCGACCGGTTCCGGGAGGTCGCCGCGGACCGCGGCGTCGAGGTCCGCTCGGAGGACTTCGACGTCCGGCCGGTGCAGCGGTTCCCCGCCGCAGGAGTCGATCTCGCGGAGAAGGCGGCTCGGGACGACGGGCTGGAGTCCGCGGTGCTGGCGACGCTGGCGGGGCACGATGCCGTGGCCATGAATCGGGTGGCTCCGTCGGTGATGCTCTTCGTGCCGTCGACCGACGGAGTCTCGCACTGCGAGCGGGAGTACACCTCCGATGCGGACATGGTGTCCGGCCTGTCCGTGCTCACCGGAGTCCTGCGTCGCCTGGTGGCCGGTGATCTCGACGACGTCGCGCCCGGTGGGAGCGCGACGGCATGAGCGCGGCGACCGACGGAGCGCCCCGGCGGCCGGCGGGGACCGGGGCAGGGGGCGAAGGGCTCGAGCGCGCCCCTGCGGTCGAGGTGCTGGGTATGTTCGCCCGCCGTGAGCTGGCACCCAGCGAGTACCTGGATCACCTGGTGGCCCGCATCGATGCGGACTCCGACCACCCACGGCCGATCAACGCCTTCATGGAGGTGCTGGGGGAGGAGGCCCGGAGCGCGGCGGCCGCAGCCGACGCCCACTATGCGCGTCTCGGGCGGCGCGGCGCATCGGTGCCGGGGCGCCGACTGCTCGGGCTGCCGGTGGCGACCAAGGAGAAACATGGTCTCGCCGGGCACTCGCACAGCCAGGGGATGCGCGCCCACGCCGACGCCGTCGCCGCGCGGGATCATCCGATCGTGCGGCGCATCCGCGACCACGGAGGTGTCATCCACGGCCGCACGACCTCCCCGGAGTTCTCCTGCGCGACCTTCACCCACACCGACCTCTGGGGAACCACCCGCAATCCCTGGGACCGAGGGCTGACTCCCGGAGGATCCTCGGGCGGAGCCGCGGCGGCGCTGGCGGCGGGGATGACCCCGCTGGCCACAGCCTCGGACATCGCCGGCTCCACCCGTCTGCCGGCGGCGTTCACGGGCGTCGTCGGCTACAAGGGTCCCTACGGTGCGGTGCCCGGATCCGGAGTCTTCGCCGCCGACTGGTATCGCGGTGACGGAGCCATGGCCCGGACCGTGGCCGACGTCGCCCTGCTCACCGACGTCATCCGCGGCGTCCATCCCGAGGACCACGCCACGGTGCCCACCTCGTCCGTCTCCGTCCCCGGTGGCGCGGCCGCCCTCGAGAGCCTGCGCGGCCGACGGATCGCCTATGCCCCGACCCTGGGCGACTACCCCGTCCAGCGCGGAGTGCGCCGGCAGGTCGATGGTGCCGTCGCGGCGCTCGAGGGGGCCGGCGTCGACGTCGTCGTGGTCGATCTGCCGTGGACGACCGCGGAGATCCGCCGGACCACGATGGCGCACTTCGGCCACCTGCTGGCCGACGGGATGAGCCGGTTGCTGCGCGGACGGGAGGGAACGGCCGAGGACTACACGCGGCAGTTCATCGAGGACGCTCGTGCCCATGCGGCTCGCCTCTCGCTGTTCGAGACGCTCGACCGTGAACAGCGGATGCAGGCCGAACTCGCCGTGGCGATGGACGGGGCGGATGCGCTCCTGACACCCGTCTCGGCCGTCGCCTCGCTGCCGGCGGGAAGCACGTTCCTCCGGGGACTCGACGTCCATGACGTCGCCGACGGCCCGGACCGGCGTGTGGAGCACTACTGGGAGGCCCATATGACCGTGCCCTTCAACGTGGCCAACCGGTGTCCCGCGCTCTCGATGCCGGCCGGTCTCCACGCGGGGGTCCCGGTCGGGCTGCAGATCGTCGGCCACCCGTACGACGAGGCCACGGTCTTCGCGCTCGGGGCGGCGCTCGAGGCGGTTCGCCCGCAGAGCGCCGCCCCTCCTGGCTGAGACGCGACCGGCACGTCGGATCACCCTGCAGGCTGACGTGCACTGCGCGCCGCGCGCATAGAATGGCCGGGTCGATCGACGATCGATGCCGACTCGTCCGTCGAAGCGTCAGTGAGGTTCAAGCGCAGTGGCCGTAGAGAAGACCGACGAGAGCGACCCCGCCGCCCAGCGGTCGCCCGTCGATCCTGCCGCCCTGGAGGCCCGCGGGCTGAACTCGCTGCAGGTGGCCGAGCGCCAGCGGCTGCAGCTGGCCAACGTGCAGCCGCACACCACCTCGCGCTCCGTGCTGGAGATCCTGCGCACCCACCTGATGACCCTGTTCAACCTGATCATCGGCGCCTGCGCGCTGGTGATCATCCTGCTGGGCCGCTGGCTGGACCTGCTCTTCGCGATCTCCGCAGTGGCCAACGTGATCATCGGGCTCATCCAGGAGTACAGCGCCAAGCGCAAGCTCGACGCCATCGCGCTGCTGCACCAGGACGACATCCACGTCCTCCGCGACGGGATGCTGGTGGAGATCCACCGCGAGCACATCGTGCTCGACGACGTCGTCGAGCTGCGCCGCGGCGACCAGATCCCCGCCGACGGCGTGATGCTCTCCTCGGCCGGCCTCGACGTCGACGAGTCGATGCTCACCGGCGAATCCGACGCGGTGCCCAAACGCCGCGACGACCGCGTGCTCTCCGGCACTGCAGTGCTGGCCGGATCCGGGCGCTTCCAGGTCACCGCCGTCGGCGACTCCGCCCACGCGGTGCGGCTGGCCGCCGAGTCGAAGCGCTACCAGAAGATCAACTCCGAGCTGCGCCGGGCGCTGGAGCGCGTGGCCTTCTGGCTGTCGATCGTGCTGCTGCCCATCGTCGCCGTCGTGCTCAACGGGCAGATGCAGGCCTTCGGCGGCTGGGGCGAGGCCTGGCGCGACGGCCAGTGGCGAGAGGCGATGGTCACCGCCGTCTCCTCGGTGACGGCGATGATCCCGGCCGGGCTGGCGCTGATGACCACCATCGCCTTCGCCGTCGCGGCGGTGAAGCTCGCCCAGTCACAGGTGCTGATCCAGGAGCAGCCGGCGGTGGAGATCCTCGCCCGGGTCGACGTCGTCGGCCTGGACAAGACCGGCACGCTCACCGACGGGACCATCGCCTTCCACGGCGCCGAGCCGCTGGACGCCGCCGGTCGTCCGGCGCCGGCGACGACGCGCTCGTCGACGGCGCTGGAGGGCACCGAGCCCTGGCAGCAGGTGCTGGCCTGGTTCGGCGCCGACGAGTCCGCCAACGCCACCGCCGCGGCGCTGAACGGTCCTTTCCGCGCGCTGCCGCGCCACCGGGAGACCTCCCAGGTGCAGTTCTCCTCGGCGCGGCGCTGGTCGGCGGTGACCTTCGCCGACGACGCCGGCGAGCTGGCCGGCCACTGGGTGCTCGGCGCGCCCGAGCTGCTGCGCGCGCCGACGACCGCCGCCGACGTCGCCGTCGACGAGCTGCTCGAGCGCACCGAGGAGGTGGCCGACCGCGGGCTGCGCACGATGATCCTCGCCCACGCCCCGCTGCACGGGCCGGTGGTGCCCGGCGAGACCGGCGAGCTCGGCCGCGGCGAGCGGCTGCCCGACGAGCTGCGGCCGGTGGCGCTGCTGACCTTCAAGGAGAACATCCGCCCCGACGCGCGCTCGACGCTGGAGTACTTCTCCCGCCAGCACGTGGAGATGAAGGTGATCTCCGGCGACAGCCCGCGCACTGTCGCCGCCGTCGCCCGCGAAGTCGGCATGGAGGTGGCCGGCCACGGCGTCGACGCTTCCGAGCTGCCCGACGACCCCGAAGGGCTGCGCCGCGCGATGGCCTCCCACCAGGTCTTCGGGCGGGTCTCTCCGGAGCAGAAGCGCTCGATGGTCCAGGCGCTGCAGGCCAACGGCCACGTGGTCGCGATGACCGGCGACGGCGTCAACGACGCGCTGGCGCTGAAGAGCGCGGACCTGGGCATCTCGATGGGCAGCGGCGCCCCGGCGACCAAGGCCGTCTCGCGCATGGTGCTGCTCGACGGACGCTTCGACCGGCTGCCCGACGTCGTCGCCGAGGGCCGCAAGGTCATCGCCAACACGGAGCGCGTCGCCCACCTGTTCCTGACCAAGACGCTCTACGCGATCCTGCTGGGGCTGTTCTGCGGGCTGCTGTTCTGGGAGTTCCCGTTCCTGCCGCGGCAGTTCTCCACAGTGGACTTCCTGATGATCGGCTGCCCGGCGTTCTTCCTGGCGCTGATGCCCAATACCCGGCGCTACCGTCCCGGATTCCTGCGACGATCAGTGCTGTTCTCGGTGCCGATGGCCGTGGCGATCTGTCTGGGCGTCATCGCCGTCAGCATCGCCGGACGTATGCTCGACGAGTCCGCCTCCGCAGTGCAGACGGCCTCGACGCTGGCTCTGACGGTCATCGGGCTGTGGGTGCTGGCCGTGGCGCTGCGGCCGATGACCGCTCCGCGGATCGTCCTCGTCGCGGCGATGTACGGGCTGCTGGCGGTGGTCCTGCTGCTGCCGGTCTCCCAGCGCTACCACCTGTTCGAGATGCCCGGCCCGGAGCTGCTCGCGGCGGCCTTCGTCGCCTCCATCCTCGGCGCCGGCGTCGTCGAGGGGGCTTGGCGCGTCCACGAGCGGCACGTGGAGCAGGATCCGCTGGACCCGGCGCCGTGGTGAGGTCGGCGCGCCAGTCAGCCGATCATCGTCGCGTCGATCGCGTTGCGGGTCTCGGGGCGGTCCAGCCGCGCATGCAGCCGGTCCTCGCCCTCGGTGATCCGCAGTGTGGTGAAGGCCGCGGCATCCAGCCGCGGCGCCGCGGGCTCGTCGCGCTGACCGGCGTCGCGCCCGCCGTCGTGCTGGTCGTGCTGGTCGTGCCCGTTCATGCTCCTCACACCCTCTCCAGCAGCAGCGCCGAG
>NZ_BAAAYG010000011.1:0-62218 GCF_039536005.1 Nesterenkonia halobia | reverse complement strand
TTGTTGGTGGGGGTGTGGGTGGTGTGTTGGATAATGGTATAGAGCAGTGATTTTTGGCAGCCACCGTGTGTGTGGTGGTTGTTCGTGTGACTCGCCCTGCCCCTCGTGTTGAGGGGTGTGTGGTGGTTAGAGTTACGGCGGTCATAGCGTGGGGGAAACGCCCGGTCCCATACCGAACCCGGAAGCTAAGACCCATTGCGCCGATGGTACTGCATGCGGAAGCGTGTGGGAGAGTAGGTCACCGCCGGACACCCTTTGAAGACAAGAGCCCCGTGAGGCGATCGATGGTGATCGCTTCCGGGGCTCTTGTCGTGTCGCGGGGCGGCCTCAGCCCCGGCGGAGACGCGGATGCCCCGGGCGTCCGAGGCTCCGCCGTCCACGCCTGTCCGGAGGCGTACCCGGCGTCGGGCTTCGTCGATGAGCCCGACGAGGTCACCGGGTATCCTGGGGAGGCATCACGCACCGGCTTCGCAAGGAGAGCACCAGAGTTATGCCCGCAGAGTCTTCTCGAGACCGCCGTTCCGCCGCACGGCGCCCCGACGATCGTCGTCCGTCCGACGGCGATCGCGGCACCGGCCGCGACGGCCAACGACGTGCGGGGGAACGGCGCACCGAGCAGCGCGGCGACCACCGTCGTTCCGATCGACCGGATCGTCCCCGGTCGCCGGAGATCGACGAGGACGTCTCCGGCAAGGAGCTCGACAAGGAGGCCGCCGGGCAGCTCGGCACGCTCAACGGAGAGAACCGCAAGTGGGTCTCCAAGCATCTGGTGATGGCCGGCCGGCTCGTCGACGTCGACCCGGACCTGGCGCTGGAGCACGCCCTGGCGGCCTCCCGCCGGGGCGGTCGGCTGGCCGTGGTGCGGGAGGCGGTCGGGCTGTGCGCCTATGCGGCCGAGGACTTCGCCGAGGCGCTGCGCGAGCTGCGCACCTATCGCCGGATCAGCGGAGACCAGACGCATCTGCCGGTGCAGGCCGACTGCGAACGCGGTCTCGGCCGTCCGCAGAAGGCCGTCGAGTTGGGGGAGTCCGCCGAGGCTCGTCAGCTCTCCGGCGCGGTCCGCGCCGAGCTGGCGATCGTGGTCGCCGGCGCCCATCAGGATCTCGGCGACCACGCCTCGGCGGCCCGCGCGCTGGAGGTCCCCGAGCTGCGCAGGGACCGCGCCTTCAGCTTCTCGCCCCGGCTGTTCACTGCCTACGGCGAGGCGCTGGAGAGTCTCGGCCGCACTGAGGAGTCCGCCCAGTGGCACGAGCGGGCGTTCGTCGCCGAGCGCGCCCTCGGCTCCGGCGCCTTCGCCGACCCGGAGATCATGGATTTCGACGACACACCGGCCGAGGTGCCCAAGGTCAAGGATCTGCTGGACGGGTCGCGCGCCGAGCGTCCCGCGGCGGGCGAGCCGCAGGCTGGACAGGAGCCGCCGACGGCGGAGGAGCAGGCATGAACCCGGCGCTGATCGATGCGCACGACGGGGTGCTCTTCGATCTCGACGGCGTCCTCTATGCCGGCGACGCGGCCGTGCCGGGCGCAGTCGAGGCGCTGGCGGAGCTGCGTGAGCGCGAGATCCCGTACGCATTCATCACCAACAACGCCTCGCGGTCCCCGGAGACGATCGCCGAACACCTGACCGCCTTGGGCATGACGGCCTCCGCCGAGCAGGTCTTCGGCTCCGCCGACGCCGGCGTGGCGCTGATGGCCGCCGAGATCCCGCAGGGCGCGACAGTGCTGGTGACCGGCAGCGACTTCCTGCGCACCCGCGTCGCCGAGGCCGGCTTCACCGTCGCCGCGGACGCAGAGGATCGACCGGCCGCCGTGCTGCAGGGCTTCAGCCCGGAGCTCGGGTGGAGCGATCTCGCCGAGACGGCCTACGCCGTCGCCGCCGGCGCACGCTGGTTCGCCACGAACCTGGACCTGACGATCCCCCGGGGCCGCGGGATCGCCCCCGGCAACGGGGCGCTCGTCGAGGCGGTCTCCCGGGCCACCGGCACCCTCCCCGCCGCCGCCGGCAAGCCGGAGCCGGTGCTGTTCACCCGCGCGGTCTCCGCGCTGGGCCTGCAGCGGCCGCTGATGATCGGCGACCGGCTCGACACCGACATCCTGGGCGCGCGGCGCGCCGGGTGCACCGCCGCGCTGGTGCTCACCGGCATCGACTCCGCCGAGACGGCGGCCGCGGCCGACGACGAGCAGCGGCCGCATCTCATCCTCGAGACGCTGGCCGGCCTCTTCGCGGTCGAAGCGGCGGGGAGCCGCGCATGAGCGGCGAGGAGCAGCCGGTGCCGAGCGAGGCGTCCACCGGCCAGGTCGCGGCGGAGCTGGATCTCGAGGAGCTGGAGGCCGAGATCGGCCGGGCCGAGGAGCTGCACGGCGAGCTGAGCCGGCGGCTGGACGCCGCCGGCCGGGACTGAGCGCGATGGGCTCGCGTCGTCTGGACCGCGCCCTGGTCGAGGAGCATCTGGTCGCCAGCCGCTCGCGCGCCGCTCAGCTCGTCGCCGAGGGCCTCGTCCGCGTCGACGGTCGCACTGTCCGCAAGGCCGCCGCCAAGGTCACCGAGGCCGCGCGCCTCGAGGTCGACGACGACCCCTGGGTCAGTCGTGCCGCGCATAAGCTGCTCGGCGCGCTGACCGTCTGCCCCGAGGTCGACCCGCGCGGCAGACGCTGCCTCGACGCCGGCGCCTCCACGGGCGGCTTCACCCAGGTGCTGCTCGCCCGCGAGGCGTCCGCAGTCGTGGCCGTCGACGTCGGCCACGACCAGCTCGCCGCCGCGCTGCGCGAGCACCCGCGGGTGACCTCCGTCGAAGGACTGAACCTCCGGCACCTGGAGCCCGGCGAGCTCGGCGAGCCCTTCGAGCTGATCGTCGCCGACCTGTCCTTCATCTCGCTGCGGCTGATCGTGCCGGCGCTGGCGGCCCAGGCCGCCGCCGGTGCGGAGCTGCTGCTGATGGTCAAGCCGCAGTTCGAAGTCGGCCGCGAGCGGCTCGCGCGCACCGGCGTGGTCAGCAGCCCGCAGCTGCGCCGCCAGGCCGTCGCCGGCGTCGTCGCCGCCTGCGAGGAGGCCGGCCTGCGGCTGGTCTCGGCGCATCGTTCCCCGCTGCCCGGGCAGGACGGCAACCGGGAGTTCTTCCTCCGTCTGCGCGCGCCCGGCCGATGCCACGACGGCGCGGCCGCGGACATCGCCGACGCCGAGTCGGCGGCGGCGGATAGGCTGGAACGGATCGACCACATCGACTACCGGGACTGATCCCGCGGCTCGCGGGCGTCGACCACGCAGGAGGTGCCATGTCCCAGGCCGAGAGCAGCCGTGCGGTGCTCGTGCTGGCCCACACCGGCCGTCGGGACGCCGTCGACGCCGCCGTCTCCGTCGTCGAGCGGCTGCACGCCGCCGGGCTGACCCCGGCGCTGCTCGCCCGCGACGTCGACCGGCTGCAGGTCCTCGTCGGCGAGCGGCTGAACCGCGTGCCGCTGGCCGTCGTCGGCCGCGACATCACCCTGGCGCAGTGCGAAGTCGGGATGGTCCTCGGCGGCGACGGCTCGATCCTGCGCGCCGCCGAGCTCGTCCGCGGCGCCGATCTGCCCCTGATGGGCGTGAACCTCGGGCACATCGGCTTCCTCGCCGAGTCCGAGCGCACGGAGCTCGACTCCTCCGTGCAATGGGTGGTCGACCACGACTACACCGTCGAGCGGCGCATGGCGATCGACGTCCGGATCTGGCGCGAGGGTGAGCAGGTCGCCAGCTCCTGGGCGCTGAACGAGGCCAGCATCGAGAAGAAGTCCCGCGAGCGGATGATCGATCTGGTCGTCGACATCGACGGCAGCCCGGTCTCGGCCTTCGGCTGCGACGGCGTGGTCATGGCGACGCCGACCGGTTCGACCGCCTATGCCTTCTCCGCCGGCGGGCCGGTCGTCTGGCCCGAGGTCGAGGCGCTGGTGATGGTGCCGATCTCCGCCCATGCGCTCTTCGCCCGGCCGCTGGTCGTCGACCCCGATTCGGTGATGGCTGTGGAGATCCTCCAGCACGAGGACGAGGAGGCGGTGCTCTGGTGCGACGGCCGTCGGTCGGTCGACCTGCCGGCCGGCTCCCGCGTGGAGGTCACCCGCTCGGCCGAGCCGGTGCGCCTGGCCCGGGTGAACCAGACGCCCTTCTCCGAGCGGCTCGTCGACAAGTTCAATCTGCCCACCAGCGGCTGGCGCGGTCCCGTGGCCTCGGAGGTCCGCCCGGAGGACGACGGCGTCGCCGGCACGCGGACCGTCGACCCCACCAGTCATCCGATCGGCGCCGAGATGGCCACCGAGCGCGGCACGCTGCGCCACGACGCGGCACAGAAGGAGGACGGTCAGTGATCGAGCACGTCACCATCAGCGACCTGGGCGTCATCGAGCGCGCCGAGCTCGAGCTCCATCCCGGGTTCAACGTCGTCACCGGCGAGACCGGAGCGGGCAAGACGATGGTCGTCACCGCGCTGGGCCTGCTGCTGGGCGCCCGCGCGGAGGCCTCGGCAGTGCGCAGCGGGGCGGCCAAGGCCGCCGTCGACGCCGAGGTGGCCACCGACTCGACCCACCGCTCGGTCCGTCTGGCCCGCGAGGCCGGGGCCTGGCTCGACGACGACGGCGCGGCCGATGCCGCGGCCGACGGCACAGGGGACGACGGCGACGCCGCGACACGGACCGAGACCTCGCTGCTGCTCGGCCGGGCCGTCAGCGCCAAGGGACGCAGCCGGGCGACGGTCAGCGGCCGTGGCGTGCCGGTCTCGCTGCTCGGGGAGATCGGCTCCTCGCTGGTCACCGTCCACGGCCAGACCGACCAGCTGCGGCTGAAGTCCCCGGCCGCCCAGCGCCGAGCGCTGGACGCCTACGCCGGCGAGGAGTTCGCCGGGCTGGCCGAGGCCTACCGCCGGCGGCACCGCCGCTGGCTGGACCAGCGGGCCGAGCTGGAGGAGATCACCGCGAACGAACGGCAGCGCCGGCTGGAGGCCGAGCAGCTGCAGCAGGCGCTGGAGCGCATCGATGAGGTCGCCCCGCAGTCCGGCGAGGACGAGGAGCTCAAGGCCGAGGCGATGACCCTGGAGAACGTCGAGGAGCTGCGCGAGGCCGCCCGGGTCGCGCAGACCGCGCTGTCGGGCCCGGACGCCGCCGAATCCGTCGGCGACGAGCCCAACGCGGTCGCGCTGGTCGAGACGGCGGCGCAGGCGCTGGCCGCCGTCGCCGACCAGGACCGGGAGCTGGCCTCCGTCCACGAGCAGATCGGCTCGGTCTCCTCGCTGCTCAACGACGCCGCCTCGCAGCTGGGCGTCCACGCCGCCAGCCTCGACGAGTCGGGGCCGGAACGGCTGGCCGAGGTCCACCAGCGTCGCGCCGAGCTGGACCGGCTGACCCGGCTCTACGGCCCCGACGTCGACGCGGTGCTCGCCTGGGCCGGGGAGTCCCGCGCCCGGCTCGCGGTGCTGCACTCCGACGCCGACCGGATCGAGGAGCTGCAGGCGCGGATCACCGAGGAGGAGGCCGCGCTGCGCGAGCAGGCCGCCGAGCTGCGCGCCCGCCGCGCCGAGGCCGGGGAGCGGCTCTCGGCCGCCGTCGGCGAGGAGCTGGCGGCGCTGGCGATGCCGCAGGCGCGGCTCGTCGTCGACGTCGCCGAGACCGAGGACCTGGGCCCGCACGGCGCCGACTCGGTGTCGATGCTGCTGGCCCCGCATGTCGGCGCGGACCCGTTGCCGCTGGGCAAGGGAGCCTCCGGCGGCGAGCTCTCCCGGGTGATGCTGGCCCTGGAGGTCGTCCTCTCCGCCCACGACTCGGCCGGGACCTTCATCTTCGACGAGGTCGACGCCGGCGTCGGCGGCAAGGCCGCAGTGCAGATCGGCCGTCGGCTGGCCATGCTGGCCGAGCATGTGCAGGTCATCGTGGTCACCCACCTGCCGCAGGTCGCCGCGCACGCCCAGCGCCACATCCGCGTGTTCAAATCCTCGGCGGAGACCGACGGCGACGCCGGAGCCTTCACCGCCAGCGACGTCCACGCCCTCGACGACGGGGAGCGGGTGGCCGAGCTGGCCCGCATGCTCGCCGGCCAGGAGGACTCCGAGTCCGCCCGGGCGCACGCCCAGGAGCTGCTGGAGAGCGCCGGACAGCCGGTCTCCGGCTGACGCGGACGCTCCCCGACTATTCCCGGGTGCTGCGGCCTGATACGATCGAACTCCGTGGCGCAGCGAACAAGTTCCCGGAATCAGACCAGTCCCGACCAGACCCGCCAGATCTTCGTGACCGGGGGTGTGGTCTCCTCCCTCGGCAAGGGTCTGACCGCCTCCTCGTTGGGGCATCTGCTCCGTGCACGGGGCCTCTCGGTGGTCATGCAGAAGCTCGATCCCTACCTGAACGTGGATCCGGGCACGATGAACCCCTTCCAGCACGGCGAGGTCTTCGTCACCGAGGACGGTGCTGAGACCGACCTCGACATCGGCCACTACGAGCGCTTCCTCGACGAGAACCTCGACGGCCTGAACAACGTGACCACCGGGCAGATCTACTCCTCGGTGATCGAGCGCGAGCGGCGCGGCGACTACCTCGGCGACACCGTCCAGGTCATCCCGCACATCACCGACGAGATCAAGCGCCGCATGCGGCTGCCCGCCGAGCCGGCGGACGGCCGCGAGGCGCCCGACGTGATCATCACCGAGATCGGCGGCACCGTCGGCGACATCGAATCGCAGCCGTTCCTCGAGGCAGCCCGCCAGATCCGCCAGGACATCGGCCGGGAGAACGCCTACTTCCTGCACGTCTCGCTGGTGCCCTACATCGGGCCCAGCCAGGAGCTGAAGACCAAGCCGACCCAGCATTCGGTGGCGGCGCTGCGCTCGCTGGGCATCCAGCCCGACGGCATCGTGCTGCGCTCGGCGCGCGAGCTGCCGCAGGACGTGCGCGGCAAGATCTCGCGGATGTGCGACGTCGACGAGGACGCGGTGATCAACTGCCCCGACGCGCCGAGCATCTACGACATCCCGCGCATCCTGCACAAGCAGGGCATCGACGCCTACGTGGTGCAGAAGATCGGCCTGAAGTTCCAGGACGTCGACTGGTCGACGTGGAATGATCTGCTCGAGGTCGTCCACCATCCCGACCACGAGGTCGAGGTGGCCCTGGTCGGCAAGTACATCGACCTGCCCGACGCCTACCTCTCGGTCACCGAGGCGCTGCGCGCCGGCGGCTTCGCCCACCGGGCGAAGACGAAGATCCGCTGGGTGGCCTCGGACCTCTGCGCCTCCGAGGAGGGCGCGGCCAAGGCGCTGGCCGGCGTCGACGCGATCTGCGTGCCCGGCGGCTTCGGCATCCGCGGCCTGGACGGCAAGATCGGCGCGCTGCGCCATGCCCGTGAGCACGGCATCCCGACGCTGGGCCTCTGCCTGGGGCTGCAGACCATGGTCATGGAGTACGCCCGCGACGTGGTGGGGCTGCCCGAGGCCAGCTCCACCGAGTTCGACCCGGACACCGCCTACCCGGTCATCGCCACGATGGCCGAGCAGGAGGACATCGTCGCCGGCGACGGCGACCTGGGCGGCACCATGCGGCTGGGCTCCTACGAGGCGGTGCTCGCCGAGGACTCGGTCGTCGCGCAGGCCTACGGCGCCACCCAGGTCACCGAGCGCCACCGGCACCGCTACGAGGTGAACAACGCCTACCGCGAGCAGCTGACCGACGCCGGCCTCGTCGTCTCCGGCACCTCGCCGGACGGTCAGCTCGTCGAGTTCGTCGAGCTGCCGGCCGACCAGCACCCCTACTATGTCGCCACCCAGGCCCACCCGGAGCTGAAGTCGCGGCCGACCGACGCCCACCCGCTCTTCGCCGGACTGATCGGCGCGGGCCTGGCCCGGCGCGGCTGAGCCCGGCGGCGTCCATGGTCGATGCGTCGACGGCCGAGGCCTCGACGGCCGACGCCGCCGGGGACTCCTCCGCGCAGGAGGAGTCCCGCCGGCGCCGTCGTCGGCTGGAGCAGGTCCCCGAGACGCCGATCGGCCGGCAGATCGGCGAGTATCTCACCCATCTGCGGATCGAGCGCGGCTCCTCGGCCAACACGCTGGCCTCCTACCGGCGTGATCTCACCCGCTACGGTGCCCACCTGCTCGACGCCGGCGTCGAGGACCCGGCCGCGATCGACGAGGGACTGGTGGCCTCCTTCGTCCAGGCGCTGAGCACCGGCGACGACGGCGGCTCGCCGATGGCGCAGTCCTCCATCGCCCGCACGCTGGCCGCCGTCCGCGGCCTGCACCGCTGGTGGGCGCTGGAGGGCCGCACCGTCGACGATCCCGCTCGGCACGTCAGCGCGCCCAAGCCGCGCCAGTCGCTGCCCAAGGCGCTGACCGTCGAGCAGGTCCGGCGCCTGCTGGAGGCGCCGAACCCTGCCACGCCGCTGGGCCTGCGGGACCGGGCGCTGCTGGAGTTCCTCTACGCCACCGGTGCGCGGATCAGCGAGGCGGTCAGCCTCGACGTCGACGACCTGCACGAGGTCCGCGCCGCAGCCGGTGCAGAGACCTCCGGCGACGGCGCGGTCGACGGTCCGGACGAGGATCCGGCCGACGGTCCGGACGAGCGGCCGGGACCGCCCGACGGGCTGATCGTCGTCCGGGTGACGGGCAAGGGCGACAAGCAGCGCGTGGTCCCGGTGGGGACCTTCGCCCAGCGGGCGGTCGGCGACTACCTCTCGGCCGGGCGGCCGGCCCTGGTCGAGGCGGCCGCGCGGCGGCGCAGCTCCTCGGCGTCCTCGCCCGCGGGGTCGCCGGCGCTGTTCCTCAACGCCCGCGGCGGGCGACTCTCCCGCCAGTCGGCCTGGACGATCCTGCAGCGTCACGCCGCCGCCGCGGAGATCGACGGCGAGATCTCGCCGCACACGCTGCGCCACTCCTGCGCGACGCATATGCTCTCCGGCGGCGCCGGCATCCGGCTGGTCCAGGAGATGCTCGGCCACGCCTCGGTGACCACCACGCAGATCTATACGAAGGTCACCGCCGAGTCTCTGCAGGAGAGCTACCTGGCCGCCCACCCGCGGGCGCGCTGAGCACGCGCCGCGGGACCGCGGTCCCGACCGGCCGCACCGTCGGCGGTGCCGCCTCAGGCCGCGCGGCGGCCGGCGCGCCAGACCGCGTGGGTCAGCGGCATCCCGGGGCGATAGGCCAGATGGATCGCCGCCGGAGCGTCGAGGACGTGCAGGTCGGCGCGCTTGCCGACCTCGAGGGAGCCGACTTCGTCGTCGACGCGCAGCGCCCGGGCGCCGCCGACGGTCGCCGCGCGGACCGCCTCGTGCAGGCTCAGCCCCATCTGCAGCACCGCAGTGGAGACGCAGAAGGACATCGAGGTCGTGTAGCTGGTCCCCGGGTTGCAGTTCGAGGCCAGCGCGACCTCGACGCCGGCGTCGAGCAGCCGGCGCGCCGGGGCCAGCGGCTGCCGGGTGGACAGGTCGCAGGCGGGCAGGCAGGTGGCCACTGTGCCGGCCCCCTCGCCCGCCCAGCTGCCGGCCAGCGCCTCGACGTCGGCGTCGTCGAGGTGATTGACGTGGTCGACGCTGGCCGCGCCGAGCTCCACCGCCAGCCGCACGCCGGGGCCGGGGCCGAGCTGATTGCCGTGGACCCGCAGCCCGAGTCCGGCCGCGGCACAGTCCTGCAACACCCGGCGGGAGGCCTCGGCGTCGAAGGCCCCGCGCTCGCAGAAGACGTCGGCCCACTGCACATGGGGCCGCACCGCCTCCAGCATCGGGCCGCGGACCTGGTCGAGGTACTCGGCGGCGTCGGCGCCGGGCGGGACCAGATGCGCGCCGAGGAAGGTCACCGCGTCGACGGCCTCGGCGGCGATCCGCGCGTGGCGGGCCTCCTCCTCGACGGAGAGCCCGTAGCCGGTCTTGGTCTCCAGGAAGGTCGTGCCCCCGTCGACGGCGTCCTGCACGCGGGAGGCGACGAGGGCGGCCAGCGCGGCGTCGTCGGCGCCGCGGGTGGTCTCCATGGTCACGCCGATGCCGCCGGCGCTGTAGGCCTCGCCGGCCATGCGCGCCTCGAACTCGGCGCCGCGGTCGCCGGCGAAGACCAGATGGGTGTGCGAGTCGACCCAGCCGGGCAGCACCGCCCGGCCGCCCAGGTCGTGGACGGCCTCGGCGGCCGGGGCCTGCTCGGCGGGCCCGATCCAGGCGATGCGGTCTCCCTCGACGAGCACGGCCGCGCCGTGCAGCACGCGATGCTCGGCGTCCTGGGTGGTCAGCTCGGAGATGCCGGTGATCAGCATCGAGCCGGGCCGCGCGGCGGCGGTGCTGTCGGCGGTGCTCTGGGTGCGGGCGGGGACGGTGTTCGGCAGGGGGTTCATCGCAGCTCCGGGTGGTGGGCGAACAGGGACTGGTACAGCTCGGCCGGGTCGCCGAGGCGCTCGTGGACGCCGTCGCCGGCGATGCGCTCGCCGGCGACGGTGACCGCGACGACGTCGGCGGCGGTGGCCGTCATGGGCAGCTGACCGGGATCCGAGCCGATCGTGCGCATCGAGGAGTCGTCGAGCTCGATCACGTCCTCGGCCGCGGCGGCGGAGATCCCGAGGCTGCGACGGCCGGCGGCCACGGCCGCGGTGCGCAGCGCCGCGGGACTGAAACGGCCGCGGCGCCCGGTGCGCAGCCGCTCGCCGTGCTCCATCGCGCGCATCTCCACCAGCGGGTCCAGGACCACGTGCTGGTCGGAGCCCAGCGCGATGGAGGCTCCGGCGTCGGCGAGCTCGCGGGCCGGTCCGATGCCGTCGCCGAGGTCGGCCTCGGTCGTCGGGCACATCACGACTGTCGAGCCGGTCCGGCCCAGCAGCCCGATGTCGGTCTCGGTGAGATGCGTGGCGTGCACCGCCGAGAGACGTTCGGAGAGCAGCTGATGCGAGTGCAGCAGTGCGGCGGGGCTGAGCCCGTGGGCGGCCTGCACGGCGGCGTTCTCGGCCGGCTGCTCGGAGAGGTGGACATGCAGCGGCACCTGCGGGCGGTCCGCGGCCCAGTCGGCCAGCTCGGCGAGCTGGCCGGAGTCCACGGCGCGCAGCGAGTGCACCGCCGCGCCCAGCGACACCAGCCCGGCGCCGCCGTCCTCTTCGGCCAGGGCGTCCTCCAACGACGCCCATCGGGAGGCCCAGGCGGCGACGTCGCCGTCGGCGTAGCGGCGCTGGACCTCGCCCAGCGGCAGCGGCCGGCCCTCGGGGGAGAGGCCGCCCTGCAGGTAGCAGGTGTCCAGCAGCACCAGGCGGATCCCGGCGGCCCGGGCGGCGCGGGCCAGCGCACGCTCCATGGCGTGGTCCGGGTAGGCGGCGCCGTCGGGGGCGTGGTGCAGATAGTGGAACTCGCCGACCGCCGTCCAGCCGGCGACGGCCATCTCGGCGTAGACGGCGGTGGCCAGCCGCTCCATGCTCTCCGGGGTCAGCGCGCCGGCGAGGCGGTACATCTGCTCCCGCCAGCGCCAGAAGTCGGCCGGCGCGCCGTCGGCGCCGGCGTGGGTGCGTCCGCGCAGCAGTCGGTGGAAGGCGTGCGAGTGCGCGTTGACGGGGGCCTCGACGGTGAGGGTCACAGCAGCTCCTCCAGGGCGTCGGCCAGGGCGAGGACGCCGGCGGCCGCGTCGTCGTCCTCGACGTGCTCCTCGGGCGCGTGGCTGATGCCGGTGGGATTGCGCACGTGGATCATCCCGGTGGGCACGCGGGCGGCCAGCACCCCGGCGTCGTGGCCGGCGCCGGTGGCCAGCAGCGGGGCCGCGGGGGCGGTGCGGCGGACCGCGCCGGAGAGCGTGGCGGCCAGCTGCGGATCGAAGTGCACTGTGCCGCTCAGCGACTCCTCGACGAGCTCGCCGGTGCACCCCTCGGCGGCGGCATGGGCGCGGGCGGAGTCGGCGATCTCGGCCACCAGCGCGGCGGTGACCTCGTCCTCGGCGTGCCGGACGTCCATCCACAGGTCCACGCGGGAGGCGATGACGTTGGTGCCGCCGGGGATCGGGGAGATCCGCCCGACCGTCGCACGGGCGTCGGGGCGGGCGGCGGCCAGCCGGCGGACGGCCAGCACCGTCTCGGCCGCGGCGACCATCGGATCGGCGCGGTCCTGCATGAGCGTGGTGCCGGCGTGATTGCCCTGGCCGCGGAAGCTCAGCCGCCAGCGGCCGTGGCCGAGCACAGTGGATCCCACTGCCAGGGCCGGCCCTGCGGATCCGGGCCCGCTGTGCTCGGGGCCGTCGAGTCCTCGGCCCTGTTCGACGTGCAGCTCGACGAAGCGGCCGATGCTCTGCAGCGCCGCCGGATCGGGGCCCATCCGTCGCGGGTCGAGGCCGTTGCGCTCGGCCGCCTCGCCCAGGGTGATGCCCTCGGCGTCGGTGAGCGCCAGGGCGCGCTCCGGGTCGATGGCCCCGCTGAGCAGCCTCGACCCCAGGCAGGCGACGCCGAAGCGGGAGCCCTCCTCCTCGGGGAAGACCGCCAGCGCCAGGGCGCGCTGGCGGTGCAGGGCGCCGGCGGCCTCGCGGGCGACCAGCTGGTCGAGGGCGGCCAGGGCCGAGGCCACGCCGAGCGGGCCGTCGAAGGCGCCGCCGCCGGGCACCGAGTCCAGATGCGAGCCGGTGACCACCGCGTCGGCGCGGGAGGCCTCCAGCGAGCCGCCGCGGCGTGCCGCCGGCAGGTCCCACCAGGCCCAGAGGACACCGTTGGCGTCGGTGGTGGTCTCCAGGCCCCGGGCGGCGGCCTCGGCGAGGAACCAGCTGCGCAGCTCGCGCTCGGCGTCGGACCAGACCGGGCGGCTGTAGCCGCCGCGGCGCGGGTCGGCGCCGACGTCGGCGATGGCCGCCAGCAGGGAGTTCACCGTCGTCGGGGAGGGGGCCTCGGAGGGCGGGGGAATGGGGGTGGGAGTCATGCGATTCCTAGGATCAGAGCGGCCAGCGGTGTGGCGATGAGCAGGGTGAGGATGACCCGTTCGATCCAGATGATGACCATCTGCCAGATCGTCACGGGGATGCGGGTGGCCAGCACCGACGGCACCAGCGCGGAGAAGAAGATGATCGCCGAGACCGAGAGCACGCCGATGACCAGGCGCAGCAGCTCGGACTCGTGGCCGGCGACCATCGTCGCCGGCAGGAACATCTCGGCCACTCCGACGGCGGCGGCGCTCGCGGCCAGGTGCGGGTCCGGCAGCTGCACGGCCCAGGTGACCGGCAGGAAGAGGTATCCCAGCCAGTCGAAGACCGGCGTGTGCAGCGCCAGCGTCAGCCCGATGAGTCCGACCGACATGATCGAGGGCAGGATCTGCATCGCCATCCGCAGTCCGTCCAGGAAGCTGGACCAGAGGCTGCGGGGCAGCGAGTCCGCCTCGGCCAGCGCCTCGCCGGCGGCCCGCCAGGCGGCCGCCGTCCGCGAGGCGGTGATCCGCTGTTCCGGGCGCGGCTCGACGCCGGGGAGGCAGTCGTCGGCGATGCGGCTGGTCGGCGGGATCCGCACCACGATCGCGGTGACGAGGTAGGTCACCACCAGGGTGAGGAAGAAGTACCAGAGCCACAGGTGCATCAGCTCCAGCGTGCGGGCGACGACGACCATGAAGGTCGCCGAGACTGTGGAGAAGCCGGTGGCGATGATCGCGGCCTCGCGGCCGGTGTAGCGGCCCGAGGCGTAGACCCGGTCGGTGATCAGCAGGCCCAGCGAATAGCTGCCGACGAAGGAGGCCACCGCGTCGATGGCCGAGCGGCCCGGCGTGCGCCACAGCGGGCGCATCACCGGCTGCATCAGCACGCCGAGGTACTCCATGAGGCCGAAGCCGACCAGCAGCGCGAGGAAGATCGCGCCCACCGGCACCAGCAGCCCCACCGGGATGACCAGCGCGTTGTAGAGGAACGGGCCGAGGTCGGGGGCCAGCAGGAACGCCGGTCCGACGCCGAGCACCAGCATGGTGCCGGCGGTCAGCCCCACGATGTTCAGGAACGCGAAGACCGTCCGCACCGGCGAGGCCCGCCACTGCCCGGTGACGAAGGGCCGGATCGTGCCGGCCAGGATGATCGCCAGGGCCACGTAGCGCGCTGCCGCGCCCAGGGCCTCCTCCAGCGCGGTAACCAGGTGGTCCAGCGGGATGGTCGTCGTGCCGGCGGCGGTGACCGGCACGAAGAACATGACGAGGCCGATCGCGCTGTAGAGGAAGAACCTCCAGCGGCCGCGAGGGGCTTCGGCGGTCCGCGCCGTCTGCGGGGCGGTGCTGTCCATGGATCCGTCTCCTTCGTCGTCTCCGGACGGGCGGCAGGTCAGTCCTGCCGACGCATCGGCACCCGCACGCCGCGCTCGTCGGCGACCTCGACGGCGCGGTCGTAGCCGGCGTCGACGTGGCGGATGACGCCCATCGCCGGGTCGTTGGTCAGCAGCCGCTCGAGCTTCTCGGCGGCCAGCTCGGTGCCGTCGGCGACGCCGACCTGGCCGGCGTGGATCGAGCGGCCCATGCCCACGCCGCCGCCGTGGTGCAGCGAGACCCAGGTCGCCCCGGAGCTGGTGGAGGTCAGCGCGTTGAGCAGCGGCCAGTCGGCGATCGCGTCGGAGCCGTCGGCCATCGCCTCGGTCTCGCGGTACGGGGAGGCCACCGAGCCGGAGTCCAGGTGGTCGCGGCCGATGACGATCGGCGCGGAGACCTTGCCCTCGGCGACGAGTCGGTTGAACAGCAGGCCGGCCCGGTGGCGCTCGCCGTAGCCCAGCCAGCAGATGCGCGCCGGCAGGCCCTCGTACTCGACGTGCTCGGCGGCGGCGTCGATCCAGCGGTGCAGGTGCTCGTTCTCCGGGAAGAGCTCCTTGATGGCCTCGTCGGTGACGCGGATGTCCTCCGGGTCGCCGGAGAGCGCGACCCAGCGGAACGGTCCGAGGCCCTCGCAGAACAGCGGCCGGATGTAGGCCGGGACGAAGCCGGGGAACTCGAAGGCGCGGGAACAGCCGGCGTGGCGGGCCTCGTCGCGGATCGAGTTGCCGTAGTCGAAGACCTCGGCCCCGGCGTCCTGGAACTCGACCATGGCCTGCACCTGGGCGGCCATGGACTCGCGGGCCTTCTTGGTGAAGGTCTCGGCGTCCTCGGAGGCGGCCTGCGTCCAGTCCTCCATAGTGTGCTCGGCCGGCAGGTAGGACAGCGGGTCATGCGCCGAGGTCTGGTCGGTGACGACGTCGACGGTCAGCTCGCCGGCGCGGTGCCGGCGCAGCAGCTCGCCGAAGACCTCCGAGGCGTGGCCGACCAGGCCCACCGAGAGGGCCCGGCGCTCGGCCTTGGCGGCGCCGACCTTGGCCAGGGCGGCCTCCAGGTCGGTCTCGACCTCGTCCAGGTAGCGCTTCTCGGCGCGCCGACGCAGCCGGGTCTCGTCGACGTCGACGATCAGGCAGACGCCGCCGTTGAGCGTGACGGCCAGCGGCTGGGCGCCGC
This sequence comes from Nesterenkonia halobia, assembly GCF_039536005.1. Classification (NCBI taxonomy): domain Bacteria; kingdom Bacillati; phylum Actinomycetota; class Actinomycetes; order Micrococcales; family Micrococcaceae; genus Nesterenkonia; species Nesterenkonia halobia. The sequence goes on along the minus strand of NZ_BAAAYG010000011.1, from coordinate 46,833 downwards.
CCATGCCGCCGCAGCCGCCGGTCAGCGTCAGCGTGCCGGCCAGAGTGGGCTCGTCGAGCCGGCCGGCCTCGTGCATCGAGCCGGCGACGGCGGCGAAGGTCTCGAAGGTGCCCTGCAGGATGCCCTGGGTGGCGATGTAGATCCAGGAGCCGGCGGTCATCTGGCCGTACATCATCAGCCCCTCGTCCTCCAGGCGGCGGAACTCGGGCCAGTTCGCCCAGTCGCCGACCAGGTTCGAGTTGGCGATGAGCACGCGCGGCGCCCAGCGGTGGGTGCGCAGCACCCCGACCGGCTTGCCGGACTGCACCAGCAGGGTCTCGTCCTCGTCGAGGTCGCGCAGCGTCTCGACGATGGCGTCGTAGGCCTCCCAGCTGCGCGCGGCGCGGCCGGTGCCGCCGTAGACGACGAGGTCCTCGGGGCGCTCGGCGACTTCGGGATCGAGGTTGTTCATCAGCATGCGCAGCGGAGCCTCGGTCTGCCAGCTGCGGGCGCTGATCTCGGTGCCGCGCGGGGCCTGGACCGTGCGGCTGGGGTCGTGGCGGGTGAAGCCGGTGCTCATGGTGTTCTGCTCCTCCAGTGACAGGTGGGTGGGACGGGTCCGCCGGGGTCAGGCGGCGATCGTGTGTGCCTGCAGGATGTCCTCGGCCTCGGCGGCGACCAGCCGCCCCGTCCGGTCGACGACGTCTGAGGTCATGCGGTAGCTGGGAGCGACCACTGACAACGCGGCGACGATCTGAGGGTCGGAGTCTGCGGTCGCGGGGATCGCGATCGGTGCGGCCACCGCGGTGACGTCGGACTCGACGGCCTGGCCGACGACGGCGTACCCCTCCTCGCCGACGGCGCCCGAGAGGGCGGCCCCGGCCGCCGATCCGGCGAGCGGGAAGGACCGACCCACCCAGGAGGCGTGACGGATCGAATGGGTGCCCTCCTCCATGGCGAGGTAGATGCACTGTTCCTGCTCGGTGCCCTGCAGATGCGGCACCGAGAGATAGCAGGACTCGCCGGTGGCCTCGACCAGGCGCCGCAGCGGGGCCTCGGCCAGCGACACCAGCGACTCGCTGCTGAGCGCCTGGGCGCCCAGCTGCACCAGGCGCAGTCCCGGGCGGAAGGAGCCGGCGTGGTCGCGGCGGACGAAGCCGCTCGACTCCAGCGTGCGCAGCAGGCGCAGCGCCGTGGAGGAGGACAGATCCGTGGTGCGGGCGGCCTCGGCGAGGTTCGTCCCGCCGGCGTCGCAGACGGCGGCGAGGAGGTCGAGAGCTCGACTGACGGTGCGGGTGGCTGATTCGGCCATCGGAGTCCTTCCGGGAGCTGCAGGTGCTGTGCTCTTGCGATTTGAGGAAAATCACGTTTCACTGATTGAAACGCATGCTTCAGCAGATGGCAAGAGGCGCCGTCTCGAGCCGCAGAGATCGCCGACCCGGCGTCGAGTACGCCGGCGGGAGGAAGAGCACCACCATGGCAGCACAGTCCCACCACCAGACCCGCCAGACCCAGTCGTCGCAGCCCGCGCAGTCGGCGCAGTCCGCGCAGCCGGATCCCTGGAGCGGCGAGAGCGCCCGGGAGGTCGTCGTCGGCGCCGGGGCGCTCGGGCCCGCCGAGGTCGTCGCGGTCGCGCGGCACGGCGCGCCCGTCGAGCTCGGTGCCGACGCCGTCGAGGCGATGGAGTCCTCCCGCGCGGTCATCGACGCCCTCGCCGAGGACCCGATGCCGCACTACGGCGTGTCCACCGGCTTCGGCGCGCTGGCCACCACGCAGGTGCCGGTGGAGCGGCGCGTGCAGCTGCAGCGCTCGCTGGTGCGCTCGCACGCCGCCTCCTCGGGCGCGCCGATGGCCGTCGAAGTCGTCCGCGGCCTGATGCTCAACCGGCTGGCCACGATGGCCACCGGACGCACCGGTGTGCGTCCCGAGGTCGCCCGCCGCTACGCGGCGCTGCTCAACGCCGGGATCACCCCGGTCGTCGGCGAGCACGGCTCGCTGGGCTGCTCCGGCGACCTGGCGCCGCTGTCCCACTGCGCGCTGGCCGTGATGGGCGAGGGCGAGGTCTTCGACGCCGCCGGTTGCCGTCGCGAGGCCGCCGACGCGCTGGCCGAGGCCGGCATCGAGCCCGTCGAGCTGGTCGAGAAGGAAGGCCTGGCGCTGATCAACGGCACCGACGGGATGCTGGGCATGCTGCTGATGGCGCTGGCGGATCTGGAGCGGCTGGCCCGCACCGCGGACATCGCCGCGGCGCTGAGCATCGAGGCGCTGCACGGCACCGACGCCGTCTTCGCCGAGGACCTGCACCAGCTGCGTCCGCAGCCCGGCCAGGGCGAGTCGGCGGCCAACCTGCGCCGGATGCTGGCCGACTCGGCGCTGATCCAGGACGCCAAGCACAACGGCCACCGCCACACCCGCGTGCAGGACGCCTACTCGATGCGCTGCGCCCCGCAGGTCCACGGCGCGGTGCGCGCGACGATGGCCCACGCGCGCGGGGTCGCCGAGCATGAGCTGGCCTCGGCGGTGGACAACCCCGTCGTCACGGTCGACGGCCGGGTGGAGTCCAACGGCAACTTCCACGGCGCGCCGGTGGGCTATGTGCTGGACTTTCTGGCCGTCGCCGCCGCCGACTGCGCCTCGATGGCCGAGCGGCGCACCGACCGGATGCTGGACAAGAACCGCAGCCACGGCCTGCCCCCGTTCCTGGCCGACGACCCGGGCGTGGACTCCGGACATATGATCGCCCAGTACACCCAGGCCGGCATCGTCTCCGAGATGAAGCGGCTCGCCGCCCCGGCCTCGGTGGACTCCATCCCCTCCTCGGCCATGCAGGAGGACCATGTCTCGATGGGCTGGTCGGCCGGGCTGAAGCTGCGCCGAGCGGTCGAGGGCCTGGAGCAGGTGCTGGCGATCGAGCTGCTCACCGCCGCCCGCGGGGTGGACATGCGCGAGCAGATCGAGGGCGTGGGCTCCGGCCGCTCCTCGACCGCGCTGGGCGCGGTGCGCGCCGAGCTGCGCGAGCGGGTCGCCGGTCCGGACACCGACCGCTTCCTGGCCCCGGAGATCGCCGAGGCCGTCGAGCTCGTCCGCTCGGGCGCCTTCCTCGCCGCCGCCGAGAAGGGCCTGGACGCCCCGCTGGCCTGAGTCGGCCGACACCGCGACGCCCGGGCGCCGACGACGTCGACGACGTCGGCACCCGGGCGTCGGTGCGCCGCGCACGAGGCGCGGCGCCGGGTCAGCGCGCGATCACAGGCTGCGCTCGTCCGGTCCGGAGTAGGCGCTCAGCGGGCGGATCAGCGCATTGTCGGCGCGCTGCTCCATCACGTGGGCCGTCCAGCCGGTGATGCGCGAGGCGACGAACAGCGGGGTGAACATCGCGGTGTCGAAGCCCATCAGGTGATAGGTCGGGCCGGCCGGATAGTCGAGGTTGGGCAGGATGCCCTTGGCCTCCTGCATGGCCGCTTCGAGCCCGTCGTAGAGCCCCTCGAGCTCGTGCCGGTCGTAATGGACGATCATCGCGTCCAGCGCCTGCTTCATCGTCGGCACGCGCGAATCGCCGTTCTTGTAGACGCGGTGGCCGAAGCCCATGACCTTGCGCTTCTCCTCCAGGGCGCGCTCCATCCAGGCCTTCGCCCGGACGGCGGCCTGCTCGCGCGTCTCGGCGGGGTCGACGCCGATCTCCTGGAACGTCTCCATCACCGCCTCGTTCGCCCCGCCGTGCAGCGGTCCCTTCAGCGCCCCGACGGCGGAGGTGAGCGCAGAATGCAGATCGGCCTGGGTGGAGGTCACCACGCGGGCGGTGAAGGTCGAGGCGTTGAACGAGTGCTCGGCGTAGAGGACCATCGACACCCGGAAGGCGTCGACGACCTCCGGGGCGGCCTCCTCGCCGAAGGTCATCCAGAGGAAGTTCTGCGCGTAGTCCAGGTCCTCCCGCGGCTCGACGGCCTCCTGTCCTCTCCGGCGCCGCTGGTCGTAGGCCACCACCGCCGGGAACGCCGCGAAGAGCTCCTGCGCCTTGGTCAGCTCCGCCTCGGGGGAGGAGTCCTCGGCCAGCCGGTGGTTCGCGCCCAGCACGGAGATGCCGGTGCGGGCGACGTCCATCGGGTGCGCGTCCAGCGGCAGCAGGTCGATCGCCTGCCGCACCCGCGGGTCCAGAGCACGGTGGGCGCGCTCGCGCTCGCGGAAGGCGGCACGCTCGGCGTCGGTGGGCAGCTCGCCGGTCCACAGCAGCTGGGCCACGTCTTCGAACGGCAGCTCGGCGGCCAGCTGCTGGACCGGGTAGCCGCGATAGAGCAGCGAGTTGGTCTCCGGGTTCACCTTGGAGATCGCCGTGTGATCGGCGACGACGCCGTCCAGGCCTTTGTGGATCTGCTGCTCGTCGGTCCGCTCGCTCATCGCTGTCCTCCTGTCTCGGGTGCGCCGGGCACCTCGAAGCTGAAGATCCCGGCGTCGAAGGTGCTGTACCCCTGGTAGTCGACGAGGTCGTAGAGCCGGGACCGGGTCATCATCTGATCGACGGCGGCCTGCTGCGTCCCGTCGGCGGCCAGCGTGTCCAGCGTGCGCTCGACGGCGCCCATCGCCGTGCGCAGCGCGGTCACCGGGTAGATGACCATCGCCACGCCGGCGTCGGCGAGCTGCTCGCGGGCGAACAGCTGCGACTTGCCGAACTCGGTCATGTTGGCCAGCACCGGGACGTCCACAGCTTCGCAGACCGCGGAGAATTCGTCGAGGCTCTGCAGCGCCTCCGGGAAGAGGGCGTCGGCGCCGGCGTCGACCAGCGCGCGCGCCCGCTCCACGACGGCGTCGATCCCCGCGACGGCGCGGACGTCGGTCCGCGCCATGATCAGGAACTCCGCGTCGCGCCGGCCGGCCGCGGCCGCGCGGATCCGCCGGGCGGCGGTCTCGACGTCCACTGTGTCCTTGCCGTCCAGATGCCCGCAGCGCTTGGGATTGACCTGATCCTCGATGTGGCAGCCGGCCAGCCCGGCGTCCTCGAGCTCCTGGACGGTGCGGGCGACGTTCATCGGCTCGCCGAAGCCGGTGTCGGCGTCGACGATCGCCGGCAGGTCGCTCGCCCGGGCGATCTGCCCGGCCCGCTGGGCGACCTCGCTCAGCGTGGTCAGTCCGATGTCGGGCAGGCCCAGCTCGTTGGCCAGCACCGCGCCGGAGATGTAGAGCCCGTCGAAGCCCTTCTCCTGGATCAGCGGCGCGGTCAGCGGGGTGAAGGTTCCGGGGAACTGGCGGGCGGCGCCGGGGACGAGCATCTCGCGCAGCGCCCGGCGCTTCTGCTGCGGCGTGGTGGTGGAGTAGAGCATCTCAGAAGAGTCCCTTCGGGGCGGCGGTCGGGTCGATGACGCCGTCGGCGGCGGCGACGGTCAGCTGGTCGAGCTCTCCGGAGCCCAGCGACTCCAGCCGCTGGACGGCCTCGAGGAAGCGCTCGGCCTCGGCGTCGTCGATCACGCCGGCGGACAGTGCGCGGAACTTGGCCAGGTACTGCTCGCGGGCGAAGGGCCGGGCGCCCAGCGGATGCGCGTCGGCGACGGCGATCTCGTCGCGGATCACCCGCCCGTCGGTCAGGGTGATCTCCACCGATCCGCCGAAGGCCTTCTCGGCGATGTCGGTCGAGTGGTACCGGCGGGTCCACTCGGGGTCCTCGGCCGTGGTGACCTTCTGCCAGAGCTCGACGGTGTCGGCGCGGCCGGCGCGCTCCGGCGCATAGGAGTCGACGTGGTGCCAGGCGCCGTCCTGCAGCGCGACGGTGAAGATGTAGGGGATCGAGTGGTCCAGCGTCTCGCGGGAGGCCGTCGGCGAGTACTTCTGCGGGTCCTCCGCGCCGGAGCCGATCACGGAGTGGGTGTGGTGGCTGGTCCGGATGAGCACGCTGTCGACGGCGGCGGGATCCGTCGCCTCCGGATGCTCATGGTGCAGCCTCCGGGCGAGGTCGATCCAGGCCTGGGCCTGGTACTCGGCCGAGTGCTCCTTGGTGTAGGTGTCCAGGATCCCGCGCTTGGCCTCGCCGGGGGCGGGCAGCGGGACCTCGTAGCGGGCCTCGGGGCCGTCGAGCATCCAGGCGATCACCCCGTCCTCGCCCTCGTAGATCGGCACCGGCGACGTCTGGCCGCGCATCGCCCGGTCGACGGACTCGACGGCCATCTTCGCCGCGAAGGCCGGCGCATGGGCCTTCCACGTGGAGATCTCGCCCTTGCGGGACTGGCGGGTGGCGGTGGTGGTGTGCAGCGCCTGGCCGATCGCCTGGAAGATCGTCTCGTCGTCCAGGCCCAGCAGGGTGCCGATGCCGGCGGCCGCCGACGGGCCCAGGTGGGCGACGTGGTCGATCTTGTGCCGGTGCAGGCTGATCGCCTTCACCAGGTCGACCTGGATCTCGTAGCCGGTGGCGAGGCCGCGGATGAGCTCCGGGCCGGAGCGGCCGGCGTGCTGCGCGACGGCGAGGATCGGCGGGATGTTGTCGCCGGGGTGGGAGTACTCGGCGGCCAGGAAGGTGTCGTGGAAGTCCAGCTCGCGGACGGCGACGCCGTTGGCCCAGGCCGCCCATTCCGGGCCGGCGAGCTGATCGACGCCGAAGACCGTCGCGCCGCTCCCGCCGGAGGGGACCGGGTGGTCCAGCGCCTGGGCCCGGGCCGAGGCCACCGGCGCGCGGGTCAGCGAGGCCGCGGCGACGGCGGCGTTGTCGATGAGCCGGTTGATGACCATGTCGGTGACCTGCGGGTCGACGGCGACCGGGTCGGCGGCCACGCGGGCGAGCTTATAGGCGAGCTGCTCCTCCCGCGGGAGGTGCTCGCGGCTGGGGCGGACGGTGACGGGATGGGTGATCATCGGGCGGATCCTTCCATGGGGGAGGGGGTGTCGGCGGGCGGAGTGTCGGCCTGCCGTCTCAGGGCATGCTGGATGTGGGCGAGGCTGGCGCGCAGGTGCACCAGCATCGTCGCGGCGGCCAGCTCCTCGTCGCCGGCGGCGACGGCGCGGCAGACGGCCGCGTGCTCGTCGGCGGAGCGGCGCAGCCGCTGCGGGTCGTCGTGGGAGAGCCGCCGGATGCGGGCCAGGTGGGTGCGCAGCGGCTGCATCACCGCCACCAGCCGGGGATTGCCGACGGCGTCGTCGACGGCGGCGTCCATCTCCGCGACCAGGGCGTAGTACTCCTCGGCGTCGGAGGCCGCGCCGTCGGAGGCCCCGCCGTCGGAGGCCGCGCCGTCGACGTCCTCTCCGTCGGCCGCGGAGGCGTCGACGGGGTCGGGCCCCTGCCGTTCGGCGGCGCGGAAGCGCGCGGCGAGCTCGGCGAAGACCGTCGGCTCGGCGCGGCGCGCGGCCAGCCGCGCGGCCTGGACGTCCAGCGGGATGCGGACCTCGAAGAGCTGCTCGACGTCGGCGGGGGAGACTGCGCTGACGACGGTGCCGCGTCCGCGCGTCTGGTCGGCCAGCCCTTCGGAGACCAGCCGGGCCAGCGCCTCGCGCAGCGGGGTGCGGGAGACGCCGAGGCGCGCGGCCTGCTCGACCTCGCCGAGGACGGTGCCCGGCGGCAGCAGACCCTCGACGATCTCTCGGCGCAGCGCCTCGTGGGCGCGATCACTGGCTCGCATCTGGCCAGTGTATACAGAAGGTCGATCCAGGAGCTAGAGCTGCGGAAAGTTTCGGAGATATGTATACAAAGTATGGACGACGCGTGATGCAGGTCATACGATGGCGTCATAGTCGGCCGCCCCGCTCACGGATTCCCGGCGGCCCGGCGGTCCCCGATGCTCCGACCCCAGGAGGACGACGATGTCCCAGCACCATCCGGCCGGCGGCGACTACCGCGCCGTCCACGACCGCTCGCTGCGCGATCCCGCACACTTCTGGCTGGAGACGGCCGGCCGGGTCGCCTGGGAGGAGTCCCCGCGGCAGGCGCTCGACGTATCGACGACCCCGCTGCCCCGCTGGTTCCCGGACGGGCGGCTGAACATCACGCGCAGCTGTCTGGACCGGCATGTCGCCGAGGGACGCGGCGAGCAGACGGCCCTGATCCACGACTCGCCGGTCACCGGTACCGTGCGTCGCTTCAGCTACGCCGAGCTCACCGACGAGGTCGCCCGCTGCGCGGGGATGCTCGCCGCCCTCGGCGTGGGCCGCGGCGACCGCGTGGTCCTCTATCTGCCGATGATCCCCGAGGCCCCCATCGCGATGCTCGCCTGCGCCCGGCTCGGCGCGGTGCACTCGGTGGTCTTCGGCGGATTCGCCGCCAGCGAGCTGGCCGCGCGCATCGACGACGCCGCGCCGTCGGTGGTGCTCACCGCCTCCGGCGGCATCGAGCCCTCCCGCCGCGTGGAGTACCTGCCCGCCGTCGCCGAGGCGCTGGAGCTGGCCGAGCATCCGGTCGCCGACGTCGTCGCGCTGGAGCGCGAGGGCTTCGCCCACGGCCTCGTCGACGTCGCCGGGTCCGGCCGGGTCCGCTGGCACGACTGGACGCGGCTGCTGGCCGGCGCCGAGCCGGCCGAGGCGGTCACCGTCGCCGCCACCGACCCCCTCTACATCCTCCACACCTCGGGCACCACCGGCCGGCCCAAGGGCGTGGTCCGCGACCAGGGCGGCACTGCGGTCGCGCTGAGCTGGACGATGGAGGCGATCTACGACGTCGGGCCCGGCCGGACGATGCTGACCGCCTCCGACGTCGGCTGGGTCGTGGGGCATTCCTACATCGTCTACGGGCCGCTGCTCGCCGGGGCGACCACGGTGCTCTACGAGGGCAAACCGGTGGGGACCCCCGACGCCGGCGCCTTCTGGCGGATGGTCGACGAGCACCGCGTCACGGCGCTGTTCACCGCGCCCACCGCGCTGCGCGCGATCCGGAAGGCCGACCCGGAGGCCGCGCGCGTCGCCGATCACGACCTCTCCAGTCTGGAGCACCTCTTCGTCGCCGGCGAGCGGCTGGACCCGGAGACGCAACGGTGGATCGGCGAGGCGCTGGGCGTGCCGGTGATCGACAACTGGTGGCAGACCGAGACCGGCTGGCCGATCGCGGCCAATCCGGTCGGCCTCGAGCCCCAGCCGATCCGGGAGGGCTCGGCGGGGCTGCCCATGGTCGGCTACGACGTCGCGATCCTGAGTCCGACCGGTGAGGAGCTGGCCGCCGGCGAAGAGGGCGAGATCGCGCTGCGGCTGCCGCTGCCGCCCGGCACGCTGCCCACGCTCTGGGGCGACGACCAGCGGTTCGTCGACTCCTACCTCGCCGCCCACGAGGGCTTCTACACCACCGGCGACTCCGGGTTCCTCGACGACGAGGGCCGGCTGTTCGTCATGGGGCGCACCGACGACGTGCTCAGCATCGCCGGACATCGGCTCTCGGCCGGCGCGATCGAGGGTGCGGTGTCCGAGCACCCGGCGGTGGCCGAATGCGCAGTCATCGGACGGGGCGACGAGCTGAAGGGTCAGCGCGCCGCGGCCTATGTGGTGCTGAAGGCCGGCTGGGAGGACGCCGCGGAGCGGGTCCCCGAGGAGATCGTGGCCCTGGTCCGCCGGCTGATCGGCCCGGTGGCGGCCTTCCGCGACGTCGCCGTGGTGCCCGCGCTGCCGAAGACGCGCTCGGGCAAGATGCTGCGCCGGACGATGCGTCAGCTCGCCGACGGCCGGGAGGCGCCGGTGCCCTCGACGATCGAGGATCCGAGCGTGCTCGACCAGATCGCCGAGCTGCTGCACGGCGGGGACGGCGACGACGCCGTCGGCGAGGCTGAGGTGCGGCCTTCAAGCTGAGGATGACCCCTGCGGTCTGCCGCGGGGGAGCGCTCGGGGTAGTCTGGTCGGGTTGTGCCCGCCGGGCGATCTCAGCGTGGCCGCGGCCCCCGGGCCGGCCGGCCCCGCGCGGCGAAGGGCACGTCGACAGCGCAAGCGACGGCGGCAGGAAAGGCGAGCGAGTCCGTGAGCAATCAGCAGCCCACCGAGCTCTTCACCGTGCACGGGGAGCCGATCATCGGCCCGACCGGGCGGCCCAAGCACGAGTTCCCGGAGCCGCCGCCCCTCGAGGGCCACGGTCCCGCGCGGACCATCGCGATGGTCAACCAGAAGGGCGGCGTCGGCAAGACCACCTCGGCGATCAACCTGGGCGCGGCCCTGGCGGAGCAGGGGCGCCGGGTGCTGATGGTCGACTTCGACCCGCAGGCGGCGCTCTCCGCGGGACTGGGCACCAACCCGCATGAGCTCGAGGTCTCGGTCTACAACGTGATGATGGAGCGCGAGGTCACCACGCAGCAGGCCATCCTGAGCACGCACGTCGAGGGCGTCGACCTGCTGCCGGCCAACATCGACCTCTCCGCCGCCGAGGTGCAGCTGGTCAACGAGGTCGCCCGCGAACAGGTGCTCGACCGCGCGCTGCGCGCCGTCCGCGACGACTACGACGTGATCATCATCGACTGCCAGCCGTCCCTGGGCCTGCTGACGGTGAATGCGCTGACCGCCGCGCACGGGGTGATCATCCCGCTGGTGGCCGAGTTCTTCGCGCTGCGCGCCGTCGCGCTGCTGGTCGACACGATCGAGAAGGTCCAGGACCGGCTGAACCCCGACCTGGTGATCGACGGCGTGCTGGCCACGATGGTCGATCCGCGCACGCTGCACAGCAAGGAGGTCATCTCGCGCATCGTGGAGGCCTTCGACGACAAGGTCTTCGAGACCGTCATCAAGCGCACGGTGAAGTTCCCCGACGCGACAGTGGCCGCCGAGCCGATCACCTCCTATGCGCAGAAGCACGAGGGCGCCAAGGCCTACCGGACCCTGGTGCGGGAGCTGATCTCCCGCGGCGGCGCGCCCTGAGGGCGGCGATCCGGAGGGGACCGGCGTGATCGACCAGACCGAGGCCGTCGGCGACGGCGCCGCTCCGGCCGCCGCCGCTGAAGGAGCCGTCGACGAGGCCGTCGGCGGGATCGTCGGCGAGGAGGTCGAAGGCACCAGCGGCTTCACCGTCTCGCTGCAGAACTTCGACGGCCCCTTCGACCTGCTCCTCGGGCTCATCGCCCGTCGGCGCATGGACGTCACCACTGTCGCGCTGGCCGAGGTCACCGACGAGTTCGTCGCCTACGTCCGGCGGCTCTCGCTCGAGGCCGGCGTCGACGGCGGCGGCTACAGCCCTGCGGCGCTGGAGGAGTCCTCGCACTTCATCCTGGTCGCGGCCACGCTGCTGGACATGAAGGCGGTCCAGCTGCTGCCCGGCGCCGACGTCGAGTCCGAGGAGGACGTCGCCGCGCTGGAGGCCCGCGATCTGCTCTTCGCCCGGCTGCTGCAGTACCGGGCGTTCAAGCAGATCGCCGAGCACCTCGACCGACGTCTCGACGCCCAGTCCGGCCGGCACCCGCGCCGGCCCGGCACGGACCCGCAGCTGGGCGGACTGCTGCCCGAGCTGGTCTGGCGGACCTCCCCCGAGGACCTGGCGGCCATCGCCGAGAAGGCCTTCACGCGCCCGACGATCGAGCCCGACGACGTGCACCTGGACCACCTGCACGCCCACGCGGTCGACATCCGTGAGGAGATGCGCACGATGACCGGTCGGCTGCGCGGCTCCGGGAGCCTGGAATTCTCCGAGCTGGTCTCCGACGCGACCAGCCGACTGGTCGTCGTCGTGCGCTTCCTCGGGCTGCTCGAGCTCTTCCGCGACCGCGACGTCGAGCTGGAGCAGGAGTCGCCGCTGGGGGAGCTGACGGTCACCTGGGCCGGGATCGAGGACGGCGAGACCGCCGCGGCCCGCCGTGCGGCGGCCGAATGGGGAGAGGACGAGGCCGAGCAGCAGGCCGAGCTGACGGGAGAGCAGACGGGAGAGCACCGATGACCGACGCGCAGCAGGCGAGCAGGCGTCAGCCGCAGGCCGGCGACGTCGACGGCGCCGCGGGCGCCGCGCGGGAGCCGGCCCTGGAGGACGCGCAGGGCGACCGGCTCGTCGCGCACGAGGATCACCTGGCCGCCCTGGAGGCGGTGCTCATGGTGGCCGAGGAACCGGTGACTCCGGCCGAGCTGGCCGAGGCGCTGGCCCTGGCCGAGCATCAGGTGGTGGTGCTGCTCGACGAGCTGCGCCTCGAGGCCGACGGCGCCCGCGGCGGCCGGGAGCGCGGCTTCGAGCTGCGCGAGGTCGCCGGCGGGTACCGCTACTACTCGCGTCCGCGCTACGCCGACCAGGTCTCGGCCTTCGTGCTCGGCGGGCAGACGTCCCGGCTGTCCCAGGCGGCCCTGGAGACGATGGCGATCATCGCCTACCGCCAGCCGGCGTCGCGCTCGCAGATCGCCGCCGTCCGCGGGGTCAGCGTCGACGGCGTGATCCGCACGCTGGTCGCCCGCGGGCTGGTGGACACTGTCGGCACCGACCCGGTGACCGGCGCGACGCAGTACGTGACCACGTCGCTGCTGCTGGAGAAGCTCGGTCTGGACTCGCTGGATCAGCTGCCGCAGCTGTCGCCGCATCTGCCGGGGATCGAGGCTGTCGGAGAGGCCGACGGCGCCGTCGCCGACGGGCTGCCCGGCGAGGGGTGAGTCACGGTGCGGGCGGCCCGCGGTCCGTGCGTCGCCCGGTTTGCGCCGGGGCCATAGAATAGAGCGCATGACATCTTCGGGGAAGCGCCGTCCGACGCGCACGCCGCCGCGCGCCGCGCGCGCCGTGCGGACCCCGCGCGCCGGCGCCTCCGGCGGCCCGTTCGCCGATGTGGACCCGCAGCGTCTGGTCGTCGACGAGGCCCGCCGAGCCAAGCCGCGCCTCGACGAGGCCGAGGACAACTTCGCCGCCGTCCACGACCCCTCGGGGGAGCGGCTGCAGAAGGTCCTCGCCCGCGCCGGCGTCGCCTCGCGCCGGGTCTGCGAGAGCCTCATCGCCGAGGGGCGCGTGGAGGTCGACGGTCGTGTCGTCGTCGAGCCGGGGGTGCGGGTGCGTGCCGAGGCGGTGCGCATCCACGTCGACGGCGTGCGGGTGACCCTCGGCGTCGAGCATCAGTACCTGATGTTCAACAAGCCCGCCGGCGTGGTGACGACCATGTCCGACCCGCAGGGCCGTCCGGCCATCGGCGACCACCTCGACGCGGAGACCTCGGCGGCCGGACTGGTCCACGTCGGCCGGCTGGACCGCGAGACCGAGGGCCTGCTGCTGCTGACCAACGACGGGGAGATGGCCCATCGGCTGACGCATCCCTCCTACGAGGTGCCCAAGACCTACCTCGTGGAGGCCGCCGGGCGGGTGACCGCCGCCGACCGCCGTCGGCTGCTCGCCGGGGTGGAGCTCGAGGACGGTCCGATCGCCGTCGACGAGTGCCGCATCCTGGAGAGCTCGGGGTCCCGGACCATGGTCGAGGTGACCCTGCACTCCGGGCGGAACCGCATCGTGCGGCGGATCTTCGACCACATCGAGCACCCGGTCCGGCGACTGGTGCGCACGGCGATCGGCCGCCTCACCGTCGGGGACCAGCCGCAGGGCACCATCCGGCCGTTGGGGCGACAGGAGCTGGGTCATCTGCTGGACCTGACCGGTGTGGAGCCCGGAGGGCGCACCGACTCCCGCGGCGGGGAGACGGCGACCGAGGCTCCCGGACCGGCTCCGACGTCCGGATCGAGTCAGTCGACGCCGTCCGCCCGGGCGTCAGGTCCGAAACAGGCGCGGACGAATCGCGCGCCGTCGAGTGCGAGCTCCCGGTCGACGCGCCGCAGGCGCCCCGGGGCACAGGAGGGAGGCCGGTGAATCCGCTGACCACATTGCCCGACGACGGGCGCAGCCGCCCGCGCGTGCTGGTCCGGGGCACGGGGCTGCTCGGGGCGAGCATCGGAATCGGCCTGCGTGCCGACGGCCATGACGTCAGGCTCTCCGACCCTTCGTCGACTGCGCAGGCCGTGGCCCGCGACATCGGCGCGGGGGCCCTCTGGGAGGACGGGCTCGTCGACCCCGAGCTGGTCGTCGTCGCCGCCCCGCCGGAGGTCACCGCCGACGAGGTCGCCGCCGCGCTGACGCGCTTCCCGCAGGCGCTGGTCCTCGACGTCGCCTCGGTGAAGGACGCGGTGCTGCGCGAGCTGCTCGCCCGCGCCGACGACGCCGAGGAGCCGCTGAGCCGCGAGGACCTGGAGCGCTATGTGGGCACCCACCCGATGGCCGGCCGGGAGCAGTCCGGCCCGGTGGCCGCCCGCGGGGCGCTGTTCACCTCGATGCCGTGGGTGATCTGCCCGGCCGCGGACCGGAGCACCGGCGAGCGGATCAGCTCGCCGGCGGCGGTCGCCTGGGCCGAGGAGATCGCCTCCCGGCTCGGGGCCACCGTCCACCACATGGACGCGGCGGAGCACGACTCCTCGGTGGCGCTGATCTCGCATCTGCCGCAGATCGCCGCCTCGCTGGTGGCCTCCCGGCTGCAGGACGCCCCGACCACGGCGCTGGCGCTGGCCGGCAACGGGCTGCGCGACGTGACCCGCCTGGCGGCGTCGGACCCGAACCTGTGGGTGCAGATCCTGGCGGCCAACTCCGTGCCGCTGGTGGACGTCCTCCACGGGCTGCGTGACGACGTCGAGCGGCTCATCCGCACCATGGAGGCCCCCGAAGCCCCCGGCGGCCGGGCGGACATCGCCCAGCTGATCGCCGAGGGCAACAGCGGCCGGGCCCGGGTGCCGGGCAAGCACGGCGCGCCGCCGCAGTCCTTCGCGAAGCTGGCGGTGATCGTCGACGACCGGCCGGGGCAGATCGCCGCAGTGCTCGACGACGTCGCCGCAGTGGGCGTCAACGTCGAAGACATGCGCATGGACCACTCCGCCGGCCACGAGGTCGGTATGGTGGAGCTGTCCGTGCTGCCGGGACGACAGCAGGAGCTGGCCGATGCGCTGGCCGAGATGGGATGGAAGGTGATCCAGTCATGAGCGCCGGTGCCTCGCGGCATGTCGCCGCCTCCGTGTCCGACTCTGTGTCGGACGCCGCCTCCGCCGCCGACGCTCCGCGGCTGGTCGTCGCGGTGGACGGCCCCTCGGGCTCGGGCAAGTCCAGCGTCTGCCGCGCCGCCGCGCGCGAGCTCGGCGCGGCCTACCTCGACACCGGAGCGATGTACCGCGCCGCGGCCTGGTACTGCCTGGACCAGGGGGTCGACTTCGACGACGAGGACGCCGTCGCCGTCGCCGTCGAGGAGCTGCCGCTGTCGATCTCCACCGACCCCGACCACCAGACCGTCACCGTCGGGCAGGCCGACGTCACCGACGCGATCCGCGGCTCGGCGGTCTCCGAGGCGGTCTCCGAGGTGTCCACCAACCGGCGGGCGCGCTCGCTGCTGGTCGACGCCCAGCGCCGCATCATCGACGAGGCCGGCGTCGTCGTCGCCGAGGGCCGCGACATCACCACTGTCGTCGCCCCCGACGCACCGGTGCGGGTGCTGCTGACCGCCTCCGCGGAGGTCCGGCTCGCCCGGCGCGGCCTGCAGCTCGGCGGCGAGCAGTCCGCCGAGTCGCTGCACCGGCAGGTGCTCGCCCGCGACGCCAAGGACTCCACCGCGGTGAACTTCACCGAGGCCGCCGACGGCGTCGCCGTGCTGGACTCCACCGACCTGACCTTCGAGGAGACGGTCGCCTCGCTGGTCGACCGGGTGCGCGCGGTGCGCTGACATCCGGCCCGGACCCCGACGACGACTCGTCACCCCACCTTCTTCCACCACCAGGAGCACCAGTTGGCCCGACACGACGCTGACACCCCCGACGGCGAGGACTACGCCGTCGGGCACGAGGACGACCAGATCGCCGAGCGCCTCGCGGCCATGTCCGACGAGGAGGCCGACGCCCGGGCCCAGGCGCTGCGCTCCGGCCTCGACGACTACGAGCTCGAGGACGAGGACGCGCTGCTGCTCGACGCCGACGGCGAGCCGCTCGACGCGCCCGCGCACGTCGCGGCGCCGCCGGTGCTGGCGATCATCGGCAGACCCAATGTGGGTAAGTCCACGCTGGTCAACCGCATCACCCGCTCGCGCGAGGCCGTCGTGGAGGACGTGCCCGGGGTGACCCGGGACCGGGTGTCCTACGACGCCGAATGGAACGGCACCGACTTCACCATCGTCGACACCGGCGGCTGGGAGAAGGACGCGCGCGGCATCCACCGACGGGTGGCCGACCAGGCGGAGCTGGCCGTCGACGAGGCCGATGCCGTGGTCTTCGTCGTCGACGGCACCGTCGGGGCGACCGCCGTCGACGAAGCTGTGGTCCGGATGCTCCGGCGGAAGAAGAAGCCGGTGTTCCTGGTGGCCAACAAGGTCGACTCCGAGGCGCAGATGATCGAGGTCCACGCGCTGTGGAACCTGGGTCTGGGCCGGCCGTACCCGGTCTCGGCGGTGCACGGCACCGGCACCGGCGACGTGCTCGACGCCGCCGTGGAGGCGATGCCCGAGACCGCCCAGCACGGCGGACTGGTGCCCTCCGGAGGGCCGCGCCGGGTGGCGCTGGTCGGCCGGCCGAACGTGGGCAAGTCCTCGATGCTGAACAAGCTCGCCGGGTCCGATCGCGTCGTCGTCGATCCCGTCGCCGGGACCACCATCGATCCGGTGGACGAGCACATCGAGCTCGGCGGCGAGACCTGGCGCTTCGTCGACACCGCCGGCATCCGCCGGCGGCAGCACATGGCCTCCGGCTCGGAGTACTACGCCATGCTCCGCACGCAGCGGGCGGTGGACAAGGCCGAGGTGGCCGTCGCGCTGCTTTCGGTGGACGAGCCGATCTCCGAGCAGGACGTGCGGATCATCCAGATGGCCGTCGACTCCGGCCGCGCGCTGGTGCTGGCCTACAACAAGTGGGATCTGCTCGACGACGAGCGGCGCTACTACCTGGAGCGCGAGGTCAAGCGCGACCTCGGGCACGTGACCTGGGCGCCGCGCGTCAACGTCTCCGCCCGCACCGGCTGGCACAAGGACAAGCTGGCCCCGGCGCTGAAGAGGTCGCTGGACAACTGGGAGCGGCGCGTCCCGACCGGCAAGCTCAACGCCTTCCTCGGCGAGATCGTCGCCGCCCATCCGCACCCGGTGCGCGGCGGCAAGCAGCCGCGGATCCTCTTCGCGACCCAGCCGTCGAGCCGTCCGCCGAAGTTCGTGCTGTTCACCACCGGGTTCCTGGACGCCGGATACCGCCGGTTCATCCAGCGGCGGCTGCGCGAGACCTTCGACTTCTCCGGCACGCCGATCGAGGTCAGCATGCGGGTCCGCGAGCGGCGGCGGAAGAAGTGAGGCCGGTCCCCGGGGCCGTCTCCGATGCGGCATCGGCGCCGCTGATGTAGTAAGATCTTCGGGTGGCCGGCACGGACCGGCCAGCTCGGGATGTGGCGCAGTTTGGTAGCGCACACGACTGGGGGTCGTGGGGTCGCAGGTTCAAATCCTGTCATCCCGACCGAGCAGAGAGCCCCGGCGAGGAGAGATCCTCGCCGGGGCTCTTCTCGTCTCCGGCTGGTGGAGGCCATCCCGGCGGACCACGGGACCGAGCACCTCCGCGGCGACGTGCTCTTCCTCGAGCGCCCGCTGCAGTAGTCTGGGGCCGCCCGCGCCCGTCGCGAGCGCCGTCCTCGTCGCCGCCCCGTCCCAGGAGATCCCCATGACCGCCGCAGAGACCGCTCCGCAGACGTCCGACGCCTCGCCCCGGTCCTTCACCGTCGCCGCCGCGCTGCTGGACATGGACGGCACGCTGGTGGACTCCTCCGCCGCCGTCGAGCGGGTCTGGCTGCGCTGGGCCGAACCCTTCGGACTGGACCCCGAGCATGTGCTGCGGATCGCCCACGGCCGTCAGGGGCACGAGACGATGGCGATCCTGCTGCCGGATCGGCCGATGGAGCAGAACATCGAGGACAACCGGCGGCTGCTGGCGGCCGAGGAGGTCGAGACCGACGGGATCGTGGAGATCGCCGGGGCCGCGGCGCTGCTCGCCGGTCTGGAGCGCCTGCCGCATGCGCTGGTCACCTCGGCCAGCCTGGGCCTGGCGCGCGCCCGGATGGCCGCGGCCGGGCTCGCAGTGCCCGAGCATCGCGTGACCGCCGAGGACGTCTCGGCGAGCAAGCCGGATCCCGAGGGCTTCCTCCGGGCGGCTCGGCGGCTGGGCGTCGACCCGGCCGACACCGTCGTCTTCGAGGACTCGCCGGTGGGCGTGCAGGCCGGCCTGGCCGCCGGGGCCACGGTGATCGGCGTCGGCGCCGGAGCCGCCGCCCACGGACCGACGCACGCGGTCGAGGATCTCACCGGCGTCTCGGTCGCCGCGGACGCCGCGGGCCGGCTGCGCATCACGCTCGGCTGAGCTCCCTGCGGCGCATATCATGCTCCCATGACTGATACACGAGGCCCCCTCGGGGTGCTGCGCGGCGCACAGCCCGGCACGCACGGCGTCGGCGGCATGGAGCTGTTCTTCGACCTGGTCTACGTCTTCACCATCATCCAGCTCTCGCACTATCTGCTGCACCACCTCAGCTGGACCGGTGCCGCCGAGGCCGTGATCCTCTTCGCCGCGGTGTGGTGGGGCTGGAACTACACCGCCTGGGCGCTGAACTGGATGGATCCCCAGCACGTGGCGGTGCGGGTGCTGATGGCGGTCTTCATGCTCTGCGCCCTCGGCATGGCGGTGGCGATCCCGACGGCCTTCGGAGCCGGAGCCGGGCTCTTCGTCGGGGCCTATCTGCTCTTCCAGCTGCTGCGCGCGGGATTCATGGCCGCGGCCTTCGGCCGCACGCAGATGGGGCGGAACTATACCCAGCTGCTGATCTGGAGCGCGCTGGCCGGCGTCGTCTGGACCGTCGGGGTCTTCGTGCCGGAGGAGCACCGGCTGGCCGTCTGGGTGCTGGCGGTGCTCGTCGACTACCTGGGCCCGGCGGCGCAGTTCTGGGTGCCGGGGCTGGGCGGTAGCCGGATGAGCACCTGGCCGGTGGACGAGGCGCATCTGGCCGAGCGGTGCCGGCTGGTCTTCATCATCGCCCTGGGCGAGTCAATCCTCATCCTGGGCAACACGCTCATCGAGGCGGAGCTGACCGGAGAGGTCGTGCTGGCCGCGCTCATCGGCTTCGCCGCGCTGGTCATGCTCTGGTGGCTGTACTTCTCCACCCGGCACGGCAACGCCGAGCATGAGACCCCGCAGACCGAGGAGGCCGCCGCCATGGCGCGGGCCGCCTACGCCTATGCCCACGCCCTGATGGTCGGCGGGGCCATCGTCTGGGCGGTGGCGATCGAGCTCGTCGTCGCCCATCCGCACGATCCCGCCGACTGGACGGTGATCACTGTGCTCACCGCCGGGCCGGGGCTGTACCTGCTGGGCAACCTGATCTTCGTCCGGGCGCGCAGCGGGCGGATCGCGCGGTCGCGGCTGATCGCCCTGCTGGTCCTGCTGGCCTCGGTGCCGCTGGGACTGCAGCTCACCACGACCGGCGCCGCGGCCGTCGTCGCGCTGGTGCTGCTGGTGCTGCTGCTGTCCACCGCGCGGGTGCGTCAGTCCTCGCGGCCGGCGGACGTCGCCTCGGCAGAGTCTGCAGTGTGAGGCTGGTCGGCATGGAGATCACCCGACAGGTCATCGTCCTCGACGCCGCCGACCTCGACGCGGTCAGCCGCTTCTGGGCCGACGTGCTCGGCGGAGAGGTCGCCGCCGACGAGGACTGGCACGGCATCCTGATCGACGGCGTCGAACAGCTCGCCGTCCAGCACGTGCCGGACCATCGGCCGCCGGACTGGCCGGACGGCGCGCCGCAGCAGATGCATCTCGACTTCTACGTCGCCGACGTCGCCGGCGCCCATGCCCACGTGATGGACTGCGGCGCGCGGCTGCTCCAGGACGCTCCGGACCGGGACGCCGAGCGCGGCTTCATCGTCTACGCGGACCCGGCCGGCCACCCCTTCTGCCTCTGCTGGGGATGACCGGCTGAGCGCGTGCTCCGCCGCCTGCCGGCGCGGGCCCGCGCTCAGCCGGCGGAGCCGCGGCGGGCGGCGCCCCAGATGTCGACGCCGCCGTCGACGGCGTGCTGCTCGATCGCGTCGAGCTCCGCGGCGGTGAAGCTGCGGTTCTGGAGCGCCTGCAGGTTGTCGGTCAGCTGCTCGGGGCGGCTGGCGCCGATGACCAGCGAAGTCACCCGCTCGTCGCGCAGCGCCCAGGCCAGCGCCATCTGCGCCAGCGACTGGTCCCGGGAGGCGGCGATGTCGCGCAGCGCGCGGATGTGGGCGAGGTTCTCCTCGCTGAGGAAGCCGTCGCGGAAGGAGGACTTCGTCGTCGCCCGCGAGCCC
Organism: Nesterenkonia halobia; assembly: GCF_039536005.1. Taxonomy (NCBI): domain Bacteria; kingdom Bacillati; phylum Actinomycetota; class Actinomycetes; order Micrococcales; family Micrococcaceae; genus Nesterenkonia; species Nesterenkonia halobia. The sequence goes on along the minus strand of NZ_BAAAYG010000011.1, from coordinate 26,659 downwards.
TCCGGCACGCCGTCGAGGTACTTGCCGGTGAGCATCCCCTGGGCCAGCGCGCTGAAGGCGATCACGCCGACGCCCTCGTCCTCCACGACGTCGAGCAGCCCGTCGTCCTCGATCCAGCGGTTGAGCATCGAGTACGAGGGCTGGTGGATCAGCAGCGGGGTGCCCAGCTCGCGCAGGATCGCCGCCGCCCGGCGGGTGTCCTCGGCCGAATAGGAGGAGATGCCCGCATAGAGCGCCCTGCCGGAGCGCACGGCGGCGTCCAGCGCGCCCATGGTCTCCTCCAGCGGCGTGTCGGCGTCGGGCCGGTGGGAGTAGAAGATGTCCACGTAGTCCAGGCCGAGACGCTCCAGCGAGGCGTCCAGGCTGGAGAGCAGGTATTTGCGGCTGCCGCCGGGGCCGCCGTAGGGGCCGGGGTGCATGGTCCAGCCCGCTTTGGTGGAGATGATCATCTCATCGCGGTAGGGGGCGAAGTCTTCGCGCATGATCCGGCCGAAGTTCAGCTCGGCAGTGCCCGGCGGCGGACCGTAGTTGTTCGCCAGGTCGAAGTGCGTGATGCCGTGGTCGAAGGCGGTGTGCAGGATCTCGCGCTGAGTCTGCACCGGCACGTCGTCGCCGAAGTTGTGCCACAGTCCCAGCGACAGCGGCGGCAGCATCAGGCCGGAGCGGCCGACGCGGCGGAACTCGGCGTGCTCATAGCGGGTCTCGGCGGCGCGGTACATCGCGGCTCCTTCTGCTGGAGGGACGGGGAGCGGGCGGCCGACCCGGACCGAGGTCCGCGGCGGCGCGCACGCCGTCCAGCCTACTCGGCGGCGGAGGCCGCGCAGTAGGCTCGCGCCATGATCCGTGGACAGAACATCGAGGCGATCGCCGCGGCCACCGGGCGGTCGTGGGAGGACTGGCTGGCCGTGCTCGACGATGCCGGCGCCGTCGACCGTCCCCATGCCGCGATCGCGGAGCTGGCGGCCTCGCGGATGCCCGAGCAGCTGGAGAATCCGGGATGGTGGGCCCAGGGCGTGGCGATCGGCTACGAGCAGCACCACGGGCTGCGCCTGCCCGGGCAGCGCTCCGACGGGACTTTCCACGTCTCGGCCTCGCGCACTGTGGCGCGCCCCGCCGACGAGGCCATGGAGGCCTGGCGCCGGCTGGCCGAGGCGCGCGAGGACTTCGACGGCGCTGCCGCCGAGGAGCCGCCGACGACGTCTCGGACGGCCCGGCGGCTGCACTGGCGCGTGCGGCTCGACGACGGCACGCGCGCGGCGGTCAGCGCCGAGGCCGTCGGCGACGGCGAGCGGACGCGGCTGGCGGTGGAGCACGAGCGGCTGGGCTCACCGGCCGACGTCGAGCGCTGGAAGCAGTTCTGGAAGGCGCGGCTCGCCGAGCTCTGAGCCGCCCGCACACCGGATGACTCCGTGGGACGCGTGGGAATGCCGACGCTTTCCCACCCGTTCCACGGCGTCATCGTCAGCGGGCGGCGGAGGCCAGCGACTCGGCGGCCTGCTCCAGCTCGGCGGAGGTGGTCCCGGCCCCGAAGCTGAAGCGGATCGCGGTCTGCGCGAGCTCTTCGTCGACGCCCATCGCCGTCAGCGTCGGGCTGGCCTCGGTGCTGCCGGCGGCGCAGGCCGAACCGGCCGAGCAGAGCACGCCGTCGCGCTCCAGGTCGAGCAGCAGCGACTCGCCGCTGCGCCCGGCCACGACGAACGAGGCGTGCCCGGCCAGGCGAACGGTGCGGCGGCCGGTCAGCCGCGCGCCGGGCACGCGGTCCTCGACGGCGGCGATGAAGGCGTCGCGCCGAGCGCGCAGACCGGCGACGTCGTCCTCGGCGGCCAGCTCCAGGGCGGCGGCCATGCCGACGGCTCCGGCGACGTCCTCGGTGCCCGACCGGCGGCCGCGCTGCTGGCCGCCGCCGTGGAGCAGCGGCTCGAAGGGCGTGCGACGGCGCAGCACCAGCACGCCGACGCCTTTGGGCGTGCCGAGCTTGTGCCCGGCCAGGCTGAGCGCATCGACGCCGAGCGCACCGACGTCGAGCGGCTCGGAGCCGGCGGCCTGGACCGCATCGGTGTGGAAGCGGGCGCCGGCGTCGCCGGTCAGCCGTGCCAGCGTCGCGACGTCCTGGACGGTGCCGACCTCGTTGCTGGCGTGCTGGATGCTCACCAGCGTGGTGTCCTCGCGCAGCCGGGCGGCCAGCGCCTCGGGGGAGACTGCGCCGTCGGCGTCGACCGGGACCGTCTCCACGGTGTAGCCGATCCGCGACAGCCAGGCGGCCGACTCGGCGACCGCCGGGTGCTCCAGTGCGGAGACCAGCACGTGGCGCCCGCGAGGGTCCGCCAGCGCGATGCCCTTCACCGCGGCGTTGTCCGCCTCCGTGCCGCCGGAGGTGAAGATGATCTCCGCCGGTCGGACGCCCAGCCGGCGCGCGACGCGACGTCGGGCGTCCTCCAGCGCGCGGCCGGCCGCCAGTCCGGGCTCGTGCCGGCTCGAGGGGTTGGCGTGCTTGGCGGAGAGGAAGGGCCACATGGCCTCGAGCACCTGACGGCGCACCGGCGCCGAGGCGGCGGCGTCGAGATAGGTGGTGCTGCTCACGCGGCGCCGCCCGGCGAGGTCATGGTCATGTCCAACCCCAAGTCGAGGGCTCGTGACCCATGCGTCAGAGCGCCGACGCTGATGACATCGACCCCGGTCTCGGCGATGGCGCGCACCGACTCCAGCGTCACCCCGCCGGAGGCCTCGACGACGGCGCGTCCGGCGATCCGCTCGACGCCGCGGCGCAGCTCCGCCGGGGTGAAGTTGTCCAGCATGATCGTGTCGGCGCCGCCGACCAGTGCCGGCTCGATCTGCTCGAGCCGATCGACCTCGACCTCGAGATGCGTGGTGTGCGGCAGGCGCTCCTTCGCCGCCGCGACGGCCGCGGCGAGGTCGTCGATCAGCGCGAGGTGGTTGTCCTTGGCCATCACGGCGTCGGAGAGCCCCGCCCGATGGTTGTGCCCGCCGCCGCAGCGCACTGCGTGACGCTCCAGCGCCCGCAGCCCCGGGGTCGTCTTGCGGGTGTCGACGATCCGTGCACCGGTGCCGGCGACTGCCTCGACGTGCGCGGCGGTGGCGGCGGCGATCCCGCTCATCCGCTGCACCAGGTTCAGCGCTGTGCGTTCGCAGGTCAGGATCGGTCGCGCGGGTCCGGTCACCTCCGCCAGCGTGGTGCCGGCGTCGAAGCGGACGCCCTCCTCGACGCGGACGGTGACCTCCACGGCCGCGTCGAGTGCGGTCATCGCGGCGGCGAAGACCGCGGCGCCGCTGAACACTCCGGGCTCGCGGGCGACCAGCGCGGCGTCGGCCGTCGCCTGCTCGTCGACGAAGGCGGCCGTGGTCAGATCGCCCGACGGCGCGTCCTCGGCCAGCGCGGTGCGCACGACGCGGTCGATCGTCTCGGCGGCGAGCAGCATCGCGGCGCTCACCTCGGCTTCGCCGCGAGCATGCGGTCCAGGGCGACCTTCGCGTCGTCGGCGACTTCGGCCGGCACGCTGATCCGGTTCTCGACGCGTCCGGCGACCAGCTCCTCCAGCACCCAGGCCAGGTAGCCGGGGTGGATGCGGTACATCGTCGAGCAGGGGCAGATCACCGGATCCAGGCAGTAGATCGTCCGGTCCGGGTAGTCGGCGGCCAGTCGATTGACCATGTTGATCTCCGTGCCCACGGCGATGGTGTCGCCGGGGGAGGAGGCGGCGATGAACTTGGTGATCGCGTCGGTGGAGCCGGAGGCGTCGGCGGCGTCGACCACCGGCATCGGGCACTCCGGATGCACGATGACCTTGACCTCCGGGTCCTCGGCGCGGGCCTTCTCGATCTGGTCGACGGTGAAGCGTCGATGCACCGAGCAGAACCCGTGCCAGAGCAGCACCTTCGCCTGGTGCAGCTCCTCGGCGGTGTGGCCGCCGAGCTCCTCGCGCGGGTTCCACATCGGCATCTGCTCCAGCCCGATCCCCATCGCCCTGGCCGTGTTCCGGCCGAGGTGCTGGTCGGGGAAGAAGAGCACCCGGTGGGCGCGTTCGAAGGCCCACTCCAGCACGGTGGCCGCGTTCGAGGAGGTGCAGACGATCCCGCCGTGCCGGCCGCAGAAGGCCTTCAGTGCGGCCGAGGAGTTCATGTAGGTCACCGGGATGACCGGCAGCTTCCCCTCGGCGTCGGGCTCGGCGCCCTCCGGGTCGAAGCCGTAGACCTCGGCGATGTCCTCCCAGGCCTCCTCGACGGAGTCCTCGTCGGCCATGTCGGCCATCGAGCAGCCGGCCGCGAGGTTGGGCAGGATGACCTGTTGGTCCGCCGAGGAGAGGATGTCGGCGGTCTCGGCCATGAAATGCACGCCGCAGAAGACGATGTGCTCGGCGTCGGGCTTGGTCAGCGCCGCATTGGCCAGCTGGAAGGAGTCGCCGACGAAGTCGGCGTGCTGCACGACCTCGTCGCGCTGGTAGAAGTGCCCGAGGATCACCAGCCTCGACCCGAGAGTCTCGCGGGCGGCGACGATCCGGCGCTGCAGCTCGGCCTCCTCGAGGCTGCGGTACTCCTCGGGCAGCTGGCCCGGCCGGGTGACGGGGTCCGGGATCGGGTCGGCCTCCGAGGCGCCGGGTCCGTAGCCGGGGGCGGCGTCGAACTCCCAGGGGCCGTCCGGCAGCGACTCGTTGCAGGACTCCTTCGGGGTGAGCTCGATGCGATCGTGGACGGACAGGCTCATGAGGGCTCCTCGATGGTGAGCGCGTAGCGCGAGCGGTGCGGATTGGAACGGTAGAGCTTCGGCGGACGGTGGGCGGTGCCGGTCATCCGTTCGCCGGTGTCCTCGACGGTGCCCTGCGCGAGGATCTGCCGGCGGAAGTTCGACGGGTCCAGGGCGCGGCCCAGGATGGCCTCGTAGACCCGCCGCAGGTCGGCCAGCGGGAACTGCTCCGGCAGGAAGGCGTGGGCGATGGGGGAGTAGGTGACCTTGGCCCGGAGTCGACGGAGCGCATAGTCGAGGACGACGTCGTGGTCGAATGCCAGCGGACCGGCCTCCTCGGCGATGTCGTCGGCGGGGAACCACTCGACGTTCTCGCCGACGACGGCGGCGGCGTCCTCGTCCTGCCGGACCAGCGCCCAGTAGACGATCGAGACCACCCGCGGGGCGGCCGTCGTGTCGGTGTCCGCGGGCGCCGGGGAGCGGCCGACGTCGCCGAAGGCGTAGAGCTGCTCGAGATGGCGCGGGGCCAGGCCGGTGGTCTGGTGCAGAGTGGCGCGGGCCGAGCTCACCAGGTCCTGGTCGGTCTCGAGCGGCCCGCCCGGCAGCGCCCAGAGCCCCTGGAAGGGGGCGCGGATGCGCCGCACCAGCGGCAGCCACAGGGTGAGTTCGCCGGTGTCGGGGTGCGGCCGCAGCGAGAACACCACTGTGGAGACGGCGAGCTCGAGGGGCGCGGCGGCGCAGGTCGCCGCGTCGGGATGTGCGGCGCTCGCCGGCCGCGGGGACGTCGTCGCGGCGGACGGGACCTCGGGCATCGGACCTCCTGAGGGTTCTGGTATTCCTGACACTATGGTGCACTTCATAAGGTCACGTCAACCTGAAGTGGTGGGGCGGGCCCGCACGCGACTCCCGGGAACACCGGGTGCGGACGCAGACGAGGGCCCCGGGACCGTCGTGGTGACGGTCCCGGGGCCCTCGTGATCTGCGGTCAGACGTTCCGGCTCAGTAGCCGCGGTCCTTCCAGTCCTGCAGCTGCGGCTTCTCGTCCCCGATCCGGGTGGTCGGCCCGTGGCCGGTGTGCACCCGGGTGTCCTCCGGCAGGTCGTTGAAGATCCGGCCCTCGATGGAGTCGATGATCGTCTCGAAGCTGGAGTAGGACTTCCCCGTCGCCCCGGGGCCGCCCTGGAAGAGCGTGTCGCCGGAGAAGAGCACCGGGGTGCCGTCGAGCTCCTCGACGAAGAAGCAGGTCGACCCGGGGGAATGACCGGGAGTGTGCAGCGCGGTCAGCCGCACATCCGCCACGGTGAAGGTGTCCCCGTCGGTGATCTCGACGTCCGGGCGGGCCTGCGGGTGGACCTGCTCCCAGAGGACGTGGTCGTCCGGGTTGAGGTGGATGCGCCCGCCCACGGCGTGCTGCAGGGCCAGGGCCTCGCTGACGTGGTCGCTGTGGCCGTGGGTGAGCAGGATCGAGACCACCTCCCGGTCCCCGACGGCCTCGGCGACGGCCTCGGAGTCATGGGCGGGATCGATGACGATCACTTCCTGGTCGTCGCCGACGAGCCAGACGTTGTTGTCCACCTCCCAGGATCCGCCGTCCAGGGTGAAGAACCCGGAGGTGGTCAGGTGCTCGATGCGTGCCTGGGTCATAGTTGTTCTTCCTCTCTCGACCAGCCGGATGCTGGTCCGATGCCGGTCGGGTGCGGGCCGGGTGTGCCGGAGCGGGTGAGCGGTCTCAGCCGATCTCGACGACGCTGCGCAGCACCTCGCCCTGGTTCATGGTCTCGAAGGCCTGCTGGACCTCGTCGAGGCGGACGCGTTCGGTGACGAAGGCGTCCAGATCCAGCCGACCCTGTCGGTAGAGGTCGACCAGCATGGGGAAGTCGCGGCTGGGCAGGCAGTCGCCGTACCAGGAGGACTTCAGCGAACCGCCGCGGCCGAAGATCTCGATCATCGGCAGCTCCAGGGTGAACGAGGGGTCCGGGACTCCGACCAGCACGACCCGACCGGCGTGATCGCGGGCGTAGAAGGCCTGGGTGGAGGTCGCCGGGATCCCGACGGCGTCGATGACCACATCGGCGCCGTGGCCGCCGGTGAGCTCGCGGACGCCCTCGATCACGTCGGTCTCGGAGGCGGCGACTGTGTGGGTCGCCCCCAGCGACCGGGCGGTCTCGAGCTTCCGCTCGTCGAGGTCGACGGCGATGATCGTGGTCGCCCCGGCCAGCTTCGCCCCGGTGATCGCGGCGGTGCCCACACCGCCGCAGCCGATGACCGCGACGGACTCGCCGCGCTGGACGCCGCCGGTGTTGATCGCCGCGCCGATGCCGGCCATGACGCCGCAGCCCAGCAGCCCCACGGCGGCGTCGTGCTCGTCGGAGAGGTCCTCGATGACGGTGCACTGGCCGGCCGCTACCAGGGTCTTCTCGGCGAAGGCGCCGATGCCCAGCGCCGGCTCCAGCTCGGTGCCGTCGGTCAGGGTCATCTTCTGGTCGGCGTTGTGGGTGTCGAAGCAGTACTGCGGCTGCCCCTTGGCACAGGCGCGGCACTGCCCGCAGACCGCACGCCAGTTGAGGATGACTTTGTCGCCGACGGCGACGGAGGTGACGTTCTCGCCGACCTCGGCGACGCGGCCGGTGGCCTCATGGCCGAGCAGGTAGGGGAAGTCGTCGCCGACTCCGCCCCGCTGGAAGTGCTGGTCGGTCTGGCAGACGCCGCAGGTGTGGACGTCGACGACGACCTCCCCGGGCCCAGGATCGGGGACGATGATCGACTGCACGCTGGCGGGGGCGTTCTTCTCGGTGACGACGACGGCGTCGACGGTATGCGGCATGATGCTCCTGTTCGCGAAGGATGGACGAGGGGTGCGGGCGACGGTGCGTGCCCGGCGGTGTTCCGGACGGGGACGGGGCCCCGAGGTCAGGCCCGCATGCGCGAGGCCGTCGGGTCGTAGAGCGGATCCTGCGCCACGGTGGCGCGGTGCCGTTCGCCGAAGTAGGAGGCCTCGACGACGGTGCCGACGGCGGCGTGCTCGATCGGCAGCCAGGCGTAGGCGATCGACAGGCCCGTGGTGTAGCCCTGATCCGCGCTGGTGATGTAGCCGATCGCCGGACCCTCGGGGTCCTGCGGATCGTGGACCGGCTCGTGGCCCATCAGCACCCGCGAGGGGTCCTCCAGGGTCAGGCAGACCAGACGGCGCGTCGGCTGGTCTGCCCCGAGCGCGGCGAGCTTCTCGAGCGCGGCTCCGCGGCAGGCGAACTCCAGGCCCGCCTCGGCCGGCGTGTGCTCCCGCGTGAGGTCGGCGCCCCAGAGGCGCATGCCCTTCTCCAGGCGCATGCTCTCGAAGGCGCGGCGTCCCACGGGCAGGATGTCGTGCGGCCGGCCCGCGGTGATCAGCGCGTCCCAGAGGTAGCGGCCGAACTCGGCGGGAGTGTAGAGCTCCCAGCCGAGCTCGCCGACGTAGCTGAGCCGCATCGCCAGCACCGGCACGCCGGCCACGGAGAACTCCCGGCAGCGGTAGAAGCGGAAGGACTCGTGGGAGATGTCCTCGTCCACCAGCTCGGAGAGGACCTCGCGGGCCTTCGGCCCCCAGATTCCGAGGCCGCAGGAGCCGGAGGCGGCGTCGGACAGGTGCAGCTGCACCCCGTGCTCGCGCATGCGGGCCCGCAGCCAGGCGGCATCCTGGTTGCCGTTGGTCCCGAAGTGGTAGGTCTCCTCGCCGGTGCGGGCGATCGTGATGTCGGAGAGCACCCCTCCGCGATCGTCGAGGAGGAGCGCGTAGACGATGCTGCCCACGGAGCGTCCCACGCGGCGGCTGAGCTGCGCCTCATCCGCCAGGGCGTCGAGGAACTCCGTCGCCCCGGGGCCGGAGAGCTCCAGTCGGGGCAGGGAGGACATGTCCACCAGCCCGACGGACTCGCGCAGGCGCTGAGCCTCCACCGCCACCAGCGGGCTCCAGTACTGCGCGGCCCACTGGTCCCGGGTGGGCAGCGGGGAGTCGCCGAGCATGGGGACCGCCGGTTTGCGGTCCGGCAGGGTGGCGTTCGACTCGTACCACAGCGGACGCTCCCAGCCGGTGGCCGAGCTGAACGCCGCACCGCGGCCGCGCTGGCGCTCGTAGAACGGCGAGGTGCGCAGGCACCGCAGGCGCAGCGTCGTCGAGCGGGGGTGGACGATGTCGTAGACCTCGTCGTAGGACTCCTCGCCCTGTTCGCGCGCCCAGCGCTTCGAGATCATCAGCGGATCGAAGCGGGAGAGGTCGAGGCCATGGGTGTCGATCCCCGGGTTGCCGGTGGTGATCCACTCGGCCATGACCTCGCCGACGGCGGCCGACTGGGTCACCCACACCGCCTGGGCCATCCACAGCCCCTCGACCCCGGGCACCGGCCCGAGCAGCGGGCCGCCGTCGGGGGTGAAGGAGAAGATCCCGTTGAAGCTCAGGCTGTCGTCGAGGGTGGAGTCGCGCAGCTCGGGCAGCAGCTTCTGCGCTTCGACCCAGGAGGACTCGAAGTCCTGGCGGGTGAAGGAATGGATGGAGGGCTGGACGCCGCTGTGCTCGGCCTGCTCGGGGTCGGCGATCTCGTCGTCGTCCACCGGCAGCGGGCGGTGCTCGTAGGCGCCGATCGCGATCCGCGAGCCCCATTCGCGGAAGTACATGGCGTGATCCTGATGGCGGATCATCGGCCGGGCCACCTCGGTCTGCTCGTCGAGGCTGGCCAGGGAGTCCAGCGGCTGGCTGAAGCCGAAGCCGTGCTCGACCGGGACCATCGGGATGTCGACGCCGAGCAGCTCGCGAGCCATCTTCGGTCCCCAGAGGCCGGCGCAGGAGACGACGAGGTCGGCCTCGAGCGGCTCCGGCTCGGCGTCGCTGCCGACCGGACGGATGTCGACGCCGGTGACCCGGTCGCCCGACCGGCGGATGCCGGTCACCTGGGTCCGGCTGAGGATCCGGGCGCCGCCGGCCTCCGCGCGGCGCGCCTGGAACTCGACGGCCCGCGTTCCCTTGACCACGGCGTCGGTGGGGGTGTGGAGCGCACTGAGCACATGGTCGGTGTCCAGGCCCGGCCAGAGCTCGGCCACCTCCTCGGGGGAGATGATCCGCGCCGGCACGCCCCATGCGGCGGCGGCGTCGCGGCGACGCCGCAGCTCCGCCTCGCGCGCGGGGGTCGTGGCGAGCTCCAGGCCGCCGACGCGCTTCATCACCCACTCGCCGGAGACCTCGGCGCCGTCGAGCTTGTCCAGCGTGCGCTGGGCGAGCTCGCAGGACGCCTTGTTCGTCGAGGTCTGGAAGACGAACCCGGGGGCGTGCGAGCTGGACCCGCCCGTCTCGTAGGCCGGGCCCTGCTCGACGACGGTGACCTCCTTCCAGCCTCGCTGGACCAGCTCGTCGGCCACCGCGGCACCGACGACTCCGAGACCGATGATGACCACGCGGGATCCGTGCGCCGCGGCATGCTGGGACATGTGCCCTCCATTGGTTGCACTATGAAAAACAGTGTTCTATCTGCGCAACCAACTCTAGAAAGTCCGTGATCTGTCGCACAAGGGGGAGGGCCTCCAGATTTCCTGGACGCGGCCGCGAGTCCCTCCCCTCGGGGCGTGCTCGGCCGGCTCAGCGGTCGCCGAGATGGCCCATCCGCGCCTCGAGCGTGCGCGCCTGCGCCTTCAGCGCGTCGGCGAGCTCGGCGAACTGCGACTCCGGCAGGCGGAACGAGGGGGCGGTGATGGACAGGGCGGCCTCCACGCGGCCGCCCTGTCCACGCACCGGGACCGCCAGGGCGTTGATGCCCTGCTCCCACTCCGCGACGGCCGAGGCCCAGCTGCGCCGCCGGATGGTCTCCAGTTCGTTCCGCAGCACCTCGGGGTCGGTCATCGTCATGCCGGTGAAGCTGTCCAGGCCGCGCTCGAGCTGCCGCTCGAACTCCTCCTCGTCCGCGTGGGCCAGCAGCACCTTGCCCGTCGAGGTCGCGTGCAGCGGGCCGCGCTGGCCCACGTACTGCTGGCTGACGCTGAGCATCTGGTCGTCGGTGGCCTGGGTGATCGTCACCGCGTGCCCGTCGTCGAGGATGGCGATGTTGACCGTCTCGTTCAGGCGCCGGGCCAGGGAGTCGCAGCACGCCTGGGCGTCCTTGGTGAAGTCCATCTGGCTGGCCACCGAGTTGGCCATGTGCAGCAGGGCCAGGCCCAGACGGTAGGCGCCGCGCTCGGACTCCTGCTCGACGAGGTTGTGCAGCTCCAGCGTGCCCAGCAGTCGGAAGGCCGTGGAGCGGTGGACGTCGAGCGCGCGGGCGACCTCGGTGATCGTCATCGACGGCTCCTCGCTCAGCAGGCGGAGGATCTGTGCGGCGCGGTCCACGGACTGGATGGGGTTCAGGTTCTCGGGCTTCATGGGGCCCTCCTCAAATTGATCGGCCGAGGTGCTTGACCGTTCTGTGATGCGAGCTGTAATTTCTATCACACGAGATGTTGCGCACAGCAAACCATGTTGCTCTATAAGCAACACTAGTTCCAGCCTGGTGGTGATGGCAAGTGAGTTTCCGCGTCTGTTCCCTGCAGGACCTGACTCCCGGGGAGGGCCTCCGTATCGATTCGGTCAGTCCGCCGATCGCGGTCTTCATGACGGAGGAGGGTGAGATCCATGCGCTCGACGACACGTGTACGCATCAGGACGCCTCGTTGGCGGCCGGATGGGTCGAGGACTGTCGAGTCGAGTGCCCGCTGCACGAGAGCACCTTCTCGCTCCGCACCGGAGCGGTCGACCAGCCGCCCGCCAAGCGCGGCGTCCGAGTCCACGAGGTCGAGGTCGACGGCGACGACGTCCTCGTCGAGCTCTCCCAGGACGCCCCCAACCTGCCCCCCGGCGTGACCGTCTGATGGAGGAGAGCACCATGAGCCCGATCAACCCGCTGAACCCCGGTCTCCCCGCCGACGGGCACCTGCTCATCGTCGGCTCCGGCCTCGCCGGCTATCACGTGGCCCGCGGCGCTCGCCTGAACGGCCACGTCGGCGCGATCACCGTGCTCGGCGACGAGCTGCACCCCGCCTACGACCGTCCGGCGCTGAGCAAGGCCTTCCTCAGCGGGACTGCGGCCTTCGAGCACCTGGTCCTCGACGACCCCGAGAACCCCCTCGACGTGACCTGGGCCGGCGGCTCCGCGGCCGTGCACCTCTCCTCCGAGCCGCTGGGCGTGGAGACCGCCGACGGCACCTTCCACGGCGCCGACAGCATCGTCCTCGCCACCGGCGCCCAGGCCTGCCGGCTGCCCATCTCCGGCCAGGGCACCTTCGTGCTGCGCAACGTCGACGACGCGGTGGCTCTGCGCGGCCGCGCCATCGAGGGCCAGCGCGTGGCCATCGTCGGCGGCGGCTTCCTCGCCCTGGAGGCCGCGGCGACCTGCGTCGAGCGCGGCGCGGCGGAGGTGACCGTCGCCGCCAGCGAGCACAACCCCGGCGCCGCGCGCCTCGGAGCGCCGGTCGGCGAGGCGGTGCGGGCGCTGCACGAGCGGCGCGACGTCGCCTTCACCGCGCCCGCCCGGGCCTCCGAGGTCAACGACGTCCCCGGCGGTCAGGAGCTCGTCCTGGCCGACGGCCAGACCGTCGAGGCCGACATCGTCATCTGCGCCATCGGCGCGACCCCGTCCACCGCCTGGCTGCGCGAGGGGATCCTGAGCCTCGACCCGGTGACCGGCGCGATCCTCTGCGACGACACCGGATTCACCGGCATGCCCGGCATCTGGGCCGCCGGCGACTGCGCCCAGTGGGCCTCCCAGGCCTCCGGGCTGCGGCCGGTCGGGCACTGGCAGGAGGCGGTGGAGCAGGCCGGCATCCTGGCCGCCTCGCTCACCGGCATCCCGCCGGCGCCCTTCCAGGAGCCCTACTTCTGGTCCGAGCAGTACGAGGTCCGGATCCAGGGCGCCGGGCGCATCGGCCTGGCGGACGAGGTCCGCGTGGTCGACGGCTCGATCGAGACGAACGACCTGCTGGTCAGCTACCTCCGCGAGGGCGCCGAGGTCGGCATCCTCGGCTTCAACCGGCTGCGCGAGGTCAAGCGCTGGCGCAAGCAGCGCCAGGTGCGCACCGAGCCGGCACTGGTCGCCTGACCAACTGCGACGAGCCCCCGACGCGCCCCCGAAGCGTCGGCGTCGCGGGCGGCCCGCCGCCCAGCCACGGAACAGCCCCTGCAGAAAGAGGACATCCATGATCATCGACCACCTGGAAGAGCCCCTGCCCGGCTCGTCCCTGAAGCCGACGCCTCCGGGGGAGGCCTACACCGACCCGGAGATCTTCGCCCGCGAGCAGGAGCACATCTTCGAGCGTCAGTGGAACTGCGTGCTCCGCGCCGACTCGCTGTCGACCGCCGGGCAGTGGAAGACCGCCACGATCGGCCGCGAGGAGATCATCCTGGTGCGCACCCGCAAGTCCGGGATCGCGGCGTACTTCAACGTCTGCCGCCACCGCGGCATGCGCGTGTGCACCACCGGCGAGGGGCGGAACAAGACGCTGCAGTGCGGATACCACGCCTGGACCTACGGGCTCGACGGTGAGCTCGTGGCGGCGCCGAACCTGACGTCGATGCCCGACGTCGACCGGCAGGAGTACGGCCTCAAGCCCGTCCACGTCCGGGAGTGGCTGGGCTACGTCTGGGTCTGCCTCGCCGAGGACCCGTCCTCCTTCGAGGACACCGTCCTGGGCGAGGTCCGCACCAGCTTCGGCGAGGTCGAGTCCATCGACAACTACGGCATCGAGAACCTCGCCTGCGGCGAGACCAAGACCTACGACGTGCAGGCGAACTGGAAGCTCATCATCGAGAACTTCATGGAGTGCTACCACTGCGCGACGATCCACCCGGAGCTGACCGAGGTGATCCCGGAGTTCGCGGACGGGCTGGCCTCGCAGCGCGCCGGCGGCCAGGTCCACGGGGCCTCCTTCGGCGGCGAGGTCGAAGGCTTCACGGTCGACGGGTCCTCCGGAGTCTCGGAGCTGCCGGCCGTCGCGCCCGACCAGGAGCGCAAGTACTACGCGATCACCGTCCGGCCCCAGGTGTTCATCAACACCGTCCCGGACCACGTGATCATCCACCGGATGTTCCCGATCTCGGAGAGCCGGACGACCGTGGTCTGCGACTGGCTCTTCCTGCCCGAGGTCGTCGAGCAGATCAACGCCGGCACCCTGGACGTGAGCAAGTCGGTCGAGCTCTTCCACCGCGTCAACCAGCAGGACTTCAACGCCTGCGAGCTGACGCAGCCCTCGATGTCCTCGACCGCATACCGCGGCGGCGGGGCGCTGGTCCCCAGCGAACATCACATCGCCGAGTTCCACTCCTGGTGGTACGAGTCGATCGGGATGCCGACCGCCTCCTCGTCGGAGGGCCCGGCGGCGGAGGCCGAGGCTGTCGCGGAGCATGCCGCAGAGGACGTCGTCGAGGACGCTGGGGAGAGCTCGGCGGAGGCCTCCTCCGCAGTTCGGTCGACACCATGACCATCAGCGTCTTCGACCTGTTCAGCATCGGCATCGGCCCCTCCTCCTCGCACACCGTCGGACCGCTGCGCGCGGCGCGCCGCTTCGTCGACGAGCACCTGGTGCGTCCCGAGGCGCTGGACCGCGTCGCCGAGATCCGCGTGGACCTCTTCGGCTCGCTCTCCGCCACCGGCGCCGGCCACGGCACCTTCGGCGCCGTGCTGCTGGGTCTCGAGGGCTGGGCGGCGGAGACGATCCGTCCCGAGCAGGTCGACGAGCGGTTGGAGGGGATGCGCGCCGACGGGCTGGTCCAGGTGGGCGCGCAGCTCGGGGTGCGGCATGACATCGCCCTGCGCGAGGAGGACTTCGTCCAGCGGCCGCTGACGATGCTCGAACGGCACAGCAATGCCATGCAGCTGACGGCCCGCGATGCCGCTGGTGCCGACATCGCCGTGGAGACCTACTACTCGGTGGGCGGCGGATTCGTCGTCGCCGAGGGCGACGAGGTCTCCGACCGCGTCGGCGTCGCCGAGGACGCCGCGGGGCAGGATCCGGCGGAGGACTCGGCGGAGGATTCGACGCAGGATCCGTCGGAGAGCTCGTCGGAGAGCTCGTCGGAGTTGACTGTGGAGGAGCCGTCGGAGACGACGGGCGAGGTCCCCTTCCCCTTCCGCACCGCCGCCGAGCTGCTCGAGATCTCCCGGCGCGAGCAGCTGCCGCTGTCCCGGATCATGCTGGCCAACGAGTGCGTCTCGCGCTCCGAGGCCGAGGTGCGCTCCGGACTGCTGGAGATCTGGCAGGTGATGGAGGAGAGCAAGGACTCCGCCCGTCGCCGCATCGGTCCGCTGCCCGGCGGGCTGAAGGTCCGACGGCGCACCGGCGACTGGCACGCCCAACTGATGGAGCGGGACCCCGACCGCAGCCATGCCTACTGGCAGGAGTGGGTGAATCTGGTGGCGCTGGCCGTCAACGAGGAGAACGCCTCCGGCGGCCGGGTCGTCACCGCCCCGACCAACGGAGCCGCCGGCATCATCCCCGCCGTCGGGTTCTACGCCACGCACTACGGGCCCGGCGCCACGTTCGCCGACGAGGCCGACCGCGACGACATCGTGACGACCTATCTGCTGACCGCCGGGGCGATCGGGGTGCTCTACAAGGAGCAGGCCTCGATCTCCGGAGCCGAGGTCGGCTGCCAGGGCGAGGTCGGCTCGGCGTCGTCGATGGCCGCCGCCGGACTCTGCGAGGTCCTCGGCGGCACCGTCGAGCAGGTGGAGAACGCCGCGGAGATCGCCATGGAGCACAACCTGGGACTGACCTGCGACCCGGTCAGCGGTCTGGTGCAGGTGCCCTGCATCGAGCGCAACGCGATCGCGGCGACCAAGGCGGTCAACGCGGCGCGGATGGCGCTGATGGGCGACGGCGAGCACCGGGTGAGCCTCGATCAGGTCATCGACACGATGCGCGAGACCGGCGCGGACATGTCCCACAAATACAAGGAGACCGCGCTCGGCGGACTGGCCGTGTCCGTCGTCGAGTGCTGAGTCCGCACGGCGGGCAGCGTCGCCCGCCGTGCGGACCGCCCTTGGACATCCGAGACCCCTACTAGGAGAGACCATGACCGACTCCGTCGCCTCGCTGCGCGAGGAGGACCCGGAGATCGCCGCGGCGATCGACGCGGAGCTCCACCGACAGAGCACCACCCTGGAGATGATCGCCTCCGAGAACTTCACCTCGCCGGCGGTGATGGAGGCCCAGGGGTCGGTGCTGACCAACAAGTACGCCGAGGGCTATCCCGGATCCCGCTACTACGGCGGCTGCGAGCATGTCGACCGCGTCGAGCAGCTCGCCCTCGACCGGATCCGCGACCTCTTCGGCGCCGAGGCGGCCAACGTGCAGCCGCACTCCGGGGCGCAGGCCAACGCCGCGGCGCTGATGGCTCTGCTCGAGCCGGGGGAGACGATCCTCGGTCTGGACCTGGCCCACGGCGGACACCTGACCCACGGGATGCGGCTGAACTTCTCCGGCCGGCTGTACCACGTCGTCTCCTACGGCGTGGAGGAGGGCGACCACCGCATCGACATGGAGGAGGTCGCCCGACTGGCCCGCGAGCACCGTCCGCGGGTGATCATCGCCGGCTGGTCGGCCTACCCGCGGCAGCTGGCCTTCGCCGCCTTCCGCGAGATCGCCGACGAGGTCGGGGCCTGGCTGATGGTGGACATGGCCCACTTCGCCGGTCTGGTGGCCGCCGGGCTGCACCCGTCGCCGGTCCCGTACGCCGACGTCGTCACCACCACCACGCATAAGACCCTGGGCGGGCCGCGCGGCGGAGTGATCCTCTCGCGGGAGTCGTTGGCGAAGAAGATCAACTCCGCGGTCTTCCCCGGCCAGCAGGGCGGTCCGCTCGAGCATGTGATCGCCGCCAAGGCGGTCGCCTTCCAGCACGCCGGCTCGGCCGCCTTCCGGGACCGTCAGGAGCGCACGCTCTCCGGCGCCCAGATCCTCGCCGGCCGGCTGAGCGAGCCGGACGTCGCGTCCACCGGCATCCGGCTGGTCAGCGGCGGCACCGACGTGCACCTGGTGCTGGTCGACCTCCGCGACGCCGAGCTGGACGGCCGGCAGGCCGAGGACCGGCTGCATGAGATCGGCATCACGGTCAACCGCAACGCCGTGCCCTTCGACCCGCGTCCGCCGAAGATCTCCTCGGGGCTGCGGATCGGCACGCCGGCGCTGGCCGCCCGAGGCTTCGGCGACGAGGAGTTCGCCGAGGTCGCCGACCTCATCGCCGTCGCCCTCGCACCGCAGCTGACCGACGGCGAGCTCGCCGAGCTGCGTGATCGGGTCGCCGCGCTGGCCGCGCGCTTCCCGCTGTACCCCCACCTGGAGCCCGCGATCGAGGAGGTCGCCTGATGGCCGTGCCGCCGCCCGAACACCCGGACTTCCTCTGGAGGAATCCGGAGCCCAAGTCCTCCTACGACGTGGTCATCGTCGGCGGGGGAGGTCATGGGCTGACCACCGCCTACTACCTGGCCGCGCACCACGGGATCACGAACGTCGCCGTCGTCGAACGTGGCTGGCTGGCCGGTGGGAACATGGCCCGCAACACCGCGATCATCCGTTCCAACTACCTGTGGGACGAGAGCGCGGCGATCTACGAGCAGTCGCTGAAGCTCTGGGAGCAGCTGCCCGAGGAGCTGGACTACGACTTCCTCTTCTCCCAGCGCGGCGTGCTGAACCTGGCCCACACCCTGGGAGACGTCCGGGAGTCCCGGCGCCGTGTGGAGGCCAACCGGCTCAACGGCGTCGACGCCGAATGGCTGACCCCCGAGGAGGTCGAGGAGGTCTGCCCGATCATCAACACCGGAGACGACATCCGGTACCCGATCATGGGCGCGACCTACCAGCCGCGGGCGGGCATCGCGAAGCATGACCACGTCGCCTGGGCGCTGGCCCGCCGCTGCGACGAGCTGGGCGTGGACCTCATCCAGAACTGCGAGGTCACCGGCTTCGTCAAGGACGGCGAGCGCGTGGTCGGCGTCGAGACGACCCAGGGCCGCATCCACGCCGGCAAGGTCGGCCTCGCCGCCGCCGGGCATTCCTCCCAGGTCGCGGAGATGGCCGGAGTGCAGCTGCCGATCCAGTCGCATCCGCTGCAGGCGCTGGTCTCCGAGCTCTTCGAGCCGGTGCATCCGACTGTGGTGATGTCCAACCACGTGCACGTCTACGTCTCCCAGGCGCACAAGGGCGAGCTGGTCCTCGGCGCGGGCATCGACCAGTACGTCGGCTACGGGCAGCGCGGAGGATTCCACGTCATCGAGGACCAGATGGCCGCCGCCGTCGAGCTCTTCCCGATGTTCGGCCGCGCCCACGTGCTGCGGACCTGGGGCGGAGTCGTCGACACGACCCTCGACGCCTCGCCGATCATCTCGAAGACGCCGGTCGACCAGCTCTACGTGAACTGCGGCTGGGGCACCGGAGGGTTCAAGGGCACCCCCGCCTCGGGGATGACCTTCGCCCACACGATCGCCCACGACGAGCCGCATCCGCTCAACGTGCCGTTCTCCCTGGAGCGCTTCGAGACCGGCTTCCTCATCGACGAGCACGGCGCCGCCGGCGTCGCCCACTGACCCCCGTCCCCGCAGAGGTCCCACCATGATGCTGATCCCCTGCCCGCACTGCGGGCCGCGCAATGAGACTGAGTTCGCCTATGGCGGCCAGGCCCACGTCTCCTACCCGGAGGACCCCCACGCGCTCGACGACGCCGCCTGGGCGCGCCACCTCTTCTACCGGGAGAACCCCAAGGGGCTGTTCGCCGAGCGCTGGGTCCACTCCGCCGGCTGCCGGAGATGGTTCAACGCGGTGCGGAACACCATCACCTACGAGGTCCAGTCGGTGGAGCCGATCGGCCCCCGGCCCCCGGGCGGACGCCCGGCCGAGTCCACCACGTCCGAAGGAGGACACGCATGACGGCGACACCCCGACGAGTCCCCACGGCGGCCGCCCCGCACGCCCGCATCGAACCCGCCCGGTCGCGTCGACTGCACCTCGACGGGGAGGAGCTCGTCGGCGTCGAGGGCGACACCGTGGCCAGCGCGCTGCTGGCCTCCGGCCGGATCCGCGTCGGCGACTCCATCTACCGCGGCCGGCCGCGCGGCCTCATGGCCGCCGGCGTCGAGGAGCCCAACGGTCTGCTCTCGGTGCGCTCGCCGCACCCCGGACAGGCCCGCGAGTCGATGCTCTCGGCGCCGACCGTCGAGCTGGTCGACGGCATGGAGGTCGAGCTGCTCTCCGGGCTCGGCACTCTGGACCCCGGCCCCGACGAGGCCTATTACGACCATAAGCACGTCCACACCGACGTGCTCGTCGTCGGCGCCGGACCCGCCGGACTGGCCGCCGCCCGCGAGGCGGCCCGCTCGGGCGCCCGCGTCATGCTGCTGGACGAGCAGCCCGAGGCCGGCGGGAGCCTCGACGTCCGCCCCGGCGCCCAGATCGACGGTCAGCCGGCCCGCTCCTGGATCCGCGGCGTCGAGGGCGAGCTGGCCGACCACCCGGAGGCGGTGCACCTGCAGCGGACCACTGTGGTCGGCAGCTATGACGCGAACTACATGGTGGCCGTCGAGCGGCGCACCGCCCACTGGACGCGGCCGCCGGGCGACGGCGTCTCCCGCGAACGGGTCTGGCACATCCGTGCCGGCCAGGTCGTGCTGGCCACCGGCGCCCACGAGCGCCACATGGTCTTCGCGCACAACGACCGGCCGGGCATCATGCTCGCCGGGGCGGTGCAGCGGTACCTGAACCGCCACGGCGTGCTCGTCGGCGACCGGACCGTCGTCGCCACCACCGGCGACCAGGCCTACGACCTCGTCGACGACCTCCGCCGGGTCGGGGGAGAGGTCGTCGCCGTCGTCGACTCCCGCCCGGAGCTCTCGCCGCGGGCCGCCCGGGCCCAGGAGGCCGGGGTGCCGGTGCACACCGGCTCGGTGGTCGCCCACACCGAGGGCGACGAGGACGGGGCGCTCAGCTCGGCGATCATCAGCCCGGTCGCCGAGGACGGCACGCTGACCGGCTTCGTGAAGGCCGTCGAGACCGATGTGCTCGCGCTCTCCGGCGGCTTCTCCCCGGCGATCCACCTGCACACCCAGCGTCAGGGCCGGATCCGCTGGGAGCCGTCGCTCGCGGCCTTCGTGCCGGAGTCCCCGGTGACCGGCCAGCGCACCGCCGGCGCGGTGGGCGGCACGTTCGACCTCGCCGGGGCGCTCGCCGAGGGCGCGCAGGCCGGGGCGGCGTCCGCCGTCGACGTCGGCTTCTCCCGCGAGCCGTCGATCCCACAGGCTCCCGTCGAGGAGATCACCCCGGCGGCGCCGGTGTGGCTGGTGCCGCCGCTGGACGGCGAGGGTCGGGAGGCCTATCGGAATCACTTCGTCGACTTCCAGCGGGACCAGACCATCGCCGACGTGATGCGCTCCACCGGAGCGGGCATGCGCTCGGTGGAGCATGTGAAGCGCTACACCTCGATCTCCACCGCCCACGACCAGGGCAAGACCAGCAGCGCCGCCCTGGTGGCCGCTCTGGCGCGGCTGCTCGGTCGGGAGAACCCGGAGGGGATCGGACTGACCGCCTTCCGGCCGCCCTACACGCCGGTGGCCTTCGCCGCCCTGGCCGGCACGCGGCGCGGCGATCTCTTCGACCCCGCCCGGGTGTCTCCGATGCACTCCTGGCATGTGGCGCAGGGGGCCGAGTTCGAGGACGTCGGCCAGTGGAAGCGGCCCTGGTACTTCCCCCGCGAGGGCGAGACCATGGACGAGGCCGTGCTGCGCGAGTGCGCCGCGGCGCGCGAGTCGGCGGCCTTCATGGACGCCACCACGCTGGGCAAGATCGAGATCCGCGGCGCCGACGCCGGCGAGTTCCTCAACCGCATCTACACCAACGGCTTCAAGAAGCTCGCCGTGGGCAAGGGCCGCTACGGCGTCATGTGCGGCGAGGACGGGATGATCTTCGACGACGGCGTCACGCTGCGGCTGGCCGAGGACCGGTACCTGATGACCACCACCACCGGCGGTGCCGCCGGAGTGCTGGACTGGCTCGAGGAATGGCTGCAGACCGAGTGGCCCGAGCTGGACGTGACCTGCACCTCGGTGACCGAGCAGTACGCGACGGTCGCCGTCGTCGGGCCGCGCTCCCGGGACATCATCGCCGAGCTGGCCCCGGACCTGGACGTCTCCGTCGAGGGCTTCGAGTTCATGGGCTTCCGCGAGACGGTGCTCGCCTCCGGCATCCCCGCGCGGATCTGCCGGATCTCCTTCTCCGGCGAACTGGCCTTCGAGATCAACGTGGCCTCCTGGTACGGGCTGCAGGTCTGGGAGGACGTCGCCGCGGCGGGGGAGCCCCACGGCATCACGCCCTACGGGACCGAGACGATGCACGTGCTCCGGGCGGAGAAGGGCTTCATCATCGTCGGCCAGGACACCGACGGCACTGTCACCCCGCAGGACGCCGGGATGGACTGGGTGGTCTCGAAGTACAAGGACTTCATCGGCAAACGGTCCTTCGACCGTCCCGACACCCGACGGGAGGACCGCAAGCATCTGGTCTCGGTGCTGCCGGTGGACACGCGACTGCGCCTGCCCGAGGGTGCGCAGCTCGTCGACGCCGCCGCGGACCTGACACAGTACCCGGTGCCCATGGAGGGCTGGGTGACTTCCTCCTACGATTCGGCGGCGCTGGAGCGGACCTTCGGCCTGGCGCTGATCGCCGAGGGGCGGAACCGCCTCGGCGAGACGCTGCACGCCGTCGTCGACGATCAGCCTGTCGAGGTCGTCGTCTCGTCCACTGTCCTCTACGACCCCGAAGGGAGCCGCCGCGATGGCTGACATCCTGTTCACCCAGGGCCCCGACGAGCTGAAGCGCGCGCCGCTGGCGCATCTGCACCGCCGACTCGAGGAGGTGTCGCAGCCCGCCCCGTCGACGATCCGGCTGGGCGAGCGGCCGTTCACCACCCAGATCGGCCTGCGGGCGGTGCCCGGCACCGCCGCCCACCGCGCGCTGGCCGGAGCGCTCGGCGTCGAGCTGCCGGCCCGCGTCGGCGAGGTCACCGGCGACGCCGCCGACGTCGCCGTCCTCTGGCTGGGACCCGACGAGTTCCTCGTCGTCGCCCCGCCGGAGCGTGCCGAGCTCGTCCCCCGTCTCCAGGACGCCCTCGGGTCCGAGCCCGGGCAGGTCGTGGACCTCTCGGCGAACCGGACGATCGTCGAGCTCGGCGGATCGGCCGCCCGGGACGTGCTGGACAAGGGGTCGCCGGCGGATCTGCATCCGCGGGTCTTCCCGGCGCGCACGGCCGTGACCACCACGCTCGGGCCGGCGGCCGTGCTGCTCTGGCGGACGGCGGAGGACGGCTGGCGTGTCCTGCCGCGCGCCTCCTTCGCCGAGTACACGGCCCTGTGGCTGCTCGACGCAGTGCGCGAGCATCGCCACCCGGCATCCGACGGCGCCTCCGACGCCGCCCCCGACGCGGCGGCCGACCCGGCGTCCGCATCCACTCCCGACTCGCGTGAGGAGGCCGCATGGCCGGCGACGATGGCATGATCCTGACCCTGGACTGTCCCTCCACTCTGGGGATCGTCCACTCCGTGAGCGGCGTGCTGCTCGAGCACGGCTACAACATCATGGAGCTCGCGCAGTTCAACGATCCCCGTGAAGAGCACTTCTTCCTGCGGGCCCGGGCGGAGCGCGGCTCCGAGGAGGCCTCGACGCCCGAGCAGGTCGAGCGGGACCTGGCGCCGGTGGCCGAGCGCTTCGGCATGAACTGGGGGCTGCGTCGCCCGGGGGAGCGCCCGCGCGTGCTGGTGATGGTCTCGAAGTACGAGCACTGCCTGAACGATCTGCTCTTCCGCGCCCGGAAGGGCGATCTGCCGATCGACATCGTCGCAGTGGCCTCGAACCATGATGATCACCGGGGACTCGTCGAGTGGCACGACATCCCGTTCTTCCACATCCCGGTCACGCCGGAGACCAAGCCGCAGGCCGAGCAGCAGCTGCTGGATCTGGTCGACCGGATGTCGATCGACCTGGTCGTGCTGGCCCGCTACATGCAGATCCTCAGCGACTCGCTGGCGACGCGGATGGAGGGGCGGGTGATCAACATCCACCATTCCTTCCTGCCGAGCTTCAAGGGCGCGAAGCCCTACCACCAGGCGTACGAGCGGGGGGTCAAGACGGTCGGGGCGACGGCGCACTACGTCAACAGCGAGCTGGACGAAGGTCCGATCATCGCGCAGAGCGTCGTCGGGGTCGATCACACCTACGGGCCCGACGATCTGGTCGCCGCCGGACGGGACACCGAGTGCAAGGCGCTCTCCGACGCGGTGCGCTGGCACGCCGAGGGGCGGGTGATCCTGCACGGCACCAAGACGGTGGTGCTGCGCTGATGCGCTGACGCACCGGCGGCGCGCGGCAGGCGGCGAGGCCGGGGGAGCGGCGTCCTAGACTGGCGCGGTGATCCCCTCCGTGCTGACCCGCCTGCTGGCGCGCGGCCGGCCGCGCGCCGTGCGCGCCGGCCTGGTGCTCGCCGTGGTCGTCGCCGTCGTCGCCGATCGCATCGCCAGAGCGCTGGCCGGCGAGGACCTGCTCGGCGCAGTGCTCAGCATCTCGCAGGTCTCGGCCCGCACCGAGGCCGCCGGCCCGCTCCTGGCGGCCGGGGCCGGAGCGCTGCTCCGCGTGCTGGACTGGTGGCCGACGTGGGCCGAGGGCGGGGCCCGGGCGGCCGCAGGCCCTGTGCTCGCCGCCGGAGCGGCGATGCTCGGGCTGACGACGCCGACCGGCGAGCTGCTCGGCGCCCAGCTGCCGCTGATGCTCTGCCTCGGCGTCGGCGCCGTCGGCGCCTGGATGCTGCGCGGGCCGGACTGGGAGTCCGTGCGCTCGGCGACGGCACGGGGCGCGTTGCTGCTGACCGGCCTCGGCGGTCTGCTCGGGCTGGCGCTCGCCGTCGGGATCGCCCAGCTTTCCGGGGGCTCCGTCGGCGGCGATCTGCTCGCGGCCGGCAACCGGGTGCTGCTGACCGTCGCCGCGGTGGGACTCGGCGTGGGCGTGCCGCTGCGCGCTCCGGTGCGGGCGCTCCGCCGCCGCCGGGGCGGCGCCGCAGCCGCCGACGAACCCGTCGCGACGTCGACGGCGCGCGCGGTCGGCTCGCTGCTGCTGGTCGCCGCGGCGGCAGGATCCGCGACGGCGCTGCTCGGCTGAGCTCGATGGCGCGTGCGGCGGCCTCGACACGCATTCGAAGCTATGTTCGAATGTGGCCATGCGGTGGGAATCCCAGAAGGTCCAGGAGGGGGAGTCTGCGGCGCTCATCCCGCTGAAGGGCATGATACGCAGCGTGCGCACCCCGGAGTTCGACGGTGTGACGTTCCACGAGGTCGCCGCGAAGACGGCGCTGAACCGCGTGCCGGGCCAGTCGGCCATGCCCTTCGACTGGACGGTCAACCCGACGCGGGGGTGTCTGCACCAGTGCGTCTACTGCCTGGATCCGGAGACGCTGATCCTGATGGCCGATGGGCGGCAGAGGCCGCTGCGGGATATCCGGGTGGGGGATCGCATCGTCGGGACGGAGAGTCGCTCCGGACGACGCCGGTATGTGGAGACTGACGTCCGGGCGGCATGGTGGACGGAGAAACCTGCCTGTCGAGTGGCGCTGCGCGACGGCACGCGCATCACGGCCAGCGGCGACCATCGGTTCCTCACGGACCGTGGATGGAAGCATGTGGCACCTGCTGGTCCGGGCGAGGCGCAGCGCCCGTCCTTGACGACCAGCGACCGGCTGTTGGGGTTCGGGAACGGTGGGGCCTCGTCCGATGCGCCGCCCCTCCTGGCGATCATCGGGGACGCAGTCGAGACGACGGCAGATCTCACGGTGGAGTCCGTGGAGGCGCTCGGGGAGGCGCGGTCGCTGATCGACATCACGACCGACACCGGAGACTTCATCGCTGAGGGGGTGATCAGCCACAACTGCTTCGCCCGCAAGACTCATGAGTATCTGGACCTGGACTCCGGGCGGGACTTCGACAGTCAGATCATCGTCAAGACCAACATCGCCGAGGTGCTCCGCGCCGAGCTCTCTCGTCCGTCGTGGAAGCGTGAGCACGTCGCGCTGGGCACCAACTCGGATCCCTACATGCGCGCTGAGGGGCGCTACCGCCTGATGCCGGGGATCATCCGCGCGCTCGCCGAGTCGGGGACGCCGTTCTCGATCCTGACCAAGGGTCCGCTGCTGAAGCGGGACCTGCCCCTGCTGCAGGAGGCCGCCCAGCTGGTGCCGGTCTCCGTCGCGGTCTCGCTGGCGATGGTCGACCCGCGGCTGCAGCAGCGCATCGAGCCGGGAACCCCGGATCCGCGGGCTCGGCTGAGTCTGATCCGGTCGATCACCGATGCCGGTCTGGAGTGCTCGGTGCTGGCCATGCCGATCCTGCCGTGGCTCAGCGACGACCCCGAGCAGATCGACGCCCTCCACGCCGCGCTGTCCGACGCGGGGGCCTCCGACGTGACCGCCGGCGCCCTGCATCTGCGCCCCGGGGCGCGCGAGTGGTTCCTGCAGTGGCTCGCCCGCGAGCACCCAGAGCTGGTCGGTCGGTACCGTCGACTCTATCGCGGGGGCTCCTATGCCGCGGCGGGATATCGGTCCTGGCTGGAGCGGCAGGCCGCAGCGGCCCGACGGCGTCACGGCTTCGATCGCCCTGTGGCAGCTCGGGATGACGACGACGTCTGGCGGCGTCGTCGGGATCCGGCAGGCGGTCCGGACTCGGCGATGACCGAGATAGCCGCCTCGCCGGCGCAGCCGGCGCTGTTCTGAGAGCGGAGGGGCGGTCGGCCCCGGCGGATGGGCACCGATGGCACGATCCCGATGGCAGAATGGAGCCATGAGCGTCATCAAGATCAATGCGATCACCGTCCCCGCCGATGCCGGCGACGAGCTGGGCCGCCGCTTCGCCGCCCTGCATGGCTCCATGGAGGGCACTCCGGGCTTCGAGGGTTTCGAGCTGCTCGAACCCACGGATGACCGCACCACCTGGCTGGTCATCACCCGCTGGACCTCCGAGCAGGACTACGAGAACTGGCGGAACTCCGAGCAGTTCCAGCGGTCCCACGGCCGCTCCGGCGATGATGCTGAGGGCGGCTCCGGAGAGGAATCGGGCGAGAAGAAGGCCCCGGTGGGCATGTCCTCGGAGCTGTGGAGCTACCGAGTTTCAGTCACAGGCTAGCTCCTGGTAATCTGATCTGGTCGTCGAACGGCTCGTCCGTTCAGGACCCCGCCTCCGTA
This sequence comes from Nesterenkonia halobia, assembly GCF_039536005.1. Taxonomy (NCBI): domain Bacteria; kingdom Bacillati; phylum Actinomycetota; class Actinomycetes; order Micrococcales; family Micrococcaceae; genus Nesterenkonia; species Nesterenkonia halobia. The sequence continues at coordinate 710 of NZ_BAAAYG010000011.1, read as the reverse complement.
GCTCAGGGGATAGAGCGTCGGTTTCCGGTACCGAAGGCCGCAGGTTCGATTCCTGCCGGGGGCACACTTGTGAAGTGCCGGGACATCGTTCATCCGATGTCTCGGCACTTTTTCTATGTCGGGGCGCGGGGGTGTGGCGAGACATCGTTCACCCGGTCTTGGGCTGGTAGCTGCGTGCTGGGTCGAGACGGTGCTCGGCGATGATCTCGCCGGTGGTCCTGTCGATGACCATGGTCTGGTCGTGGTGGATGAGCACCAGCACCCGCCTGCGGCTGTAGGAGCGCCCGATGGCCCGATGTCGCATGCAGTCTGCATAGCGCAGTGAGATCGTGCCGTTGGCCCCGACGATGTCGTAGCGGGTCCTCCAGCGGTGATCGCCCAAGGTCAGTGCAGGTGTTGCCGGTGGTCGGGCGTGATAGACGCTGGCCGGGGTCCGTCGGCCCAGGCCCCGGTGCGGGCGCGTGGTGTTGTAGATCGTGCGGAAGGCGGCCAGCTGGTCGTCGAGTTCGGCGAGCGTGGCCGCCGGCGGCTGCGCGTCCAGTCGCAGCTTCAGCGTCTGGTGGAAGCGCTCGACTTTGCCCTGGGTGGTGGGGTGATGGGGCTGGCCGTTCTTCTGGACGATGCCCAGGTCGGCCAGCAGGTGTTCGAAGCCGTTGGGCTGGCCGGAGGTTCCGCCGGCGCCGCCGGCCAGGCGGGTGGTGTAGACCATC
>NZ_BAAAYG010000010.1:2340-167145 GCF_039536005.1 Nesterenkonia halobia | reverse complement strand
CAGAGGGCGACGAGTCCGTTGGAGAGCATCAGTCCCAGGATCTTCATCCGGTCGGTGGAGACCGCGAACGAGCGGATCATCTGCTCGTTGTCGCCGGTGGCCTGCAGGGCCAGGCCGTTGTCAGTGTGCAGATACCAGTCCAGCAGCAGCTTGAACACCAGCGCGACCAGCGCCAGCACCGCGACCGACTCCCAGCCGACGCCGACGAGGTCGCGCAGCGCGCTGATCACGGTGTCCTCGCCGAGCAGCGGGACATTGGCCCCGCCCATGATGCGCAGATTGATCGAATAGAGCCCGATCATCGTCAGAATCCCGGCCAGCAGCCCGTTGATCCCGCCCTTGGTGTGCAGCATCCCGGTGATCCACCCGGCCGCGGTGCCGACGGCGAAGGCGGCCGCCGTGGCCAGAAAGGGGTCGGTCCCGCCGGTGATCAGCACCGCCGCCGTCGCCGCGCCGGTGGTGAAGGAGCCGTCGACGGTCAGGTCGGGGAAGTTCAGGATGCGGAACGTCAGATAGACGCCCAGGGCCATGATCGCGTAGACCATCCCCAGCTCGAATGCGGTGATCATCTCTCGTCCTCGTCAGCGTCGTCGCCCGGGTCGCGGGCGACGACGCGTCGTGTGCCGTCAGGGGCGACGCCGCCCCGCCCGATCAGGACGGGCCGGCGTCCGGTCGTCCGCCGAGCCTGCAGAGCCCGGCGCGGTCATCGTCGGCTCAGCCGTCCTCGCCGGCCTCGGACGGATCCTTGGGCTCGACGTCCTCGCCGACGACGACGTCGGCGCGGTCCATCAGCTCCTGCGGGATCTCCACGCCCATCGCCTCGGCGGCCTCGGGGTTGACGACGACTTCGTAGTTCTCCTGAGTCTCGACCGGCATGCTCGCCGGGTCCTCGCCGTCCTCGAGGATGCGCAGGGCCATCTCGCCGGCCTGGCGGCCGAGCTGATGGTAGTCGAGGCCCTCGGTGGCCACGGCCCCGGCCTCCACGGAGTCTCCCTCGGCGGCGACCACCGGGATGCTGTTCTGCTGGCCGTACTGCAGCACCGACTCCAGCGCGGAGACCACCTGGTTGTCGGTGGGCACATAGATCGCGTCGACGTCGGAGAACGACTCCACGCCCTGCTGGACTTCGGAGGAGTTGGTGACCGCGGCCTCCTGGATCTCCAGGTCCAGCTCCTCGGCGGCCTCCTTCGCCTGCTCGACCTGCACCTCGGAGTTGGTCTCGCCCGAGGAGTAGATGACGCCCACCTCCTCCGCATCCGGCGCGAGGCTGGAGAGCACGTCGAACTGCGCGTCGACCGGATTCATGTCCGAGGCGCCGGTGACGTTGGCCCCCGGCTCCTCCCAGGAGTCGACCAGCCCGGCTCCCTCGGGGTCGGTGACCGCGGAGAAGATGACCGGAGTGTCCTGGATGGACTGGGCGGCCGCCTGGGCGGAGGGCGTGGCGATCGCATGGACCAGATCCAGGTCGTCGGTGGCGAAGGTGCCGGCGATGGTGCTCGCCGTCGCCTGCTCGCCCTGGGCGTTCTGCTCGTCCCAGTCGACGTCGACGCCGGCCTCGTCGAAGGCCGCCTTGAAGCCGTCGCGGCTCTCGTCGAGGGAGGGATGGGTGACGAACTGGGAGATGCCGATCGCGTAGCCGCCGTCTCCGCCGTCGTCGCCGCCCGATCCGCCGTCGTCGCAGGCGGTGAGCAGCAGGGCGGAGGCCGCGGCGACGGCCGACAGGCTCATCATCGAGGTACGGGGTCGCATGGGTGGGGTCCTCTCATGGATGGTGCGGACAACAGATGCAGTCGAGTCTGCGGTGCGACCGCCTCGCGCGCGGTGAGGGCGCGCCGAGCGGCCGCGCGGGACGTCCGACCGGTGGGCCGGCGCCCCGCTGATCCGGCGCCTCTCATCGGGCCGAGGGCCGGAGAGTCAGCTCCTCCCGTTCACTGTCATCGGTGAGCGTGATCCCCTGCAAGGTCTTGGGCACCACGGAGACCGCGAGGAATGAGATCAGTGCCAGGCCCGCGATGTAGGCGCCGATCAGCCAGGACTGTCCGGTCGTGTTCAGGATGCCCTGGGCGATGGTGGCCGCGAAGGCCCCGCCGATGATCGAGCCGAGCGCGTAGCCGATGGAGACGCCCGAGAACCGGATCGCGGCGGGGAACATCTCGGCATAGAGCGCGCACTGCGGCCCGTAGGACGGGCCCAGCCCGACCGTCAGCAGGAAGATCGCCGCGGCGAAGAGCGGAAGCGAGGCGGTGTCCATCAGGAACCACATCGGGATGGCCCAGACGATGATGATGCCGTAGCCGATCTGGAAGGTGAGCACGCGGCCGATGCGATCGGAGATCCAGCCGCCCAGCATGGTGAAGATCAGCCACCCGACGCCGCCGATGAGCGAGGCGGTCAGCGTGTCCGAGCGGGCCATCCCCAGGTGATTGGCCCCGTAGGCGGCGAAGAAGGCGATGACCAGGTAGCCCGCGGCGTTGTTGGCCGCGAAGATCAGGGCGGCCAGGAACGTGTACTTCTTATGCGTGGTGAGCAGGTCCTTCAGCGGCGCCGAGGCCTGCTTCTTGCGCTCGCGCATCTCGGTGAAGACCGGGGACTCGTCGACCTTCACGCGGATGAGGTAGCCGACGATGATCAGCACGAAGGAGAACAGGAAGGGCACGCGCCAGCCCCAGTCCATGAATTGCTGCTCAGTGGTGAAGGCGTTGAGCACGGTCATGAAGCCGGTGGCCAGCAGCATGCCCACCGGCACGCCGATCTGGGGGTAGGAGCCGAAGAGCCCGCGCTTGTGGCGCGGGGCGTGCTCGACGGAGAGCAGCGCGGCGCCGCCCCATTCGCCGCCGGCCGAGAGCCCCTGCAGCACGCGCAGCAGCACGAGCAGCACGGGGGCGGCGAGCCCCCACATCGCATAGGTCGGCAGCAGGCCGACCAGCACTGTGGCGCCGCCCATGCCCATCAGGGTCAGCACCAGCACGACTTTGCGGCCGAAGCGGTCGCCGAGCCAGCCGGCGACGACGGCGCCGAGAGGACGGAAGAGGAAGGAGATGCCGACCGAGGCCCAGGAGATGATCTGGGCCAGCGCCTGATTCTCCTCCCCCAGCGGCTCGAAGTAGTGCAGGGCCAGCACGAAGCCGGCCGCCTGGGCGTAGATGAAGAAGTCGTACCACTCGATGGTGGTTCCCACGAGCGTCCCGGCGAGGACCTTCTTCTCCTCGCGGGTCATCTCGTGGCCCTCGGTGCTGGTGTACGTCGTCTGGCTCATGTCATCTCCACATCTGAGCGTGATGCCGGACGGGGCTCACAGGGTGCAGGTGGTCATCGAGGAGCTGTGACCGCAGTCACAGTGATGCAGAACACACTACCAGACTAAATGACCGAACGGTTGGTCAGTTTCACGAGGCATCGATCCGCCCCCGCCGGAACGAGCATCGACAGGCGGCGCGAGAGTCCCGCCGCAGGGGGCTTGTGCGGCGCATCACGGAGCGTATACGATCTGAGATATGATCTCGAGCACATCTTCCAGCAGGGCGGCGGCCGACGCGACGACCGACGCGGCGTCCGGCTCCCCGCAGACGGACCGCCCCGGCACGATCATCGCCGTGCACCTGAGCTACGCCTCGCGGGCCGACGAGCGCGGCCGTCGGCCCGCCGCCCCGTCCTACTTCCTCAAGCCGAGCGGATCCGTGGCCACCGGCGAGGCCGAGGTCGAGCGCCCCGCCGGCACCGAGCTGCTGGCCTTCGAGGGCGAGATCGCGCTCATCGTCGGCGCGACGACCCGCCGCGTGCGGGCCGAGGACGCCTGGGACCACATCGCGGCGGTCACCGCGGCCGACGACTGGGGACTCTACGACCTGCGCAGCGCCGACAAGGGGTCCAACCTCCGCAACAAGGGCCGGGACGGCTACACCTCCCTGGCCGCCGGCCGCATCGACGCCGCGACCGTCTCCCCGGACAGCCTCCGCCTGCGGACCTGGAAGAACGGGGCGCTGGTCCAGGAGGACACCTCCGCGGCCATGATCTTCACGCTGCCGCGGCTGGTCGCCGACCTCTCGCAGCATCTGACGCTGGAGCCCGGCGACGTCATCCTCACCGGCACCCCCGCCGGGGCCTCGGTCGCCGAGCCGGGCGACACCATCGAGGTCGAGGTCGACGCGCCCGACGCCGACGGCGCGCCGAGCAGCGGCCGCGCCGTCTCGCACGTGGTCGAGGGCCCCGGCGACTTCGACCCGGCGCTGGGGCTCACCCCGGCCGTCGACGACCGCCAGCGGGAAGAGGCCTGGGGGTCCCGGGAGAAGGCCGGACTGCCGCCCGAGGACGCCGCCGGCGCGGCGCCCGACACGGCGCCCTACACGGCGCCCGGCACCCTGACTCCGCGGCTGAAGGAGAAGCTGCAGCGCGCACCGGTCGCGGGACTGGCCCAGGAGATGCGCCGCCGCGGCTTCGACACCGTCACCCTCGACGGGCTCCGGGGCGACACCCCGGGCGCGACGATGGTCGGCACCGCCCGCACGCTGCGCTTCGTCCCGCTCCGTCCGGATCTGTTCTCCGCCCACGGCGGCGGCCACAATGCCCAGAAGCGGGCGTTCGACGCGGTCGAGGCCGACGAGGTCGTCGTGATCGAGGCCCGCGGCGAGCGCGGGGCCGGCACGCTGGGCGACATCCTGGCCCTGCGGGCGAAGGCCCGGGGCGCGGCCGGCGTCGTCACCGACGGCTGCGTCCGCGACGCCGCGGCCGTCGGCGCCGTCGACCTGCCGGTGTTCAGCCAGGGCGCTCACCCGGCCGTGCTGGGCCGGCGGCACGTCCCCTGGGACACCGACGTCACCATCAGCTGCGGCGGGGCGACCGTGCAGCCCGGCGACGTGATCGTCGGCGACGACGACGGCGTCATCGTGATCCCGCCGTCGCTGGCCGACGAGGTGGTCGACGCCGTGCTGGCCAAGGAGGACGCCGACGCCTGGGTCGCCGGCCGCATCGCCGAGGGGCACCCCATCGACGGGCTGTTCCCGATGAACAGCGCCTGGCGGGAACGCTTCGAGGCCGAGTCGGCCGCCCGGCGCGGAGACGCCGATGGCTGAGCCCACCACGCCCACCACGGCGGGCGCACCCCCGGCCGGCGGCGCGACGAGCGCCCCGGTCGGAGCCAGCAAGTCCCAGCGGACCTACCACTGGATCCGCGAGCGCATCGACCGACAGGAGTTCGTCCCCGGATACCGGCTGGTCCTCGGCACCATCGCCGAGGAGCTCGGCGTCAGCGTGGTGCCGGTGCGCGAGGCCGTCCGCCGGCTCGAGGCGGAGGGACTGGTCGAGTTCGAGAAGAACGTCGGCGCCCGCGTCGCGATGGTGGACGAGGCCGACTATCTGCACTCGATGGAGACCCTCGGCGTCCTGGAGGGCACCGCCACGGCCCTCTCCCTCCCTCACCTCGGCGCCGAGGAGGTCGAGCGGGCGCAGCGGCTGAACGACCGGATGCGGTCGGTGCTGGACGAGTTCGACCCCGGCGAGTTCACCGCGCTGAACCATGAGTTCCATGACGTGCTGCATCTGCGCTGCCCCAACCCGCACCTGGAGGAGCTCGTCCAGCGGGAGTGGACCCGGCTGGCGCGGCTGCGCCGCTCGACGTTCGCCTTCGTCCCCGACCGCGCCCCGGAGTCGGTCGCCGAGCACGACGAGATCCTCCGGCTGATCCGCACAGAGGCCGACGCGCTCGACGTCGAGCTGGCGGTGCGCCGCCACCGCTGGCGGACGATCGACGCCTACCGGCGCCACCGCGGCGCCTGACCGGGCCCGGCCCGGACCCCACGCAGAACCTGTCCCGACACCACCCCGATGCTGAGCGAGCAGAGGAGACCACCGATGACCCAGCAGACCACCACCCCGCCCGACGGCCTGCCCGACCAGATCCGGCACTACATCGACGGCGCCTTCGTCGACTCGCTGGACGGCACCACCTTCGACGTCCTCGACCCGGTGAGCAACGAGACCTACATCCAGGCGGCCTCCGGCGGCCCGGACGACATCGACCGCGCCGTGCAGGCGGCGCAGCGCGCCTTCCACGAGGGCCCGTGGTCGACGATGCTGCCGCGGGAGCGCTCCCGCGTGCTGCACCGGATCGCCGACGTCGTCGAGAGCCGCGGCGAACAGCTGGCGGCGATGGAGTCCTTCGACTCCGGACTGCCGATCACCCAGGCGGCCGGCCAGGCCCGCCGGGCGGCGGAGAACTTCCGCTTCTTCGCCGATCTGATCGTCGCCCAGACCGACGACGCCTTCAAGGTCCCCGGGCGCCAGGCCAACTACGTCAACCGCAAGCCGATCGGCGTCGCCGGGCTCATCACTCCGTGGAACACCCCGTTCATGCTGGAGTCCTGGAAGCTGGCACCGGCGATCGCCACCGGCAACTCGGTGGTGCTCAAGCCCGCCGAGTTCACCCCGCTCTCGGCCAGCCTCTGGGCCGGGATCTTCGAGGAGGCCGGGCTGCCGGCCGGAGTGTTCAATCTGGTCAACGGCTTCGGCGAGGAGGGCTACGCCGGCGACTCGCTGGTCAAGCACCCCGACGTCCCGCTGATCTCCTTCACCGGCGAGTCGACCACCGGACAGCTGATCTTCGCCAACGCCGCCCCGCATCTGAAGGGGCTGTCGATGGAGCTGGGCGGCAAGTCCCCGGCCGTCGTCTTCGCCGATGCCGACCTGGAGGCGGCCATCAACGCCACGATCTTCGGAGTGTTCTCGCTCAACGGTGAGCGCTGCACCGCCGGCAGCCGCATCCTGGTCGAGCGCTCGGTCTACGACGAGTTCGTCGAGCGCTACGCCGCCCAGGCGAAGCGGGTGAAGGTCGGCATGCCGGACGAGGCGGAGACCGAGGTCGGCGCGCTGGTCCACCCCGAGCACTTCGAGAAGGTGATGAGCTACGTCGAGCTCGGAAAGTCCGAGGGCCGGCTGGTCGCCGGCGGCGGCCGTCCGGAGGGCTTCGAGACCGGCAACTTCGTCGCCCCCACCGTCTTCGCCGACGTCCCCTCCGACGCCCGGATCTTCCAGGAGGAGATCTTCGGGCCGGTGGTGGCGATCACCCCCTTCGACACCGAGGAGGAGGCGCTGGCGCTGGCCAACAACACCAAGTACGGGCTGGCCGCCTATGTCTGGACCAATGACCTGAAGCGCTCGCACACCTTCGCCCAGGCCGTCGAGGCCGGCATGGTGTGGCTGAACTCCAACAACGTGCGCGACCTGCGCACCCCCTTCGGCGGGGTGAAGGCCTCCGGGCTCGGCCACGAGGGCGGCTACCGCTCCATCGACTTCTACACCGACCAGCAGGCGGTGCACATCAACCTCGGCGAGGTGCACAACCCCGTCTTCGGCAAGGCCTGATCCCTGCCCCTCCCCCGCTGTTCAGCACCGTTCCGCACTGTTCCGACGATGAGCGACGACGCTCGATGGAGGATGCACGACCATGACCTCTGAGACCCCCGGCTCGGCGACGCCGCCCGCCGCCCCGATCCCGGTCCCGACCTCCCCCGCCCCGGACGTGCTGCGCTGCGCGTCGATGGAGCTGGTGGTCACCGACCTGGCCCGCTCCCGCGAGTTCTACGTGGACGTGCTCGGCCTGGTGGTCACCGCCGAGGACGAGCAGGCCGTGTACCTGCGCTCCATGGAGGAGTTCATCCACCACAACCTGATCCTGCGGAAGGGCGAGGTCCCCGCGGTGGCGGCGTTCTCCTACCGGGTGCGCAGCCCCGAGGACCTCGACCGCGCCGAGGCCTACTACCAGGAGATGGGCTGCCCGACGGTGCGGAACCGCACCGGCTTCGTGCGCGGCGTCGGCGACTCGGTGCGCGTGCAGGATCCGCTGGGCTTCCCCTACGAGTTCTTCCACGAGGTCGAGCACGTCGAGCGGCTCGCCTGGCGCTACGACCTGCACACCCCGGGCGCGCTGGTGCGCATCGACCACTTCAACCAGGTCACCCCGGACGTGCCGCGCGCGGTGGACTACATGGAGAACCTGGGCTTCCGCGTCACCGAGGACATCCAGGACGACGGCGGCACCGTCTACGCGGCCTGGATGCGCCGGAAGTCCACCGTGCACGACACGGCGATGACCGGCGGCACCGGACCGCGGATGCACCATGTGGCCTTCGCGACCCACGAGAAGCACAACATCCTGGCCATCTGCGACAAGCTGGGCGCGCTGCGCCGCTCGGACTGCATCGAGCGCGGACCGGGCCGGCACGGCGTCTCCAACGCCTTCTACCTCTACCTGCGCGACCCCGACGGCCACCGCATCGAGATCTACACCCAGGACTACTACACCGGCGATCCGGACAACCCGCGGGTGACCTGGGACGTGCACGACAACCAGCGCCGCGACTGGTGGGGCAATCCGGTGGTCCCCTCCTGGTACACCGACGCCTCCACAGTGCTGGACCTCGACGGCGCGCCGGTGCCCACCCGGGAGCGCACCGACGACTCGGAGATGGAGGTCACCATCGGCGCCGACGGCTTCTCCTACACCCGCCCCGACGACGCCGAGCAGATGCCGGAGTGGAAGCAGGGCGAGTACAAGCTCGGCCACCAGCTGTGAAGGAGATCCCGATGCTGACCGACCAGCAGATCACCACGATCGCCGACGACCTGGCCGCCGCAGAGCGCGATCGCGGCACGATCGAGCGGCTGACCGCCCGACACCCGGAGATGACCGTCGAGGACGCCTACGCGGTGCAGAACGAGTGGCGCCGCCGCGGCATCGCGGCTGGCCGGCGTCCGGTGGGCCGGAAGATCGGGCTGACCTCGAAGGTCATGCAGGAGGCCACCGGCATCACCGAGCCCGACTACGGGGCGATCTTCGCCGACATGGTCCACGAGACCGGCGCGGTGATCGAGCATGCGCAGTTCTCCAACGTGCGCGTGGAGGTGGAGCTGGCCTTCGTGCTCGGCCGGGACCTGACCGGGCCGCACACCACGGTCACCGAGGTCCTCGACGCGACCGACTATGTGATCCCGGCCCTGGAGATCCTCTCCAGCCGGGTGGAGATGGCCGGCAGGACCATCGTCGACACGATCAGCGACAACGCGGCCATGGGCGCGATGGTCCTCGGCGGCCGGCCGGTGCGGCCCGACGCCGTCGATCTGCGCTGGGTCTCGGCGCTGCTGCGCCGCAACGAGGCCATCGAGGACACGGGTGTGGCCGCGGCGGTGCTGGACCATCCGGCCCGCGGCGTGGCCTGGCTGGCCGACAAGCTCGCCCAGCACGGCGACGGCCTCTCCGCCGGCGAGACCATCCTGGCCGGCTCCTTCACCCGCCCGATGTGGGTCCACGCCGGCGACACCGTCCACTGCGACTACCGCGATCTGGGAGCTGTGACATGCCGATTCGAATGACCTCCTCCCTCGAGGCGACGCTGCGCGAGCGGCTGACCTCCGCCGACCGCGCGCTGGTCGGCGGCTGGGTCTGCTCCGGCTCGCCGGTGATGGCCGAGATCATGGCCGGCTCCGGGCTGGACTGGATACTCGTCGACATGGAGCACGCCCCCAACGGGCTGGAGTCGGTGCTGGCCCAGCTGCATGCGGCCTCGGCCTATGACGTCACCCCGGTGGTCCGGGTGCCGGTCGGCGACGCGGTGACCATCAAACAGGTCCTCGATCTGGGGGCGCAGAACCTGCTGGTGCCGATGGTCTCCTCGCCCGAGCAGGCCCGCGAAGTCGTCGCCTGCACCCAGTACCCGCCGACCGGCGTCCGCGGCGTGGGCAGCGCGCTGGCCCGCTCGGGGCGCTGGAACCGGGTGCCGGGCTATCTGGCCGAGGCCGCCGAGCATGTCGCGCTGTTCGTGCAGATCGAGACCGCCGACGGCGTCGAGCGCGCCGAGGAGATCGCCGCGGTCGAGGGCGTAGACGGCGTCTTCGTCGGCCCGTCGGATCTGGCGGCCTCGATGGGCCGCATCGGGCAGCAGACTCATCCCGAGGTCGTCGACGCCGTCCACCGGGCCTTCGCCGGCGTGCGGGCGGCCGGCAAGCCGGTGGGGGTCAACGCCTTCGACCCGCAGGCCGCGCGCGCCTATCTCGAGGCCGGCGCCTCCTGGATCCTGGTCGGCGCCGACGTCGCGCTGGTCGCCCGCGGCGCCGAGAAGCTGGCCGCAGACTTCATCCCCGCAGAGCCGCGGGACGAGCAGAATACCCAGGAGTAGCACAGTGCAGTTCCACCACCACGGATACGTCTCCGGAGACCCGCGCGTCCAGCCGGCAGCCGGCATCGGCCTCGACCGGCCGGAGGAGCTGCCCGATGAGATGGACGTGCTCATCGTCGGCACCGGACCGGCCGGCATGATCACCGCCGCCCAGCTGGCGGCCTATCCCGACGTCCACACCCGGATCATCGACCGCCGTCCGCATCGGCTCGAGGTCGGGCAGGCCGACGGCATCCAGGCGCGCAGCGTCGAGACCTTCCAGGCCTTCGGCTTCGCCGAGCGGCTGAGCTGCGAGGCCTACCACCTCACCGAGATGGCCTTCTGGAAGCCGGACCCGCAGGAGCCGGAGAAGATCGTGCGCACCGCCCAGCCGATCGACGACCCCCAGGGCGTCAGCGAGTTCCCGCACCTGATCGTCAACCAGGCGCGCATCCTGGACTACTTCGCCGAGGCCATGGAGATGGCGCCGTCGCGGATGCGGCCCGACTACGGGGTGGAGTTCCTGGACCTGACCGTCGAGGACTCCGGCGAGTTCCCGGTCTCGGTGCGTGTGCGGCACACCGCCGGCCCGCGCGAGGGCGAGGAGCGCACAGTGCGGGCGAAGTACGTGCTCGGCGCCGACGGCGCGCGCAGCAGGGTGCGCGGCTCCATCGGCCGGCGGCTCGAGGGCGACCAGGCCAACCATGCCTGGGGCGTGATGGACGTGCTGGCCCGCTCCGACTTCCCCGACATCCGCCTCAAGTGCGCGATCCAGTCGGACTCGGGCGGCAGCATCCTGCTCATCCCGCGCGAGGGCGGGCATCTGTTCCGGATGTACGTCGACCTCGGCGAGGCCGATCAGCACGGCGACGTGCGCAGCACGACCGTCGAGCAGGTCGCCGAGAAGGCCAACGAGATCCTGCACCCCTACTCCGTCGATGTGCGGCACGTGGCCTGGAGCAGCGTCTACGAGGTCGGCCACCGGCTGACCGACAAGTTCGACGACGTCGACGCCTCCGGCGACGAGTCCGGAGGGACGGACGACGGCGGCGGCTGCCCGCGGGTGTTCATCGCCGGCGACGCCTGCCACACCCACTCGGCGAAGGCCGGCCAGGGGATGAACGTCTCGATGCAGGACGGCTTCAACATCGGCTGGAAGCTCGGGCAGGTGGTCTCCGGGGTGAGCTCGCCGGACCTGCTGCGCACCTATTCGGCGGAGCGCCACACGGTCGCGCAGAACCTCATCGACTTCGACCGCGAGTGGTCGACGCTGATGGCGATGAAGCCCGAGGAGTTCGAGGATCCCTCCTTCCTCGAGGACTTCTACGTCAAGACCGCCGAGTTCCCCGCCGGCTTCATGACCGAGTACCAGCCCTCCCCGATCACCGGCACCGCCGACCGCCAGCAGCTGGCCGAGGGCTTCCCGATCGGCAAGCGCTTCAAGTCAGCCCGCGCGGTGCGGGTCTGCGACACCAATCCGCTGCATCTGGGCCATCAGGCCGAGGCCGACGGCCGCTGGCGGATCTACGCCTTCGCCGACCGGCCGGCGGCCGGGCAGGAATCGGCGCTGACCCGCTGGGCGGAGTGGATGGCGGAGTCGCCGGACTCCCCCGTCCGGCGCTTCACCGCGGCGGGCCAGGACCTCGATGCGCTCTTCGACGTGAAGGTCATCTACCAGCAGCGCCACACCGAATTCGAAGTCACCGACGCGCCGCGGATCTTCCTGCCGGAGGTCGGGCCGTACCGGCTGCTGCAGTACGAGAAGGTCTTCGGCATCCTCGAGGGCGAGGACATCTTCGACGAGCGCGGCATCTCCCGCGACGGCGCCGTCGTCGTGGTCCGTCCCGACCAGTACGTGGCCCACGTGCTGCCGCTGACCGACACCGACGCGCTGGCGGCGTTCTTCGCGCAGAACATGGAGCCGGCGCGGGGCTGAGCGGGGCCGGCGCCGTCCAGCGCCGTCCATCGTAGGGCTGTGAGATGTCGTGGTGCTATAGCCCGACGACATCTCACAGCCCTGCGACAGAAGCGGCTCTCGGATGCTGCGGACGAGTCCGGCCGCCCGGTCCAGTGACCCGTCATGCGGCGCGAGATGCGGCTCGTCGGCGCCGGGACGCCTCGACCGCCAACCCGACGCCGGCCAGGACGACCTCCGTGCCGGAGAGCACGGTCGCGCTGAGCATCAGCGCCTCATGGAGTATCGGCGAGCCCTCGGCGTTCCCCGCCGGCATCTCCCCCGCCGCATGCCCGCCGGCGGCGGAGCGCATCATCCCGGCATGCACGAGGAGCATCCCGGCATTCATCGCCCCCACCGCCGCCCAAGCGCGGACCGTCTCCCTCCGCCACAGATGCACTGCACAGGGCAGGCAGAGCGCGGCCATGCCGACCATCAGCAGGCCTGCCGGCGCCGAAGACGAGGTCGTTGGCCAGCATCGAGGCAACCACCCAGGCGTCCAGCCGCCCGGACTCGTCCAGATGGTGCAGCGCCTCGAGCATCGGCAGCGAGGCTCCGGCGTCCTGGAAGGCGGTGATCCCGTAGGAGTGCAGGATCTCGATGCCGCGTTGCGAAGCGCGGGCGGTCTGCTCGGTGGTCATCGGGCGCCGTCGCTCCAGCTCCTCCTCCACGGCCGAGCTCGCCGCCTCGACGAGCACGCCGGTGGGCGCTCCGGAGGCGTCGCGCAGGATCTCGCCGGCGTCGAGGTCCGGGGTCGCGGCGGTGATGCCGGCGGCGGCCAGGGCCGCCGAGCTCGCCCAGCGATTGTGCTTGCTGTCGTCGCGCAGCATCGCCGGACGGCCGGCGCAGGCGGCGTCGAGTCGGGCCAGCGCCTCGGGCGTGCTGATCTCCGCGAGCAGGCCACTGCCCCAGTCGCCTCCGACGATCCAGGCGTCCTCGGCCAGCGTCGCCGCATGCGCCGCCACGGCCTCGAGCAGCTCGTCGAGGCCGAGCGCGGGACTGGCCTGGAGCTCGAAGAGATCGGCCTGGCCGGCCATGAGGTGGTGGGCGTGCCCGTCGGCGAAGCCGGGCAGCACGGCACGGCCGCCCATCTCCACCACGCGGGTCTCGGGCCCGGCGCAGGCGGAGGCCTCCTCCCCCAGCGCGAGGATCCGTCCGTCGGCGACGGCCATCCTGTCGATCGGCTCGGTCCCGGAGGCCTCGGGGTCGATGCGGGCATCGGTGATCAGCAGATCGGCGGTACGAGTCACGTGGAGTCCTTTCCCCGCAGCGGCTGCGACGCGCGGCGGGTCCTTCGGCGGTGCGGCGCGGTCGACGCGCCCTCGAGGCTACGGACCAGCCCGTCGATGTGGCTTGCCTCACCGTGTCGAGCAGTTGTCCAGCCGCGACGTCTCCGCGCGCCGGCCGGCTGCGACGCGCTCAGCCGGCCGGAGCCTCGAGCACGGCCGCCCCGAGCGCGGTCTGCACCACGCTGCCGGCCGCGGCGTCGGCGTCGGCCAGGGTGCGCGCCCCGGCCTGCGGATCCCCGCCGGCCTCGGCCGCGATGGCCGTCCCCCACTGCACGGAGCTCAGCTGCAGGCCCAGCACGTAGATCGACGGAGACGCCGCACCGGAGGCGTCGACGAGGCGGTGCGGCGCCGCAGTGACGGCGAAGCCCTTCCCCGCCCGCGGGGCCCCGGCGACGTCGACGACCTCCTGGGACCGCGCCAGCCCCGAGGCCAGCAGCGAGCGCACCAGCGGCGAATCCGAGAGCCGGACCCGGTTGGCCGGCATCATCGCCTCCACCAGCCAGCGCGCCGTCATCGGCTCGGCCTCCACCCACGGCGACTCGGCGGTGAAGCAGCCGGCGCCGCGGTCGACGTCGAGGAGCGGGTCCGGGCCGAGGATATCGACGACGCCGGCGCGCATCAGGGCGGCCAGCTCCTCGATGCGCTGCATCGGCGGTCCGCTGGCCAGCCCTTCGATGAGCGGCTCGAACCACCCTTCGACGTCCTCGATGCGCGAGGCCTCGGCCACCCGGCCCTCGCTGATCAGCGCCTTGAGCCGCATGCGTGCGGCATGCATCGCGCCGATCGCCATCTTCACCGGACTGGCGGCGCCGGCGGCCGAGCTGGCGGCGTCGTCCTCCAGATAGGCGAGCATATGCTCGCGGTGCTGGGCGGCGGAGGCGAAGGTGACGCCGTCGAAGGGTCGACCCAGGGACCTGACGTCGAGCCAGATCGCATCCGGGGCGTGGACGTGCAGCAGCGCCTGGCCGCGGGAGGCCAGCACCTGCTCGCCGAGGTCATCCCGGCGCAGCAGTGCGTCGAAGGCCTCCACGAATCCTGCCGGGTCGTCGAAGAGCTCGCCGGCGACCTCGACCAGCGTGCGGTAGTAGGTGGCCAGCACGTCCCGGGCGATCAGCGGCCACAGATGGGCGGCGAAGTCCAGGGTGCCGTGCCGGCGCTCGGCCTCCTCGATCGCCGCGTCGGTGAGATGCACCAGCCGGATGCCGGCGGGGACGAAGCCCGGTGCGTCGGTCTTCGCCCGATAGGGCGCGCCGCGCCGGGAACCGGCGACCAGAAGCGGTTCGCGCCCGGCGGGCACATACGCGCAGCGGCGCCCGGCCTCGGCCTGCGGGTCCCAGCGGAAGCGGCCGCCGCGGCCGACCGTGGCGCGGATCATCAGATCGAAGAAGTTCAGCCCCATCCCGCGGATCAGCACCGTCTCGCCGGCGGGGAAGGCCTCGACGTCGACGTCGGTGGGGACGGCCGGGGCGACGTGCCGCAGCCCCAGCTCCTCCGCGGCGGAGGCGGTGCGGGCGCCGGCGTCGTTGAGCCGGGCCGGGACATGCCCGACGGCCAGCACCACCGCATCTGCGCGCCGGGTCGTGCCGTCGTCGAGGGTCAGCAGGCTCGCGGACGCGGCGTCGTCGGGATCCTCCCGCTCCACCGCGACGGCGGCGGCGCGGATCGACTCGACCGCCACCCCCGGCCGATCCTGCAGCGCCTCGACCGTCTGGCGGTGCACGTCAGCCAGGTAGCGGCCGTAGTCGGCGCGGCGCGGAAAGTCGGTGTCCGGGGCGTCCTCGTCGACCAGTCCGCGGCGGCGTCGCCACTGGGAGAAGCTCAGCGAGATCGACGACGGCGCCAGCTGCTCGCAGGTGCGCCCCACCGGCGCGACCGTGGGGTAGCTGGCCGGAGTGTTCATCAGGTGCAGCGGCGACTGCTCGGGGTCCCACACGCGCCCGGGCCCATGGACGGCGGAGTCGATGACCACCACCCGCAGCCAGGGCGCCCGGGCCCGACCGTCGGCGGGCAGCTCCTCCAGATGGGCCAGCAGCCGCTCCAGGAACGAGGTGCCCCGCGGCCCGGCGCCGACGACGGCGACGACGTGCTCGCCCGGACCGGCGCGGCCCTCGGGGCGGGCGGCCGGCTCCGCGACGGCGGGCTGCTCGGCGACCTCGTGCTCTGGCATGCGGGCGGGGACCTCCGGGGACGACGATCGGACGCGGCGGGGCGACGGAGCAGTCGAGACGGCAGGAGCCGACGTCGGCCATGCCGGCTGTGCCGGCCGTGCCGGCCGCACGCACCGTGCCGCCGCTCCCACCAGAGTACTGAAACCGGCCTGCTTTGAACTCGACGCCCCGGAGGCGCTAATCTTGTCGGGCGCATGGAGGGGCTCGCCCGATCCATGCACAGGAGGCGTGCCGGAGCGGCCGAACGGACTTCACTGCTAATGAAGGGTCCGGTTAACCCCGGACCGGGGGTTCGAATCCCCCCGCCTCCGCCGACGAGGGGCCGTCATCCCGGGGATCCGGAGATGACGGCCCCTTCTCTGTCCCCAGCTCTCCGCGAGCGCCCCCTGCCGGCCTCGCCGCGTCCAGCACATTCCCAGCGGCTACCCGGCCCACAGTCATGAAGCCTGTGTAGCGTGGTGATCACCTCATCGAGGTGCGAGTGATCGACCCCCGGGTCGGCCTTCTGTGCGCCCCCTCAGCGCCGGCCGTCCCGGGGGTCTTCTCTGTTCACCCACGCATCAGGCCTCGGCCTCGCCGCCGGCCTCCTCGGAGAAGGACTCCACGTCCATCCAGACCAGCTCCCAGACGTGTCCGTCCGGATCGGCGACGGCCGCCTGATACATCCCCGGGAACGACGAGTCGGCGGGGCGATAGACGGACCCGCCGTGGCTCTGGGCGGCGGCGAGCAGCTCGTCCACCTCCTCCCGAGAGTCGCAGGACAGCGCATTGAGCACCTCCCGCGGGCCGCCGTCGCCGGGCAGATGCGGAGTGTCGTCGCCGGTCAGGAACGAGGCGAAGAATTCCGTCCGGAGCACCATCACGAGGATCGAGTCCTCGATGATCCAGCTGCTGGCGTTCTCGTCGGAGATCTGCTCGTTCCTGGTGAAGCCGAGACCGCCGTAGAAGGCGTCGGCGGCGGCGAGGTCGGAGGTCGGCACATTGACGAAGATCATGCGGCTCATGCCGGCATCGTCCCACCGGGTCCGCCATGGAGGAACGCCTGCCGGCCCCGGACCTGACAGGATGACGGGTGCGACTCCGGGCCGACGATGACAGGACGAGAGGCGGGCAGACGCATGCAGCTGCACCAGGGCACCGTGGCCGTCGCGGGGGCGACGCTGCACTATGAGACCTGCGGGCAGGGACCGCCGTTGCTGCTGATCCAGGGAGGCATCAGCGAGGCAGGAGCGACCCGGCAGTTCGCCGGCGAGCTGGCCCGTCGCCACCAGGTCATCTCCTACGACCGGCGCGGGCTGTCCCGGTCGCCGGCGTCGTCGGAGGTGCCGGTGTCGATGCGACGGCATGCCGACGACGCCTCCGCGGTCCTGGCGGAGCTGACCGCCCGGCCGGCCGTGGTCATCGGGGCCAGCATCGGCGCCCTGATCGGACTGCATCTCGCGGTGGACCACCCCGGGCAGGTGGACACGCTCATCGCCCACGAGCCTCCGATGACGGCGGTGGTCGCCGACGCCGAGCGCGAAGCCGGCCTCGACGCCGTCGCCGAGCTGGCCCGATCCGACGTCTTCGCCGCGATCGGGCACATGGCCTCGCTCGCCGGCCCCCAGCCGACCCCGCAGGACGGTGCGCGCCCGGAGGAGCCGGTCGGCGACGTCCGGGAGCATCTGACCTGGTTCTTCGCGCACGATTTCCCCGCGGTGCGATCCGCCGCGCTGGACGCTGACGCCGTCCGGACCGTGCCGGAGACGACCCGGATCGTGCCGACCGGCGGAGCGGACAATCCGCACCGGTGGGAACGCCGCTGCGCCGCGGAGCTGGCCACCGCACTCGACCGCGACCTCGTCGAGCTCTCCGGCGGCCACAACGGCTTCGTCAGCCACCCGTGGGCGACGGCGGCCGAGGTGACACGGCTGCTGAGAGAGGATCGGCGCAGCACGTCGGCGGATGCAGAGTGACCCCGTCAGCGGCTCGGCCGTCGGCAGCCGTGGAGGCGCTGCGGCGAGGCCCGGGTCCGGAGGCGCCGACGCGGACCCGCCTGGACCCGCCCGCGCGCCCGGCATAGGCTCGATGACCATGAGCATCACAGTCGTCGCCGTCGGCAGGAAGCACGAGACGTGGGCGGTCGACGGCATCGAGCGCTGGACCAAGCGGCTGCGCAAGCCCTATGACCTGAGCTGGAAGCTGCTGCCCCATTCCTCCCGCGACGGCGACGCCGCCCGCGCCGAGGAGTCCGCCCGGCTGCTCGACGCGGTGAAGCCGGCCGACCATGTGATCCTGCTCGACGAGCGCGGGAAGAACCTCAGCTCCCCGCAGCTGGCCGACCACCTGCAGTCCCGCTTCGACACCGGCCATTCGATCGTGCTGCTCGTCGGCGGGGCCTACGGCGTCACCGAGGAGGTCCATGCGCGGGCGAACATGGTCTGGTCGCTGTCTCAGCTCGTCTTCCCGCACCAGCTGGTGCGGCTGATCCTCGCCGAGCAGGTCTACCGCGCCCAGGAGATCTCCGCCGGAAGGCCCTACCACCATGTCTGAGCATCATGACTGATCCGCAGAACGCCCCGATGCCGCCGGTCCACGGCTCCCCCGCCCCGGGCACTCCCGAGGTGGTGGGCATCCTCGGCGCCGGCCGCGCCGGCACCGCCTTCGCCCGCGTCCTGCTCAAGGCCGGCTACGGCGTCGACATCGCCAACACCCGTCCGCCGAAGGCGCTGCGCCACCACCTGACCATCCACGCCCCGGGGGCTCAGGCGGTCGAGCCCGCCGACGTCGCCGCCCGCACCCGCGCGCACGACGGCGGCGCGGTGATCCTGGCGGTCCCGCAGGAGGAGCTCGACGAGGTCGATCCGGCCTGGGTGGAAGGCACCGTGCTGGTCGACGCGACGAACACCTGGCAGGACGAGATCCTGCCGACCTGGCTGGAGGGCGCGGTCATCCGGGGCGAGCCGACGTCGTCGGCGGTCGCCGAGCACTTCGCCGGGGCTCGGACGGTGAAGGCGCTGAACCACGTCTCCCACTCCGAGTTCGACGACGCCGCGCAGCTGGACCTGCCGGTCACCCAGCGCCGCGCCCTGGGCGTCGCCGGCGACGACGCCGCCGCCCGCGGCCGGGCGATGGCGCTGCTGGAGGCCATGGGCTTCGACCCGGTCTCGCTCGGTCCGCTGGCCGCCGGTGAGGTGCTGCAGCCCGAGGGTCCTCTGTTCAACCGGCCGCTGCGCCGCGAGGATCTGCTGCCCCACGCCCGGTGAGCCTGCCGCATGCCCGGTGAGTCTGCCGCCTCACGATGACTCGGCGGGACGGGTGGGAATGTGCCGGCTTTCCCACACCTTCCGCCGAGTCATCGACGGTGGTGGGGCGCCAGCGCCTCCTCGACGACGGCGAGCGCCTGAGTCGGCGAGCCCTGCATGCCCGGTCCTCTCAGCGCGTGGGCGACGACGTCGACGTGCTCGGGATGCCAGATGACCTGCACTGCGACAGGATGCCCTCCGCCGGATCCGGTGCCCACGATGCCCAGAGTCAGCCGGCCTTCGGTCCCCGCGGGGACGCCGGGGCGATCGGCCGCGAGGACCTCGTCGACGGCGTCCTCGAGCGTCCGGACCGCTTCGGCGGAGCGCAGCACCTCCATCTGACGCTGGTCTCCGACGAGGGAGCTGAGCCGGCCCCACAGCCCTGCCATGCCGATGAGCAGGTGATCGATGAGGACCTGTCGGACCTCGGCGTCGGGCAGGACGGAGGCCGGTGTGTGCTGTGCGCCGCGGGAGTCCATGCGCCCGATAGTGCCGCGCCGCGAGTGAGGGGACAACCCGACGCGCTCAGTCGCACGCGTGCGGCGCCAGCGCCTCCTCGACGACGGCGAGCGCCCCGGCCGCCGCGCCGCGCATCCCGGGAGCCTCCACGGCGTGGACCACGATCCGCACCCGGTCCGGATACCAGGTCAGCTGGACGACGGCGCGCGCTCCGCGCGGCGGCCTCGTTGTGACCAGCCCGAGGAGCAGATCCGCGGCGACCTGGGGCAGCACGCCCTCGCGCCGAGGGTCGAGCACCTCGTCCAGCGCGGCGGCGACGGCGGCTTCGCTCTCCGGCGTGCGCTCCACCGGCAGCACTCGAGCGACGCCGACGACGACGCCGAGCCGGGCGCGCAGCTGCGCCAGGCGTCCATCGACCTCGCCGAGCCCCGCGACCAGCCGCCGACGCACCTCCGCCGCAGGCAGCACCGGCGGGGGGAGGTCACGATCCGCGTGTGGACTCATGCCCCGATCCTCGCCCGCCTTCCGCCGCGGGGCAACCACGACGGCGTCACCGCCCGCCGTCGCGCCCGCCGTCGCCCCCGACGATGGCTCCGTGGAAGGTGTGGGAATGTCGCCGCATTCCCACACGTCCCACGGAGTCATCACCTCCGGCACGCGGACTCATCGCCCCCGGCCCCAGGTCCTAGAGTGGACCCATGGATCCGCTGGCGCCCTTCACCGAACCCACCCGCGAGTGGTTCCGGGCCTCGTTCGGCGCCCCGACCGCCGCCCAGGCCGGGGCCTGGGAGTCCATCGCCGCCGGACGCAGCGCCCTGGTGGTCGCCCCGACCGGATCCGGCAAGACGCTCTCGGCCTTCCTCTCCGCGCTCGACCAGCTCGTCGCCGAGCCGCAGCAGGGCACCACCGTCCTCTACATCTCGCCGCTGAAGGCCCTCGGCGTCGACATCGAGCGGAACCTGCGCAGCCCGCTGGTCGGCATCGGCCACACCGCCCGCCGCCTCGGCCAGGAGCCGTCCGACATCACCGTCGGCGTGCGCACCGGTGACTCCACGCCCAAGGAGCGCCGCGACCTGGTGCGGAACCCGCCGAACATCCTGATCACCACGCCGGAGTCGCTGTATCTGATGCTGACCTCCCAGGCGCGCGGCACGCTGGCGAACGTCAGCACCGTCATCGTCGACGAAGTTCACGCGATGGCCGGCACCAAGCGCGGCGCGCATCTGGCGCTCTCGCTGGAGCGGCTGGACGCGATGCTCGACTCCCCCGCCCAGCGCATCGGGCTCTCGGCCACCGTCGAGCCGAAGGACGAGGTCGCCCGCTTCCTCGGCGGCGGCCGACCGGTCGACGTCGTCGCCCCGGAGGCGGAGAAGCAGTGGGACATCACCGTCTCGGTGCCGGTGGAGGACCTCGCCGCCCCGCAGTCCGAGGACGACGACGGCGCCGACCAGCCGCTGACCCCTTCCATCTGGCCGCATGTCGAGCACCGCGTGGTCGAGCTGGTCTCCTCCCGCCGCTCGACCATCGTCTTCGTCAATTCCCGCCGGCTGGCGGAGAAGCTCACCGGCCGGCTCAACGAGATCCATGCCGAGAAGCAGGGCCGGCCCGCGCCCGAGCAGACGGTGAACCCCGACGACGGCGGCGCCGCCAGCCGCGCCGTCGCCGACGACACCGACAGTACCGACGCCGGCGACGACGCCGCCCCCGAGCTGCTCGCCCGCGCCCACCACGGCTCGGTCTCCAAGGAGCAGCGCCAGGTCATCGAGGAGGACCTGAAGTCCGGGCGGCTGCGCTGCGTGGTCGCGACGTCCTCGCTGGAGCTAGGCATCGACATGGGCGCGGTCGACCTCGTCGTCCAGGTCGAGGCCCCGCATGCGGTCTCGGCCGGGCTGCAGCGGCTGGGCCGCGCCGGCCACCACGTCGGCGAGGTCTCGATCGGCTGGTTCTTCCCCAAGCATCGCGGCGACCTGGTCTCCACCGCCGTCGTCGTCGAACGCATGCTCGCCGGGCAGATCGAGGCGCTGCATGTGCCGCGCAGCCCGCTGGACATCCTCGCCCAGCAGACCGTGGCCGCCTGCGCGCTGGAGGACCTCGACGTCGAGGAGTGGTTCGAGACCGTCCGACGCAGCGCCCCCTTCTCCTCGCTGCCGCGCTCGGCCTACGAGGCCACTCTGGACCTGCTGGCCGGCAAGTACCCCTCCGACCGCTTCGCCGACCTGCGCCCGCGGATCGTCTGGGACCGCGACGCCGGCACGCTGGCCGGCCGGCCCGGCGCCCAGCGGCTGGCGGTCACCTCCGGCGGCACCATCCCCGACCGCGGGCTCTTCGGCGTCTACCTGGCCGGCGGCGAGGACGCCGGATCCTCCCGGGCCGGCGGCCGTCGGGTGGGCGAGCTGGACGAGGAGATGGTCTACGAGTCGCGCATCGGCGACGTCTTCGCCCTGGGAGCGACCAGCTGGCGGATCGAGGAGATCACCTTCGACCGCGTGCTGGTCACTCCGGCCTTCGGCCAGCCGGCCACGCTGCCGTTCTGGCGCGGCGACGGCATCGGCCGGCCCGCCGAGCTGGGCCGCGCGCTGGGCGCCTTCCAGCGCGAGGTCCGCACCGGGGAGGGGGCCGCCGTCGAGCAGCGGCTGACCGCCCTCGGCCTGGACACCTGGGCCCGCGACAATCTCCGCCGCTACCTGGACGAGCAGCACCAGGCGGTGGGCACGCTGCCGAGCGACGTCGATCTGGTGGTCGAGCAGACCCGCGACGAGCTCGGCGACTGGCGGATCGTCCTGCACTCGCCCTACGGCCTGCAGGTCCATGCCCCCTGGGCGCTGGCGGTCGGCGAGCGGCTGCACGAGCGCTACGGCCTCGACGGCCAGGCGCTGGCCTCCGACGACGGCATCGTGCTGCGGGTGCCGATGATGGACGAGGAGCCGCCCGGCGCGGAGCTCTTCGCCTTCGAGCCCGACGAGCTGGAGGAGATCGTCACCTCCCAGGTCAGCGCCTCGGCGCTCTTCGCCGGCCGCTTCCGCGAGGCCTCCGCCCGGGCCCTGCTGCTGCCGCGGCAGTCGCCGGGGCAGCGCACTCCGCTGTGGCAGCAGCGCCAGCGCGCCTCGCAGCTGCTGGAGGTCGCCTCCGGGCATCCGGACTTCCCGATGATCATGGAGGCGATGCGCGAAGTCCTGCAGGACGTCTACGACATGCCCGCCCTGCGCGAGCTCACCGAGCAGCTCTCCGCCCGCCGGGTGCGGATGGTCGAGGCCACCACCGCCCAGCCCTCGCCCTTCGCCCAGTCGATCCTCTTCGGCTACATCGCCCAGTACCTCTACGAGGGCGACTCCCCGCTGGCCGAGCGCCGGGCCGCCGCACTGCAGGTCGACCCGGAGCTGCTGGGCGAGCTGCTCGGCCAGGTGGAGCTGCGCGATCTGCTGGACCCGCAGATCATCGCCGAGGCCGAGGCCCACGCCCAGCGGACCGCGCCCTCGCGGCGGCTGCGCGGCGTCGAGGGGGTCGCCGACCTGCTGCGCCTGCTCGGCCCGCTCTCCGCCGAGGAGCTCGCGGCCCGGATGGTCGGCGAGGACGACGACGGCGAGCACCGCGACGGCGGAGCGCCCGGCGACGGCGCAGCACCCGGCGACGACGCCGACTCCCCCGCCGCTCCGCCTCCGCTGGACCCCGAGACCGCCGCCGGCCATGCCGAGCAGCTCGTCGCCGACCAGCGGGCCTTCCGCGTGCGCTGGGCCGGCGAGGAGCGCTGCGCCGCGATCGAGGACGCCGCGAAGCTGCGCGACGGCGTCGGCGCCCCGCTGCCGCCGGGCATCCCGCAGCCGTTCCTCGAGCCGGTGGAGGATCCGCTGGGCGACGTCGTCTCCCGGCACGCGCGCACCCACGGCCCCTTCACCGCCGCCGAGGCCGCCGCGGCGCTGGGACTCGGCGTCGGCGTCGTCGAGGAGGTGCTGCACCGGCTGGCCGAGCAGCGTCGGGTGGTGCAGGGGCGTTTCCGTCCCGCCGGCGACGGCGCGACCGGCGGCGGGAGCACCGGCGCGGGCGCGGCCGAATGGTGCGAGGTCGAGATGCTGCGCCGGATCCGTCGCCGCTCGCTGGCCGCGCTGCGGGCCGAAGTCGAGCCGGTGCCCACCGCCGCCTACGCCGAGTTCCTCGCCCGCTGGCAGCACGCCGCGCCGCGGACCCGCGTCGAGGGCGAGGCCGGGCTGCTGGAGACGATCTCCCAGCTGGCCGGGGCCGCCGCGCCGGCCAGCGCCTGGGAGTCGCATCTGCTGGCCGTCCGGGTGGCCGACTACCGCCCGCAGATGCTCGACGAGCTCCTCGCCTCCGGGGCGGTGCTCGCCGTCGGCCGCGGCACGCTCTCCGGCCATGACGGCTGGCTGAGCCTGCTGCCCCGCGAGGACCTCGACGCCGGACTGCTCGGTCCCGGACCGGCGGAGGAGCGCACCGACACCGGCGACGCGGCCCATGACCAGGACGCCGCCCGCGCCGCGGTGCGGGGGGTGCTCGCCCGCGGCGGGGCCTGGTTCGCCGAGGCGATCGCCGACGAGCTCTCCCGCCGCGGCGCATCCGCCGACCCTGCCGCCCCTGCAACCCCTGCCGGTTCTGCCGACTCTGCCGACCCTGCCACGACGGCGCCGAGCCGCGACCAGGTCGAGGAGGCGCTGCGGACGATGTTCTGGGACGGCGAGGTCACTCCGGACAGCTTCCAGGCGGTGCGCGAGCTGCTCTCCGGCGGCCGGACGGCGCACCGCGGGCCGCGACGGCCCGCACGCACCCGGCACACCGCCCGGCGGACCGCGCTGCGCCGCGCCGTCGCCGCCCACCGCGGGGCCCCGGCGCCCGGCGGTTCGCCGGGGCCGCGCTGGACGCTGGTGCCGCGCACGACGTCGGATCCCACCGAGGCCGCCTACGCCGAGGCCGAGGTGCTGCTGGACCGCTACGGCGTGGTCACCCGCGGGTCGGTGTCCGCCGAGCAGCAGGCCGGCGGCGGCCGCCGCGACGAGGGTCCGCTGGCCGGCGGCTTCGCCGCGATGTACAAGGTCCTCGCCGCCGCCGAGGAGGCCGGGCGGCTGCGCCGCGGCTACTTCGTCGAGCGGCTCGGCGCCGCGCAGTTCACCACCTCGGCGACCATCGACCAGCTGCGCGCCGTCTCCGAGGATCAGGAGGATGCCCGCGCCCGGCAGGACGACGACGGCGCCGACCCCGAGCGCACAGTCGTGCTGGCCGCCACCGACCCGGCCAACGCCTACGGGGCGGCGCTGGACTGGCCCGAGCCGCCGCAGAGCGGCGAGCACCACGGGACCTCGAAGGCCCCACACCGCCCCGGGCGCAAGGCCGGGGCCCTGGTGGCGATCCACCGCGGCGACCTGGTGCTCTACATGGAGCGCGGCGGGCGGACGATGCTGCTGTTCACCGAGGACGAGGACCTCATGGAGGTCGTCGCCGTCGCGCTGGTCGAGCGGCTGCGGGCGGCGAAGACCGCCCGGCTCGCCGTCGAGCAGATCAACGGCGCCCCGGTGCTGCGCAGCGCCTTCGGCGCCGCCCTGCAGCGCGCCGGGTTCCGCTCCTCGCCGTCGGGCCTGCGCTTCTCCGTCTGAGCGCGCCTGCCCAGGTGCCGCCCCGCCCCGGATGACTCGGCGGAAAGTGTGGGAATGCGACACCATTCCCACACTTTCCGCCGAGTCATCGTCTCCGGGACGCCCCGGGGCGGCCACGACCCGGCCGGCCCGCCCGGGCCGCGGCCGCCGCGCACCCGATAGGCTGGGGCCATGACGCTCTGCCTGCCGTTTCTGATGTTCCAAGGTCGGGCCGCCGAGGCGGTGGAACTCTACCTCGAGGCCTTCCCGGATGCCGAGCTGCTCGAGATGCAGCACCACCCCGAGGGGACCGAGGTCCTCGACCTCAGCGCTGAGGTCGACGAGGACCTGGGCGAGAAGGACGCCGCCGCGGAGGACAGGACGTCCGACGCCGCGGCCGGGACCGCCGCGGACGCCTCCGCCCGCGCCGACGGGCAGGCGCATCCGCGCACCGGCTCCGATCTGGCCCCGGTCCCCGCCGACGCGCCCGCGCCGCACCGCCTGGTGGCCAGCGCGCAGATCACCATCGGCGGCCAGGTGCTGATGATCCAGGACAGTCTGGTCACCCACACGTTCGGCTTCACCCCCTCGACCTCCATCGCCGTGGTCGTCGAGTCCTCCGGCGAGTTCGACGGCATCGTCTCGGTGCTCGCCCAGGAGGGGACCTTCCTGATGGAGCCCGGCGACTACGACTTCGCGAAGAACTTCGCCTGGATCCAGGACCGCTTCGGCGTCTGCTGGCAGGTCAACCATCCGCTGTCCGCTCCGGACGAGGAGTCCGCCCGGGCGAAGGCCCCCGACTGGGGATGAACCGCGGCGGCCGGTAGGCTGGCGCAGTGGCCCAGACGTCTCCCCTCCCCGTGCGCGACGGGGTCAATGCCACCCGTCTGCGCCTGCCGCAGTCCGGACCGTGGACGACCGTCCACGAGTATGTGCTGGAGACCTTCGGGCATATCGACCACGGCGGCATCACCGCCCGCTTCGAGGCCGGCGACGTCGTCGACGGCGACGGCGCCCCGCTGGACACCTCCACTCCGCTGGGCGCCTGCACTGCGCTCTGGTACTACCGCTCGGTCGCCGGCGAGCGCCCGCTGCCGGTCACCGAGGAGGTCCTCCACGAGGACGAGCACCTGCTGGTGGTCGACAAGCCGCACTTCCTCCCCACCACCCCGGCCGGCCGCTACGTGCAGGAGTCGCTGCTGGTGCGGCTGCGCCGGCGGCTGGAGCTGCCGGATCTGGTCCCGGCGCATCGGCTGGACCGCGGCACCGCCGGGCTGGTGCTGCTCTCCAAGCGGCCGGAGACCCGCGGCGCCTATCAGACGCTCTTCGAGGACCGCGCAGTGTCCAAGTCCTATGAATGCGTCAGCGCGCTGCCCTGCGGCCCGGACGCGCCCGACGACGAGTCGCTGGCCGCACGCTTCCCGCTGCAGGTGCGCAGCCGGATCACCAAGATCAAGGGCCAGGTGACCTCCGAGCGGGAGAGCTACGCCGTGGCCGACTCGGGCCGGCGTCCGCAGGATCGGCGTCGGCCCCGCCGCGGGAAGCGCCGCACCGCCCCGGTCCCCGGCGCCAACGCCTCCTCCCGGGTGGAGCTGCTGGATATCGGCACCAGCGCCGCGGGACGGCGCACCGGCCGGTTCCGGCTCACCCCGCACACCGGCAAGACCCATCAGCTGCGGGTGCACATGGCCATGCTGGGCCTGGGCATCCTGCATGACCGGTTCTACCCCGAGCTGCTCGACGACGCCGAGGACGACTTCGACGCCCCGCTGCAGCTGCTGGCGCAGTCGCTGCAGTTCGAGGATCCGCTCACCGGCGAGCCGCGTCGCTTCACCTCGTCCCGGAGCCTGGCCGAGGCTCCGGCCGCGCCGTCGACGGCCGTGCTCACCGCCGCCTCGGCCGACGAGGATCCGGCATGAGCCTGATCGCCGCCTCCGCGCTGCATCTGGGCGATCCGGCGCTCTTCGAGCAGTGGGGCCTGTGGTACTTCGCCGTGCTGGTCGTCGCCGTGGCCGTCACCGCGTTCGTCCCGCCGTTCCCCTCGGAGCTGATGGTCATCGCCTCCGGCGCGATGGCCTCCGAGGGACTGATGGGCCTGCCGCTGGTGCTGGCGACGACGATGCTCGGCTGCCTGCTCGGCGACGTCGGCGTCCATCTGCTCTTCCGCCGCCAGGGGCTGCGCGTGCTGCATCGCTGGCGCTGGGGCCGGCGTCTGCACCGGATGCTGCTGCGCGTCACGCTGCGGGCCGGCGGAGCGACCACCTGGATCGGACTGCTGCTCATCCGCGCGATCCCCGGCGGGCGCACCACCTCGATGGTCACCGCCGGGATGCTGCGGCTGAGCGGACCGCGCACGGCCGCGCTGGCGCTGGTCGGCGCGGCCACCTGGTCGGCGTGGCTCGTCGGGCTGGGTTACATTACGGGAACGACCACCGGCCTGCCCCCGTGGGCCAGCACGGCCACGGCCGCGGCGGCGGGTACTCTGGTGGGAGCTCTCGCCGCCGGAGTCGCCGCCCGACGCCGGCGCGCGAGATCCCGCCGCGCGGCCGGCCGGGACGCGCCGTCCTCCCTGGGGGCCTCCTCCACGGACGGCGGATCCTGACCGACCGCGCGTCCGCATACGCATGGTGACACCAGCGGCGTCCGCCGACGCCCGAGCCCGCAGAGGGGAGCCCGCCCGTGACTGACCGGTCCTCGGAACCCATGCCGTCGGTCACCGCCTCCGTGCCCGACGACGCCGCCCGACGCCCGGAGCAGGCGGCGTCGGCGCCGGAGCCGACCGAGCACTCCGAGCCGACCGAGCGCCCCGAGCCGGACGAGCACGGCGCCCCGGCGGAACCCGCCGCGGCCGAGGTCGAGACGCCCCCCGCCGAGGAGACCGACGAGGGCAAGGACGAGATGGCGGACGCTCACCAGGACACCTCCGGGGACGCCGCGTCGTCATCGGCGGCAGCGTCGTCGTCGGCGGCAGCGTCGTCCACTGCCCCGCGGATCCGCCGCAGCGAGCCGACTCCGGAGCTGCCGCCGGAGGCCCGCGAGACCGATGAGTCGGCGCTCAGCGAGTTCTTCGACACGCTCGACGCCCGCTTCGAGCGCGCCAGGGGCCGGATCGCCGCGTCGCTGCAGGAGATCATCGACGGCGACCGGCGCGTCGCCGAGCATGACGAGGACGCCGAGCCCGACGTCCCCGCCGTCGGCAGCGCCGCCCCGCTCCCGCCCGAGGAGCAGGAGGCTCCCGCGGAGCAGCCGCCCGCTCCGACGCTCCCGGCGCCGCCGCGCCCGGCCGGCGCCGACCACGCCGGACGTCCCGACGACGCCGGCGGCACGGCCGGTGCGGCCGGTGGGGCCGACACCGCCGGTGCGTCCCGGCCCGAGGCCGCGGACGCGGACGCGGACTCGAAGACCCCCGACGCCCCGGAGGACACCCGGCATCTGCCGCCGGTGGACGGTCCCGGCCGACTGGCGATGCCGCGCCCGCCGGCGGCGACGGACGATCGCCCGCTGCCCTGGGACCATGGCGCCGGCAGCCGCAGCGCCAGCGCCGAACGCCGCCGCGCCGTCATCCTGGAGAAGGCCTCGGCCATCGAGGCGGCCACCTCGCAGGAGGAGGAGTCGCAGGCCGAGGAGGAGCGCGCCGACGACGAAGAGGACCTCTACACCTACATCCCGCCCTATAACCTGCCCTCGCGCGGCCCCGACCCCAGGCCGCGGCCGCATGACCTGCTCCGCCGGGTCGTGGTGACCCTCGGCGCCGGTGCCGCAGTGCTCTCGGTGCTGTGGATGGCCGGCTGGCAGGCCGACACGCGGATCCTGGCCGTCGGAGGGCTCGACGGGCTCGTCGACGGCTGGTACACGGGCCGCCGCTCCCTGCTGACGCCCGATGCCGTGCACTATTGGCTCTGGCCGCTGATCGTCGTCGGGCTGGTGCTGCACGCGCTGCACCAGTGGGCGCCGTCGCAGCGCTCCGCCCGACGGCAGCGCCGCTCCGGCTGGCTGGTCGCCGCCTCCTCCTGGCTGATGCTGGGCTGGACCGCCGCAGTGCACGCCGACATGCTCTGGCTGGCGGTGCTGGCGTCGCTGGCCGCCGCGCTGGCGCTGCTCGACGTCGTCCGTCAGTTCACCTTCCACACCGCCCGGTCCATCGCCGAGCGCCGGCTGACCGACAGGACAGTGGGCCTGTTCGCCGGCTGGGCGCTGGTGGGAGCGATGTCCTCGGTCTCGATCGCGCTGACCGCCGTCGGCGTGCACATCCCCGGGGTGCCCGCGGATCTGTGGGGCATGGTCGGACTGATGGTCACCGTGTGGACGGGCGCGTACTACGCGATGACCGAGCGCGGCCGGATGGCGGTGGCGCTCGGCATGGGCTTCGGCCTGCTCTGCCTGGTCTTCCCGCGGCTGGTCTCCGACGCCCCCTCGGCGTGGGTCGCCGTCGGGGCGGCCTTCGGCGCCTTCATCGTGGTGCTCGCCACCGAGTCGCGGCGGCACCGGATCAATCATGCCGAGCGGCGGGCGGCGATGGGCCGACCGGTCGACGACATCATCTGACACGAGACTCTGACACGAGCTGAGGAGTGGTGGACCCATGAGCGTGCGCACCCCCGACCCGAACCCCGGCTGGCTCAGCGAGGAGGACCTCCACGAGGCCCGCCGCCGGCTGCCGATGGTCTATGTGGAGGCCGTGCCGGTCCGGCTGGACGCGCTGGGGTATCTCACCGAGATCGGGATGCTCTACACCGCCGACGACGACGGCCGCTTCTACCGCACCTTCGTCTCCGGCCGGGTGCTCTACCGCGAGACGATCCGCGGGGCGCTGATCCGGCACATCGAGAAGGACCTGGGATCGCTGGCGCTGCCGCAGCTGCCGCCGTCGCCGGTGCCGTTCACCGTCGCCGAGTACTTCCCCAGCCCCAGCGAGACCGGCCTGGTCGACGACCGTCAGCACGCCGTCTCGCTGGCCTACGTCATCCCGGTCTCCGGCGAGTGCGAGCCTCGCCAGGACGCACTGGAGGTCGCCTGGCTCACCCCGGAGCAGGCGCTGGGCGCCGACGTCGGCGCGGAGCTGCTCGGCGGCCGCTCCCGGCTGCTGCGTCAGGCGCTGGCGCATATGGGGTGGACGGACTGATGACCGCCGGGGCCTCCCCCGACGACGCCGCGCCCCGACCGAGCGCTCCCTGGCACCTGTGGATGATGGGCGTCGTCGGGCTGCTGCTGTACGCGATCGCGGCGCGGGACCTGGTGGAGACCGCGCGGATGTCGCAGACCTACTTCGCCGAGATGGGCTACGGCCCGGCCCAGGTGGAGTACTTCACCGACTACCCGGTCGCGCTCCGCGCCCTCTGGGCGGTCCAGGTGCTCAGCGGCATCGTCGCGGCGGTGCTGCTGATGCTGCGCCGCCGCTGGGCCGCGCCCGCCGGGCTCGTCGCCGTCGTCGCCCAGCTGGTGATGCTGGCGGCGACCTTCGGCGCGATGGACCGGTGGCAGGCCCTCGGTCCGCGGCTCGCGCTGACCGACCTGATCATCACCGCCTGGATGATCGGCTTCTGGCTCTACGCGCGGCACCATCGCCGGCTCGGCGTGCTGCGCTGAACCGCCCTCCTCTCTCCACACCCTCCCGCCGCCCGCCCGTTCCCGAGGACTCCCCCGTGCCGACCGCCCGCCCCGCCGAGGCCGACTCCCGCCGCTCCCGCCGCGCCGCCCTGCTCGTGCTCTTCGGCGCGCTGGGCGGTCTGAACTGGGGCTACGACACCGGCGTGATGTCCACGGCGGTGCTGTTCCTCCGCGAGGAGTTCGCCCTGGACAGCTGGGCGGAGGGCTGGGTCGTCACCGGACTGATCCTCGGGGCGATCGTCGGCGCCGCCGGCGGAGGACGGCTCTCCGACCGGCACGGCCGCCGGCCGGTGCTCATCGCCGCGGCGGCGGCCTTCGTCATCGCCCCGATCGGCATGGCGGCCGCCCCGACGGCGGCGGTGCTGCTGGCATTCCGCGTGCTCGTCGGGCTCGGCGCCGGGCTGGCGGCGGTGACTCTGCCGGTCTATCTCGCCGAGATCGCCCCGGCCCGCATCCGGGGCCGCGTCACCGCCACCTATGTGCTGGCGATCGTCTCCGGCCAGCTCCTCGGCTTCCTCGTCGGGCTGGCCTTCACTCCGGAGGAGTCGTGGCGCTGGATGCTGGGGCTGTCAGTGGTGCCCTCGGTGCTCTTCGCCGCCGGTCTGGCCTTCATCCGGGAGACGCCGCGCTGGCTGGTCACGAAGGGCCGCGAGGAGGAGGCCCGCGAGATCCTGCGGCGCGACCGCAGCGCGGAGGAGGCCGCCGCCGAACTGGAGGAGATCCACGCGATCCGGCAGGCCGAGCAGGCCGCCGGCGCGCAGACGCTGACGGTGCTGCTGCGCCCCTGGGTCCGCCCGATCCTGCTGGTCGGCCTCGTGGTCGCAGTGCTGCAGCAGATCATGGGCGCCAACGCGATCATCTATTACGCCCCGACCACGCTGCAGAACGTCGGCTTCTCCGACCAGGCCGCCGTCACCTCGAATCTGATCATCGGGGTGATGAACGTGCTGGCCGTCTGGCTGGCGCTGACCGTCGCCGACCGCTGGGGCCGCCGGCCGCTGCTGCTCGGCGGCGCGGCCGGCATGGCGCTGAGCCTGGGGGTGCTGGCCGTGACCAACCTGGTGCTGCCCGCGCCGGACGGCTTCGGCGTCGTCGGACTGGTGACGCTGGCCTGCATGGCCGCCTACATCTTCCTGTTCCAGGCCAGCTGGGGCTCGATCACCTGGGTGGTCCTCGGCGAGATCTTCCCGCTGAGTGTGCGCGCGGCGGCCATGGCCGTGGCGACCACCGCTCTGTGGATCGGCAACGGCGTCGTCGCCCTCGGCTTCCCGCCGCTGCTCGAGGCCGTCGGCGTCGGCTGGGCCTTCGCCGGCTTCGCGGTGATCTGCTGCGCCGGCCTGACCTTCACCTGGCGGCGGATCCCGGAGACCACGGGCCGCTCGCTGGAGCAGATCGAGACGAGCTTCCACCGCGCCGCCGAGGGCTCGGAGGTCCCGGCAGGCTACGACGACGCCGACGACGCCCGCCGGGCCTCCGCGCCCCCGTCGCCGGCCGCTGACCGCAGCTGACCGACGCTGAGCGGCGGCGACCGGCGGCGACGGGCCTCCCGCCGTCGGCGGAAGGATCCGCCGGGAGCCGCCGCCGGAACGAGCCTCCGGAGACCCCTGACTCTATATGTCTTGACATTAGAACATCGAAGCGCCAGAGTGGTGTGCACCACGCAGAACCCGTCCGTCGGCCGCCGCCCGCGTCCGACGCCGTCGAGGAGGCCGAAGTGACCACCGCCCACGCCCGCACCCCCGTCCGCGCCGAGGACGGCACCGACTCGCCGGTGCTCATCGGCACCGCCCCGGACTCCTGGGGCGTCTGGTTCCCCGAGGACCCGCAGCAGACTCCGTGGCAGCGCTTCCTCGACGAGGTCGTCGAGGCCGGCTACCACTGGGTCGAGCTCGGCCCCTACGGATACCTGCCCACCGACCCGACGACGCTGGCCGAGGAGCTGGCCGCCCGGAACCTGAAGGTCTCGGCCGGCACGATCTTCACCGCCTTCCACCGCGCCGACCCCGAGGAGCGGCGGGCCACCTGGGAGCAGGTCCACCGGGTCGCCGCGCTGACCGCCGCCGTCGGCGGCCGCCATCTGGTGACCATCCCGGCGATGTGGCGCGACGACGTCACCGGCGAGGCCGTCGAGCCCGGCACCCTCGACGACGAGGGCTGGCGCCGGATGGCCGAGGGCCACGACGAGCTCGGCGCCGTGCTGCAGGAGCAGTACGGCCTGGCCCAGCAGTTCCACTCGCACGCTGACTCCCACGTCTGCTCCATGGAGCAGATCGAGCGGTTCCTCGAGGTGACCGACCCCGAGCGGGTCAGCCTCTGCCTGGACACCGGCCACGCCGAGTACGGCGGCGCCTCCTCGGTGGAGCTGATCCGCCGCCACCCGGAGCGCATCGGCTATCTGCACCTGAAGCAGATCGACCCGCAGGTCATGGAGCGGGTCCGCCGCGAGGACCTCACCTGGGCCGCGGCCAACCAGGCCGGAGTGATGGTCGAGCCGCCGGCCGGCGAGCCCTCGCTGGAGTCGGTGATCGACGAGCTGGAGACGCTGGACCGCTCCTTCTACGGGATCGTCGAGCAGGACATGTATCCGGTGGCCTCCTTCGACGACCCGCTGCCCATCGCGACCCGCACCCGGAAGCATCTCTGCGGCTGCGGCTCGCGCACCCGCATCCGCTGACCGCCCCGCCCACGCCCCGTCCATCCCGACGAGCCGGCCGCCCGCCGGCACGGCACGCACAGGAGCATCGATGACCCACGACCTCATCACGATGGGACGCATCAGCGTCGACATCTACCCGAACGACATCGGCGTCGGCCTCGCCGAGGTCTCCAGCTTCGGCAAGTACCTCGGCGGATCCCCGGCCAACGTCGCCGTCGCCGCCGCCCGCCACGGGCGCCGCCCGGCGGTGATCACCCGCACCGGAGACGACTCCTTCGGCGAGTTCCTCCACCACGAGCTGCGCCGCTACGGCGTCGACGACCAGTGGGTCGCTCCGGTGTCCGCGCTGCAGACGCCGGTGACCTTCTGCGCGATCCGTCCGCCGGAGGACTTCCCGCTCTACTTCTACGGCCGCTCCCCCAGCGCCCCGGACTGGGAGATCGAGGCCGACGAGCTGGACACCGCGGCCATCGCCGAGGCGAAGATCTTCTGGTCCACCGTCACCGGCCTCTCCCGGCCGACGGCCCGCGAGGCGCAGGTCGCCGCGCATCAGGCCCGGCCGCAGGCGTCGCTGGCCGCGGGCCAGCACACCATCCTCGACCTCGACTATCGCCCGATGTTCTGGGATTCCGTCGAGCAGGCCCGCGAGCAGGTGCAGCGCATCCTGCCGCAGGTCACCGTCGCCGTCGGCAACTCCGAGGAGTGCGCCGTCGCCGTCGGCGAGGGTACTCCGGACGAGCAGGCCGACCGGCTGCTGGCCGCCGGCGTGCAGCTGGCCGTGGTCAAGCGCGGCTCCGAGGGCGTCATGGCCGCCACCGCCGACGAGCGGGTCATCTCCGCGCCGCTGCCGGTGGAGACCGTCAACGGCCTCGGCGCCGGCGACGCCTTCGGCGGAGCGCTGGTCCACGGGCTGCTGGCCGGCTGGCCGCTGGAGCAGGTGCTCGACTACGCCAACGCCGCCGGCGCGCTGGTCGCCTCCGAGATCGCCTGCTCGGAGGCGATGCCCACGCCCCCGGCGGTCGCCGAGATGCTCACCGCCCGGGGACGGGCCGTGCCCGAGGAGGTCACCGCATGAGCACCGCCCTCGACCAGACCCGCGCGGCGATCTCGCCGCCGGGCGACGACGATCCGCGCCGCTACGAGCCGCTGACCCGGCTGCGTCTGGAGCACCCCGAGGCCGTCGCCGAGGCCGCCGCGATCCGTCGGCACCACCCCGGCGCCCGCTACGGGCGGCAGAACTTCATCATCGCCGCCGACCACGCCGCCCGCGGCGCGCTGGCGGTGAAGGACGACCTCCGGGCGATGGCCGACCGCCGCGACCTGCTCGACCGGCTGCGCATCGCCCTGGCCGACCCCGCCGTCGACGGCGTGCTGGCCTCCCCGGACGTCCTCGACGACCTGCTGCTGCTCGGCGCGCTGGAGGGCAAGCAGATCTTCGGCTCGATGAACCGCGCCGGGCTCCCCGGCCTGGTCAACGAGATCGACGACCGCTTCACCGGCCACACCGCCGCCGCCCTGGCCGCCCTCGGCGCCACCGGCGGCAAGATGCTCACCCGCATCGCCTTCGACGACGCCGCGACGACGTCGATGCTCGAGTCCACCGCCCAGGCGGTCGACGGGCTGCACGCCCACGACCTGGTCGCGATGGTCGAACCGTTCATCTCCCGGTCCTCCGGAGCCCGCGTGGTCAACGACCTGAGCACCGACGCGGTGGTGCAGTCGGTGGCCATCGCCCAGGGGCTGGGCGCCAGCTCGGCCGACACCTGGATGAAGCTGCCCGTCGTCGCGGAGATGGAGCGGGTCATGGCCGCGACCACGCTTCCGACGGTGCTCCTCGGCGGCGAGCCGACCGGCGCCACCGACGAGACGCTGGAGACCTGGCGCAGCGCCCTGCGGCTGCCAGGCGTGCAGGGCCTGACCGTCGGCCGCACGCTGCTCTACCCTGACGGCGGCGACGTCGCCGCCGCAGTGGGCGAGGCCGCGTCCCTGCTGCAGAACCCCGCGGCGGCCCCCGCCGCCGACGCGACGTCTCCGGCGCCGGCCGGAGCGAAGGAGGAGGACCGATGACCACCCGTGAGATGTCGGTGGCCCAGGCGACGGTGGAGTTCCTGGCGAACCAGCGCACTGTCGACATCGTCGACGGCGAGCGCGTCGAGGTCCGCACGATCCCGGGGACGCATGGGATCTTCGGGCACGGCAACGTCGCCGGCGTCGGCCAGGCGCTGAAGCAGGCCCAGGCGCTGGCCCCCGGGCTGATGCCGTACCACCAGGGCCGCAACGAGCAGGGCCTGGTCCACCAGGCGGTCGGCTACGCCCGCCACACCCGCCGACGGCAGACCTATGCGGTGACCGCCTCGATCGGCCCGGGCTCGACCAACATGGTCACCGGCGCCGCGCTGGCGACGACCAACCGACTGCCGGCGCTGCTGCTGCCCTCCGACGAGTTCGCCACCCGCGCGCCGGACCCGGTGCTGCAGCAGCTGGAGCTGCCGCATGCCTACGACGTCAGCTGCGCCGACGTCTTCCGGCCGATCAGCCGCTTCTTCGACCGGGTCTCCCGCCCGGAGCAGCTCTGCTCCTCGCTGCTGCACGGCATGCGGGTGCTCACCGACCCGGCCGAGACCGGCGCGGTGACCATCTCGCTGCCGCAGGACGTCCAGGCCGAGCGGATCGAGGTCCCCGAGGAGTTCCTGGCCCCGCGGCAGTGGCGGATCCGCCGCCCGGAGCCCGAGGAGTCCGACATCGCCGACGCGGTGGAGGTCATCCGCTCGGCGCGGCGTCCGCTGATCGTCGCCGGCGGCGGCGTGCACTACGCCTTCGCCGAGGAGAAGCTGCGCGCGCTGGCCGAGGCCACCGGCACTCCGGTGACCTACACCCAGGCCGGCGTCGGGGTGATGGACTGGGACCACCCGCTGTGCCTGGGTGCGATCGGCTCCACCGGCTCGACGGCGTCGAACGCCTATGCCGCCGACGCCGACGTCGTCATCGGCGTGGGCACCCGGTGGGAGGACTTCACCACCGCCTCGATGACCGCCTTCCAGCACGCCGAGGTGCGGTTCGTGACGATCAACATCACCGGGCTCGACGCCCAGAAGATGGGCACCTCGGTGCCGGTGATCGCCGACGCCGGCAAGGCGCTGACCGCGCTCACCGCGGCGCTGAGCTCCGTGGGCCATCACGCCGGCGAGCAGGTCGCCGAGACCGTCCGCGCGCAGAAGGCCCGCTGGGACGGCATCGTCGACGAGGCCTTCACCACCAGGAATCAGCCGCTGCCCGCGCAGGACGAGATCATCGGGGCGGTGAACGCCGCCATGGACGACCGCGACACCGTCGTCTGCGCGGCCGGCTCGCTGCCGGGCGACCTGCACAAGATGTGGCGCGTCAAGGACGCCCACGGCTATCACGTCGAGTACGCCTACTCCTGCATGGGCTACGAGATCGCCGGCGGGCTGGGCGTCAAGCGCGCCGCGCTGGCCGAGGCCGCCGGCACCGCCGCCACCGGCTCGACCACCGCCGGGCCGGCGTCGGACGCCGGCGCCGACGACGACGGCCGCGACGTCGTCGTCATGGTCGGCGACGGCTCCTATCTGATGATGCACACCGAGCTGGTCACCGCCGTCGCCGAGGGCATCAAGCTGATCGTGGTGCTCATCCAGAACCACGGCTACGCCTCCATCGGGGCGCTGTCCGAGTCGCTGGGCTCGCAGCGCTTCGGCACCAAGTACCGCTACCTCGACGAGGAGACCCGCAGCTTCGACGAGGGCTCGGCGCTGCCGGTGGACCTGGCGACCAACGCCGAGTCGCTGGGCGTCGACGTCATCCGCGTCGACCGCGGCGCCGACGTGATCGATCGGCTGCAGGACGCCGTCGCCGAGGCCAAGGCGCGCGAGGAGGGCTCCGGCCCGGTGCTCGTCCATGTCGAGTCCACCCCCTTCATCGACGCCCCGGACTCGGAATCCTGGTGGGACGTGCCGGTCACCGGCGTCTCCGCCCTGGACTCCACCCAGCAGGCCCACCGAACCTACAGCCAGCACAAGTCCCGGCAGCGGCGGCTGCTGGGAGCCGCCCCCGCCGCCGGGGACGGGA
The DNA here is from genome assembly GCF_039536005.1 of Nesterenkonia halobia. Lineage (NCBI taxonomy): Bacteria > Bacillati > Actinomycetota > Actinomycetes > Micrococcales > Micrococcaceae > Nesterenkonia > Nesterenkonia halobia. Next base: position 129,921 of record NZ_BAAAYG010000010.1, on the reverse strand, counting down.
CCACGGACCACGAGAGGATCCACTGATGACTGCACAGACCACCCCTGAGACCACCGGGAGCACCGCGCCGGTCACCGACATCACGCACTGGATCGACGGCGAGGCCGACGCCGGCCACGGCGAGCGCCGCCAGGACGTCTTCAACCCCGCCACAGGCCGCGCCAGCGGCAGCCTGCACCTGGGCGACGGCGAGGACCTGGAGAAGACGCTGCAGGCCGCCCGGCGCGCGGCCGACTCCTGGGGCGAGATGTCGCTGTCGAAGCGCATGGGCGTGCTCTTCCGCTTCCGCGAGCTGGTCGCGGCCCACACCGACGAGCTGGCCGCGCTGGTCACCGCCGAGCACGGCAAGGTGCTCTCCGACGCCGCCGGAGAGGTCGCCCGCGGCCTGGAGGTCGTCGAGTACGCCTGCACGATGCCGCAGACGCTCAAGGGCGACTACACCGACCAGGCCTCCACGGGCATCGACGTCTTCTCCTTCCGCCAGCCGCTGGGCGTGGTCGCCGGCATCACGCCGTTCAACTTCCCGGTGATGGTGCCGCTGTGGATGGCGCCGGTGGCCATCGCCACCGGAAACGCCTTCGTGCTCAAGCCCTCCGAGCGCGATCCCTCGGCCTCGCTGCTGCTGGCGAAGCTCTGGAAGCAGGCGGGCCTGCCCGACGGCGTCTTCCAGGTGCTCCACGGCGACAAGGAGATCGTCGACGGCCTGCTCACCCACGAGCTGGTCGACGGCGTCTCCTTCGTCGGCTCCACGCCGATCGCGAAGCATGTGCACGAGACCGCCACCGCCCACGGCAAGCGGGTCCAGGCCCTCGGCGGGGCGAAGAACCACGCGGTGGTCATGCCCGACGCGGACCTCGAGCTGGCCGCCGACCACCTCTCGGCGGCGGCCTTCGGCTCGGCCGGCGAGCGCTGCATGGCGATCTCGGTGGCGGTGGCCGTCGGCGACGCCGCCGATGCGGTCGTCGAGAAGGTCGGGCAGCGCGCCCGGGACATCACCGTCGGCGACGGCACCGAGTCCGAGACCGACATGGGGCCGCTGATCACTCCGGCCTCGACCGAGCGGGTGCGCCGACTGGTCGGCGAGGCCGAGGCCGACGGCGCCGCCGTCGTCGTCGACGGCCGCGACCTGGTGGTCGAAGGACGCGAGGAGGGCTTCTTCGTCGGCCCGACGGTGCTCGACCGCGTGAAGGAGACGATGTCGGCCTATGAGGAGGAGATCTTCGGGCCCGTGCTCGCCGTGGTCCGGGTGGACACCCTGGAGGACGCGATCCGGGTGATCAACGCCAACCCCTACGGCAACGGCACCGCGATCTTCACCGGCTCCGGACACGCCGCCCGGACCTTCCAGCGGCAGGTCACCGTGGGCATGGTCGGGGTCAACATCCCGATCCCGGTGCCGGCCGCCCAGCACTCCTTCGGCGGGTGGAAGGACTCGCTCTTCGGCGACCTGCACATCTACGGCCCCGACGGGGTGCGCTTCTACACCCGCGGCAAGGTCGTCACCCAGCGGTGGCCGCATGAGAACGACGAGTCCACCGCGTCGATGAACTTCCCTTCCAACGGCTGAGCTCCAGCAGCTGAGCACCAACGGCTGAGCACGGCCCTCGCAGCGATCGGGCGGGGGATCCGGACGTCGTCGCCGCGCCCCTCGGGGCGCCGGCCGGCGGCGCCGGATCCCCCGCCCGAGCTGTGTCGGACCGTCGACCGAATCTTATAGTCCGAATGTCTGGACATATGCACGTGATGTGTCCTACAGTGAGTGCAGTCACAGCTTTGCGAGCACGCCTCGCCCCACCCCCGTTCGAGGAGCATCACACATGTCGATCTCACCGCAGGACGAGCTCCGCGTCGCCGTCGTCGGCGCCGGCCGCATGGGCGCGGACCACGTCGACCGCCTCGCCCACCGCACGCTGCGCGCCCGGGTCTCCGCCGTCGTCGACATCGACGCCGACCGCGCCGCCGCGGCGGCCGCCGGCGCCGACGGCGCGCAGGTCTTCACCAGCCTCGACGAGCTGCTGGCCGCCGACGTCGCCGACGCGGTGGTGCTGGCCACTCCCGGCTTCCTCCACGAGGAGGCCCTGCTGCGGCTCATCGACGCCGGGATCCCGGTGCTCTGCGAGAAGCCGCTCACCCCGGACCCGGAGTCCTCGCTGCGCGTGGTCGAAGCTGAGGCGGCCGCCGGCCGGCAGCTGATCCAGGTCGGCTTCATGCGCCGCTTCGACGCCGGCTACCGGCAGCTGAAGCAGCTGATCGACTCCGGCGAGCACGGCGAGCTGCTGCTGCTCCACCACCAGCACCGCAACCCGGTCTCGCCGCCGGAGTTCACCGACGAGATGATCATCCACGACTCGGTGGTCCACGAGTTCGACGCCGTGCGCTACTTCACCGGCGAAGAGGTCACCGAAGTCCAGGTGCGCCTGGGCCGGCGCAGCTCGCGGGCGGCCGAGACCCTCCACGACCCGCAGCTGGTCACCCTGCGCACCGAATCCGGCCTGCTGGCCACAGTCGAGATCTTCGTCAACGCCCAGTTCGGCTACCAGGTCCACACCCAGGCATCCTTCGAGGACGGAGTGGTCTCCATCGGCCAGGGCGCCGAGCTGCAGCTCACCACCGGCGGGCGCACCGGCGGCGCCGTCGACGCCGGCTTCGTCACCCGCTTCGGCGAGGCCTACGACCGCGAGGTGCAGGACTGGGTGGACGCCACGCTGCGCGGCGAGATCGCCGGCCCCGACGCCTGGGACGGCTACGCGACCGCCGCGTGCTGCGCCGCCGGCGTCGCCTCCCAGCAGGACCAGGGCCTGCAGACGGTGCAGCTGGCCCAGCGCCCGAGCTTCTACTCCCGCCCGACGGACTGACCCGGGCCGCCCCGCGCGCCCCGCCCGCCCCTTCCGAGAGGACCGGACTCCCATGAAGTACGCCCTGGACCCCACACCCTTCCACAGCACCCACTCGCTGCTGGAGTTCCCCCGCCTGGCCGCCGAGCTGGGCTTCGAACACCTGCAGCTGACCCCGCATCCGGACTTCGCCCCGTTCTTCCGGCACCCCACCGCCGACGACGACCTCGTGGCCGATCTGAAGCGGGCCTGCGCCGACGCCGGCGTCTCGATCGCCTCGATCCTGCCGGTGCAGCGCTGGTCCTCGCCGGACCCCGACGCCCGCCAGGCCGCCGTCCGCCACTGGCGCCGGATCCTGCAGATGGCCGTCGACCTCGGCGTCGAGCAGCTCAACACCGAGTTCTCCGGCCGGCCGGAGCTGGCCGAGGAGTCGGAGCGGGCCTTCCACCGCTCGATGGACGAGCTGCTGCCGACCATCGAGTCCGAGGGGCTGCATGTGGCCATCGACCCGCACCCCGACGACTTCGTCGAGCAGGGACTGGCCGCCTGGCGGGTCATCCGCGGGGTGAACTCGAAGCACCTCGGCTTCGTCTACGTCGCCCCGCACACCTTCCACTACCAGGACCCGATGCCGGAGATCCTCGACGCCGTCGGCGACCGGCTGCGCGTGGTGCACGTGGCCGACACCTACGACCACCACCGCTCGAACGGCCTGCGCTACATCACCAATCCCCCCGAGTCCCCGGCGCGGGTGCACCAGCACAACAAGCTCGGCGTCGGCGACGTCGACTGGGACCGCTTCTTCGCCGAGCTGGCCCGCAACGACTTCGACCAGCGCGCCGAGTCGGTGATGGTCACCAGCGTCTTCGGCGAGAACGAGGACGCCCACGACGTCTCGCGCTTCCAGCTCGAGCAGATGACGACCAGGATGAGCGCCGCGCGGCGATGACGCCGGCGGCCGAATCGGACGAAGGACATCACCATGAGCAACATCAAGCCTGAGAAGGGCTCCACGCCGGCCGGCGTCGGACGGCGCAGGAGCACGATCCTCATCTATCTCTTCGGCGCGCTCGGCGGGCTGAACTGGGGATACGACACCGGCGTCATCTCCGCGGCGCTGATCTATCTGCGCGAGGAGTTCCAGATGGACAGCTGGACCGAGGGCTGGGTCGTCACCGGCCTGATCCTCGGCGCGATCGTCGGCGCGGCCGTCGGCGGCCGGATGTCGGACAAGTTCGGCCGGTGGAAGGTGCTGATGGCCACCGCGGTGACCTTCATCATCGCTCCCCTCGGCATGGCGGCCGCTCCGACGACGGAGGTCCTGTTCATCTTCCGCGTCATCGTCGGCCTCGGCGCCGGCCTGGCGGCGGTGACCCTGCCGGTCTATCTCTCGGAGATCGCCCCGGCGCGGATCCGCGGCAAGGTCACCGCCTTCTACGCCCTGGCGATCGTCTCCGGGCAGTTCCTCGGCTTCATCATCGGACTCGCCTTCGCCCCGATGGAGTCCTGGCGCTGGATGCTGGGCCTGTCGGTGGTGCCCTCGGTGCTCTTCACCATCGGCCTGTTCTTCATCTGGGAGACGCCGCGCTGGCTGGTCAAGAAGGGCCGCGAGGACGAGGCGAAGCAGGTGCTGCTCTACGACCGCACCGAGGAGGAGGCCTCCGCCGAACTGCAGGAGATCCACGTCATCCAGCAGGCCGAGGAGGCCGCCGGCGCGCAGAATCTCAAAGCGCTGCTGCAGGCCTGGGTCCGCCCGATCCTCGTCGTCGGCCTCGGCCTGGCGATCCTGCAGCAGATCATGGGCATCAACTCGATCATCTACTACGCCCCGACCACGCTGCAGAACGTCGGCTTCTCCGACCAGGCCGCCGTCGCCTCCAACCTGATCATCGGCATCATGAACATCCTGGCCGTCTGGCTGGCGCTGACCTACGCGGACCGCTGGGGCCGCAAGCCGCTGCTCATCGCCGGCGCCGTCGGCACCTGCCTGAGCCTGGGCGTGCTGGCCTTCACCAACCTGGTGCTGCCCGAGCCCGACGGCTTCGGACTCGTCGGCATCGTCACGCTGGTCTGCATGGCCGTCTACATCTTCATGTTCCAGGCCAGCTGGGGCTCGATGGTCTGGGTCATGCTCGGCGAGATCTTCCCGCTGGGCATCCGCGCGGCCGCGATGGGCGTGGCGACCACCGCCCTGTGGGTCGGCAACGGCATCGTCTCGCTGGGCTTCCCGCCGGTGCTGGAGGCCGTCGGCGTCGGCTGGCTCTTCACCGGCTTCGCCGTCATCTGCCTCGGCGCCCTGATCTTCACCTGGCGGCGCGTCCCGGAGACCAAGGGCCGCTCGCTGGAGGAGATCGAGTCGACCTTCCGCAACACCGCCGGCATGCCCGCCGTGCCGAGCCCGAAGCGCATGCGCTGACGCCGGCGCCGCGCCGCCGGCGGCAGTCGGACCTGACCCCACGCTCCGGGCCGTCCTCGCCTCGAGGGCGGCCCGGACTCGTCTCCGAGGAGTACCCATGAGTGATGAGATGACCGAGGACCGTCCGCTCGGCGTCGCCGTGATCGGCGCCGGCATGGCCGGAGCCGCCCACGCCGCCGCCTGGCGGGCGGCGACCACAGTGCGCACCCCGCTCCCCCGCCCGGTGCGGCTCGTCGCCGTCGCCGACATCGCCGAGCCGCTGGCCCGGCACGTCGCCGGCCGCTTCGGCTACGAGCGGGTCGAGACCGACTGGCGCGCGCTGCTCGACGCCGCCGACGTCGACGTCGTCTCCGTGGTCGTGGCCAACCGGCTGCACCGCGAGATAGTCGAGGCGCTGCTGGCCGCCGGCAAACACGTGCTCTGCGAGAAGCCGCTGGCCGACACGCGCGAGGACGCCGAGGCCATGGTCGCCGCGGCTGAGACCGCGGGCCCGGTGGCCCGCCTGGGCTACACCTACCGGCGGGCCCCGGGGCTGGCCGCACTGCGCGAGCTGGTGACCTCCGGCGCGCTCGGCGAGATCGTCCACCTGCACGGCCGCTACCTGGCCGACTACGCCTGCGACCCGCAGGCGCCGATGGCCTGGCGCTTCCGCGGCGAGCCCGGATCCGGGGCGCTGGGCGACGTCGGCAGCCACCTGCTCGACGCCGCCGAGTTCCTGGCCGGACCGATGCGCGCCGTCTCCGGCGCCCGGTTCCGCACTGTCGTCGCCGAGCGGCCGCTGCCGCTGACCGCGACGGTCGGCCACGGCAAGGTCGCAGTGAGCGAGGAGACCGAGCCGGTCACCAATGACGACTGGGCCGGCTTCACCGCGGACTTCGACGGCGCCGCGGGCACCTTCGAGGCCTCCCGCGTCGCCGCCGGCCACCCCAACGGCCTGCGGCTGGAGATCAGCTGCCGCGCCGGCGCGGCGGTCTGGGACCAGGAGAACCCCGCCGAGATCCAGGTCCACACCCAGGAGATCGGCGGCGCCGCCGCGGCGAGCAACGGCTTCCGCACCGTCAAGCTCGGCCCCGAGCACCCGTACATCGGCGAGGGGTACGCGATGGCGGCCCCGGGCATCGGCGTCGGGCAGAACGACGGCTTCATCTTCCAGGCCCGGGCCTTCCTCGAAGAGGTCGTCGGCCTCGACGAGGAGCAGTCCTGGCCGCGCTGCGCCTCCTTCGCCGAGGGGCTGCGCACCCTCGACCTCATCGAGGCGGTCGTCGCCTCGGCCGGGGACGAGGGGCGCGCAGTCTCCGTCGCCCGCTGACCCGACTGGTCACCCGTCCGCGGGCTTCTCCGCCCGCTTCCGAGAGGAGACCCACTATGCATCTGGGCCTGTACACCGCTCCGCTGCACGACCGCCCGCTGGCCGAGGCCCTCGACGTCGTCGCCGGCTGCGGCCTCGACGCCGTCGAGCTCAACACCGGCGGCTTCCTGCCGGCCGCCCACATCCCAGTCGAGGAGCTCGACGCCGATCCCTCGCGGGCCGCCGAGTGGCTGGCCACCTTCGAGGGCACCGGGGTCAGCCTGCAGGGGCTGAACTGCAACGGCAATCCGCTGCATCCGGACCCGCGGACCGGACAGAGGCACGCCGAGGACCTGCGGCGCAGCATCCGCGTGGCCGGCGCGCTCGGCCAGACCCGAGTGGTGTGCATGTCCGGGCTGCCGGCGGCCGAGCCGGGCGGCGGCCAGCCCGCCTGGGTGGTCAACGCCTGGTCCTCCCGCGCGCTCGACGTGCTGGAGCACCAGTGGGAGGTCGCCGCGGCGTTCTGGACCGAGATCGATGCGCTCGCCGCCGCGCACGGCGTCACCGTCGCGCTGGAGCTGCATCCGCAGAATCTGGTCTTCAACCCGCCGAGCTTCCTGGAGCTGATCGAGCGCACCTCCGCGACGCAGCTCGGCGTCGAGCTCGACGCCAGCCACCTGTTCTGGCAGCAGATGGATCCCGTCCAGGTGGTGCGGCGCCTGGGACGGCACGTCGTCCATGCCGCGGCCAAGGATGTGCGCGTCAATCCGGAGGCCGCCTGGTGCGGCGTGCTGGACAACAGCTTCCGGCGCCTCGGCCCGGACGAGGACCGCACGCAGATCGGCGCCGAGGAATTCGCCAACGAGTGGCCGCAGGATTCCGCCTGGGACTTCGTCGCGCTGGGTCGCGGCCATGACGCCGAGTACTGGGCGGAGTTCCTCGCCGCGCTGCACGCCGTCGACCCCGGCATGGCGGTGCAGATCGAGCACGAGGACACCTCGCTCGGCGCCGTCGAGGGTGTGCGCGAATCCTCCGCCGTGCTGCTCGACGCCGCCGGCCGCGCCGGACTGCGCTGACCCCCGCCCCTCTCCCCTCCACCCCTGACGAAGGAGACACTCATGCCCCTGGTGCGCATCGACCACAGCGACGCCCGGACCAACCCGCGCGAGATCGCCGACGCCGTCCACCGGGCAATCGTCGACACCTACGGCATCCCCGAGCGGGACCGCTTCCAGGTGCTCGCGGCCCGCCCCGCCGAGGCGATCATCGCCCAGGACGCCGGGCTGGGCTTCGAGCGGCAGGACCCGGTGATCATCCAGATCTTCACCCAGCGCGGCCGCGACGTCGCGCAGAAGCAGGCGCTCTACGCGGAGATCGCCGCCGCGCTCGAGCCGGTCGGCGTCGCCGGCTCGGACGTGTTCATCGGATACGTGGAGAACGGTCCGGAGGACTGGAGCTTCGGCTTCGGCACCGCCCAGTACGTCACCGGCGAGCTGGGCGTGCCGCGGACGGACTGAGCCGCGCGCTCCGCCGTCGATCCGCCGCGGAGCTGACGCGGATCCGACGCCGAGGGGTTCAGAGCGGCACGCTGCGCCCTTCGGCGTCGGCGGTCCGCGCGGCGTCCAGGATCTCCAGCGTGTGCACCGCCTGCTCCAGAGTGACGCTGAACCCCCGCCCCGCGGCGAGCGCGGCATGCAGCTCGCGGTAGAACTCCGCGTAGTCGCCGACGGCGCTGGGCACCGCCCGCCGACCGGCGGCGGTGGAGATCACGCCCCAGCGCTCCTCGTCCTCCACGCCCCAGTTCTCGGCGGTGCCCGGGTGTTCGCCGGCTAGGATCTGCTCGGTCTGCACGTCGGTCATCCGCGAGACGTAGGAGCCGCGCTCGGCGTGGATGGTCAGCTCCCGCTCGGTGAGGTGGAAGACCTTGCTGGCGGTGACCTGGCTGAAGACGCCGTCGCGGTGGTGCAGGCCGAGCACGTACCCGGCGTCGACGTCCTGCCCGTCGACCCGGACGTGATCCAGATGCGCGTCCACGCGCACGACCGACCCGAAGAGATGGGTCATCTGGTCGACCTGATGCGAGCCCAGGTCGCGCAGCAGCCCGTGGGCGGGACCAGCCTCCAGCGTGTCGGGCTCGTCGACGTCGAATCGGCTGACCGCCCGGCGCACCGGCCCCAGCTCGCCGGACTCCAGCACACCGGCCAGAGTCCGCAGATCAGTGTCCCAGCGGCGGTTGTGGAAGACGGTCAGCAGCAGCCCGGCCTCGCGGGCGGCTGCGGCGAGCTCGCGGCCGCCGTCGGCGGTGGGCGCGAAGGGCTTGTCGGCGACGACGTGCACGCCGCGGGCCAGGGCCGCCAGCACCAGCTCGCGCCGGGTCTCCGGCGGCGTGGTGATCACGACGACGTCGACGCCGCGGTCCAGCAGCGCCTCGAGGTCGTCGACGGCGGGCACTCCGGGCGCGTCCTCGGCCAGCTCGGCCCGGCGGGCGGCCGAGCGGGTGACGACCCCGACCAGCTCCCAGGCCTCGGCCGCCTGGATGTAGGGCAGGTGGAAGCGTCGTCCGCCGAAGCCGAAGCCGACCAGACCGATGCGCATGCGTGCTCCTTCCGCGCCGGACGGGCGATCCCGGCGCTCCTCGTCGATGATGTCCTGCCGCAGGCGGCGATCCTGCCGGCCCCGGCTCAGCGCCGCACCGGCTCCGTCCGCCCCGTCTCCAGCGCACGCTGCGCCGCATCGGCGACGCGCGAGGCGTCCACCGCCTCGGCGGGGGTGCAGGGGCTGTCCTGTTCACCGCGGACCACTGCGACGAAGGTGCGCATCTCCTCGCGATAGGCGGCGGCGAAGCGCTCGTGGAAGGTCCGGTGGACCGGCCCGGCGGGGAAGGCCGCCCCGGCCTCGGCCGAGCGGCCGGCGTAGCTGTCGTCGAGCCCGACCTGCAGGCTCGCCGCCGAGCCCTGCAGCTCCAGCCGCACGTCATGGCCGGCGCCGTTGTACCGGGTCGCCGAGACGGTGGCCACGGTGCCGTCGTCGAGGGTGACCAGCGCATGGGCGGTGTCGACGTCGCCGACCGCTCCGATCGCCGGATCCCCGCGGTTCGAGCCGCGGGCGCAGACCTCGACGATCCGCCGGCCGGTGATCCACTGCAGCGTGTCGAAGTCGTGGACCGAACAGTCGCGGAACAGTCCGCCGGAGGTGGCCAGGAACTCCACCGGCGGCGGGGTCATGTCCGCAGTGATCGCCCGGAGGGTGTGCAGCCAGCCGAGCTCGCCGGCCTGCACTGCGCGGCGGGCCTCGCAGTGCCCGGGGTCCAGCCGGCGCTGGTGGCCGATCTGCACCTGCGCACCCGCGGCCTCGACGGCCTCGAGCACCGGCAGCGCGGCCTCGACCGTCTCGGCCACCGGCTTCTCGCAGAACACCGGAATGGACGCCTCCACCGCGCGCAGGATCAGCGGGGCGTGGCCGCCGGTGCCGACGGCGATGACCACCCCGTCGGGCTGCTCGGCGAAGAGCGCGTCGACGTCGGCGACGGCGGCAGCCCCCAGCGGCTCGGCGACCTCGGCCGCCCGGGCGGCGTCGACGTCGGCGATGATCAGATCGACGCCGTCGTCGGCGAGCGCGGCGAGGTGCTCGGCGTGCATGGCGCCGATGCGTCCGGCGCCGATCAGTCCGATGCGGGTGGTCATCGTCGTCAGGTCCTCTGCTGCTCGTGGTGGTCGGGCGACGGCGCCGTCGGAGGAGAGCGGCTCAGCCGTCGAAGGGCAGCCGCGGGTCGACGTCCTGGTGCTCCCAGGTCTTCCGGATCCAGCCGTGGTGCGGGTCGTCGCTGATCAGCCACTTCCGCACCGGGCCTGGCCCGGCCATCACGTTGAGGTAGTACATGTCGTGGCCGGGCGGGGTCATCGCCGGGCCGTGCCAGCCGTGGGGCACCAGCACGACGTCGCCGGAGCGGACTTCGGCGGTGACGTCGATCTCGCGGTCGTCGGAGGCGTAGACGCGCTGATAGCCCATCGCGTCCGGGCCGCCGGCGGCCTCGTCCGGGATCGGCATGCCCTTCGCGGTCTGCATCTCGAAGTAGTAGATCTCCTCGAGGGCGGTCTCGCCCTCGGCCTCCTCGTCATGCTTATGCGGCGGGTAGGAGGACCAGTTGCCGTGCGGGGTGAGCACCTCGCAGACGATGAACCGGTCGGCCTCCAGCGTGGCCGGAGTGCCGAAGTTGCGCACCTCGCGGGAGAGCTGGCCGGCGCCGCGCAGCTCCACCGGCACCTCGTCGAGGCTCAGGTGCCGGACCGGGTAGGCCTGAGCGGCCGGGGCCGAGGCCACCGCGACGCGGCCGCCGGCGGCCGAGCGGATCGTCGCCGCCCGCCGCACGCCGGTGTAGAGCACATCGCTGGCTCCGGCGAAGACCGAGGCGCGGCCGGCCAGCTCATAGGTGCCGTCGTCGGCGGCCCCGCCCTCCGCGGAGACCTCGACGACGAAGGAGCCGGAGAGCGGCACGACGATGCGCTCCTCCTCCTGGGCGGCGAGCACGACCTCGCCGCCGGCGGGAAGGTCGGCCACGCGCAGCCCGGTGTGCGTCCAGCCGGGCGGCCGGACGAGCGACTCCTGCGTGCCCAGATCGACGAACCAGTCCCCCTGCGCGGCGTCGCCGGCGCGGTGGAACCAGGGCGAGGGCTGCGGGACGCGGGTGCTCTGCGAAGTCATCGGCGGGGTCCTTCCTGGGGTGTGGTCCTGGGATGCGGTCCTGGAATTCGGTCCGGGAGTGCGGACGCGGAGTGTCAGTTCACGAGGGTGGTGTCGAAGGAGTACCGGTCGGCGCGGTAGAGATGGTGGCCGCATTCGACCGCCCGTCCGGCGCTGTCCAGCGCGGTGCGGTCCATGGTCACCAGCGGATCGCCGGTCGCGACGCCGAGCAGCTCCGCCTGGCGCGCGTCGGCCACGGCGGCGCCGACGCGCTGGTGAGCCATCCGGAAGTCGACGCCGGCGGTGCGCAGCAGGTTGTAGAGCCCGCCGGCGGCGAGCGTCTCGCGGGAGAACTCGGCGACGTGCGGCGGCACCCAGTTCTCCATCAACGCCAGCGGACGCTCGTCCACCGAGCGCAGCCGGACCACGTGCTGGACCTCCTCGCCGGCGCGCAGCTGCAGGCGCTCGGCGACGTCGGCGGAGGCCGGCACGCGCTCCAGCGAGAGGACCTCGGTGCGCTGGCTGGCCCCTTCGTCCTGCAGGTCGTCGTAGAGGCTGGACAGCCGCAGATTGCGGCGGACCGGCGCGCCGACCACCTGGGTGCCGACGCCGCGGCGGCGGACGACGAGCCCGTCGCGCACCAGCTGATCCATGGCCTGCCGCATCGTCGGCCGCGAGAGGCTGAACCGCTTGGCCAGGTCGATCTCGTTCTCCAGCTTGGTCTCCGGCGGCAGCGTGCCGTCACGGATGGCACGCTCCAGCGCGGAGGCGACCTGGTGGTACAGCGGGACCGGCGACGAGCGGTCCAGGGTGATCTCCAGCTGATCGGACACGGTCTGCTCCTTCGTCATCGTATTGTCACTTTGTCATGACATTCTCAGTTTGTGAAGTCCATCTCTCTCCGCGCCGTGCTCGCGCCCCGCCCGTGCGACGCTCGGTCCGCGTCCAGCCGGCGGCGCTAGAATGGGACGCCGCCCGTCCTGCCCCGCGCCGTCGAAAGGGACCTGATGACGACTCCCGCCCCTGAGAAGACTCCGCGGCGCCGTCGCCCCCGGCGCCGGGCCGCGCCCGGCCCGCGCCCCCGGCTGCGCCTGGGCCTGCTGGGCTGGGCGGTGTCCTGGTTGCTGCCCACGGCGATCATGGGTGCGGCGCTGCTGAGCCTGACGCTGGTGCCGGGCCTCGACGCCGAGGGCTACCTGGCCCCGCTGATCCCGCTGATCGGCGGTGCCGCCGTCGTCGTCGGCATCCCCGGCACGCTGCTGATCGGGTGGTTCTACCGCCATCACCTGAACCCGGTGGTCCATGTGCTGGGCTATGTGCTGGTCGGCCTGCTCCACGGACCGGTGGTGCTGCTCGCCGGACCGCAGGGCCTGGTGCCGATGCTCATCCCCATCGTCGGCTTCCCCGCCGGTATCCTGCTCGGCGCCGGCCGCTGGATCGCCCAGCCGCTGGCCCGGGTCGAGGACCCGACGACCGACGAGACCGCCGCCGACACCGACGCCGAGACCGACGCCGAGACGACTGCGCGAGGAGATGCCGATGTCCGCACCGACGGCTGAGACCGCCCGCCCGCCGATGACGCTGACGATCGCCGGCTCCGAGGCCACCGGCGGCGCCGGTGCGCAGGCGGATCTGAAGACCTTCCAAGAGCTGGGATCCTTCGGGATCGCCGCGCTGACCTGCATCGTCTCCTTCGACCCGAAGGACGGCTGGAGCCACCGCTTCACCCCGATCGACGCGCAGGTCATCGCCGACCAGATCGAGGCGACCTTCGCCGACTACGCTCCCGAGGCCCTGGACACCGTGAAGCTGGGGATGATGGGCAGCCCGGCGACGATCACCACTGTCGCCGGCGCGCTGGCCGAACGCAGCCCCGCGCACGTGGTCCTGGACCCGGTGCTGATCTGCAAGGGCCAGGAGCCCGGCCATGCGTTGGAGACCGACAACGCGCTGAAGGCCGAGCTGCTGCCGCAGGCGACCTTCGTGACGCCGAACCACTTCGAGACCGAGCAGCTCTCCGGGATGACGGTCGAGACGGTCGACGACCTGCAGACCGCAGCCGAGGAGATCCGCCGGATCTCCGGCGCGGCGGTGCTGGCCAAGGGCGGCGTCCGGCTGGCCGGCGACGAGGCCGTCGACGTCTTCGTCGGCGCCGAGGGCACCGAGGTGCTGCGCGCGCCGAAGAACGGCGAGCACGCCGTCTCCGGAGCCGGCTGCTCGCTGGCCGCCGCCGTCGCCGCGCTGCTCGCCCAGGGAACGAGTCCGCGCGAGTCCGCCCGTCGGGCCAAGGAGTTCGTCACCGCCGGCATCGCCCAGCGCGTCGCCGGGAGCACGCCCTTCGACGCCCTGTGGCAGGGCGGCCTGCGCCGCTGAGCGGGCCGCGCCCCGAGTGTCACCGACCTTTCGCAGTATCACCGCGCTGAAGACCGGGGAACCTGCGAAAGCTCCGGGACGATGTGCCGCGCGGTGATTCCCCGAGACGAATGAAGAGCCCGGGCGATGCCGTTCCCATCGCCCGGGCTCGAGCTGACTGAGCCGTTGTTCCGATCTGTTGCACCGTAGATCGGAGCGTCTCGAAGCCAGCCCCTCGATCACGTACACCTGTTTCTGTACGCCACGTCTCATTCTGGCAGGGTCGGCGCTCCCGCCGCTATTGGACTTTCGTCTATAGTCTCCCCGCCCCGGACGGCGGGCGGCGCGGACGCGGGACCCCTCGCCCACCTCGCGACGGCGGCGTGCGACGCCCGGCGGCGGGACGCTTAGAATCGTGGCCATGGGTCACTCCGAGGACGCCGCGCCCGAGGCCGGCCGCCACGCAGCGCACCGCAGCGGCGACGCGCCGGTGCGGGTGCTCGTCGTCGACGACCACCCGCTGATGTCGATGGCGCTGCGCACCTATGTGGACACCACCGACGGCATGGACTGCCTCGGCGAGGTCCGCGACGGCGAGGCCGCAGTGCGCGACGCCGTGCGGCACCGCCCCGACGTCGTCGTGATGGACCTGCATATGCCCGGGATGGACGGCATCCAGGCCACCGAGCAGATCACCGCGCGCTGCCCGGAGGTCTCGGTGCTGGCGGTGACGACCTTCTCCACCGAACGCTACGTGATCCCGGCGCTGCGGGCCGGCGCCGGCGGCTACATCGTCAAGGACGCCGAGCCCGAGGAGATCCTCTCGGCCATCCGCGAGGTGGCCGACGGCGCGGCCCCCTTCTCCCCCGCCGTCGCCCGGGACCTGATGCTCTCCGCCCGCGACGAGCCGGCCCAGGTCGAGGCGGCGCTGCGCCGCTTCCCCGAGCCGCCGCAGATCCCGGCCCGCGAGCTGGAGGGGCTGCGACTGCTGGCCAGCGGGCATTCGAACCAGGAGATCGCCCAGCAGATGGTCATCTCCGAGGCGACGGTCAAGGCGCATATGGGCCGACTGATGCAGCGGCTCGAGGTCCGCGACCGCGTCCAGCTGCTCATCCGGGCCACGCTGCTGGGCCTGGTCGAGCCGTCGCTGGACTGAGATCGTCGGGCTGAGCCGCGGCGCTCAGCCGCCCACCGGATTCTCCAGCCGGCCGGCGCGGATCATCGAGCCCGAGGCGTCCTGCAGATCGACCATCTGCCGGGTGTTGCGCAGCTGCAGCCGATTCAGGCAGTGATGCACGGCGTCGGCCGCCCGCAGGTCCAGCCGCCGACGCCGGCGCAGATCCAGCCGCTCGTGCTCGGCCAGCACCGCCGAGACGGTGCCCCAGAAGCTCTCCTCGTCCAGCACGCCGTCGCCGACGAGGATCGCGGCCAGATGCCGCAGCACGCCGTCGAAGACGTCGGTGAAGATCACCTGGGCGGCCTCGGCGTCGTCGACGACGTGCCGGATGCGCTCGATCTCCTCGTCCAGCGCGCGCTCGCCGATCACGGCGGCCTCCTCGCCGATGTCCTTCATGAAGGCGCCGACCACGCGGCCGTCCTGCAGCCGCAGGATCAGGTTCTCGCCGTGGGGCATGAAGGCCAGCTCGTGGACCTCCAGGCAGTGCACCACCGGCAGCAGATAGGCCCGCAGCAGCTCGGCGAGCCACTCGTCGGCGGCCAGCCCGGAGTGCTCGATCAGCGCCGCGGCTACGGACGCCCCGGCGTCGTCGCGGTGCAGCAGCGCGGCCAGCGTCAGCAGCCGCTGCCCGTCCGGCAGCAGCGGCAGCGGGCTCTCCCGCCAGAGCGCGGCGAGCATCTTCTGCTGGTCGGAGCTGGGCTCAGCCCGGTGGTAGGCGTCGCCGGTGAAGCCGATCGCGGCATGCTCGCGCAGCACCTCGAAGCCGACGCCGCGCAGGAAGGCGTCGCCGCGGACCTGGGCGGCGACCCAGTCGTTCACCGCCGGGGTGGCCCGCATATAGGCCGGCGAGAGCCCGCGGAGGAACCCCATGTTCTGGATGGACAGCGCGGTCTTCACATAGGAGCGTTCCGGCGCAGTGCGGCTGAAGCCGGTGCGGATCGACTGCTGCGGCTGGTGCTCGTCGCCGCCCTCGCCGAGGACCACCAGGTCGCGGCGGGAGAGCTCCGGAGCGAAGCTCACCGCGACGCGGTGCTGGAACTGCCAGGGATGCACCGGCAGCCAGAGGTAGTCCTGCGGCGCCAGACCGAGGGCGGTCAGCCGGGCGACGAACCGCTCGCGGGTCTCCGCATCCAGCTCGGCGGCGTAGTGGGCCTCCTCGCCGAGCCCTGCGGCCGTGGACAGCAGGGTGTGCTCGCGGCGGGCGGCCAGCCAGACGTGCCGGAAGGTGCGTCCGGCCTCCGGAGCGTAGGCGCCGAACTCGTCGAGGCCGAAGCCGATCCTCCCGTTGGTCGCCACGAAGCTGGGGTGTCCCTCGGTCATCGCCGCTTCGGTCTGCTGGAAGTCGGCGGCGACGTCCACGTCGGTCCGGCCGCGCGCCAGCTGCGCGGCGCTCGGTCCGCCGCGGTGGTGCTTATACGCCGCGCTGGCCAGCGTGGAGGCCAGTTCCTCCAGGTAGGTGCCCAGCAGGTCGTCGGGGATCCCGAGCATCCGGTGCAGCTCGACCACCAATTGCTGGACGTCCAGCGGCAGCTCCGCGCCCTCGGCGTCCTCGCGCACCAGGCTGGATGCCTCCACCGCCCAGTGGTGCAGCGCGTACCGGCGGGCGGCGAAGCGCCAGCGGCTCGTGCCGGTGTCGAGGACCCAGCGCTCCGCCGCGCCGTCGGGCTCCGGGGCGATCAGCCGCTCATGGCTGAACTCGGCCAGCGCCTTGGCCACCAGATGCCGCTGAGCCGGGGCCAGATGCTCGGGGCGCAGATGCGGCACCTGCGACGCCGCGCCGGCGGGCTCCGCACCCTGGGCGCGCACCGCGCGAGCCCGCTCGGCGTCGAGCACGCTCAGCGCCGCGCGCTTGCCCGGCAGGTCGATCTCGCGCAGCACCTCGAAGCCGACGGCGGCGTTCTTCGCGGCCACGGCGTCGTTCTCGACGTCGGGCTCGACGACGATCCGCGCCGCGGACAGCGTCTCGAGACAGTGGTCGACGACGGCGCGCATGATCGCCGAGGTCAGCCCGGGCCGCCGGGCGGCGGGGTCGTGCGGCGGCGGGGCGACGAGCAGGTGCATGCCGAGGTCGCCGTCGACGGCGGCGAACACCTCGTCCAGCAGCACCCGGGCCGGATCGTAGGTCTCCGCGTAGGCCAGCGGCACGCCCTGCTCGCGGATGATCCAGCCGGCCTGGGCGCCGTCGTCGGAGATCTCCCGCAGATAGTCGCGCACCTGGTCGATGCTCAGGTGGCCCATCTGCCAGAAGGCCGCTGCGGGATGCGTCAGCCATGCGGCGACTGTCGCCGCATCGGCGTCGGGATCCACGGGAGTGAAGGTCAGGTCCTCGGGCCGCGGCGTCGGCGCCGGGGCGGCAGCCTCGGACCTCTCGGCGGCCTCGGCGGTCTCGGGGACGGCAGTGGTCAGGGGCATCATCGCGGCACCTCCGTGCGGGTGGGGACTCCGAACTGCTGGAATGCGACGCGGCGCTCCAGCGGATAGGGCTCGCGCCCGGTGATCGAGGCGAGGATCGAGGCGCTGCGCCAGGCCCCCATGCCCAGATCCGGGGCGGTGAGCCCGTGGGTGTGCTCCTCGCCGTTCTGCACGAAGATCCGTCCGCCGAGAGTGTCGACGTGATAGTCGCGGGCGACGGCGAGCCGGCCGGCGTCGTCGCGGCCGATCAGATGCTCCACCCCGGCCAGCATGCTCGCCGCGCGCGGAGCGTAGCCGGTGGCCAGCACCAGCTGCTCGGCGGTGCGCGCGACGGTCTCGCCGAGCTGCCGATGCCGCAGGGTGAGTTCCACGCCCTCCCCCGAGCCAGCCTCCGCGCCGGAGCGCGGCTGCGCGGCGGTGACCTCCGTGTCGGTCAGCAGCGTGGTGGGCACCGTCCGATGGGCGCTCTGCCGGTAGAGCGCGTCGTGGATCCGGTCGATCGTCGCCGCGCTGATGCCCTTGTACAGGCCGCGCTGCTCGCGGGCGAGCTGGTCGCGCAGCGGCTCGGGCAGCGCGTGGAAGTGGTCGGTGTACTCCGGAGAGGTCATCTCCAGGGTGAGCTTGGTGTCCTCCATCGGGAAGAACCGCGGCGAGCGGGTGATCCAGTCCAGCCGGTAGCCGTGCTCGCCCTGCCGCTCGAGCAGGTCCAGGTAGATCTCGGCGGCGGACTGCCCGCTGCCGATCACCGCGATGGACCCGGCCTCCAGCAGCTGCCCGCGAGCGGGCAGGTAGTCGGCCGCATGCCGGGCCGCGGTGCCGAGGCCGCGCAGCGGCTCCGGGATGTGCGGGGCGGTGCCGATGCCGAGGACCACGTGCCGGGCGCGGCGGACCTCCACGCCGTCGGCGGTCACCGCGGTGACGGTGAACAGGTCCGTCTGCGGATCATGCTCGACCGACTCGACCTGCCGGCCCCAGCGCAGGCTCTCCAGCTGCTCGGACGCCCAGCGGCAGTAGGCGTCGTACTCGCTGCGCAGCGGGTGGAAGTCCTCGCGGATGTAGAAAGGGTAGAGCCGGCCGGTGTGCTTGAGCCAGTTCAGGAAGGAGTACGGCGAGGTCGGGTCCGCCATGGTCACCAGGTCGGCGAGGAAGGGCACCTGGATCGTGGCGTCGTCGAGCATCATGCCGTGGTGCCAGGCGAAGCCGTCGCGGCCGTCGAGGAAGACGGCGTCGACGTCGTCGAGCGGGTCGGCCAGACAGGCCAGGCCGAGGTTGAACGGCCCGATGCCCACTCCGATCAGGTCATGGACGTCGGCGGAGTCGGCACCGGCGGGTGCCGTCGTGGCGCTGGACGTGCTGCTCATCGGGCGGCCTCCTCGGCGACGGCGTCGTCGACGCCGGCGCGGTGGGCATGCAGCAGCCGCGCGGCGCCGGCGACCTCCTCCAGCGAGGCCGCGACCTGCTCGGCAGCGGTCTCGGGGTTCAGCAGTGTGAGCTTCAGGCAGGGGCGGCCGTCGAGCACCGTCCGGGCGACCAGCACACGGCCGGACTCCTGCAGCACCTGGCGGACCTGTCCGACCAGCACGTCCGCGTCGTGATCGGCGACGCCGGCCGGCTGCCAGCGGAAGAGGACTGTGGACAGGTCCGTCGCGGCGAGCAGCTGCAGCTCCTCATGGGCGGCGACGACGGCGTGGACGTCCTCGGCCAGGTCGATCACCGCGTCGACGCCGCGGCCGATCGCCTCCGCGCCGGTGCCGCGCAGCGTGGCCAGCAGCTTCAGCGCGTCGAAGCGCCGGGTGGTCTGCAGCGACTTGTCGACCTGGTTCGGCTCGGCGGAGTCCTCCGGGTTCAGGTAGTCGGCGTGCCAGCGGGCCCGGCCGGCGTCGGCGGCGTCGCGCAGCACCAGCGCCGAGGAGGAGACCGGCTGGAAGAAGGTCTTGTGGAAGTCCAGCGTCACGCTGCGCGCCTGGTCGATGCCGTCCAGCAGGTGGCGGCGTCGCGGCGAGACCAGCAGCCCGCAGCCGTAGGCGGCGTCGACGTGGAACCAGACCTGGCGGTCGCGGCAGACGGCGCCGATCGCCGCCAGCGGGTCGACGACGCCGCGGTCGGTGGTGCCGGCGGTGGCCGCGACGGCCATCGGGATCCGGTCCTCGGCGTCCAGCGCGTCCAGCTCGGTCTGGAGCGCCGCCGGGTCCATGCGGCCGGAGGCGTCGACGGCGACGCTGCGCACCGCGTCGTCGGCCAGGCCGAGCAGCAGCGCGGACTTGGCGATGCTGAAGTGGCTCTCGGCGGTGGTCAGGATCGTCAGGCGCTGCTGGCGCGCCGCCCGCTGTGCTCCCGCGAGGCCGGAGAGTGCGGCCTCGCGGGCCAGGAAGAGCGCCTGCAGGTTGGACTGGGTGCCGCCGGAGGTGAACACGCCGTCGGCGGCGGGGAAGCCGAGGCGGCCGCCGACCCAGCTGATCAGCCGCCGCTCGACGAAGGTGCCGATGCGGGACTGGTCGTAGGTGTCCACCGAGGTGTTCACCGCCGCCAGCACGGCCTCGGCGGCGACGGCGTGGACGTCGAGCGGGCAGTTCAGATGCGCCAGATAGGCCGGATGGTGGTACCAGACGGCCTCGGAGAGGACGAGCTCGTCGATCTCGCGGAGCACCTCCTCTCCCCCGACGCCGGGAGCGTCCAGGTCGACGGCGGCCACGCGCTCGGCGAGCTCGCGGGCCGAGGTGCTGGTGGCCGGAGTCTCGACCGCGGCGAACCGGGCGGCGATCCGCTCGGTCGC
Organism: Nesterenkonia halobia; assembly: GCF_039536005.1. Classification (NCBI taxonomy): domain Bacteria; kingdom Bacillati; phylum Actinomycetota; class Actinomycetes; order Micrococcales; family Micrococcaceae; genus Nesterenkonia; species Nesterenkonia halobia. The sequence continues at coordinate 109,989 of NZ_BAAAYG010000010.1, read as the reverse complement.
CTCGGCCATCAGACTCCGGTATCGGTCGGTGCTCGTCGCGTCGACGAGGCGGGGCTGGTCAGCGATGACATCGTGAGGAGCAGTCATGTGAGGGGAGCATAACCTCAATTACTCCATATGCAAGTAACCTATTTGGATCAGCAGAACCTACTGCACAGTCATCACTGCTGGTCGGAGGGACTTCTCGCCCGCCACGCCGGGGCCCGGCATCGACGCCCGCCGCTCGTCGAGACGCTCGGCGCACCTCCGGGATGTGACAGGAATCACATGACGCGGCGCACCCCTGCCGCCGTCGATGACTCTCCGGTAACATGAACTGCATCACAGACGATGCGGCGGGCGAGCATCCCCCTCCCGCCGCGACCCCATGACGCAGGAGGCACCATGCCGTCGCCGCTGGATCCGGAGTACGACGTCACCACTCCCCTGGACCTCGACTACTACGCGGCCTTCGCCGACGTCGGCGCGGCCGACCGCGAGTGGTGGACCCGCGCCCGCGACTTCGTCGACGGCCTCGACGACCGCATGACCGGCCACTGGGAGCGCAGCGAGTACCCGCTGGACCTGCTGCACGAGGCCGGGAGCCGCGGGCTGCTCACCGACGGCGTCGACGTCGACGGTCTCGGCGAGGAGGGACTCAGCACGCTGTCTCCGCTGGCCGCCGGCCTGGTGACCATGGAGGTCTCCCGCGCCGACGGCTCACTGGGCACCGCGCTGGCCGTGCAGGGCGGACTGGCGCTGCGCACGCTGGCGCTCTTCGGCTCCACCGAGCAGAAGCGCGAGCATCTGGCGGATCTGGCCGCCGCACGGACGCTGGGGGCCTTCGCGCTGACCGAGCCGGAGCACGGCTCCGACTCGGTCTCGCTGGAGACCACCGCCCAGCTCATCGGCGACGACGACAACGGCTACTACGTGCTCAACGGCACCAAGAAGTGGATCGGCAACGGCGCCTCGGGCGGACTGACCTTCACCTGGGCGCGCGTGGAGGGCGGCGACCACCACGGCGCGGTCCGCTGCTTCCTGGTCGACCAGGACACCCGCGGCTACTCGGCCGAAGTCATCGAGGGCAAGTCCTCGCTGCGCGCCATCCACCAGGCGCTGATCCACTACCGGGACGTCGAGCTGCCGCATGATGCGGTGCTGCCGGGCACCACGGGATTCAAGGACGCCTCGGCGGTGCTCTTCGCGACCCGGCTGGGCGTGGCCTGGTCGGCGGTCGGCCATGCCTCCGCCCTGGTGGAGGCGGCGCTGAACTACGCCAAGCAGCGCGAGCAGTTCAGCCGTCCGCTGGCCGGCTTCCAACTCGTCCAGGAGCGACTGAGCTGGATGGTCTCGGAGCTGACCTCGATGCAGCTGCATGTCCGCCGGGTGACCGAGCTCGACGCCGCCGGCCGGCTCTCCGGGGCGCAGGCGTCGATGGCGAAGTACCACAACACCCGCAAGGCCCGGGCCATCGCCCAGGTCGCCCGCGACATGCTCGGCGGCAACGGCATCCTGCTGAAGAACAAGGTCGCCCGGCACATGGCCGACGTCGAGGCGATCCACACCTACGAGGGCACCGAGTCGGTGCAGAGCCTGATCATCGGACGCGACCTGACCGGCCTCTCCGCCTTCGCCTGAGGAGCCCGAGCATGCTGATCCTCTCCATGGGCGCCTCAGTGGACGGCTTCATCGCCGACCGCACCGGCGCCTTCGACTGGTCGGCGCCCGACGACGAGCTCTTCGGCTTCCACCTGGACAGCGTCGCCGCGCTGAGCGCCTGCGTCTGCGGCCGCCGGCTCTACGAGACGATGCTGCCCTGGGAGACCGATCCGGCGATGCGCGACGGCGAACTCTCCGCACGCTTCTCCGACGTCTGGACCGCTCTGCCGAAGGTCGTGGTCAGCCGCACCCTGCGGCGCGTGGAGGGCAATGCCCGACTGGCCCGGCGGCCGCTCGGCGAGGAGGTCGCCGCCGTGCGCGCCGCGACCGACGGGGACGTGGAGATCGGCGGCGCCGACGTCGCCGGGCAGGCGATCGAACTGGGGCTGGTCGACGAGTTCCGGATCTTCCGCTTCCCCGTCATCGTCGGCGGCGGCACGCCGCTGCTGCCGCCGGTCGAGGAGACCGTCGCCCTGGACCTCGTCGAGTCCCGGACCTTCTCCTCGCGCGTGGTGTACGAGAGGTATCGCCGCGTCGAGACGTCCGCCTGAGCCGGCCGGGACGATCCCGCCCCCGTGGCCGCCCGTGGCCACGACGACCACGGGCCGAGACAGTTCGTCGACCGGACCGTCGACGGGCTCCTCGTCCGTCTCCTCAGGGCTCCCTCAGCATTCGGTGACGTTCACCGCGAGCCCGCCCTGGGCAGTCTCCTTGTACTTCGAGGACATGTCCGCGCCGGTCTCGCGCATGGTCACGATGACCTCGTCCAGGCTCACCCGATGCTCGCCGTCGCCCATCAGCGCCATCCGCGCGGCATTGACCGCCTTGGTCGCCGCGATCGCGTTGCGCTCGATGCAGGGCACCTGCACCAGACCGCTGATCGGATCGCAGGTCAGTCCCAGGTTGTGCTCCATGGCGATCTCCGCGGCGTTCTCCACCTGCTGGGGAGTGCCTCCGAGCACCTCGCAGAGACCGGCGGCGGCCATCGACGAGGCCGAACCGACCTCGCCCTGGCAGCCGACCTCGGCTCCGGAGATCGAGGCCTGCTCCTTGTAGAGCACCCCGATCGCCCCGGCGGTGAGCAGATAGCGCTGGACGACCTCGTCCCGCTCCTCGCGCGCCACGAAGGACCCGCCCGGCCCGTAATGGGCGGCGTAGAACCCGACGGCGGGGATGATGCCGGCGGCTCCGTTGGTCGGGGCGGTGACGACCCGGCCGCCGGAGGCGTTCTCCTCGTTGACGGCCAGGGCCACCAGATTGACCCACTCCTGCCAGTAGGCATGGCTGCAGTCCGGATCCTCCGCGCTGAGGCGGGCATGCCAGTCGGGCGCGCGCCGTCGGACCTCCAGTCCGCCGGGCAGGGTGCCGTCGCGGCCCAGCGCGGAGTCCTTGCATTCCTCCATCACGTCCCAGAGGTGCCGGATGCCGTCGCGGACGACCAGCTCGGCATCGCCCGGCACGGCGGGCTCCGGCCCCTGAGCGGCGGCCAGGGCGGTCTCGTTCACCAGCATGACCTGCCAGATCGGCATCCCGGTGCGCGCGCTGTGGTCCATCAGCTCGGCGGCGGTGGTGAACGGGCAGGGCACCTGGGCCTCGGCGGACTCGACGGCCTCGCTGAGGGACTCGGCGTCGGCCTCGTCCTGCGTGACGACGAACCCGCCGCCGATGGAGAAGCAGGTCTGCTCGGCCAGCATCGTGCCGTCGGCCGCCTCGGCCCGCAGCCGCATCCCGTTGGCATGGGTGTCCAGCATCGTCAACGGGCGGACCACGAAGTCCTCGACGCGCAGCGCGATCTCCACGCCTCCGCTCGACGCCCCCGCCTCGTCGACGTCGAGCTGGGCGCCCAGGGCGACGGTCCCGGAGTCGGTCATCGCCGCGATCCGGGCGTCCACCTGCTCGGGCAGGATCGTCTCGGCCCGCCATCCTTCCAGGCCCAGCAGCACCGCCTCGAAGGTGCCGTGCCCCTGGCCGGTGGCCGCCAGCGAGCCGAACAGGTCCACCCGCACCGCGGCGACGTCGGCGAGTCGTTCCGGCGCGGCCAGCTCCTCGGCGACGAAGCGTCGAGCCGCGCGCAGCGGCCCCACGGTGTGCGAGGACGAGGGTCCGATGCCGACGCTGAAGAGGTCGAAGAGACTGATCGCCATGACGGATCACCGCACCTTCGAGTAGAAGGGCATCTCGACGACCTCGACGGGCTGGGGCTTCCCGCGCACGTCGATCTCCAGCCGCGTGCCCGCCTCCGTGCACTCGACGTCGACGTAGGCCATGGCGATCGGATGCCCCAGCGTCGGACTGGGCATCCCGGAGGTGACCTCGCCGACGCGGCGCGGGCCGGCGTCGTCGTCGGCGGCGGCGTCCTCGGACTCCGGCAGCTGCACGGCCTGCCCGGACCGTCCGGCCCGGCGCCCCAGGCCCTTCAGCCCGACCAGCCGCTGTCCGGAGGTCTTCCCCAGGCCGGCCTCCTTGGCCTGCTGCAGGGCCGCGCGGCCGACGAAGTCCTCCTCCTTGGAGAAGGAGACCACCGGCAGCCCGGCCTCGAAGCTGGTGCGGTCGCGGCCGAGCTCGTGGCCGTAGAGCGGCATGCCCGCCTCCAGCCGCAGCGAGTCGCGGCAGGCCAGCCCGCAGGGCAGCAGCCCGACGTCCTCGCCGCGGGTGCGCAGCGCCCGCCACAGCGCGCCGGCCCGGTCGACGGGCAGGAAGATCTCGAAGCCGTCCTCGCCGGTGTAGCCGGTGCGGGCCAGCAGCACCTGGTCGCCTCCGACGGTGACGGTGTCGACGGCGTAGTAGGCCAGGTTCTCCACGATCGCGGTCTCGTCCATGCGCACCGCCGAGGAGATCAGCTCCTCGGCCCGCGGCCCCTGCACCGCCAGCAGCGCGATGCCCTCGGACTCGTCCCAGATCTCGACGTCGAAGTCGGCCGCGCGCTGCTCCAGCGCCTCGACGACGGCGGCCCGGTTCGCGGCATTGGGCACGATCAGGTACTCGGACTCCTCGATGCGGTAGCCGATGAGGTCGTCGATCACTCCTCCGTCGGCGGCGCAGAGCAGCGAGTACTTCGCCTTGCCGACCCGCACGCGGGAGAAGTCGCCGACCATCGCGGTGTTGAGGAACTGCGCGGCGTCGTCGCCGACGACGCGGACCTCGCCCATGTGCGAGAGGTCGAAGAGTCCGGCGGCGGTGCGCACCGCCTCGTGCTCGGCCAGCTCGGATCCGTACTTCAGCGGCATCCGCCAGCCGCCGAAGTCGGTGAAGCTCGCGCCGAGCTCGGCATGCTCGGCGGCCAGCGGGCTCTCGCGCAGGGCGGTCTGGGCGGTCTCGGCGGTCTGGGCGGTCTCGGACGACTCGGTCATCGGGATGCTCCTGGTGCTGCTCGTCGTGCAGGTCTCGTGTGCTGGAGTGTCACGCCCGCACCGGGATCTCACGTCCCAGCCCGGACGTGACACCCGGGCGAGGACGTGACGCCCGCCGGGGTGCGGCGGGGTGCGGCGGGGCGGCCGCGGAGAGGGTCAGTCGACCTCGAAGGCCTCCGGCGGCGGGCAGCTGCAGACCAGGTTCCGGTCGCCGTGGGCGCCGTCGATCCGCGAGACCGGGGCGAAGTACTTGTCCTGGCGCAGCCCGGGCACCGGGAAGGCCGCCTGCTCGCGGCCATAGACCCGGTCCCAGTCGTCGGAGACGACGACGGCGGCCGGATGCGGCGCGTGCCGCAGCGGCGACTCCTCGATCGGGATCTCGCCGTCGATCACCTCCTGGATCTCGCCGTGGACGGCGATCATCGCCTCGATGAACCGGTCGATCTCCTCCAGATCCTCCGACTCGGTGGGCTCGACCATCAGCGTGCCGTTGACCGGGAAAGCCAGCGTCGGCGCGTGGATGCCGAAGTCGATGAGCCGCTTGCAGACGTCCTCGGCGGTGACTCCGGAGGCCTTGGTCAGCTCCCGCAGGTCCAGGATGCACTCATGGGCGACCAGCCCCGGGCGACCGTCGGCGCTCTCGCCGGTGTAGAGCGTCGGGAAGTGGTCGGCCAGCCGGGCGGAGAGGTAGTTGGCGGTCAGCAGCGCGTGGCCGGTGGCCTGGGTGAGCCCCTCGGCGCCCATCATCGCCAGGTAGGCCCAGGAGATCGGCAGCACGCCGGCCGATCCGTAGGGCGTCGAGGTCACCGGCGCCCCGCCGCGGGCGGACTCCGCGAGGCGCTCGGCGCTGTGGTCGACGTCGTCACCGCGGACGCCGTCGGAGGCGCCGACCCGGGTGGTGGGCAGATGCTCGACCAGATGCTCGGCCACGGCCACCGGCCCGACGCCGGGTCCGCCGCCGCCGTGCGGGATGCAGAAGGTCTTGTGCAGGTTCAGATGCGAGACGTCGCCGCCGAACTCGCCGGGCTTGGCGACGCCGAGCAGCGCGTTGAGGTTCGCGCCGTCGATGTAGACCTGCCCGCCGGCCTCGTGGACCGCCGCGCAGACCTCGCCGACCTCGGGCTCGAAGACGCCGTGCGTCGACGGGTAGGTGAGCATGATGGCCGCGATCCGGCCGGGATGCGCGGCGATCGTCCGGCGCAGCGCCTCCATCGAGACGGTGCCGTCGTCGGCGGTGTCGACGACGACCACCTGCAGTCCGGCCAGCACGGCCGAGGACGCGTTGGTCCCGTGCGCCGAGGCCGGGATGAGGCAGATGTCGCGGTCGGTCTCGCCGTTCGCCAGGTGGTGGCGGCGGATCGCCAGCAGCCCGGCGTACTCGCCCTGCGAGCCGGCGTTGGGCTGCAGCGAGACCTGCGCATAGCCGGTGACCGCCTGCAGCCGGGACTCCAGGTCGGCGATCAGCGCCCGCCAGCCCGCGGTCTGGTGCGTCGGCGCGAACGGGTGGATCGCGGCGAACTCCGGCCAGGAGATCGCCTCCATCTCGGTCGCGGCGTTGAGCTTCATCGTGCAGGAGCCCAGCGGGATCATCGTCCGGTCCAGCGCCAGGTCCCGGTCGCCGAGCCGCCGCAGATACCGCATCATCCGGGTCTCGGAGCGCACCGTGTGGAAGATCGGATGGGTCATGTACTCGCTGGTGCGCGCCAGCTCGGCGGCGAAGGCGTGCTCGCCGGAGAGCTCGACGCCGGCCAGCGCGGCGGCCGCGGCGTCCTCGGCCTTCGCCGCCCGGGCGGCGATCAGCACCCGACCCAGCTGTTCGTCGGTGGTGGTCTCGTCGACGGTGATGCCCACCGTCTGCTGGTCGACCCGGCGCAGGTTGATCCGCAGGTCCTCGGCGGCGGCGACGAGCCGCGCCGCCTCGGCAGAGTCCATCCGGAGCTGGACGGTGTCGAAGAAGGACTCGCCGACCAGGCGGAAGCCGGCCTCGGCCAGGACGGCGGCCAGCGTCCGCGCCTGTCCGTGGACCCGTTCGGCGATCGCCCGCAGCCCCTCGGGGCCGTGGTAGACGCCGTAGAGCCCGGCGGCGACGGCCAGCAGCGCCTGGGCGGTGCAGATGTTCGACGTCGCCTTCTCCCGGCGGATGTGCTGCTCGCGGGTCTGCAGCGAGAGCCGATAGGCCGGCCGCCCCTCGGCGTCGTGGGAGACGCCGACCAGCCGGCCGGGCAGCTGGCGCTGCAGCCCCGAGCGGACGGCCATGTAGGCGGCATGCGGGCCGCCGAAGAACAGCGGCACGCCGAAGCGCTGCGTGCTGCCGATCGCGATGTCCGCTCCCTGCTCGCCGGGCGGGGTGAGCAGCGTGCAGGCCAGCAGGTCGGCGGCGACCGCGACCATCGCCCCGCGCTCCTTCGCCTCGGCGATCAGCGCCCGGTGGTCGACGACGGCGCCGGAGTCGCCGGGCTGCTGCAGCACCACCCCGCACAGCTCGCCGTCGGGCAGCCCTTCGGCGGCCAGGTCGACGACGTCGACGGCGAGCCCGAGCGCCTCGGCCCGGCCGGCGACGACCTCGCGGGTCTGCGGCCAGCTGTCGGCGTCGAGGACGAGGCGGCCTGCGGCGTGCTTCTTGTTCGCCCGGCGCATCAGCAGGATCGCCTCGGCGACGGCGGAGGACTCGTCGAGCAGCGAGGCGTTGGCGAGATCCAGGCCGGTCAGGTCGGCGACCATGGTCTGGAAGTTCAGCAGCGCCTCCAGCCGGCCCTGGGAGATCTCCGGCTGGTAGGGCGTGTAGGCGGTGTACCAGGCCGGGTCCTGGAGCACGTTGCGCAGGATCACCGACGGGGTGTGCGTGCCGTGGAAGCCCTGCCCGATCATCTGGGTCATCACCGTGTTGCGGCCGGCGTAGCCGCGCAGCGCGGCCAGCGCCTCGTCCTCGGTCAGCGCCTCGGGCAGCTCCAGCGGCCCCTGCTGACGGATCGACGGCGGGACGGCGTCGTCGATCAGCTCGGCCAGCGAGCCGTATCCGAGGGTGTCCAGCATCGTGGCCGCCGCCGGCTCGTCGGAGCCGAGGTGGCGGGCGGCGAAGTCGCGGGGCGCGGCGTCGACGGCGGCGGAGAAGGTGGGGGCGGCAGTGCGGTCAGCGGCGGTCATGGGCGGAACCTTCCGGTCACGGAACGTGGGACGCCCTCCCCGCTCTGTACTCGAACGCCGTGCCGGCGCCGACCTGAGAGTTTCACCGACCGGCCGGGCCGCTGGTGCGGGTCCGGTCCCGCCGGCTTGCACCGTGGGTGAGCGACGACGACCGCCTCGCGGCCGGCGTCGTCGCTGCTTTCCAGAGTCGCCACCTCTGCACGGTACGGGAGCCTGAGAGATTCTCGGGGAGGAGATTGCTCCTTCGGCGCCGGACCCGGAGGGTCCGGACTCTCCCACGCAGAGGACGTGGCAGGTTATTCAGTTCACTCCCATTCTGGCACAGCCTCGCGCCGGGACTCAGCCCTGCCGGCGCGCCAGCCGGGCGTCGAGCGCCACCAGCAGCCCGACGACGACGAAGCCGGCCAGCCCGAGGCTCAGGACGCCGAGCCAGGCGTCGTCGGGGGCCAGCAGCGCCCGCGACTCGGTCTGCCACGGCCACAGGCTGCGCAGCGCGCCGAGCATCAGCCCGGCGAGCACCACCAGGGTCATCCGCCGGTGATGGGCCAGCAGCCAGGTGAGCACTTTGACCAGCACGATCCCGCCGAGCACCATCCCGACGGCGAAGATGCCGAGGTAGCCGACGTCGCGCTGGTCCACGGCCTGCAGCGTGGGCTCGTAGAGGCCGACGGTGAGCAGCAGGAAGGAGCCCGAGAGCCCGGGAAGCATCAGCGCGGAGACGGCGACTGCGGCCGCCGGCAGGATGGTCGCCGGCGTGGCGGAGATCGTCGTCGGCGGCAGCGAGACCAGCCAGAAGGTCAGCACCGCCGCGGCCAGGCCGGCGAGGACGTGCCGCATCCGCAGCCCGCCGAGGCCGGCCATGCGCAGCGGCACCGCCAACGAGGCCAGCACCATGCCGAAGAAGGCCGCCCGGGTCAGCACCGGGTGGTTCTCCACCGCGGCGGCCATCGGCCCGGCGACGGTGAAGACCGCCGCGGCCATGCCGATCAGCACCGGGATGATCAGCCGCCAGCGCACCGCCGCCAGGTGCTCGCGGGCGCCGGCCAGCCGCTCCGGGCCGAGCAGCAGCCGGCGGACGGCGGTGACGACGTGGTCGGCCGACTCGAGCAGCTGCGCATAGATCCCGACCACCAGGGCCACTGTGCCGCCGGAGACGCCGGGCACCGTCTCCACGAGCCCGATGAGCGCACCGCGGACCAGATTCCCGACCGTCGAGGTGCGGCGGACGGGGAGGGCGGCGGAGCCGGCCGCGGGGGCGGCTCCGCCGTCGTGCTGCTGCGGCATGCGACCTGACCTTTCACGCCTTACACTGTGGAACCTGGATCCTGTCGCCCACCTCACGTGACGCCGATCACGAGATGCGCGTCGCGCCCTTCATTCCTGAAGAGCGTGACGCCTCACTGTGACCGGGGCCCGAATGGTCAGCACGGATCCGGACTCGGACGACGGGCATCAGTCTACTGCCCGGACTCCGCCGCCCCTCGACCCCGCCGCACCCCCTCCTGCCCGGAGAGAAGACGGAGGACATCCCCGATGAGTCCCGACGCGATCGGATTCGCGATCATCCTGCTCGCCGCGATCATGCTGGCCGGCAAGTACCTGCGCGTGAAGGTTCCGTTCATCCAGAAGCTGCTGCTGCCCAGCGCCATCATCGCCGGCGTGCTCGGCCTCGCCCTCGGCCCCCAGGTGGCCGGACGGCTGGCCGGCCCCACCGGATGGTCCTGGCTGGAGTCCGGCGGCGTCTTCACCGACGAGATCTACGAGATCTGGGGTTCGCTGCCGGGACTGCTGATCACCGTGGTCTTCGCCACGCTGTTCCTCGGCAGCCGGATCCCGTCGCCGGTGCGCGTCGCCCGGCTGGCCGGCCCGCAGATCTCGGTGGGCATCGCCTACGGGTCGGGCCAGTACGTCGTCGGCATCCTCCTGGCCCTGCTCGTGCTCGGACCGCTGTTCGGCGTCGACCCGCTGCTGGGCGCGCTGATCGAGATCGCCTTCGAGGGCGGCCACGGCACCGCCGGCGGGATGACCACCGTCTTCGAGGACATCGGCATCCCGGAGGCCGCCGACCTCGCGCTGGCGATGGCCACCGTCGGACTGGTCTCGGCGATCATCATCGGCGTCGCGGTGATCAACTGGGGTGTGCGCACCGGACGCACCCGCGTGCTCAAGGAGGTCTCCCACCAGTCCCGGGACGAGCTGCGCGGCCTGTACACCGACTCTGAGACCGTCTACGCCGGCCGGATGACCGCCCGGCCGGGCTCGATCGAGCCGCTGACGCTGCACGTCGCCGTCGTCGGCGTGGCCATCATCCTCGGCTGGCTGATGCAGGAGGCGATGGTCGCCGTCGAGGACGCGCTGTGGGGCCAGCCCGACGCGCTGTGGACCGCCGACGGCGGCGAGGGCACCACGCTGCTGGGCTACGTGCCGCTGTTCCCCCTGGCGATGCTCGGCGGCGTACTGGTGCAGGTGGTGCTCGACCGCACCGGCAACACCCACCTGATCGACCACGAGATGATGAAGCGCATCCAGGGCCTGGCGCTGGACATCCTCATCGTCGCCGCGCTCTCGTCGATCTCGCTGACCGTCATCGCCGACTACTGGCAGACCTTCCTGGTGCTGTCGGTCGCCGGCGTGGCCTTCTGCACGCTGATGCTGCTGTTCTTCACCCCGCGGATCGTGCCGGAGTTCTGGCTGGAGCGCGGCATCGCCGATTTCGGCCAGTCGATGGGCGTGACGGCCACCGGCCTGGCGCTGCTGCGCGTGGCCGACCCGCACGACGAGTCCCCGGCGCTGGAGGCCTTCGGCTACAAGCAGCTGGTCTTCGAGCCGTTCTTCGGCGGCGGGCTGATCACCGCGATCTCCATCCCGGTGATGGCGGCCTTCGGCGTCTGGTGGATCCTGGCGCCGATGGCGGTGGTCTTCGTCGTCTCGCTCACTGCGGGGATGATCTACCACCGGGGCGTGCGCGCCGGCCGATGGTCCGACCCGGCCGCGGAGATGACGCGCTCCTCGTGAGGATCACCGTGCGTCGGAGCCGCGACTGAAGGGCCACCTGGACCGGCGCTCCGGCGTGGGCCGGCGGGGATCGCCGGACGTCGGGCGCCAGCTCCGCGGCCCGGCGAGCCGCCGCCCTTGACACCGGGCCCCGGCGCGGCGAAGGTCGACACGACTGCTCTGCATCGCCGCACGCTGTCGAGACCGGGAGAGGCGCCATGGCCGTCGTGGGTTCCGCGGCCCGCCGCGCCGCCGCTCTGCTGATCTGCGGCGCCGCCGTCGTCGGCCTGGCCACCGCCTCGGCGCCGACCCGTCCGACGCCAGCGGCGCCCGCGGCCGAGGCGCCCCCTCCCGCGGCGGCGCCGTCCGTCGACCACGCCCGCGGCCCGGATCCGACTGCGGAGATGCTGCGGCGACCGCGCGGCCCGTTCGCCGTCGACCAGCGCGAGGTCCCCGCGGCAGAGGCGGAGGGCTTCGGCGACGGGACGCTGCACCTGCCGACCGACGTCGACGGCGCCGTCGGAGCGGTCGCGATCTCGCCGGGCTACGGCGCGCAGGAATCGGCGATCGCGTGGATGGGACCGCGGCTGGCCTCCTTCGGCTTCGCGGTGATCACGCTCGACACCGAGTCCCTCGACGACGAGCCGGGCGCGCGCGGCCGCCAGCTGCTCGCGGCCCTGGACCACCTGCTGGCCGCCGAGGATCTGCCGGTCCGGATCGACGCGGACCGGCAGGCGGTGATCGGCCATTCGATGGGCGGCGGCGGGGCGATGCGCGCGGCCGCCGAGCGGGGGCGGATCGACGCCGTCGTGCCGGTGGCGCCGTGGCATCCGCGGCGCGGCTGGTCCGAGGTCGAGGCGGCGACGCTGGTCATCGGCGCCGAGCAGGACCGCGTCGCCCCGGTGGACGAGCATGCGCTGCCGATCCTCGCCGGGCTGACCCGTGCCCGGGCTGCGGCCTATCTGGAGCTGCGCGGCGCCGACCATCTGGATCCGCTGGACCCCGATCCGACGATCGCCGCGCACACCGTCGCGTGGCTGAAGCGCCATCTCGACCACGACGCCCGCTATGCGCCGTTCGTCGCCCCGGCCGAGGACGACGCCGCCGTCTCCGCCTGGCGCCGCCGCTGAGCGTCCCCTCCCCTGCGATGACTCCGTGGGAGATGTGGGAATGCGCGCGCATTCCCACATCTCCCACGGAGTCATCACCTCCGGGGCGGGATCAGAGGCGGGCGAGGGCGTCGAGGAGGATCGTCCAGAACCGGTCGCGGTCGAGCCCCAGGGCCACGCGCGTCGTGCCGTCCGACGGCGCCTGCGGGCGCAGGTCGGCCACCGTCATCCCGGTGGTGTGCTCGCCCTGGAGCTCGACGGCGACCGGCGCGGCCACCGTCTGCAGCAGGCCGGGCTCGATGAGCTCGGCGATCGTGCAGGCGTCGTGCAGCGGCGCGCCGACGAGGCCCTGCACGTCCCGATAATTGCGCCGGAAGGCCCCGAGCAGGTCCGCCATCGCCGAGCCGACGGCGGTGCCGAGCCCTCCGCAGGCGGCCACGACCTGTTCGTCGGCGATCGCCTGGTGAGTGGCGTCGAGGCCGACCATCGTCAGCGGCCAGTCCTGGCGGAACACGACGTCGGCGGCCTCAGGATCCACGTGGATGTTGAACTCGGCGGCCGGGGTCACGTTGCCGCCGCGGCAGGCCCCGCCCATGAGCACCACCTCGCGCACCCGCTCGACGAGCCGCGGCTCGCGGCGCACGGCGGCGGCGATGTTCGTCAGCGGACCGGTGGGCACCAGCGTCACCGTCCCGGCCGGCCGGTCCATCACCTCGGCGATGATCCGGTCGACGGCGTGCTCCTCCCGCGGCTCGCGGGTCGGCGCCGGCAGCGTCACGCCGTCGATCCCGGACTCGCCGTGGATGTCGGCGGCGACGCGCAGCTCGCGGGCCAGCGGCCGGTCGCAGCCGGCGTGGACGGCGACGTCCTCGGCGCCGGCGAGCGCCAGGGTGCCCAGCGCGTTGGCGGTGACCTTCTCCAGCGTCTGGTTGCCGGCGACGGTGGTCACCGCCAGCACGCGGATCCGCGGGCTGCCCAGCGCCAGCAGCAGCGCGACGACGTCGTCGTGGCCGGGGTCGCAGTCCAGGATGATGTCCGTGGTCTCGGCCGCGGCGTCGGTCGTCTCAGTCGGCATGGCAGGTCCCTCCATCGGCTCGGGCGAGGTGTCGACCTCCATCCTCCATCGAGTGGGCGTTGTGTCGAGGTTCTGCCCGGCGATAAGCCCGGAAACCTCGACACATCGCCCACTCGATGCCCGGGCCTTGCGGCTCACTCCGGGGACTCGGCGAAGGTGCCGTCGTCCTCTCCGCGGAAGAAGTCGCGCCCGTATATCACGAGGCACATCAGGACCCCCACGCCCAGACCCCAGGCGGCGCCGAGCAGCGCCAGGGCGCCGGCGGTCACGCCCGCGATGCCCAGGTCGCGCTGACTGCGCGCCTCCATGATGCCGATGCGCACGCTCACATAGGCCTGGATCAGCAGGGTCAGCGCCAGCGCGACACCGAGCACCGGCTTGACCAGGGTGACGATCGGCATGAGCACCAGACCGGTGTTCGTGCCCCAGCGGAAGGAGCCGGCGCCGCCGAAGAGCGACCCCATCGCGCGGCGCCCCTCCTTGAATCGCTCGGTGATGACGACGAGCATCGCCGACCAGGACGGGCCGCACATCGCGACGTCGGGGCCGATCACGCCCATCAGGGCATTGCGTCCGCCGAAGATCAGGTGCGACCGGTCGGGGTCGTAGGTCACGTCCTCGTCCTCGCGGACACGGTCCGCCTGCTTGAGCACGGAATTCGCCTGCAGAGTGTCGCCGAAGACCACGATGTAGGCGGCCAGCACCGTCGGCACGGCGGTGAGGAACATCGACGCCGGCGGCAGGCCCAGGCCGAAGATCGTGTAGTCGGTCCAGAGCGTGACGAAGTCCGGCTGGATGAGTCCCCACTCGACCTCCGACCATTCCGCCTCGCCGGCCAGCGGCGCCACGACCACCGCCAGCAGGATCGCCGGCAGCACGCCGAGCTTGCCGATCTGGGCGGCGAACCGGCTGCGCTCCCGCCAGGAGCTGAAGTGACGCGAGAACATCAGGAAGAACGCCAGTCCGATGGCGATACTGATGGTGACCGGGAAGGTCTCGAATTCGCCACCCTCGCCGAAGACGGTCTGCACGGCGGCGATGCCCGCGCCCATCAGCACGCCGGCCTTGATCGCCGGCGGGATGGCGCCGACCACCCGACGGGCCAGACCCGTGACGCCGAGCAGCACGGAGAACACTCCGAGCAGGATCTGGAAGGAGATCAGCGCATGGACCCGTTCGGGCCCCTCGGGGAAGGTCTCGCAGTAGGCGATGACCAGAGGAATGGCCGGCGTGATCCATCCGGGGACCACCGGATCGCCGAGCAGATGGTGGGTCAGGTAGAGGATCCCATTGAGCAGGACCACTGCGAGTGCGACTTCGAACGGCATCCCGAGCAGGTCCACCATCATCGGGATGGCGGCGAGGTCCACGGCGCACATCAGCAGGCCCTGGGTGTAGTCAGGCCATTCGAGACGGTAGTGGACGAAGGGCAGACGCACCCGGAAGGGCCCGGCCTTCCAATGGGGCGAGGTCGCGGAGAGGTCGCCGCGCTCCTCCGGAGAGTCGCCGGTGTTCTCGAGAGTCTGGTCCATGGTCATCGGTCCTGTCGGTCGGTCGGGGGGTCGAAGTCGATGATCTGCCGCACGGCCCGCCCGTCCTCGAGATCGTCCATAGCCTGATTGACGTCCTCCAGGCGGATCCGCCCGGTGATGAGCTTCTCCACGGGGAGCCGGCCGTCGCGCCAGAGGTCCTCGTACCGGGGGATGTCGCGGGCCGGCACCGAGGAGCCGAGGTAGGAGCCGACGATGGTCCGCGCCTCCGCGGTGATGCGCAGCGGAGAGACGGTCGACGTCGCCGTCGGGGCGGGGAGGCCCGCAGTCACAGTGCGTCCGCCGGGGGCGGTGGCCTCGAAGGCGGTCTCGAAGGCGCGCGGACTGCCCGCGCACTCGATCACGTGGTCGGCGGTGATCCCCTGCTCGGCGACCTGCTGAGGCGTCAACGTGCGGCCAACTCCGAGCTCGCGGGCCATGTCCAGCTTGTCCTCGGCCATGTCCACCGCGATCAGATCGTCCACGCCCTCGGCCTGAGCCGTCACGAGCGCGGCCATGCCGACCCCGCCGAGACCGACGATCATCACCGAGTCCGCGGCGCCGGGCCGGGCCGCGTTGAGCAGCGCCCCGCCGCCGGTGAGCACCGCGCAGCCGAGCACAGCGGCAACATGGGGCGGCACGTCGTCGCCGACGGGCACCGCGCTGGCGCGGTCCACGACGGCGTGGGTCGCGAATCCGGATACGCCCAGATGGTGGTGGACGTCGGCGGCCTCGCGGCGCAGCCGGCGTCCGCCGTGCAGCAACTCCCCCGCCTCGTTGGCGGCTGAACCGCGCCGGCACGGCAGCCGTCCATCGGCGGCGCAGCCGGCGCAGTCCTCGCAACGCGGCAGGAAGGTCATGACCACACGCCGCCCGACGGCGAGGTCGTCGACGGCGGAGCCGACGGCCTCGACGATCCCGGCGGCCTCGTGGCCCAGCAGCATCGGAACGGGACGCTCACGATGACCGTTGACCACCGAGAGATCCGAGTGGCAGACGCCGGCGGCCTCCATACGCACGCGGATCTCGTCCGGGCCGGGCTCCTCGAGGGTCAGCTCCCCCACGGTCAGCGGGGTGGTCCGGGCGTAGGGGCGGGGGCGGCCGATCTCCTCGAGGACGGCTCCTCTGATCTTCACCGGGGTGTGCTCCTCACTGATGTGGCGGATCGCGTGTCGGGCCTGATCGCGGGTCGCCCCGAGGTTGTGACCCCGACCACGAACGGGTCCCTCAGATCCCATCAGGACTGCGCCGGCACTGCTACAGCCACTATGGGCATGAAACCTTCTAGAATGTGTCAATGATGGATACCTCCGGCTCGGAGCGCGAAGCGCTGCTGCGTGCACTGCTGGACACTGCCGCCGAGCTGTCGAGCCTGCAGGACGTCGAGTCCGTGCTGCAGTCGATCGTGCGACGGACGCGCCACCTTCTGCGCGCCGAGATGGCCTACATCAGTCTCAACGACCACCCCTCGGGCGAGACCTACATCCGGCAGTCGGACGGCGTCGCGACCACCGCCTACCGCACGCTCCGGATGCCCGTCGGCTACGGCATCCTCGGGCGCGTGGCCACCGGCGTCGCGCCTTATCAGACCACCGCCTACCTCCACGACGACTCCATTCCCCACCTTGAGAGCATCGACGCCATCGTCGCCGCCGAAGGCGTGCAGACGATCATGGGGGTTCCGCTGCTGGTGGGCGGCCAGGTGATCGGGGCCCTGATGGTCGCCGAACGCGGCCGGCGCGTGTTCAGCCCTGAGGAGGTCGACATCGTCGACTCGCTCGGCAAGCATGCCGCCGTCGCGCTGGACAACGCCGAGCGCTACTCCCGGGCCCTGTTTGACGCCGAGCAGCTCAGCCGCGAACACGAACGCAGCCAGGAGGAGCTGACCTCCCAGACCCAGGTGATGGAGTTCGACGCCGGACTGCTGCACGAGATCCTGCGCTCCCCCACGGAGGACGGAGTGCTCGAGCTGACGGCCGACACGCTGGGCCGGCCGGCCGCGCTGCTCTCCGAGACCGGCGAGCAGGTCGCCGTCACCCCGCCGGAGAGCGGCACGCTGCTCGAGGGCGCCGCAGCGTCGCCCGCCGCGCTGCGCGGTGAGGTCTCCGCGGGCGAGCACCCCGTGGTTCTCGATGGCGCGCGCGGATCCGTCACGGCGGCGCCGGTGACCGCCGGAGACTCCCTCATGGGGTTCCTCGTGGTCGAGGGCGCCGCAGACGCGGCGCCCCGGCAGCTGCTCGAGCATGCGGCAGCCCATATGGCCCTGACCCTGCAGTTCATCCGCGCCGAGGAGGATGCCCAGGACCGCCAGCAGCTGGACGTGGTCGAGGACCTGCTCGCCGACCGGATGATCTCAGACCATCGCCTGGACCAGCGGCTGCGCCGCTGGCAGCTCTCCGCGCACGATCGCGCCTGGGTCGCCGTCGTGTCCTGCAGCCAGGAGCTGGAGGCCCCGGTGCGGCGACTGCTCCGCGGTATGCCGGGCACTCGACTGACCGCCCCGCGGGGCGAAGACCTGTGTGTGGTCTACACCGACCCGGACTGGCCGCGGGCGGCCGACGCCGCGTTGCGGACGGCAGGACTGGCCGTGCGCGGGGCGACGAGCGGCCCGATGGACTCCCTGCGTCGGCTGCGCCGCCATCACCGGACGGCACGGATGGCCGTGGCGGCGATGCGCCTGGGCGACCGGCAGGGCCTGCTGGACGCCGCCGACGTCGGTCTCGTCGGCGCCGTCGTCCACGCCGCCGAGCAGGCCGCAGCCCACGACAGGGACCCTGTCGAGCTGACGGACCCGATCGCCCCTCTCACCGCCCAGGACGCCGCCCGGGGCACGGAACTGACCCGCACGGCGGCGACCTTCTTCGAGACCGACCGGCGCATCGATCGCACCGCCGAGGCGCTTTTCGTCCACCGCAGCACCGTCAAACAGCGGCTGCAGACGATCCGCCGGGTGCTCGGGGACGGCTGGGACCGCGCGCCGCGGAGCCTGGACGTGCACCTGGCCCTGCGCGCCTGGAGCTTGGGCGCCGAAGGGCAGACGTCGTCGGGGGCCTCGCTCGAGACGATGCGGACGCCCACCGGTCACCCGCGGAGCGCTCGCTCCCGGCTCAGCGAGAGGGCATAGTCCTCCTTCCAGGTCTGCAGGTGGTGCCAGGTCTCCATCCGGGCCACCTGCGGGAGCGCCGTGAGCTCCTCGATCCGGGAGACGAGGGTCGCGGCCTCGGCGGAGTTCAACGTCGCGACCAGATCGAAGCGTCCGACGGTCCGAGCCGCGAACTCCAGCTCGGGGCACTGCCGCAGCGCTGCGACCACCGGTTCCCCGTCGCCGCAGAGCGTGATGCCCAGACCGATCTTGGTCCTCCGGCTCTCCGCGTCGTGGGCGACCACCGCGCCGATCCGGACCACCCCGGAGGAGGTGAGCCGCTCGAGCCGGCCGCGCACCGCCGACTCCGAGAGCATCACCGTGCGCGCCAGATGCCGGCAGCTGGCCCGCCCGTCGTGACGCAGCTGCTCGATGAGCCGCACATCGACCTCGTCGATCCCCCGCGCCGCGGAGTGCTCGGTGATGAAGACCCCGGAGCTCACCTCGACGTAGAGCGCCACGTCCAACGCGGCGACCTCGGGGAATCGGCGCAGCCAGTCCAGCGCCTCCTGCAGAGAGCCCAGGTCGGAGGTACGGATCTCGGCGATGAGGTCGTGGCCGCCGGTGACCGCCGACACGAGCGGCACATCGTCCCGGGCGCAGAGGGCCTCCACCACGGCCGACGACGGTCCGGCCCCGACGACAGCGACGTGCGCCATGACCCGTTCGCCGAGCAGCCCCGGGTCGGCCGCCGCGACGATCCGGATGCGCCCCTGGGCGACCATCGCGCGGACACGGGCGGAGACCTGGTTCCGGGAGAGCCCGAGGTCGCGCGCGAGTCCGCTGTAGCTGCGCCGCCCGTCCTGCTGCAGCGCCCGGATGAGCGCGTCGTCGACGTCGACCATGGAGCCTCCTCCCCCCGCCCTCGGCGATCCGCCGGATTCGGCGAGGTTGCATCCGTGTCCGTGCACTTTCGCAGATCAAGCCACTCTAATCGAGGATACGAGTGACACTCTGCACAGTATGCGTGCAGATCGGGACCTGAACGCTCCTTCTCCTGCCGTCCCGCCCATTGCCCGGGGCACAGCGGCAGCCGTACATTCTGACCCCATCGATGTGGCACCCGCCACATCACCCGAGGATCGTCGAGGAGGACGCCGGTGCGCCGACTGTTCACCGGGGAGCACAGCACCCCGCCGACCGAGGACGCGCCCACGCTCGTCACGGCCCGCCGGATCCGCACGATGACCGACGCCCGGCCGGAGGCCGAGGCGATGGTGCTGCTCGGCGGCCGCATCGCCTGGATCGGCGAGACTGCGGCCGCGCACGCCGAGGCGCGGCGACTGTGCCGGACCGACCAGCGCCCGCACCACGTCGACCTCGGCGACGCCGTCGTCGCGCCGGGCTTCATCGACCCGCACGCGCATCCGCTGATGCACGGACAGATGATGAGCTGGGTCGACTGCAGCCCCGAGCGCGCCGGCTCCATCCCGGAGATCGTCGAGCTGCTGCGCGCCGCAGCGGCCCGACTGCCCGCCGACACGCCGGTCC
Source organism: Nesterenkonia halobia (assembly GCF_039536005.1). Taxonomy (NCBI): domain Bacteria; kingdom Bacillati; phylum Actinomycetota; class Actinomycetes; order Micrococcales; family Micrococcaceae; genus Nesterenkonia; species Nesterenkonia halobia. The sequence continues at coordinate 90,514 of NZ_BAAAYG010000010.1, read as the reverse complement.
GCGGCTACGGCTACGAGCAGACGAACCTCGCCGAGGGCCGCCACCCCACCCGCGACGAGCTGGACCGGGTCGCCGACGACCGCCCGGTCTACCTGATGAACGCCTCCGGGCACGGCGGCGTGGTCAACAGCCGGACCCTGACCTCCTGCGGCGTCGACGAGTCCACCCCCGACCCTCCCGGCGGGGAGTTCTTCCGCGACGGCGACGGCCGGCTGACCGGAGAGGTCTCCGACTCGGCCTGCAATGTGCTCACCGGCCTCGACGGCGTCAAGATCGGCAGCCACGGCCCCAACTTCCATCTGGGAGACTCTCCCGCCGAACACCTGGAACAGCTCGACGCCTCCCAGCAGGAGTTCCTCTCCCACGGAGTGACGACGATCGGCGACGCCCAGGTCTCGCGCCGCGAGTTCGACACCTATCTGCGTGCGGCCGCCGAAGGCCGACTGCGCACCCGCGTGGGCCTCTACGCACTCTCCCACCTGCTCGACGCCGCCGTGGATCTCGGACTGCACGGCGCTTTCGGCAACGCCCGGCTCTGGTTCGCCGGGGTCAAGCTCTACGCCGACGGCACCCTCGGCGGCTCCACGGCCTACTTCCCGGAAGGCTATCGGGACGACCCCTGCCGTCGCGGCATGCTCTATCACCCGCCCGAGGAGTACGCCGAGCTGGTGCGTCGCGCCCACTCCGTCGGACTGCAGACCGCCACGCACGCCCAGTCGCCGACGGCGGTGGGCATGGTCCTCGACGCTGTCCGCGCGGCACAGCGCACGGCCCCCAGGAAGGATGCCCGGCATCGCATCGAGCACTGCGGCCTGCCCTCGGCCGCCCAGGTCGCCGAGATCGCCGACTTGGGGATCATCCCGGTCAACCAGCCGCAGCATTACCACAACTGGGGCGACGGGCTGTTGACGACCGTCGGCGAGACCGCCGCGCGGTTCAATCCGCTGGGCGAGTTCGACGCCGCCGGGATCCGCTTCGCGCTGAGCTCGGACGCGCCGGTGGCGGATCCGCACGCCCTGGCGGCCGTCGGCACCGCGGCCACCCGCCGCACCCGCAGCGGAGCCGTGCACGGCTCCGCGGAGCTGACCGTCGGCGTCGACCGGGCCCTGCAGGCCCACACAGTCGACGCCGCCCGGGCCCTGGGCCGGGAGCACGACCTCGGGTCGCTCGCCCCCGGCACCCGGGCCGACTTCGTCGTCCTGGACGACGACCCGCTGTCCCTATCCCCCGACACCCTGCCCGCCCTGACCGTCCGCCAGACCTGGGTCGACGGACGCCTCGCCTGGGAGGCCCCTCGATGAACACCTCGCACCGCTCCCCCGCTCCGACCCCGCCGGAGCCGCAGTTCCTGCCGAAGAAGGCTCGCCAGGCCGGCCTGGCGGCCTTCGTGGGCACCACGATCGAGTGGTTCGACTTCTACGTCTACGCCACCGCCGCGGCACTGGTCTTCGGGGAGGTCTTCTTCCCGGAGAGCGACCGCTGGGTCGGCATCCTCGCAGCCTTCGCGACCTACGCCGTCGGCTTCTTCCTCCGTCCGTTGGGCGGGGTGATCTTCGGCCACATCGGCGACACCTTCGGGCGCCGGCCGGCACTGGTCATGACCCTGGTGCTGATGGGCGGGTCGACCTTTCTGGTCGGCCTGCTGCCCACCTACGCGCAGATCGGCACGTGGGCCGCGCTGCTGCTGGTGCTGCTGCGCGCGCTGCAGGGCATCGCCGTCGGCGGCGAATGGGGCGGCGCGGTGCTCATGTCGGTGGAGCACGCCCCGAAGAAGTGGAAGACCTTCTACGGCGGCTTCCCGCAGCTGGGCAATCCGGCCGGCGCGATGCTGGCCACCGGCATCTTCAGCCTGATCTCGCTGGGCGGCGACGACTTCCTGCGCGACGGCGGCTGGCGCATCCCCTTCCTGGTCTCGATCGTGCTCGTCGCCGTCGGCTTCTGGGTACGCTGGAAGGTCGAGGAGTCCCCGGTCTTCGAGAAGCGCGTCGCCGAGGCCGACGCCTCGGAAGGATCCGGCAGAAAGTCCAAGGACGGCGTGCCGGTGCTCTTCGCGGTGCGGCGCAACTGGATCGCGATGCTGCTGGGTCTCGGCGCCCTGCCAGTGGCCACCGGCGGCTACTACCTGACCACCACCTTCGCCCAGGCGTACGCCACCGGGCCGGAGGTCGGCGTCCCCACCCACATCATCCTCAACGCGATGACCCTGGCCTCCTTCGTCGAGCTGCTGGTCACTCTGCCGGTCGCCGCACTGGGCGACACCATCGGCCGCCGCCTGACGATCGGCATCGGCGTGGTCAGCTCCGGAGTGCTCATCGCTCCGCTGTTCCTGGTCTTCGGGTCCGGCAGCCACGTGATGATCTTCGTGCTGGTCGCCGTGGTCCGCGTGGCGATGTCGATGACCTATGCGCCGACGGCGACGTTCCTCTCCCAGCTGTTCGTTCCGCAGGCGCGCTACACCAGCGTCTCGCTGACCTACGGCGTCGGCGCGGCGGTCTACGGCGGCCTGGCCCCGGTCACCGCCAGCTTCTTGTACGGTCAGACCGGCACGATCTGGTCGGTCGTGGTCCTCTTCGTCGTCTTCGCCGCGCTGAACGTCGCCTGCGTGGTGGGCGCCCCGCAGCTGGTCGACGAGGACGCGACACCCTCGCCGGACTCGCCGAAGCCGCAGGGCACGATGGGCCAGGAGGACGCAACAGACTCGGAGACCACGGAGGGGGCCCGCGATGACGCTTGAGCACACCACCGAGGAGCGCGTCCGCCGCGTAGTGCGTGATATCCCCGCCGCAGAGCGCACCGGTGGACTGGCCGTCGTCGCCGCGCTGGCCGCCCACGGCACCGACGTGGTCTTCGGCATCCCCGGCACTCATAATCTGGAGATCTACCGACATCTGCCGACGCTGGACGTCCGGGCGGTCACGCCACGGCACGAGCAGGGCGCCGGATACGCCGCCGACGGCCACCATCTGGTCACCGGCCGCCCGGGGGTGGTCCTCACCACCACCGGTCCGGCGCTGACCAACGTCCTGACCGCCGCGGCCACCGCCCACGCGGAGTCCCGGCCTTTGCTGGTCGTCTCCCCCGGCATGCCTGTCGGCACCGAGGGCATGGACCTCGGCCGGCTCCACGAGACCAAGGACGCCTCCGGCGCCGCGGACCGGCTCATGGGCTCCTCCCGTCGGGTGACCACGGCCGAGGAGGCCGTCGACGCCGTCGCCGAGGCCTTCGACGGCTTCGCCCGCCGCCGCCCGCGCCCGGTGCACCTGGAGGTCCCGCTCGACGTGCTCGAAGGCCCCTGGTCGGGCCGACTGCCAGGACTGCGGCTCGGCGGACCCGCCGAGCTGCGGCCCGACGCCTCCGACGAGCCGGTGCGCACCGCCGCCGCCCGCCTGGCCGCGGCGCAGGAACCGCTGATCGTCGCCGGCGGCGGCGCCCGCGGCGCGGGCCCCGCGCTGCAGGCCCTGGCCGAGCGGATCGATGCCCCGGTGGTCACCACGGCCAACGGCAAGGGAGTGCTCGCCGAGGACCATCCGCTGAGCCTCCGCGCGGACGTGCGCCGGGCCGCCGTCCAACGAGCCTCCCGGTCCGCCGACGTGCTGATGGTGGTCGGCTCCGAGCTCGGCGATTCAGACCTGTGGGGCGGGACGATCGGCGCGGCCTACGGATCAGCCCCGAGCCGTGCGTCCGAGTCCGCGGACGACGACCCCCAGACGGTGATCCGGCTCGATGTCGATCCGGCTCAGCTGCACAAGAACCTGCCCGGCGACGTCGTCCTCGCCGCCGACGCCGGTGCCGGACTGCGCGCGCTGGTCGCCGAGCTGCCCCCTCGCCGGGAGGGGCCCGGAACGACGGGCGACGCCGAGGACCCGACGACCTCTGCCCGGACGACGCCCGGCCGCCGGCGTGCCGCGACGCTGCGGGGCGAGGTCGACGAGGAGTTCGACCGCACCGCGACGCTGCCGAGGATCACCACAGTGGTCCAGCAGGCCGCCGGCGACGACGTGATCGTCGCCGGCGACTCCTCCCAGGTGACCTACGACGGCACCATCCACGCCCTGCGCGCCCGCAGGGAGGACCAGCTGCTGTACATGCCCGGTCACGCCACACTCGGCTACGGGATCCCCGCGGCCATCGGCGCGCAGATCGGGGTCCCGGACCGACCGGTGGTCGCCCTCGTCGGCGACGGCGCGGCGATGTTCACCGTCCAGGAGGTCGCCACCGCAGTCGAGCAGGGCCTGCCGGTGGTGATCATCATCGCCGACAACGGCGGCTACGGCGAGATCGAGGCCCAGATGCGCCAGATCGGCGTCGAGCCGACGGGCGTGCGGCTGAGCAGCCCCGACTTCGCGGCCCTGGGCTGTGCGATGGGGGCCCGCGGAGCCGCCGTCGACGTTTCAGCGGAAGGCTGGGAGGACCGGCTGAGCGCCGTGGTCTCCGAAGAGCTGGCCGCCGACGGGCCCACTGTGGTGCACCTGCGCCTCTGAGCCCCCTGCCCTCCATCGAGTGGGCGATGTGTCGAGGTTCCGCCCGGTGAAGAGCCCCGAAACCTCGACACATCGCCCACTCGATGCCCGGGGCGCGGCCTGGATGCTCAGATCGCCCGCGAGTAGTCCTCCTTCAGCGTCTGCAGGTGGAACCAGGTCTCCATCCCGGCGACGCCGGCGAGCCCCTTGAGCTCGTCCAGCCGGGCGAAGACCTCTCCCGGCACTCCGGAGCTGAGCGTGGCGATGAGGTCGAAGGCGCCGATGGTCAGCGCGGCGAACTCCGCCTCGGGCCAGCCCATGAGCTGGTCGATCACCGCCTGGTCGTCGGCGCCGAGGTGCAGGCCGACCCCGACTTTGGTGCGTCCGGCCCGGGCGGTATGCGTGACCACTGCGCTGATCCGCAGGATCCGCCCGTCGACCATCCGTCGCACCCGCGCCCGCACCGCCGTCGGCGAGAGCCGCACGCGGGCGGCGAGATCGCGATAGCTCATCCGGCCGTCATGGCGCAGCAGCTCCACCAGCTCGCTGTCGATGGCGTCGATGCGCCCGCCGCCGCCGTAGTCGGAGACGAAGGATCCGCGCAGGATGTCGTTGTAGAGCACTGTGGAGATCCGGGCGACCTGCTCGAAGCTCCGGATCCAGGCGAGCACGTCGAAGAGCGCGTCCTGGTCGGCGGCGCGCACCTCCACCACCAGGTCCTGGGCCCCGGAGATCGCCGAGACCAGCGGGATGTCGTCGCGGCCGCGCAGATGCTCGATGACCTCGCTCAGCTCGCCGCGGCCGGCGATCGAGACGTGCGCCGAGCAGGTCTCGCCGAGGAACGCCGGGTCGGCGGCGGCGACGATGCGCACCCGGCCGGACTCGGTCAGGGCCTTCAGTCGCTCGGAGACGGTCCCGCGCGGGACGCCGAGGCGGGTCGCCAGCGCGCTGTAGCTGGCGCGGCCGTCGTCCTGCAGCGCGGCGATGAGCTCGTCGTCGATGGTCGACATGCCCTGGCCCTCCCTCTGTGCGCCGGATCCGCCGAATTCAGCGCAGTTCCGCCTCGATCATGACACAAATCATGCGTGAGGCGTTCGTCACGACTGTTCGGTGAACGGTGAGCGATGAAGGCCTGCAGATCTGCAAGCATATGATGACTCCTGCTGATGATCTCTCATTGCTGTGTGAGGTGCGCCTCAGTACATTCGTCTCCTGACGCCGCCGCGCAGGAGCGCCCCGCCCGTCCGCACCGCAGCCCCTCCTGCCGCCCCCGATCGCCCGAAGGATGAGGACGCCATGACCGAGACCGCCCCGGACCACGCCGCCGCCGGCGCGACGCCGCCGCTGACCATGTTCAGCCCGGACTTCCCCTTCAGCTACGACCACTTCCTGGACTCCGCCGAGGGCCTGGGCCGCGTGCCCGAGGAGGTCCGCGGCACCGAGGTCGCCGTCGTCGGCGCCGGCCTGGCCGGCATCGTCGCCGCCTACGAGCTGATGAAGATGGGCCTGAAGCCGGTGATCCACGAGGCCGGCGAGATCGGCGGCCGGCTGAAGTCGCAGGCCTTCGACGGCGCCCCGGACTGCGTGGTCGACCTCGGCGGCATGCGCTTCCCGAGCACCGGCCGGGCCTTCTACCACTACGTCGACCTGCTGGGGCTGGAGACCCGCGAGTTCCCGAACCCGCTGTCGCCGGCGACGCCGTCGACGGTGATCGACCTGGCCGACGAGGCCGAGCCCACCTACGCCGAGACCGAGGGCCAGCTGCCGGCCTTCTACCGCGAGGTCGCCGAGGCCTGGAAGCAGGCGCTGCGCGACGAGGCGGAGATCGACGCCGTCCAGGACGCCATCCGCCGGCGCGACGCCGCCGAGCTCAAGCGGCTGTGGAACGAGCTGGTCGCCCGCTTCGACGACGAGTCCTTCTACGGCTTCATCTCCGGCTCGGAGGCCTTCCGGAAGCTGAGCTGGAAGCACATCGAGACCTTCGGCCAGGTCGGCTTCGGCTCCGGCGGCTGGGACACCGACTTCCCCAACTCGGTGCTCGAGGTGCTGCGCGTGGTCTTCACCGACGCCGACGACGACCACCACGGCATCGTCGGCGGCGCCCAGCGCCTGCCCGAGTCGCTGTGGCGCCATGCCCCCGAGGACATCGTCCACTGGCCGGCGGGCACCTCGCTGGAGTCGCTGCACCGCGGCGCCCCGCGCGGGGCGGTCACCGGCATCCACCGCGGCATCGAGGGCGGGGTGACCATCACCGAGAAATGGGGCCGCACCGTCGAGTACGCCGCCGCGGTGGTCACCTGCCAGTCCTGGCTGCTCTCCACGCGCATCGACACCGACGAGGAGCTGTTCTCCCCGCGGATGTGGAACGCCGTCGAGAAGAGCCACTACATGCTCTCCTCGAAGACCTTCGTGATGGTCGACCGCCCCTTCTGGCGCGACACCGACCCGCAGACCGGCCGCGACGCGATGTCGATGACGCTCACCGACCGGCTGCCGCGGGCCACCTACCTGCTGGACGAGGGCCCGGACAAGCCCGCGGCGATCCTGCTCTCCTACACCTGGAACGACGACGCGCTGAAGTGGCTGCCGCTGGACGCCGACGAGCGCACCCGGCTGATGCTGCACTCGCTGCACAAGATCTACCCGCACGTGGACATCGGCCGGCACATCATCGGCCGGCCGATCACCGTCTCCTGGGAGGCGGACCCGAACTTCATGGGCGCCTTCAAGAACAACCTGCCCGGCCACTACCGGTACCAGGAGCGGCTGTTCAACCACTTCGTCCAGCGCGACCTGCCCGAGCATCAGCGCGGGATCTTCCTGGCCGGCGACGACATCTCGTTCACCGCCGGATGGGCCGACGGCGCGGTCACCACCGCGCTGAACGCCGTCTGGGGCGTGATGGACCACCTGGGCGGGGCGACGTCGGCGTCGAACCCCGGGCCCGGCGACCAGTGGGACGCGCTGAAGCCCATCGCCCTGGACTGAACCCGACGGCGGCTCCCCACCACCCTGCCGCCTCTGCACCGTTGCCTCCGCACCGCCGCCTCCCTGCGGCGCCGAAAGGACATCATGACTGAGCAGACCCCCTCCCCCGTCGGCCCGCGCGACAGCTCGGCCACTCCGCGCTACGCCGGCCACGCCAACTTCGCCCTGCTGCCGGGCCTGGACGACGTCGGCCGCGCCGACGTCGCCGTCGTCGGCGTGCCCTTCGACTCCGGCGTCAGCTACCGTCCGGGCGCACGCTTCGGACCGTCCCACGTCCGCGACGCCTCCCGGCTGCTGCGCCCGTACAACCCCGCCCAGGACGTCTCGCCCTTCGCCGTGCAGCAGGTCGCCGACGCCGGCGACCTCATCGCCAACCCCTTCGACCTCGACGAGGCGATCGAGGCGGTGGCCGCCGGCTCCCGCGAGCTGCTCGAGCGAGCCGGGAAGCTGGTGACAATCGGCGGCGATCACACCATCGCCTACCCGCTGCTGCGCACCATGGCCGAGAAGCACGGCCCGATCGCGGTGCTGCACGCCGATGCGCATCTGGACACCTGGGACACCTACTTCGGCGCCCCGGTCACCCACGGCACCCCGTTCCGCCGCGCCTCCGAGGACGGGTTCATCGACCTGACCGCCAGCGCGCACCTGGGCACCCGCGGCCCGCTCTACGGCAAGGGCGATCTCGACGACGACGCGAAGCTCGGCTTCGAGATCACCTCCAGCGAGTTCATCGAGAAGCACGGGGTGCCGGCCGCCGTCGCCCGGCTGCGCGAGCGCCTCGGCGACAAGCCGGTCTACCTCTCCATCGACGTCGACGTCATGGACCCGGCCCACGCTCCGGGCACCGGCACCCCGGAGGCCGGCGGGCTCACCAGCCGCGAGATGCTGCGCATCATCCGCTCGCTGACGGATCTGAACATCGTCGGCGCCGACGTCGTCGAGGTCTCCCCGGCCTACGACCACGCCCAGATCACCGGCGTCGCCGCCAGCCACCTGGTCTACGAGCTCGTCTCGGCGATGGGCCGGACCGCCGAGCGCCGGGCCGAGGGCTGATGGCCATGGCGACCACACGCACCGCGCGGGCCGTCCCGCGCTTCCTCATCCCCTCGCTGATCGGCGTCGCGCTGTTCATGGTGCCGGTCCCCTCCCCCGACGGGTCGATCACCATCCCGGTGGCCATCCTGGCCGACACCGCCGGCTCCCTGCTGAGCGGCATCATGCCGTATCTGATGGTCGGACTGATGGCCGTCTCGGCGGCGGGCACCGCCGTCCATCTGCTCTTCGCCCCGGCGTTCATGGAGCGCTCGGCCACGCTGCGCACGCTGTTCCGCAGCACCGTCTCCTGGCTGGTCATCCGCGTCGTCGGCCTGATCGTCGGCGCGATGACGCTCTGGCAGATCGGCCCGCAGTGGCTCTGGGGCGAGAACACCGGCCAGGTGATCTTCGACCTCGCCGCCCTGCTGGTCACGGTGTTCTTCTTCGCGGGGCTGCTGCTGCCGCTGCTGCTGAACTTCGGACTCATCGAGTTCGCCGGCGCGCTGATGAACAAGATCATGCGTCCGCTGTTCACCGTGCCCGGCCGCTCCTCCATCGACAGCCTGGCCTCCTGGTTCGGCGACGCGATCATCGGCGTGCTGATGACCAGCCAGCAGTACGAGCACGGCTACTACACCCGGCGCGAAGCCGCGGTGCTGGGCACCACGTTCAACGTGGTCTCGCTGACCTTCACCATCGTGGTCATGGGCTACCTGGGTCTGGAGCACATGTTCCTGGGCTTCTACGGCACCATCGTGGTCGCCGGGCTGGTGGCGGCGATGATCATGCCGCGGATCCCGCCGCTGTCCCGGTTCCCGGACGTCTACATCGACGGCACGCCGCGCCGCGCCCAGGAGGACGCCGAGGAGCAGGGCCCGCTGCTGCGGCGCGCCTGGCAGGGCGCGCTGGACCGGGCCTCGATCGCGCTGCCCGGCGAGACGGTCAAGCGCGGCCTGACCAACGTGCTGGAGATGTGGATCGGCGTGCTGCCGGTGATCATGGCGGTCGGCACGCTCGCCGTCGTCGTCGCCGAGCACACTCCGGTGTTCACCTGGCTGGGAACCCCCTTCGTGCCGGTGCTGGAGGCGATGCAGGTGCCCGAGGCCAAGGCCGCCTCGGAGACGATGCTCATCGGCTTCACCGACATGCTGCTGCCCTCGGTGATCGCCATGGACATCACCTCGGAGATGACCCGATTCATCATCGGCTGCCTGTCGATCACCCAGCTGATCTACATGTCCGAGGTCGGCGGCATGCTGCTGGCCTCCAGCCTGCCGGTGAAGCTCCGCCACCTGGTGATGGTCTTCCTCGAGCGCACAGTGATCACCCTGCCGGTGATCGTGATCTGCGCCCACATCCTCTACTGAGGGCGGGGAGACGACGACGCTCGGGCCGCCGGGACTTTCAGAAGCTCCGGCGGCCCGAGCGCGGCCAGGCCACGGCCCGCACCGGCGCGCCGTCGGCCTCGGCCAGCGGCAGCGGGAAGATCCCGACCGGGTGGATCCCCGGGGACAGCTCGCGCAGCCGGCAGAGGTTCTCCACGATCAGCCCGTCGCGACCGAGGACGAGCTCGTGCACCGGGAACGCCCCGGCCGCCTCGCCCGCGGTGGCATCCGGGCTCAGCGCATCAGTCCCGAGCACGCGCATCCCGCGGGACCAGAGCAGCTCGACGGCCTCGACGCCCAGCGCCGGATGCCGCAGCGCGATCTCGGTGCCGGCGTGCCGGTCCCAGCCGACGGCCAGCAGCACCCGAGGCGGCAGCGGCTCGCCGGGTGCGAGCAGGTCGGCGAGCGCACGCTCGACCCGCTCAGCGGGGATCAGCTCGGCGGGCGCGGCGTCGAGCGGCAGCACCAGCGCCGGCCCGATCAGCTCCTCCAGGGTGATCTCCGAGGTGGTGCGCCCTCCGGCGATGCTGTGGCGCGGGGCGTCGACATGCGTGCCGGTGTGCGAGCCGCAGGCCAGCCGTTCGACGGCGACGCCGTCCTCGGCCAGCGTCAGCGCCGGCGTCCGGGTCACCTCCGGGTCGCCCGGGTAGACCATCATCCCCGAACGGATCGGTCGGCTGAGGTCGATCACTCCGGGTTCGGCGTCGTCGGCCCTCATCGGGACCTCTCCTCGCCCAGTCCGCAGGCGTCGACGACCGCCGCGGCCCGGCGCCGCGCGACAGCGTCCGGACCCTGCAGCGGCGCCGGCAGGCTGCCCGGCGGCACCAGGGACAGCTGCTCGGCGAGCGCGACCGTGCCGCGCAGACTGCCGCCGCAGGCGGCGAAGAGCTCCCACACCGGGGCCAGCCTCTCGGCGGCGGCCCGCGCCTCGGCCCAGCGGCCGCCCTGCGCGGCGCGGGTGATCGCCAGCGCCGGATCGGGCAGCGTCCCGCCGATCACCGAGCACCAGATCTCGCAGCCGGCCTGCAGGCCGGCGAGCGCGGCGTGGTCGCCCGAGATCCCCACCTGCACGTGCTCCGGGACCACGGCCCGCACTGCCGCGACCCGCCGACGGGCCGACTCGGGGTCGAGCGGGACCGGCGGGATCTTGATCGCCGCGATCCCGGGCAGCGCGGCGATCTCCCCGTAGAGCTCGACGCTGAACTCGACATGCGTGGTCGTCGGGTTGTCGTAGACCATCACCGGCAGATCGGTGGCGGCGGCGACCTCCCGGTAGAGCCCGAGGATCTCCGCCTCGGTCAGCGGCTGGTAGGCCATCGGCGCCAGCAGCGCCCCGGAGGCGCCGGCGGCCTCGGCGTCGGCGAGGTGCCGCAGCACCTGCGAGGTGCGCAGCGCTCCGACGCCGGCGATCACCGGGACGTCCCCGGCACGGGCGACGGCGAGTTCGACGACTCGCGCCCGCTCGGCGGCGGTGAGATAGGCGTAGGAACCGGTGGATCCCAGCACGGTGATCGCGTCGACCCCGGCGGCCGCGAGCCGATCGATCAGGCCGGTCAGCGCCGGCTCGTCGAGGACGTCATCGGGCATCGGGGTGAGCGGGAACGCGTGGAGTCCGCCGAACATGGTGATCCTCTCCGTGACGGGGCGTGCGGCACAGGATACGCCCCCGGACGCGACGCGGGCCCCGACGGATCGTCGTCGGGGCCCGGATCAGGTCGCGGGCGCGGCGGCCGGGATCTCCGGCCGGCCCGCCCGCAGGGCGCGGCGCCTCACCGGGCGGCGAGGCGTCGCGCCGGTCAGCGGCCGGGTCAGCTCCAGTCGACGCTGAGGTACTGCGGCTCGGTGAACTCCTCGATGCCGAAGGTCCCGCCCTCGCGGCCGATGCCGGCCTGCTTCACGCCGCCGAAGGGTGCGCTGGGGTCGGAGACGGCGCCGCGGTTGACGCCGACCATGCCGGCCTCGAGCCGCTCGCCGATCTGCATCGCGTGCTTCAGATCGCCGGAGTAGACGTAGGAGGAAAGCCCCACCTCGGCCTCGTTGGCGCGGGCGATCATCTCCTCCTCGTCGGTGTAGACGACCACCGGGGCGACCGGGCCGAAGATCTCCTCGCCCAGGATCGCCGCGTCGGCGGGCACGTCGGCCAGCAGCGTCGGCGCCACGAAGGCATCGGCGTCCAGTCCCTCGCCCGAGGGCGCGGCGGCCTGGTGGGCGATGCGCGCCCCGGCGGCGACGGCGTCGTCGATCATCCCGCGGATGCCCGCGGCGGCCTTCGCATGGATCACCGGCCCCAGATCGGAGCCGTCGGCGGGGTTCCCGACCTGCAGCGCCTCGATCTTCGCGCCGAAGGCGGCGATGAACTCCGCGGCGACGTCGGCGTGGACGTAGAAGCGGTTCGCCGCCGTGCAGGCCTGTCCGGAGTTGCGGAACTTCGCGACCATCGCGCCCTCGACGGCGGCGTCGACGTCGGCGTCGGCGGTGACTATGAACGGCGCGTTGCCGCCCAGCTCCATGGAGGTGTTCACCACCCGCTCGGCGCACTGGGCCAGCAGCGTGCGTCCCACCCCGGTGGAGCCGGTGAAGGAGAGCTTGCGGACCCGCTCGTCGGCGAGCCAGGCGGAGACCACCCGCGAGGAGCTGGAGGTGGGGGCGATCTGCACCGCGTCGGCGGGCACGCCGGCGTCGACGAGCAGCTCGACGATCCGCAGCGCGGTCAGCGGAGTCTCGCCGGCGGGCTTGATCAGCACCGAGCAGCCCGCCGCCAGCGCCGGGGCGATCTTGCGGGTGGCCATCGCCGCGGGGAAGTTCCACGGGGTGATCAGCACCGAGACGCCCACCGGATGGCGGGTCACGACGTTGCGCACCCCGCCGGCCGGGGCCTCGGTGTACTGGCCCGGCCCGCGCACGGCCTCCTCGGCGTACCAGCGGAAGAACTCCGCGGCGTACTTCACCTCGGCGGCGGCGTCGGCGCGGGACTTGCCGTTCTCGGCGACCATCAGATCGGCCAGGTGGTCGGCGTCGTCGAGCAGGGCCCGGTGGGCGGCCGTCAGCACCTCGGCACGGTGCCGGGGCGCGGTGGCCCGCCACTGCTCGAAGGCGGCCTGGGCGGCGTCGACCTGGGCGGCGGCCTGATCGGCGGTGGTGTCGGGGACGCTGTCGATGACCGCGCCGGTGGCGGGGTTGCGGACGTCGAAAGTGGTCATGGGGTTCCTCCCGGAGGACGAGATGCCCGGCGGGGCGCCGCGCGGGCGGATGGATGGTTCAGGCTGCGGCCAGGGCGTCGGTGATGATCTGCAGCCCCTCGTCGAGGAGCTCGTCGCCGATGCTCAGCGGCGGCAGCAGGCGGATCACGTTGCCATGGGTGCCGCAGGTCAAGGTGATGACGCCGGCCGCGCGGGCCGCGGCGGCCGCCCGCGAGGTCAGTGCGGCGTCGGGGGCGCCGGTGGCCGGATCCACCAGCTCGACGGCGAGCATCGCCCCGCGGCCGCGGACCTCGGCGATGCGGGCATCGTGCTGCGCCGCCGCGCGCAGGTGGGCCACGGCGCGCTCCTCGATCTCCTGCGCCCGGTGCAGCAGCCCCTCGCGCTCGATGGTCTCGATGGCGCCGACGGCGGCGGCGCAGGCGACCGGGTTGCCGCCGTAGGTGCCGCCGAGCCCGCCGGCGTGGGCGGAGTCCATGACCTCGGCGCGGCCGGTGACCGCCGAGAGCGGCAGGCCGCCGGCGATGCCCTTGGCGGTGGTGATGAGGTCGGGCTGGATGCCCTCGTGCTCGGAGGCGAACCACTGGCCGGTGCGGGCGAATCCGGTCTGGATCTCGTCGGCGATGAACAGCACGCCGTTCTGACGGCACCAGTCGACGATCGCCGGCAGGAAGCCCGGCGCGGGCTCGATGAAGCCGCCCTCGCCCTGGATGGGCTCCATGATGACCGCCGCCAGGTTCTCCGCGCCGACCTGGGTCTGCAGCTGGTCGATCGCCCGGGCCGCCGCGGCGGCGCCGTCGAGCTGGTCATGCAGCGGGTAGGAGCCCGAGACCCGGTAGACCTCCGGGGCGAAGGGGCCGAAGCTGTGCTTATAGGGCCTGTTCTTCGCCGTCAGCGCCATCGTCAGCGTGGTGCGCCCGTGATAGGCGTGGTCGAAGGCGGCCACCGCCTGCTTGCCGGTGTGCGCGCGGGCGACCTTGACCGCGTTCTCCACCGCCTCGGCGCCGGAGTTGAACAGCGCGGTGCGGGTCTCGCCGGGCACCGGGGAGAGCTCGGCGAGCTTCTCGGCGACCTGCAGATAGCCCTCGTAGGGAGTGACCATGAAGCAGGTGTGGGTGAACTGCTCGACCTGCCGCTGCACGCCGGAGACCACCCGCTCGGCGCTGGCCCCCACGCTGGTCACCGCGATGCCGGAGCCGAAGTCGATCAGCCGGTTGCCGTCGACGTCCTCGACGATCCCACCCTCGGCGCGCACGGCGTAGGTCGGCATGATCGAGGAGACTCCGGCCGGCACGACGGCGCGCTGGCGCTCCTGCAGCTCCTGGGCCCGCGGGCCGGGGATCTCAGTGGCCAGCCGGCGGGACTGCGGCAGCGGCGCCGAGGTCTCGGACGGCGCGTCGTGCTCGGCGGCGGGGGTGGTCGCAGTGCTCATGGCGGCTCCTCGGGCGGAGGGGGCGGGTACGTCTCCCCTCGATGATGACGGGAACCGGATATGCCGTCTAATGCCCAATTTTCATGATCTGTATGCTTGGCAGGCATGGAACACCGCCTGCTGCGCTACTTCGTCGCCGTCGCCGAAGAGGGCGGCGTCTCCGCGGCCGCCGAGACGCTGCATATGACCCAGCCCGCCCTCTCCCGGCAGATCCGCTCGCTGGAGAGCGATCTGGGGCTGGCGCTCTTCGACCGGACCGGCCCCCGACTGGCGATGACCAGCGAGGGACGCGCCTTCCTGAGCACGGCGCAGCAGGTGCTGCAGGCCCACGACCACGCCCGCGGCTATGCCCGTCAGCTGGCCGCCGGACGTCTGGAGCATGTCGGCCTCGCGGCTCCGGGCACCACGCTGGTCGACGTCGTCGCGCCGTTCGTCGCCACCTTCACCGTCGGAGACCCCGTCCCCTCGGTGGCCGAGATCCCCGTCGACGCCGATCCGCGCCTGCTGGTCGCCGCCCATGACCTCGTGCTGGTCACCCATGAACCGGGCGATCAGGTCGCCTCCTGGCGGCTGGCCGAACTGCCGGTGTGGGCCTGCGTGCCCGCCGACCATCGGTGGGCCGGACGCGGCGCCGTCGCCCTGGAGGAGCTGGTCGAGGAGCAGCTGGTGCTCACCTCGCGCGACTATATGGCCCGCCGGCTGCTCGACGGCGCCCTGGAGGTCGCCGGACTGGCCCCGCACGGGGCGGTCGAGGCCCGGCACAGCCATGTCGCCCAGGCCCTGGCGGCGGCCGGGCGCGGGGTCGCAGTGGTCACCGACGACCCGCACTTCGCGCTGGTGCCGCTGCGGATCAGCGTCGGCGACGGAGACCTGCGGGTGCGGCTGACCGCCGCCTGGCGCCCGAACCACCATGCCGCGGCGACTCTGGAGGCGCTCGTCGAGCGGATGCGCGGCTTCAGCTCCGACCGTTACGGCCCGACGGTGGACTGAGTCGCGGGCGTCCCCGGTGGTGCGGCCGCCCGCCCTTCCCCACGGCCCGCCGTCCGGTCACACTGCGAGTCAGGAGGCACTGATGCGGGCAGCGGTCACCACGGAGTACGGCTCGCCGGACGTCGTGCAGGTGGTCGACGTCGCGGCGCCGGAGCCGGCCGACGACGAGGTGCTCGTCCGCGTCCGCGCCACCACGGTGAACCGCACCGACTGCGCCTATCGTGCCGCGCGGCCGTGGGTCCTGCGCGCCTCCGCCGGCCTGCGTCGCCCGCGCCGGACCGTCCTGGGCACCGAGTACGCCGGAGACGTCGTCACCGTGGGCGGACGGGTCACGGGCTTCGGCCCGGGAGACCGCGTCTTCGGCTACTGCGAGGGCCGGTTCGGCGCGCATGCCGAGCTGATGACGGCCCGGGAGACGTCCTCGATCGCGCGGGTGCCGGAGGGCGTCGACCTCGATCACGCGGCGGCGAGCACCGAAGGCCCCCACTACGCCCGCTCGGCGATCCGGCGCGCCCGGGTGCAGCCGGGGGAACGCGTCCTGGTCAACGGCGCTACAGGGGCCATCGGCTCGGCGGCGGTGCAGCTGCTGGCCCATCGCCGGGCTTCGGTCACGGCGGTCTGCGCCGCCGAGCATGAGCATCTGCTGCGGGAGCTGGGCGCAGAGCTGGTCGTCGACCGGTTCGCCGAGGATTTCACCGCCCGCCCCGGAGACGTACGACGTCGTGCTGGACGCCGTCGGCACCAGCACCTTCGGGCACTGTCGACGGATCCTCCGGCCCGGCGGCCGCTACGTGTCCACCGATCCGGGGCCGGGATGGCAGAACCTGGCCTGGTCCGCGCTGTCCGCGCTCGGCTCGCGGCTGCCCGGCCGGCCGTCGCGCGGACGCCGGGTGGTCTTCCCGTTCCCCGAGGTTGGCCAGCAGGTGATCGAGGAGATCGGCGAGCTGCTCGCCTCCGGAGACCTCGTCCCGGTGATCGACCGGCACTGCGGGCTGGAGGAGATCGTCGCGGCCCACCGCTACGTGGACGCCGGGCAGAAGGTGGGCAGCGTCGTGGTCCATCCGGGGCCGGGTCCGGCCGAGCCGCGCTGACCCTCACCGACGGGATCGGCGCGCCGAGCGCTCCGGCGTCGCGGCTCCGCCCTCATCCTGAGGTGACATCGTCGTCCTCCTTCGTCTCCTTCGCCTCCGTCGCAGCTCGCCGCCGCGCCCAGTCCGGGGCGTGCTCCGGGCGCGGGCCGACGCCGATCAGCGCAGCCGGCCCGACGGTCAGCTCCGGCCGTCGCCGCAGCAGCTCCGCGACGGCGGCCGGCATCCGCAGCTGCGCGCCGTCGCCGAAGAGCCGCGCCAGTCCGCGGTGCAGCACGCGCTGCAGCCCCTGGATCACGACCGTCGGCGGTCGGCGACGGCGCTGGACCGCGGCGACGTCGGCGTCGCTGATCGTCTCCGCGCGCAGCGGGGCCGCCAGCAGCCGCGCGGCGGCCACGCCGTCCTGCACGGCCAGGTTGATCCCGACCCCGCCGACCGGCGACATCGCATGGGCGGCGTCGCCGACGGCCAGCAGCCCGCGCCGCCACCACTGACGAGCACGGTCCAGCCGCACGTCGAGCACGTGGACGTCCTCCAGCGACAGTGCGGCCGCAGCCTCGGCGAACTCCGGGAAGGCGGCGGCGACCTGCTCGCGGAACCAGCCGACCCCGCGGGCGCGCAGCCCGGCATCGGCTCCCTTCGGGATGAGCATCGCCGACTGGAAGTAGGTCCCGCGCGGGATCGCGATCACCGGGAGCTCGCCGCCGGTGCGCGGGAAGAGCGTGTGGCCGGCGGCCTCCTGGGACTCCGCGTCGTCGGCGTCGAGGCGGAACCACCAGGCATCCATCGGCACGGCGTGCTCGATCATCGACAGCCCCGCCTCCCGGCGGACGACCGAGCCGCGTCCGTCGGCGGCGATCGTCAGCAGCGCGGAGAGCTCATGGGCGCCGCCGTCGGCGTCGCGCCATCTCACCCCGGTGATCTGCTCGCTCCCGGAGGCGTCGCGGCGTCGCCGCAGTCCGGTGACCTCGGCGTCCATGATCAGCCGGAAGCTCGGCTCCTCGGCGGCGGCCGCGGCGAGCAGGTCCAGCACGTCCCACTGCGGGGCCAGGGCGACGTAGGGGTAGGGGTGGTCCAGCCGGCGGAAGTCGCCGGTGGTGACCAGCGATCCGTCGGCGGCCGGCACCCGCGCGGTCTCCATGCGATGCCAGTCGATCTGCGCGAAGCGGTCCATCAGCCCGAGCTCGTCGAGCAGCAGCAGCGTGGAGGGGTGGATGGTGTCGCCGCGGAAGTCGCGGAGGAAGTCGCCGTGCTTCTCCAGCACGACGACGTCGACGCCGGCGCGGGCGAGCAGCAGTCCGGTGACGATGCCGGCCGGCCCGCCGCCGACGATCGCACAGGCGGTGTCCTCGTCCATGGCGCTCCTTCCCCGGGGCCGTCGTGCGTCTGCCGGTCGCGGCATGGGCAGTGGGTCAATCGTCACCGCCCGAAGGACGGTTGACAAGGGATGATCCGCTGCCCGGTGTCTCGCCGGGAAATTTTGTCCAACAATCCGTTGCCCCGATTGTTGAACAACCGCTACTGTGTGATGCATTCGTCGACTAGATCCACGTCACATCCTGGCCACGTCGACCGCCGACCAGCACCACGTCCGAGGGAGCAGATCTGTGACCGACCCCGCCGCGACCCCGCCGACAGCCTCGTCCGCCGAGACGACCCGCCGTCGCACCCGACGCCGCCGCACTGCGCTGCTGGGCGCCATGTTCCTCATGGCCACCAGCGCAGTCGGACCGGGCTTCATCACCCAGACCGCGACCTTCACCCACCAGCTCGGCGCGGCGTTCGCCTTCGCCATCCTGGTCTCGGTGCTGATCGACGTCGCCGTCCAGCTCAACGTCTGGCGCGTGCTCGGACTCTCCGGGCTCTACGCCCAGCAGCTGGGCAACCGGGTGCTGCCCGGGGCCGGCTGGGCCCTCGCGGCCCTGGTGTTCTTCGGCGGCATCGTGTTCAACGTCGGCAACATCGCCGGCGCCGGGATGGGGCTCAACGCGCTGACGGGGATGGACGCCCGCATCGGCGGCGGGATCTCCGTGGTCCTGGCGCTGCTGATCTTCCTCTCCCGCAAGGCCGGCGTCGCCCTGGACCGCGTGGTGGTCGCCTGCGGGGCGGTGCTGATCCTGCTGATGATCACCATGGCGGCCACCACCGCTCCCCCGGTCGGCGAGGCGATGCGCCAGACCGTGCTGCCCGAGCAGGTCGACTTCTTCGTGATCACCACTCTGGTCGGCGGCACCGTCGGGGGCTACATCACCTACGCCGGCGCCCACCGGCTGATCGCCTCGGGCAACACCGGCGTGGACAACATCGGCGCGATCACCCGCACCTCGGTGCTGGGCATCATCGTCGCCAGCGTCATCCGCTTCCTGCTGTTCCTGGCGATCCTCGGCGTCGTCGTCACCGGGGCCTCGCTGGCCGAGGACAACGTCGCCGCCGAGGCCTTCGGCGCCGCCCTGGGGGAGATCGGGCTGCGGACCTTCGGACTGGTCTTCTGGGTCGCGGCGATCACCTCCATCCTCGGAGCGACCTTCACCTCGGTGAGCTTCCTGGTCACCGCCCGCACCGGCGAGCGCACGCGCAACTGGCTGGCCGCCGGCTTCCTCGCGGTCACCGGCGCGATCTTCCTGAGCGTCGGCCAGGCCCCGCAGACGCTGCTGATCATGGCCGGAGCCTTCAACGGCGCCGTCCTGCCGCTGGGCTTCACCGTGATCCTCTGGGCCGCCTGGCGTCGCCGCGACCTGATGCAGGGTCGGCGCCACCCCGCCTGGCTGCTGATCATCGGCGTGCTGGCCTGGGCGCTGACGCTCTACATGGGTGTCAGCTCGCTGGGCGGGCTGGCCGAGCTCTGGCAGGCGGGCTGATCATCGAGACATCGGACGAGGAGGGAGCGACGATGACGACGCCGACCAATGACCGGCTCTCCCCCGCGCAGGCGCGGGGCCGGTTCCGCGGGGGACTGCGCACGCCGACCAGCGGGTGGGTGCCGGGGGCCGCCCAGGCCAACGTGCTGGCCCTCCCCCGCGGCATGGCCTTCGACATGCTGCTCTTCGCCCAGCGGAACCCGAAGGCCTGCCCCGTCCTCGGAGTCCTTGAGGCCGGGCAGCTGGACTCGGAGCTGCTGGCCGGCGGCGACATCCGCACCGACGTCCCCGCCTACCGGGTCTACCGCGACGGCGCCCTGGTCGCCGAGCCGGACGACGTCGTCGAGCACTGGCGCGAGGATCTGGTGACCTTCCTGCTGGGCTGCAGCTTCACCTTCGAGACGCCGCTGCGCCGGGCCGGCATTCCGCTGCGCCACCAGCAGCTGGGCGTCAACGTGCCGATGTTCCGCACCACGCGCCGCTGCGCCCCGGCCGGCACGCTCTCCGGACCCTTGGTGGTCTCGATGCGGCCGATCCCGGCCGACCGGGTGGCCGACGCGGTGCGCATCTCCTCCCGCTTCCCCGGAGTCCACGGGGCGCCGGTGCATGTGGGCGACCCCGCCGCCCTGGGCATCGGCGACCTCGCGGCCCCGGACTTCGGCGACGCCGTCGACGTGCCCGACGGCTGGCTTCCGGTGTTCTGGGCCTGCGGCGTGACCCCGCAGGCGGCGGTGATGGAATCGCGCCCCGAACTGGCGATCAGCCATGCGCCGGGACACATGCTCATCACGGACCTGCCGGAGGCCAAGCTCCAGGTGCCCTGAGCCCCGCCGCCCACACCCCGAGGCCGTGCAGCCCGTCGGCGCCGCGATAGGCGGCCTTCGCCGGCGGCCGCCAGCGCTCCAGGACGGCGTCGTCGACGGCGAAGACCTGCACGCCCAGCGGGTGGCAGTGGGCCAGCTGCTCCTCGGTCGAGGCCGCCTCGGGGCCCCACATGTGCACCGAGAGGTCCCCGCCCGGACAGGTGGACAGCGCCATGAGCAGGTCGACTTCGGCGAAGATCTCCACGAAGTCGTCCGGCCTCGCCGGGCAGGCATCCATGAAGTACTCGTGGCGGTGGTTGAGCCCGGCCATCTGGAAGACGTTGAGCACGTCGTGGACGTCGTGCTCGGTCAGCCCGTGGGGCAGCACGGCCCGGGTGAGATTCGAATGGCAGTGCCGGTCGAAGTCCTCGCCGGAGAGCATCCGGTTCACATACGGATCGCAGCGGGTGCCCAGCAGATCGTGGATCACCGCGGCGTCCGGGTGGTCGGCGAGCGTGTCGGCGATCATCGTCGCCAGCGGCCGCAGCGCCGGCAGCGTGGACCAGAACCGGTCGTAGGTGGTCATCGAGGAGCGCTGCAGCTGCCGGGTCCGCGCCGCCCAGAACCGCTCCCGCGGGTCGTGCAGGTTCCACAGGTTCAGGTCGCCGACCTGCGGACCGTCAGTCTGGTGGATCCGCACGATATGCCCGGCCGACACCTGCCAGGCCCGCCCGGAGCGGATCGGGATCTCGAACTCCTCGACCAGCCGCCGGTCCGCGGCGGCGACGGCGGCATAGAGGCCGCGGTCGACGTCGAGCGCCCCGCCGGGAGGCGACTGGTAGGCCGCGCGCCGGGTGTAGATCCGGCCGGCGGAGGCGTCGTCGTCGCCTCGCGCGGGGCTCGTGCCGGCGCCGGGGCCGGTGTCGTCGGCAGTCATGGGGCCTCCTCTCGTCTCGTGCCGGCGCGGAGCGGCTCCGGCCGTCAGCCGCGCGGCGTCCGGAGCATCGGGCAGTGCGGGATGCCGTCCTCGAGGTAGTCCTCGCCGGCGCGGACGAATCCGAAGCGTCCGTACCACTGCTCCAGATGCGCCTGCGCGCCCAGACGGATCGTCGCCTCAGGGCGGCAGAGTTCGATCCCCCGCTCGAGCAGCGCGCCGGCCAGCCCGCGGCCGCGGGCGTCGGCGCGGGTGACGACGCGGCCGATGGACGGTTCGGCGTCGTGCACGCCCAGCACCCGCTGGGCGGCGACCAGCTCCCCGTCCTCATGGGCGAGGAGCTGGACGGTGTCCTCGAGCAGGTCCCGGCCGTCGATCTCCGCATACGGGCATTCCTGCTCGACGACGAAGACGTCGACGCGCAGCTTCAGCAGATCGTGCATCTCGCGGGCGGTGAGCTCGTCGGACCGCCGGGCGGTGAATGTCGTGGTCACCTGCTCAGGCTATCGCGACACCTCCCCGAGGGAATGTCCGACGCCGACGGCGCGCTGCACCCGTCCGGCGCCGCCTCGACGCGGCGCCGAGCCGCCCGCGCCCGTCCCCCGCCCGTGTCCCGCACGGACGCCTCAGCTGCAGGAGGAACCACGCAGACGTCATCGCGCCCCGCCCCGAGCCTCTCGGAGACCCCCGGCTCCCCCGCCCCGCCGTCGCCGCGGCGCCTGCTGGTCGGCTTCTTCGCCGCCTCGGCCTCCCTGGTGCTGATCTTCGTCGGCGCCGGGACTCCGATCCCGCTCTTCCCCACCTACCGGCTCGAGGACGGGCTGACCAACGCCGACCTCGCCGCCGCGGCGGCGACCTACATGGTCGCCGCGGCCTTCTCGCTGCTGGTGCTGGGCCGGCTCTCCGACCACTTCGGGCGCCGCCCGATCGCCGTCGTCGCGCTGGTGCTGGCCGCCGGCGGGATGGGCGCGCTGCTGACCGTCGACGGCGAGGCCCCGCTGCTGCTCGGCCGCGGGCTCCAGGGGCTGGCCACCGGCATCGCCACCAGCGCGCTGGGCGCCTATGTCATCGACTCTGCCCCGAGACGACCGCCCTGGCTGGCGGCCGTGGTCACCTCGGCGGCGCCGATGCTGGGCATTCCGACCGGTGCGCTGCTCTCCGGCGCCCTGGTGGACCACGGCCCCGATCCGCGGCATCTGACCTACGGAGTGGTGCTCGTCGGGCTGCTGGCGGCCGGACTCGCCGTCGCGCTGAGCCCGGAGACGACGCCGCGCACCTCGCTGCGGCGCGCGGCGGCCTCGCTGCGCCCGCGGATCACCGTGCCGCGCGGCGCCGGCCGCCCGCTGCTGGCGATGTCCGCGCTGATCCTGGCGACCTGGTCGGTCGGCGGCTTCTACCAGTCCTTCGGCCCCTCGATCACCACCGACCATCTCGGCTCGACCTCGGCGCTGGTGGCCGCGGCGGTGTTCTCCTCGTTCACCGTGCTGAACATGATCGGCGGACCGCTGACGGCGAGGCTGCGCCCGGTCCTCGGCCTCCGCCTCGGCGCGGCCGCCTACGTGCTCGTCCTCGCCGGGATCCTGGCCTCGCTGGCGGCCGGGGCCATCGTGCCCTTCGTAGTCCTCAGCCTGGTCGCCGGCATCACCCAGGGCACGGCCCAGACCGGCGGGATGCGCACGCTGCTGCCGATGACCTCCCCCGGCGAACGTGCCGGCCTGGTCTCGACGATCTACCTGGTCAACTACTCCTCGGCGGCGATCCCCTCGCTGATCGCCGGGCGACTCACCGAGCACCTCTCGCTGGTGACGATCGGTCTGGGCTACGGCGTGCTCGCGCTGCTGGCGGTCACCGCCGCGCTGGTCCTCTCGCGGAGCCCGCGGCAGGGCTGACGCGTCCAGCTGCGGCACCGGGCCGGTCGCCGCGGCCGTCCCCACCCGCGCCGCAGCACGTCCCCGTCTGCGTTGCCTCTGGAGTTCGGGCCTTAACCCCCTCCGAACAGCAGGGGGTTAAGGCCCGAACTCCAGAGGCAACGCGCATCGGGCGTCCGGCGGCGGATCATCCGCCGAGCCGGGCGCCCAGCAGCTGCTCGGCGTGGTCGAAGTAGGACTCCATATGCCGTTCGGCGCCGTCGCGGTCGTCGGCGCGCAGCAGCCGCACCAGCTCGGCGTTGCCGGCGGCGAACTCCACGTGGAAGGTCGGCTCGCCGCGCATCACGTGGAAGACCAGCCGCATCCGCGCCAGGATCCGCTCCATGAAGGTGCTCAGCTGCTCCGAGCCGGCCTGGGCGACCAGCCGGCGGTGGAAGCGCTGGTTGGCCTCGGCGACGGCGGCGACGTCGTCGGCCGCGGCGCGCTTCCGGGCATGGGCGACGAGCGCGTCCAGCTCGTCCAGCGTCGCCGCGTCGAAGGCCGCCTGGCGCACCGCGCCGATCTCCACGACCCGCCGGACCCGGTAGATCTCGGCGAGGTCCTCCGACGTGGGGGCGTGGACGAAGACGCCGACGTTCGGCCGCCGCTCGGCCAACCCCTCGGCGGCCAGGGTCTGCAGCGCGCTGCGCAGCGTGTGCCGCGAGACCTGCAGATCCGCGCAGAGCTGGACCTCGGGCAGTTTCGCGCCCGGGGCGACCTCTCCGGCGGCGATCCGCGCGCGCAGCACTGCCGCGGCGCGTTCGGCGCGCTGGGCCGTCTCGCCGCGCGGTCCGGCGTCCTCGGTGCGATCCATGGGCTCCACACTACCGAGCGCGCCGACGGTCGAGTGCTCGGCGGCCCGAGGGCGACGGGGCGCGCCGGGGCCGATCGGGCCGACCCGGCCGGCGGACCCGGGCCGACTGGCTCAGCGGACGGTGCCCAGCCGCTGGCCGGCCGCGAGCATCTCGCCCGGCTCCAGCGCGGCACGCTCCAGCGTGCCGGCCTGCGGCGCGGTGACGGTTTGCTCCATCTTCATCGCCTCGACGACGGCGAGCGCGTCACCGGCCGCGACGACGGCGCCGTCCTCGGCGGCCCAGCGCACCAGCGAGCCGCCGACCGGCGTGGTCACCGCGCCGTCCTCGGCGCCCGGCCGGTCGACGTCGGCGGCGGATCCACCGGCCTCCCCCGCCGGAGCGCCTCCCAGTCGGCGCAGCAGCGCGGCGGGCAGTCCGAGCTCCACCGTCCGGCCGTCGAGCTCGACAGTGCTGCGCAGCATCTGCTGCTCGCGGTGGCGCAGCGCGGCGGCCAGATGCTCGGACTCGGCGAGCTCGGCGTCGAACTCCTCCTCGATCCAGCGGGTGTGCACGGCGAAGCCGCCCGCACCGTCGGCGGCACGGAAGGCCGGGGCCTCGAGCACCGCCCGGTAGAAGGGCAGCACGCTGGGCACGCCCTCGATCCGCATCTCGGCCAGCGCCAGCCGCGCCCGCCGCAGCGCGGTCTCGCGGTCCGGGCCGGTGATGATCAGCTTGCCGATCATCGAGTCGAAGGCCGCCGGGATCTCGTCGCCGCCGCGCACCCCGGCGTCGAGGCGCACTCCGGGCCCGGTCGGCGGGTCGAAGCGCTCCACGAGGCCGGGAGTCGGCAGGAAGCCCAGCGCCGGGTCCTCGGCGTTGAGCCGGAACTCGATCGCGTGCCCGCGCGGCGCCGAGTCCTCGGGGAGGTTCAGCGGCTCGCCCGCGGCGACGCGCAGCTGCTCGACGACCAGATCCACTCCGGAGGTCTCCTCGGTCACCGGATGCTCAACCTGCAGGCGGGTGTTGACCTCCAGGAAGCTGACCAGCGGCTGCGAACCGGCATCATCGGCGTCGCTGAGCAGGTACTCCACTGTGCCCGCACTCACGTAGCCGGCCGCCGCGCAGATCGCGGCGGCGGAGGCGCGGATCCGCTCCTCCACGCCGGCGGGCAGGAAGGGCGCGGGGGCCTCCTCGACGAGCTTCTGCCCGCGACGCTGCAGCGAGCAGTCGCGCAGTCCGACGACGGCGACGTGCCCGTGCGCATCGGCGATCACCTGCGCCTCGACGTGCCGCGGGCGGTCGAGGAAGCGCTCGACGAAACACTCGCCGCGGCCGAAGGCGCCCTCGGCCTCGCGCACCGCCGAGGCCCAGGCCTCCTCGACGGCGTCGAGGTCGCGGACCACCCGCATGCCGCGGCCGCCGCCGCCGTGGGCGGCCTTGATGACCACCGGCAGCCCGTGCTCGGCGGCGAAGTCCCGCACCGCCTGCGGACCGGAGACCGGCCCGTCGGTGCCCGGGGCCAGCGGCGCGTCCACCGAGGCGGCGAGCTCGCGGGCGGCGACCTTGTCGCCGAGCCTCTCGATGGTCTCCGGCGAGGGGCCGATCCAGATCAGCCCGGCCGCGGTCACCGCCCGGGCGAAGTCGGCGTTCTCGGAGAGGAAGCCGTAGCCGGGGTGCACGGCGTCGGCGCCGGTCGACTGCGCGGCCTCCAGGATCTTCTGCTGATCCAGATAGGTCTCGGCCGCCGTGGTCCCGGCCAGCGGCACGGCGACGTCGGCCAGGGCCACGGCGAGCGAGTCGGCGTCCTGGTCGGCATGGACGGCGACCGTCTCCAGGCCCTGCTCGGCGGCGGCCCGGATGATGCGCACGGCGATCTCGCCGCGGTTGGCGATGAGGAGTCGTCTCATGGGGTGTCCTGGGTCGTGGGGTCGTGGTCGGGATGGTCGGACGCGTCAGCGCCGTCGGGTCCGTCGGGCCCGTCGACGGCTCGCAGTCGCAGGTGCTGGCCGGGGGCCAGCTGCGCGGCGGCCGAGAGGTCCTCGGCGAGGACGACGGCGATCACCGGATAGCCGCCGGTGACGGGATGGTCGTTGAGGAAGAGCACCGGCGTCCCCGACGGCGGGACCTGCAGCGCCCCGCGCGGCACGCCCTCGCTGGGCAGCTCGCCGTCGCGGGCGCGGCGCAGCGGTCGCGGGGCGTCAGAGGAGGTGCCGTCGGCGTCCTCCGCCGACTCTCCCAGCTCCAACCGCACGCCGATCCGATCGGCCTGGGCGGAGACCCGCCACACCTGGCGCTGCAGCCGGTCGAGCTCCTCGGCGGCGAACCAGTCGTCGCGCGGCCCGAGGACCACGCGCAGCGTGATCGCGCCGTCGGCGTCGGGGGCGGGCAGCGTGCTCGGCTCCTCCGCGCCCACCGGGGCGAGGGCGGAGTCGGCGACGGCGAGCCGGTCGCCGGCCTGCAGCGGCGCGGGGCCGAGGCCGGACATGGTGTCGGCCGAGACGCTGCCCAGCACCTCCTCGGCGGCGAGGCCGCCGCGGACGGCGACGACGCCGCGCAGCCCGCGGCGCGGGGCGTCCAGGGTCAGGGTCTCGCCGGCGATCAGCGCGAAGGGCGCCCGCAGTGCCGGGGAACGCGCAGCGCCGTCGGCGGAGACGACCTGCAGACCGACCTCGGCGCCGGTGACCGCGAGCACCACCGTCTCGGCGGCCCGCAGCCGCAGTCCGCCCTGGAGGGTCTCCAGCACGGCGGCGTCGGCGGCGTTGCCCACCAGCCGGTTCGCCTGGCGCATCGCGGCCTCGTCGGCGACGCCGGCGCGCGAGACGCCGAGGTCGCTGAGTCCCTCGCGGCCGAGGTCCTGGACCAGCGTCTGCAGCCCGGGGTCGAGCACCTCGAGCCCGGGCTGCTCCGACGCGGCGTCCGGCGGCTCCTCGGCGGCGTCGTCGCCCTCCGGCGGCTGCGGAGCGTCGCGCAGCGTGGCCAGCTCACGGACCGGCCGATGCCGGACGACGTCGCCGGGGCGCACCAGCGCCGGGGACTCCCCCGCCGCGGCGCGGTCGAGATCCCACATCGCCGCGTCGGTGCGGCCGATCAGCTGCCAGCCGCCCGGCGAGACGCGCGGGTAGACCGCGGAGAACTCGGCCGCCAGCGCCACCGAGCCGGCCGGCAGCGCCGTGCGCGGCGTCTCTCGCCGCGGCACCTGCAGCGCCTGCGCGGCGTCGGTCGGGGTGCAGTAGGTGAAGCCGGGCGCGAAGCCGCCGAAGGCTCCGGTCCACTCCTGGCCGGCGTGCCAGGCGATCAGCGCCTCGCGGCTCATCGAGACGGCGGCGGCGACCGCGTCGAGGTCCTCGCCGTCGTAGACGACGTCGAGCCCGACCACGCGGGCCTCGGCCGCCGAGAAGCCGGCCACCTGCAGCGCGGCGAGCCGCTGCCGCGCGGCGGCGGCCGAGGCCGGGGCGTCGAAGCGCAGCAGGATGGTGCGCGCGGCGGCCACCGCCTCGCGCTGGCCGTCCAACGGACGGGCGCAGAGCTGCTGGTGATGGGCGAGCACGTCCTCGAGCCGCGCGTACTCGACCAGCAGTGCCCGGTCTCCGGCGGCGCGGACGCCCAGCGGCGCCGCACTGTGGCCGCCCTCCAGGACAGCCGAGGCATCGGCCGGGGCGTCGGCCGGCTGCTCGGGGCCGCTCATGCGACGAAGCTGCGGATCTCGACGTCGGCGTCCTGCAGCCCGGCGCGCACGGCCGCGGCCATCTGCACCGCACCGTCGGTGTCGCCGTGGACGCAGATGCTCTCGGCCTCCATGGGCAGCACGGTGCCGTCGCGGGCGACGATCTCGCCGGCGGTGGCCAGTCGGACCATGTTCGCCACCACCGCCTCGGCGTCGTGGAGCACGGCGTCCGGCTCGCGGCGGGAGACCAGCGTGCCGTCGGGCTCGTAGTTCCGGTCGGCGAAGGCCTCGGCGACGCCGCGCAGTCCGGCCTCGGCGGCGAGCTGCAGGCCGCGCGAGCCCGGCAGCAGCAGCACCGGCAGGGAGTCGTCGACGGCGGCGATGGTGTCGATGACCGCTCGCGCATGCGTCTCATGGGCGATCATCGCGTGGTACAGCGCCCCGTGCGGCTTCACGTAGCGGATCCGCGCGCCGGAGGCGGCGGCCATGGAGGCCAGTCCGCCGAGCTGGTAGCGCACGTCGGCGGCGAGCTCCTCGTAGGAGCACTCCAGATGGCGGCGGCCGAAGCCGGCGAGGTCGCGGTAGGCGATGTGGGCGCCGATCGCGACATCCTGCTCGGCGGCGGTGCGGGCGGTCTGCTCGATGGTCATCGGATCGCCGGCGTGGAAGCCGCAGGCGATGTTCGCACTGGTGACCGTGCGCAGGATCGCGGCGTCGTCGCCGAGCCGCCAGCGGCCGAAGGACTCGCCGACGTCGGAGTTCAGATCGATCGGTGCCACAGGTGCTCCTCCTCACGTTCGGAACCTCCAGCATGCCGCAAATCACAGGATTGTTCAACAATTCCTGCTCGGCGCGTCTGCCGCTCGACGCCGGGCCCGCCGATCGTGTGCTCCATGAAACAATCCTCTGGTGATGGACCATGAGAGGGAGACCCCGCAGACCGGACCGCAGCAGCCCGCCGTCGACGCCGCCTCCTCCCCTCGCCGCGAGGGCCGCCGCGAGGAGCAGCCGGCCCGGCGCGAGAGGCTCTTCACCCGGGACTTCCTGCTGGCCATCATCATCAACGTCATCCTGGCGCTGGTCTTCTACATGCTGGTCACCGGCATGGCGGTCTTCGCCGTCGAGGAGTTCGCCGCCGACCAGACCGCCGCGGGCTTCGCCGCCTCGGCCTTCGTCATCGGCGCGCTGATCTCGCGCTTCGCCGCCGGCAAGTACGTCGACTTCCTGGGACGGCGCCGCACCGTCATCGCCGGCCTGGCGATCTACGTGCTCGCCGGCGTCGCCTATCTCTGGGTGGACTCCTATCCGGCGCTGATCGCGCTGCGCATGGTCCACGGCATCTCCTTCGGCTTCGGCCAGACGGCGCTGAACGCCGCAGTCTTCGCGCTGATCCCGGCCAGCCGCCGCGGCGAGGGGGCGGGCTACTACATGCTCGCCGTCGCCCTGCCGCCGGCGGTGGGACCGATGCTCACCCTGCAGCTGACCGAGCTCTTCGACTTCTGGGCGATGTTCCTGGCCACCTCCGCGGTCTCGGTGGTCGGGCTGCTCGCCGCGCTGTTCATCCGCCTGCCCGCCCCGCCGCATGTGCCCGACCGCTGGAAGGACCGGCTGCGCCTGCGCCCGGGCGACATCCTCGAGCCGCGGGCCCTCCCGCTGGCGACGATCGCGATGATGCTCGGCTTCGGCTTCGCCTCGGTGATGACCTTCCTCAACGGCTTCGCCCGCAGCGAGGGGATGGTCGACGCCGCCTCGCTGTTCTTCCTCATCTATGCCGGCGCCGTGCTGGTCACCCGGCTCGTCGCCGGGAAGATCCAGGACCGCTTCGGCGACAACACCGTCGTCTACCCCGCGCTGGTGCTCTACGCAGTCTCCCTGGGCCTGCTGGCCTGGTCGCCGGACCAGGCGGTGGTGCTGCTCTCCGGCGTGCTGGCCGGACTGGGCTTCGGCGCGCTGCTGCCGGCCTTCCAGGCCACCATCGCCGCGCTGCTGCCGGCCACACGGACCAGCATCGGCATCTCGACGTTCTTCATCCTGCTCGACTCGGGCTTCGGTCTCTCCCCGATGATCCTGGGCCCGCTGCTGGAGCTGGGCGGCTACCGACTGATGTACGCCGCCTGTGCGGTGCTGGTCACCGCGACGATCGGGCTCTACTGGCTGCTGCACGGCCGCCACGGAGTCAAGCAGGGCGTCCCGCGGCGACTGCGCGCCGACTGAGCGCGGTCGGGCCGCCGGCCGACCCCGCCCGGACACGACGACGGCGGGGCCCGACCGTGTGGCCGGACCCCGCCGCGACGGGTCGAGCCGACGACGTGCAGCGCCGTCAGCCGGACATGATCACTCCGTGACGGAGTCGATCAGGTCCTGGTTGTTCTCGACGAACTCCTCGGCGCCGGCGGCCGGGTCGTCCTCGTGCTGGTTGACCACCAGGTCCTCCAGCTCGCCGTACTGCTCGTCGTCCAGCGTCAGGTTGCCCATCCACTCGGCGACATCCGGGAACTCCGAGGAGAACTCGGCGTTGGCGATCGCATTCAGCGTCTCCGGCTCGCCCATGGCGCCCTTCGGGTCCTCCAGATCCTTCACCGGGTACTCGGCGTTGGCCCAGAACGGACGCCACAGGGCCACCAGGATGTCCTCCTCGTTCTCCGTGGCCTCCTCGAGCTCGGTGAGCATCGCCGTGGTCGAGGACGTGACATGCTCATAGTTGTCCCCGAGGTTGTACTCCGGGATGGCGCTGTCGTCGATGACGCCGGTCAGCCCTGCCCCCGGCTCGATGCCGGTGATCTGGCCGTCGAAGAGCTCGGCGTTGTCATTGAGCTCGGCGATGGAGTCCACCTCGGTGTACTCCGGCACGGCCATGGTGAGGACGGCGCCCTCGTAGTACGCGCCGAGGTCCTCCAAGTCGTCGCCGTACTCCTCCATGTAGTCAGCGTGGGTGACCTGCGGCCAGGCCGAGGGGTACACGTCGTAGTCGCCCTCGGCGACGGCGGTGTACAGCGGGCCGGCCTCGGACATCTCCTCGATCTCGACGGTGTATCCCTCCTCCTCCAGGATCACCTTCCACAGATGGGCCATGCTCAGGCCGTCGGTCCACGAGGGGAGGATGCCCAGGGTGACGGTGCCGCCGCCCTCGCCGCCGTCGCCGCCGCCGTCGCCGCCGGACTCTCCGGAGTCCGAGCAGGCGGACAGCGCCAACGCGGCGGCCGCGGTCAGGCCGACGAACTTCGTGATCTTTCCTGTCTGCATATTTCCTACCTCTTCCTTCATTCAGTGCGAGATTTCGGAGGGTGGCCTGTAGGGCTCGACTCAGGCGGCTGCGACGGTCTTCGCCTCCCTGCGCCGCTGCAGCAGCCGACTGATCATCCCGCCGCCGGCGGACCGGTTGCCGATGGCCGCGGTCACGCGGTCCAGATAGATGGCCAGCGCCACCACGGAGAGCCCTGCTTCGAAGCCGAGGGCGATGTCGATGGTGCTCATCGCCTTGGAGACCTCGCCGCCGAGGCCGCCGGCGCCGACGAGCCCGGCGATGACGGCCATGGAGAGCGCCAGCATGATGACCTGATTGACGCCGGCCATGATGGTCGGCATGGCCAGCGGGATCTGGATGCGGCGCAGGATCTGGCCCGGCGTGCTCCCGAAGGCGTGGCCGGCCTCGACGACTTCGGCGTCGACCTGGCGGATTCCCAACTCGGTGAAGCGCACGCCCGGGGGCAGGCAGAAGATCAGCGTGGCCACCACGCCGGGGGCGAAGCCGACGCTGAACAGCGCGACGACGGGAACCAGCCAGACGAAGGGCGGCATGGTCTGCATCAGGTCCAGGACCGGACGGACCGTGTTGCTGACCTTCTCCGATCGAGCGGCCAGGATGCCCAGCGGAATTCCGATGATCAGCGCGATCGCGGCGGCGATCACGACCATCACGAACGTGTCCATCGCCTCCTGCCACATGTCGACGCTGATGATGAACGCCATCAGCACCGCGCTGAGCACGCCGAGCTTCCAGCTCTTCAGTGCCCAGCCGATCAGCGCGAAGACGACCAGGAGCACGAGCGCGTCGAAGGACGTCAGCACGGCCAGGAACCCGTCGCCCACGCTTGTGATGAAGGTGCTGACGAAGTCGAAGAACACCTCGAAGGTGTCCTTCAGCCAGTCGAAGCCGGTGTCGATCCACTCGCCGACCGGCACGCGCGGGATCACCCGCGAGCCGTCGGCCTCAGCAGCTGCGCGGATCATCCGATCACCTCCATGGATCCGGTGGCCGTCGACGTCGGGTCGGCGAGCGCGTTGAGCAGCGTCACCCGGGGGATGACGCCCTGCAGCCGCTGCTCGTCGTCGACGACGGCGAGCGCCATCGGCGACTCGGCCGCGGCGGTCATCAGGTCGACCAGCGGGGTCTCCGCCGCGACCGCCGGCACCGGCCGGATGATCCCGTCCAGGCTCTGCGTGCCGCTGCGCACCGCCTCGGCGACGTCGGTCTCGGTGACCAGCCCGACCAGGCGACGGCCGTGGGCGACGACCAACAGTGTCGTCGTCTGCCGCTCGCGCATCAGCCGGTGGGCGCTGCGCGGGCCCTGTTCGGCGCCGAGCGTGACCGCCGGTGGTTCCATGATGCTCTCCGCGGAGAGCACGCGGGTACGGTCGACGTCCTGGACGAACTGGGCGACGTAGTCGGTGGCCGGGTCGTTGAGGATCTGCTCGGAGGTGCCGATCTGCACGATGCGCCCGTCGCGCATCATCGCGATGTGGTCGCCCAGGCGCATGGCCTCGTTGAGGTCGTGGGTGATGAACAGGACGGTCTTGCCCAGCTGGTGCTGCAGCTCGATGAGCTGGTCCTGCATCTCCCGGCGGATCAGCGGGTCGAGCGCGCTGAAGGCCTCGTCCATGAGCATCACGTCGCTGCCGGCGGCCAGCGCGCGGGCCAGGCCGACGCGCTGACGCATGCCGCCGGAGAGCTGGTCCGGGCGCTGTCCGCCCCAGCCGTCCAGGCCGACCATGCGCAGCGCCTCCTCGGCCCGCCGCTCGCGCTCGGAACGATTCACGCCCTGGACCTCCAGGGCGTAGGCGGCGTTCTGGCCGACGGTGCGGTGCGGCAGCAGCGCGAAGTTCTGGAAGACCATCGAGACCTTCTCCCGACGGACTTTCCGGAGGCCGGCGGCTCCCATGCGGGCGATGTCCTCGCCGGCGATCTTCACCGAGCCGGCGGTGGGCTCGAGCAGCCCGTTGACCATGCGGATCAGCGTGGACTTTCCGGAGCCGGAGAGTCCCATGACGACGAAGATCTCCGAGTCGGAGACGTCGAAGGAGGCGTCGATGACGGCGGCGGTGATGCCGTCCTCACGCAGGTCGTCCCGCGTCTCGCCGGCCTTCAGGCGCTCGACGCCGCGTTCGGGCCGACGCCCGAACACCTTGTACGCGTCGCGCACGCTGACGACAGGATCTGTTATGTCCTGAGTCACATCTTTCCTTCATTCGGGGACAGGGGCGCCGCCGAGCCGGCCGCTCCCGCCCCGCGCGACGGGGTCCGCCCCAACGGGCAGAAAGTTCCCCGGCGGGGAGATGAGAGGAGTGACGATGAACTCACGGCGCGAGTGCATCGAGCCTACCAATCCTGCCGACGCCCCCGGAAAACTCTGTCCGGATTGGAGATTCCGATCCGATCACGATGTGAGCTCAGCCTCGCGCGGGCGCCTGCCTGCGCGAGGTCGCCGCGGCACTGCGGGGACCACCCGACGACGGAAGGCGAGACCGCGCGTCCCGGCCGGCATGGAGAGCCATCTCGGAACGTCATATTTCACACCTCTCCGCAGGCAGATTCTGCGCGCAATTCGCGCTCCTCCTGCGGATCGGGCGCGAGAGGGCAGCGTCGTCATATTCGACGCCGCGCGTGATCTGACTCACGCCGTCACGGTGCCGCACGACCGACGGCGGCACCGGCTGGAGCACCGGTTGCAATACCGGCCGGCGTCGGCCTCACTCTCCCGGCCGGTGCCGCTCCAGGAACTCGTAGACCTCAGTGGTGTCGACGCCGGGGAAGGCCCCCTGCGGCATCGCCGCCAGCAGGTGGGTGTTCGCCCGGGCCGCCGGCCAGGCCTGCCCCTCCCAGACCGCGGCGAGCTCGTCCGGCGGACGGCGGCAGCAGCTCGGGTCGTCCGGGCATCGCGAGCGGGTGCGCTCGGAGGTGTCGCCGCCGCGGAACCAGCGGGCGTGTTCGAAGGGCACGCCGATGCTCAGCGAGTACTGCCCCGAGGAATGGCCTTCGGTCCGCGCAGTGCACCAGAAGGTGCCGACGGCGGTGTCGGTGAACTGGTTGAACGAGCGGAACTTGTCCTCGGCGTCGAAGACGGTCCGCGAGGTCCACCAGCGGCAGACGGTCTGCCCCTCGATCGCCCCGGAATGGTCGGCCGGGAAGTTCACCCCGTCGTTCTCATAGACCTTATGGATGATCCCGGACTCGTGGACCTTCTGGAAGTGACAGGTGATCCCCAGATGCTCGGTGGCCAGATTGGTGAATCGGTGCGCGGCGGACTCGTAGGAGACTGCGTAGGCGTCGCGCAGATCCTCGATCGCCAGCTCGCGCCGGGACTTGGCCTCGCGCAGGAAGGGGGCGGCGGTGCGCTCGGGCATCAGCAGCGCGGCGGCGAAGTAGTTCGTCGCCACCCGCTGGCGGAGGAACTCCGAATAGTCCTGCGGCTCGGCGTGGCCGAGGACCTGGTGGCCCAGCGCCTGCAGCAGCACCGACCGGGCGTCCTGGCCCTCGCCGCGGGACTGGGCCAGGTAGACGATGCGGTTCCGCTGGTCGGTGACCGAGCGGGTCGAATGCGGCAGGGAGGAGACGAAGCGGACCGTATAGCCCAGGTGATCGGCGATGTCGGCGACGACGTGGTGGGACAGCGGACCGTCGCCGTGTCCGACGGCGTCCAACAGGCCCTGCGCCTCCGCCTCGATCTCCGGATAGTGGTTGTTCCGCGCGCGCATCTCGCCGCGCAGCTCGGTGTTCGCCCGGCGGGCCTCCTCCGGCGTGGCCGCCTGCTCCTCCATCCGCCGCCACAGCTCGCGCTGCAGGGACACCAGCGACTCGAGCACGTCCAGCGGCAGCCGCGGACTCACCCGCACCGTCGGCAGCCCCAGCGCCGAGTACAGCGGACCGCGCTGGGCCTTCTCCAGCTCGATCTCCAGCGCCGCACGGCGCGACGGCGGCTCGGCGCCCAGCAGATCGTCCAGGCTCACCCCGAGGGTGGCGGCCAGCTGGGTGAGCTGGCTCAGCTTCGGCTCGCGGCGGCCGTTCTCCAGCAGCGAGAGCTGGCTGGGGGCGGTGTCCAGCCGCTCGGCGACGTCGTCGAGGGTCATCCGCGCCTGTTTCCGCAGGTGCCGCACACGCCGGCCGAGGGCGACGAGGTCGAGCTCCTCGTCGCCCTCGGCGGGCGCGGACGGGGCTGCCTCGGACCGAGTGTCCATGGCGGCCATTCTAGGCACCCGTGGCTCAGCTCACAGCCGCGGCGGGCTCGCGGCGGGATTCGTCGCGGGTCTCGTCACGGGCCGCACGGTCCTGGCGCAGATGCCGGTCATAGCCCGGCAGCGTGAGGAACTCCGGGAACTCCTCGGCCAGCGCGCATTCCGCGAAGAGCCGCACCGCGTCGTCGATCCGGTCGTCCTCGGTCCGCGGCAGCCGCTCGACCTCCTCGTCGACCAGCCGGGCGACGAACGCCCGGGTGATCTCCTGCCCCGAGGAGGTGTGGCTGCCGGTGCGGATCCACTGCCAGACCTGCGAGCGGGCGATCTCTGCAGTGGCGGCGTCCTCCATCAGGTGGTCGATCGCCGCCGCTCCCCGGCCGCGCAGCCAGGACTCCACGTAGCGGATGCCGACGGCGATGTTCGCCCGCAGCCCGGACTCGGTGATCCGCCCCGGCGTCGAACGGACGTCGAGCAGCGCCGCCGCGTCGGGGACGACGTCCTCGCGGTCGCGGTCGATCTGGTTCTCGATGCCGCCCATATGCTCGTCGAAGACCTCCTCGACGATCGGGACCAGATCCGGATGCGCGACCCAGGAGCCGTCGAAGCCGTCGGCCGCCTCGCGGGTCTTGTCCTCGCGGACCTTGGCGACGGCCTCCTCGGTGGCCTCGGGATTCCGACGATCCGGGATGAAGGCGGCCATCCCGCCGATGGCCGAGGCCCTGCGGCGATGGCAGGCGCGGACCAGCTGCTCGGTGTAGGCCCGCATGAACGGTGCGGTCATCGTCACCTGCGCCCGGTCCGGCATGACGAACTCCTCGCCGCGATCGCGGAAGTTCTTGATCATCGAGAAGATGTAGTCCCAGCGGCCGGCGTTGAGCCCGGCCGAGTGGTGCTGCAGCGCGTGGAGGATCTCCTCCATCTCGAAGGCGGCGGTGATCGTCTCGATCAGGACCGTCGCCCGGATGGTGCCGTGCGGGATGTCCAGCATCTGCTGGGCCCGGGTGAAGATGTCGTCCCAGAGCTGCGCCTCCAGGTGGCCCTCGATCTTCGGCAGGTAGTAGTACGGACCGCGGCCCTGGTCGATGAGCCGCTGACCGTTGTGGAACAGGTGCAGCCCGAAGTCGACGAGCCCGCCGGACATCGGCTCGCCGTCGACCAGCAGGTGCCGCTCCTGCAGATGCCAGCCGCGCGGCCTCACGATGATCGTGGGCATGTCGGTCAGCTCCGCCTCGCGCAGCGCGTAGTGCTTGCCGTTCTCCGCGGTGAAGTCGATCCGGCGCTCCAGCGCGTCGGTGAGGTTCAGCTGGCCCTCGATCATCGTCGACCAGCAGGGCGTGGAGGCGTCCTCGAAGTCGGCCAGCCAGCAGCGGGCGCCGGAGTTGAGCGCATTGATCGTCATCTTCCGGTCGACCGGTCCGGTGATCTCCACGCGCCGGTCCTCCAGTCCCGGAGCCAGCGGGGCGACGAGCCAGGAGGAGTTCTCGCGGATCTCGCGGGTCTCGGGCAGGAACCCGGGGTCCTCGCCGTTGGCGAAGCGGCGACGGCGCTCGGCCCGGTGGCGCATCAGCTCGCGGCGGCGCGGCTCGAACTCGCGGTGCAGCGCGGCCAGGAAGCGCAGCGCGTCGTGGGTGAGCACCTCGCCGAGCCGGGGGATCTCCGGACCGGCGACGGTGACGCCGTCGATGGTCGGGGGCATGGAATGCGTCGGGGTCGTCGGGAACGACATGATGATCTCCTTCGATCAGCAGGGGCGGGGAATGCAGTGAGGTCGAGTCGACGGGGCGGGGCGACCGGCGGGATCGCGGGGGTGCCGGCCGCCCCGGCGGGGATCAGCTGAACTGGCCCTCTTCCGTGGAGCCGGCCAGCGCGACCGTCGAGGAATCGGGATTCAGCGTGGTGGAGACGGCGTCGAAGTAGCCGGTGCCGACCTCGCGCTGATGCTTGGTGGCGGTGTAGCCGGCCGCCTCGGCGGCGAACTCCTCCTCCTGCAGCTCCACATAGGCGGCCATCTGCCGCTCCTTGTAGCCGGCGGCCAGCTCGAACATCGAGTGGTTCAGCGCGTGGAAGCCGGCCAGGGTGATGAACTGGAAGGTGTAGCCCATCGCGCCGAGCTCGCGCTGGAAGCGCGCGATCGTGGCGTCGTCGAGGTTCTTGCGCCAGTTGAACGACGGCGAGCAGTTGTAGGCCAGCATCACGTCCGGGTGCTCGGCCTTGACCTCCTCGGCGAAGCGCCGCGCGGCCTCGAGGTCCGGGGTGCCGGTCTCCATCCAGATCAGATCGGCGTAGGGCGCGTAGGCCTTCGCCCGGGCGATGCAGGGCTCGATCCCGCTGCGGACCTTGTAGAAGCCCTCGGCGGTGCGCTCGCCGGTGAGGAACTGCGCATCGCGCTCGTCGATGTCCGAGGTGATCAGCGTGGCCGCCTCGGCGTCGGTGCGGGCGATGAGCAGCGAGGGGACGTCGGCGACGTCGGCGGCCAGCCGCGCGGCCTGCAACGTGCGGATGTGCTGGCCGGTGGGGACCAGCACCTTGCCGCCGAGGTGCCCGCACTTCTTCTCGCTGGCCAGCTGGTCCTCCCAGTGGACCGCCGCCGCACCGGCGGAGATCATCTGCTTCATCAGCTCGTAGGCGTTGAGCGGGCCGCCGAAGCCGGCCTCGGCGTCGGCGATGATCGGGACCAGCCAGTCGTCGACGCTGCGCTCGCCCTCCAGATGCTCGATCTGGTCGGCGCGCATCAGGGCG
This sequence comes from Nesterenkonia halobia, assembly GCF_039536005.1. Taxonomy (NCBI): domain Bacteria; kingdom Bacillati; phylum Actinomycetota; class Actinomycetes; order Micrococcales; family Micrococcaceae; genus Nesterenkonia; species Nesterenkonia halobia. Next base: position 52,788 of record NZ_BAAAYG010000010.1, on the reverse strand, counting down.
TTGTTGATGCGGCGCACGACGCTCGGCACCGAGTTGGCCGGGTAGAGCGACTGGTCGGGGTAGGTGTGGCCCGAGAGGTTCGCATCGCCGGCGACCTGCCAGCCGGAGAGGTAGATGGCCCGCAGCCCGGCGCGGACCTGCTGGACGGCCTGGTTGCCGGTCAGCGCACCCAGTGCATTGGTGTAGGTGCCGGCGGCATGCTCTGCGGCGAGCTGGCCCCAGAGCTTCTCGGCGCCGCGGCGGGCCAGCGTCTGCTCCTCGAGCACCGAGCCCTGCAGGCGCACGACCTCCTCGGGGGTGTAGTCGCGGCGGACGCCGGCCCAGCGCGGGTCGGTCTGCCAGGCCCGCCGGATCTGCTCGGCGCGCTCGGCGTCGGTGCCGGTCTCGGCGCTGCGGGTCGCGGTCGGGGTGCTCGTCGTGGTCTCAGCAGTGGCAGTCACGGGGTTCTCCTTCGAATCGGTGACCGGCGGCTTCTTCGCCGTGGAACCCACTCTGCGGCCGCCGCAACCCCTTTGTGCGAGGAATCCGGGGAGAATTTCTGCACTTCTTCGCGACGGCGAAGAAATCGACGCTCTCGCGCCTCGCCGCGGCCCGTGACCTGCCGCCGGCGCCTCCGTAGGCTGTGGACAGGAGCGACGACGTCACCGACGACGGCGAGGAGGACGACGATGGATCTCTCAGGCACCAGCGCGATCGTCAGCGGGGGCGCCTCGGGGCTCGGCCTGGCCGCGGCGACGCGGCTGCATGCCGCCGGCGCCGAGGTGGTCGTGCTCGACCGCCCGGACGACGCGTCCTCGACGCGCGCGCAGCAGGTCGCCGCGATCGGCGAGCGCGCGCACTTCGTCGGCGGCGACGTCACCGATCCGTCCGCCGCCGCGGCCGCCGTCGAGGCCGCGACCGACCGGGCCCCGCTGCGCGCGGCCGTCAGCTGCGCCGGCGTCGCCTCGCCGGGGAAGCTGGTGGGGCGCCGCGGCGCGCTGGACTCGGAGACCTTCATGCACGTGCTGGCGGTGAACACCGGCGGGACGATGAATCTCATGGCCCATGCCGCCGAGGCCATGCAGGCCAACGAGCTGCGCGGCGAGGACCGCGGGGTACTGATCAACACCGCCTCGATCGCGGCCTTCGAGGGGCAGATCGGCCAGATCGCCTACTCCGCCTCCAAGGGGGCGGTGGCCTCGATGACGCTGCCGGCCGCCCGCGAGCTGGCCGCGACGCAGATCCGGGTGGTCACCATCGCCCCAGGGCTCTTCGAGACGCCGATGATGGCCGGGCTGCCGGAGGAGGCCCGCACGTCCCTGGCGGAGAAGACCCCGCATCCGGCCCGACTGGGTCGCCCGGAGGACTACGCGCTGACCGTCGAGCAGATCCTGACCAACCCGATGCTCAACGGCGAGGTGATCCGGCTCGACGGCGCCGTGCGGATGGAACCGCGCTGACCGGCGGGGAGAGGCCCGCGAGCGCCCCGGAGCGACCGCACTTCTACTACACTGTGTAGAAGAATCGTCCGTCATCCGCACCGACCCTGAAGGAGCCCCATGCCGCGCCTGACCATCGGCCTAGGCGGGATCCTCGTCCTGCTCGGCATCATCGCCTACATCGCCACCGCCTTCGCCAGCGCCACCGCCCTGATCCCGTCGGCCCTCGGCGTGATCCTGGTGATCAGCGGGATCATCGGGGTGAAGCGCCCGAAGATCGGCATCCACATCGCTCTGGTGGTCGCGCTCATCGGCGCGCTGGGCACCCTGATGCAGGTCTCGAGCCTGCCGGCGCTCTTCGCCGGCGAGGCCGAGCGGCCCGGTGCGGTGATCACCGGAAGCATCGCCTTCGTGCTGCTGGTGGTCTACCTGGTCCTGGGAGTGCGCTCGTTCATCCGCGCCCGCCGCTGGGAGGGCCAGCAGGGCTGATCGTGCAGGACCACCGGACTGCCGGAGTGCCTCCGGTCCCGTCCGTGGCGAGCGCACACCTGATGTGTCACCGAGGAACGCCGACCGGGCCTTCGGTGACACATCAGGTGTGCCGCGGCACCGCCTCGGGGCAGTTCAGCGCACGGCCGCCCGGCGCCGCACCAGGTGGACGACGCCCATGATCGGCAGCAGGACCAGCCCGCCGAGCAGCGTGTCCAGCACCCGGTCCACCACCAGCTGGTCGACCGGCCGCGGCTGGGAGAGGTGGCTGACCATCAGCGCCAGCGGCGTGATGAACAGCAGGGCGAACCAGTAGACGCGGACCACGAAGAGCTCGGCGATGAACTGGAAGGCCGCCACCAGCAGGATCACCACCGGCGTCGGCGGGTCCAGCACCAGCAGCGCCCAGGCTCCGCCGACGCCCAGTGTGGTGCCGACGACGCGGTGGATGATCCGCGCCAGGCTCAGCGGGGCATGCGGCCGGGGCATGCAGGCGGCCACGGCCACCGCCGCCCAGTAGGAGTGCCCCAGGCCCACCAGCGAGGACAGCTGCATCGCCGCCGCCGTGCCGGCCGCCGCGAGGGCGGCCAGTCCCCACAGCGCCGGGTCGGACAGCGCGTGCAGGGCCCGCCGGGGCGAGTCCAGCGGCCCGAGCAGCCGACGGTGGGGACCGGGCAGCCGGCGCAGCGGCCGGCCGATCAGGGTCAGGAGCAGGCAGAAGACCACTGTGGCCGCGGAGATGCCCAGCCGCGGCAGGAACTGCTCCGGCGTCAGCGGGATCGAGGAGATCACCCCGAAGGCGAAGACCATGAAGATCGGCCCGAACGGCTTCAGCGCCATCGCCTGCGAGACCACCATGCCCAGCGCGGCGACGACGGCGAGCCCGCCGACCACCGCGTCATCGGGCGAGCCGCGCAGCGCCACGGCCATCGCGGCGGCGATGATCGCCAGGAACACCGTGCCGACGACGGCGAGGGTGGTCAGCCGCCGCCGATAGGTCTCGCCGCGGCCGTAGAGGATCACGAAGGCGGCGAAGGCCGCGTAGGCGGCCAGGTCCTCGGCGCCGGCGGCATGCAGCACCATCAGCGAGACGCCCACGGCGACGGCGGCGCGGAGGCCGACCTCGACCTCCAAACGGCCGAGCGAGGCCGGCCAGACCAGCTCGCGCCGTCGGCCGCGTCCGTCCGGTCTCGACGGCGCCGCCCCGGCGCCGCTCACGACCCGCCCTCGCAGGACAGCCGTCCGGGGGCCGGCTCGACGTCGGACGCAGTCCCCGGCCCGTCATACCCGGAGCCGAGCACCAGATCGACGGCGAAGGTGCTCCGCCCGTCGAGGTCGACGACCGCCGCGGGCAGATGCTCCTGCAGCGTATGGGCCTGGCGCAGCCCGCGGCCGCCGGCGCGGATGATGCTGTCGAACTCCGTGTCGGCGACGTATTCGTTGCCCACGTCGGCCACCCGGAACCCGCGGGCGCGCAGGTCCTCGGCGGCCTCGCCGGCCAGCCCGGACTCGTTGGTGGCGTTGTAGACGCTGATGCGCACCCGCTCCGGCACGACCGGGGCGAGCACGTTCTCGGGGCAGTCCTCGGTGTGCGGCACTCCCCCGCCGAGCTCGACGGAGAGCGTGCCGTCGATCATCAGCCAGCTGCCCAGCGTGACGGCGGCCAGCACCAGGCCCGAGGAGACAGCGACGAGGAGGCGGGACCGGTCCCGCGTCTCAGGAGGATCGGCCGGACTCATGCTGGCCATTCTACGAGCGCCGGCCGGACCGAGGGCGCGCGACGGGACTGCGCGTCGTCGCCGCCGACCCCGAGGATCAGCGGGCGGCGGCGACCGCGCCGGAGACCGCACCGAACGCCGTCTTCGTCTCCATCACCTGCGAGCCTATGCGGACAGCACAGCGAGCGACGAGCGAGGTGACTGCCGGATCGAGGTGCAGTTTCCTGCACCCCGATCCGCGAGGGCGGCGGCGGCTCCGCCCCGGTTCAGCGCTTCAGCGCCTCGGCGACGTCGTTCAACAGCCGGGGAATGTCGTCACGGGCGGTGATCGCCTCGATGAGCACCAGCTGGTCGCGGTGGGCCATGGTGTCCCGGCAGGCCTCGAGCAGCTCGGCCTCCGTGGTGACGCGGTGGTACCGATACGTGCCCTCGGCCGCGCCGAAGAGCTGCGGCACCAGCTCCCAGCGCCACCGCGGGATGTCGTTGTAGGACTGGTCGGGGCCGTGGATCGCACGCTCGACGGTGTAGCCGTCGTTGTTCACCAGCACGACCACCGCCGGCAGCTGCTCGCGGATGATGACGCCCATCTCCTGGATGGTCAGCTGCGCGGAGCCGTCGCCGATGAGCAGCACCGGCCGGCGCTCGCGGTCGGCCAGGCCTGCGCCGAGGATCGCCGGCAGCGTGTAGCCGATCGAGCCCCACATCGGCTGGCCGATGAACGTCGACGACGCCGGGAACCGGTGGGCGGCCATGCCGAAGTAGCTGGTGCCCTGGTCCGCGGCGACGATGTTGCCCGATTCCAGCTGCGAGGCCAGCGTCGACCACAGCGCGTCCTGGGTGAGCGCCCCCTCCCCCGGCTCGTGCGGCGTCGTCGGGTCCTCGGCGGTCTCGTGCGGCATCGCCTCGACGTCGCCGAGGTCGCTGATCACCCGATGGATCACCTGCAGCGCGACCTCCAGCGAGATCGGGGTGAAGACCTCGCCGGCGACCCGGGCTCCGAAGCGCGAGATCTCGATGAGCTTCGCCGCGTCCAGGTCCATCGAGAAGCCGGCGGTGGTGTTGTCGGTGTACTCCACTCCGACGGTGATCAGCGCCTCGGCCTCCTCGATCACCTCGCGCACCTGCGGCTGCGAGGCCGCGCCGGCGTAGATGCCGACGAAATGCGGATCCGATTCGTCGACCAGCGTCTTGCCCCAGGCCAGCGTGGCGAAGGGCAGCCGGGTCTCGGAGAGCATCGCCGAGAGCTGCTCGGTCGCGCCCAGCCGGTGGACCATCAGATCGGCCAGCACCGCGGCCCGGCGCCCGGAGAGGAAGCGGCGGACGGCCTGCTCGAAGGCCGCCTCGGCCCCGGGCGTGGTCTGCACCAGGTCGGTGGCCAGCGGCGTGTTCGGCGGGAAGGTCGGCACCTCGGCGACGTCGTGGGCCAGCATCAGATAGCCGGGCTTGCGGCGGAAGACCACCTCGCGCAGCACCCGGTCTATCTCCCAGGTGGCGGTGGCGGCGTCGAGGTCGGCATGAGCGCAGGTGACCTCGGCGGCCATGCGCACGAAGTGCTTGAAGTCGCCGTCGCCCAGCGAATGGTGGATCTTCCGGCCCGAAGCCTGCACGTCCTTCGGCGGAGCGCCGACGATCTGCACCACCGGCACCGACTCGGCGGTGGAGCCGGCCAGCGCATTGATCGCGGAGAGCTCGCCGACGCCGTAGGTGGTCAGGAAGGCCCCGATCCCGCGGATGCGGGCGTAGCCGTCGGCGGAGTAGCCAGCGTTGAGCTCATTGGCCGAGCCGACCCAGTGGACTCTGTCGTGGGCGACCACGTGGTCCAGGAAATGCAGGTTGAAGTCGCCGGGGACGCCGAACATCTCGGTCAGCCCGAGCTCGGCCAGCCGGTCGAGCAGGTAGTCGCCGATCGTGTAGTCGCCGCGGTCCTGCCGGGTCTCCGAGTTCTGCTGAATCTGCTGGTCAGCGGGTGCGGGCATGGAGGTCACCTTCCATCGGTCGTCGAGCAGGCGTCCGCCCTTGTGGGACTTTCCGCATGCTGTGCGGTGAGGCACACTGGACGCACGAACCACGGGGCTGTGGCGACCATCGTGTCCTCAGAACGGGGGACGTCTCGGCGGGTTGCGCAGCTCACGTCCCGCCACCCATTGTCCAGTGAACGTCCGGATTCTGCACGGCCCGCCCCGGCAGACACGACTCGAGGAGCCGCGACGATGCCCACCACCACCTCCAGGTCCCCGTCCCCGCTGCTCGCACTGGGCACCGCCGCGCTGCTCGCGCTGACCGGCTGCCAGAGCGGCGGAGACGGCGAGGACGGAGGCCCGGACGACGGCGCGACGGCGGGCACGTCTGCGGCGTCGAGCGAGGACGCCGACGGCGGTGCCGACGGGAGCGCTGCCGGCGGTGCCGACGGGAGCGCTGCCGGGGGTGCCGACGGGAGCACCGGAGAGGAGTCGTCCGCGGCGACGGAGTCGGAGGATCCCTCAGGAGACGCCTCGACCTTCACCTCGGCGGAGGGCACCTACAGCTGGCAGGTGCCCTCCGGGCTGAGCCTCGGCGAGGACACTGCGGAGCAGCAGTCGGAGTGGCCCGACGGCGAGTCCTCGCAGAGCTACCCGATCACCAGCTCCGACGGGCTGGTCTACGGCGAGATCGTCATCAACACCTCCACCGATGCCGGAGGCGCACCGCCGATGTACCGCGAGGTCCTCGACTCGCGGCAGCTGACCGACGCCGCCCAGGGAGAGACGGAGACGTGGGCGCAGAGCCTGCTCTCCAGCAACTGTCTGACCACCACTCAGCAGGTCCCTCCCGAGGGGAGCGACTCCTCGGACGACGCCTCCGTCCCCGAGGACTGCGAGTACCGGGTCGTCATGAGCCTGGTGTCCGTGGAGCCCGACGAGGCCCTCGAGGACTCCAGCGTCTGGGCCTTCTTCCACCACACCCCTGAAGAGCGGGCCGGCAACGTGATCATGAACGCGACGCTTCCCCCGCACCCGGAGAACGGGGACCCGACCTGGCTCAGCCGCGAGGAGGCCGAGGAGCTGGCCGACACTCCGCAGTACCAGCAGCTGTGGGAGCTGTTCACCAGCTTCGCCCTGCATGAGGATGCGGCCGAGGGGCCGGAGGAGTCACCGGCCGATGCGCAGAGCGAGAGCCCGACCGACGCCTCGGAGGACGAGACCGGCGACGACACGACCTCCGAGAGTCAGGAGACGGCGGACGAGAGCTGATCGGCCTCGGTGCGAACCTCCGCCCGACCCTCGGCGGCCGCCGTCGCGGCGATGCCGAGGCCCGACATGATGGCCATCGCCGCCCGCGGCCGCGGCACGCCCAGCCTCTGCAGGCCGCGCTCGGCGGCGTCGTCGGCCCAGAGCGAGAAGCGGGCGACGCCGTACGCAGTCCCGCCCACGACGGCGCCGGCGACGAGGCCGGCGACTGCACGGCGCAGCGGCGAGGCCGATCGCTGCGCTCGCGCGGCCGAGTCCTGCGCGGCCGATTCCCCGGCGGGCTGCTCGTGCTCTGCGGCGGCGGTCGACGACGGCGCGGGGGCCAGGGACATCACAGCAACACCGCCGCCGAGGAGCACCGCCGGGCCCCACAGGTAGAGCGCGCGCACCGCACGCGGCCAGCGGCGCGCGGGCATGAGGGCCAGCAGACCGGAGACTGTGCCCTGGATCCAGGGATCGCCGACAGCGCGTCGCCTCGTGGAGCAGGGAGCTGACAGGAGGCGAGAGGAGGGTGAGCTCATGACCCGCACTCTAGGAGGCCTCGAGCCGGCCGCCATCCGCCCCGGGGATGATCCCGCGTCACGCAGGACATCGCCGGACGGCCCGAAGCCGGCTCGGGCATGGAAAGGCCCCACGTGCACCTGCCAGAGCCCACCTACCCTTGCTACCTTCCGGTCCTGGGGGAGTTCAGCAGGATGACACCACACGTGGGGCCGACGTCCATAGTAGCCCTCGCCTGCTCGGCTTGGCCAACCAGCACCCGCCCGGACCCGGTGAGACGACTCACCCGCCGACCCGAGGCTTCGATGTGCGTTCCGCCCCCGATGTCCGCTAGGATGAAATCTGCTTTCGCGGCATCGCCGCGTGCACCCGAGGGTGCCGCCGGCGGAATCGCCGCGGAAAGCGGCCAGGAGGATTCGCCTAGCGGCCTATGGCGCACGCTTGGAACGCGTGTTGGGTTAACGCCCTCGAGGGTTCGAATCCCTCATCCTCCGCCGATCGAGGCCCGGAGCTCCCACGGAGCTCCGGGCCTCTTCTTCGCTCCGGCCCGGCTGAGAGCCCGCCCCGCGCCGATCGAGTGGCGGCTCCCAGCAGCTTCTGCCGCGGCGACACGGCGCGTCTTCGGGGAGATGCCGCTCGGAGCCGCCACTCGACGCCAGGGCACGAGGGCACCGAGACGCGCAGCGCAGGAGAGTCGCCCACAGCAGCTCAGGCTCGCAGCCCAGACCCACGCCCCAGGCCCGCAGTCCCAGATCAATCAGCCCCGCTCAGGACGCCGGCTCGCGCACCACCGCCAGGCTGAAGCCGTCCCATCCCTTGGCGCCGACGGTCTGCACCGCCGTGGCCTCCAGCCGCGGGTCCTCGCCCTGGTCCTGGAGGAACTGCCGGATGCCGCGGATGTCGGGATCCGACGAGTCCGCGTCGAGCACGGCGCCGTCGCGGACCACGTTGTCGCCGACGATCACAGTGCCCGGACGGGCCATCTGCAGCGCCAGCTGGAGGTAGCGCGGGTTGCCCGCCTTGTCGGCGTCCAGGAAGACCAGGTCGAAGGCCGCCCCGTCGCCGCCGCGGTGCTCCTCCACCAGCTGCTCGAGAGTCTGCTCGGCCGCGCCCACACGGATGTCGACGCGGCCGCCGACGCCGGCGGCGTCCAGGTTGGTCCGGGCGACGTCGGCATGGGCCGGCTCGGCCTCGCAGGTGACGACCGCGCCGTCGCCGCCGACGGCGCGGGCCATCCAGAGCGTGGAGAAGCCGGCCAGCGTGCCGACCTCCAGCACCCGCCGAGCTCCGGAGATCTCGGCCAGCAGCCCGAGGAGCTTGCCCGTGCCGGCAGAGACCTCGATGCCGGGCATCGAGGCTTCCTGCGCGCGGCGCTGCACTTCGGCGAACGACTCGTCCGGGCGGACGATGCTGCGCTCGAGATGCGCGTCGACGTCGGCCCAGGAACGGGTCGTGCGATCGGGGCCGGGCTGGGTCACGGAATCCGCGGAATCGTCCATGGCGTCAGCCTATGGACCTCGAGCCCGCGCGCGGAAGGTCGCGCCGCCGGCACCTCCGGCTCCGCCAGTTTCGCCAGCTCCGCCAGCTCCGCCAGCTACACTGAGCTCGGCCCACCCGCCCGATCCCGGACCAGGACCGCCTTCGCCGCTCATGTCTGCTCCCGCCGCCTCCGCCTCCTCCCCCTCTGCTCCGCAGGGGCCCTCCGCCGCGCGCCCGCGCATGGAATGGATGGACCTGCTGCGCGGCACCGCGGTGCTGCTCGTCGTCGTGCTCCATGCGGCGTCCATCCCGGCCTCCACCGGCGATGCGATCCGCGAGTGGGTCCTGATCAACCGCTACGTCGAGCCGTTCCGCATGCCGATGCTCATGCTGCTCTCCGGGATGCTGCTGCCGACCTCGCTGGCGAAGCCGACCGCCCAGTACCTCTGGGGCAAGGTCGCCGGGATCGTCTGGCCGGCGGCGGTGTGGATGGTCCTCTACGGCGTCCTGGTCTTCCGCAACGGTCCGGGCGACCCCGACTACTGGCTGACCGGCGACTACCTGTGGTTCCTGCTGGCACTGTCGGCCTGCTACCTCGCGGCCGTGCTGCTGCGCTCCGTGCCCGCCGTCGGCGTCGCCGCGGCGATGCTCGTCGTCGTCACCTCCGTCGACGTCCCCGCCGGCCTGGCGACGAAGACCCTCTACTACGGCGCCTTCTTCTTCCTGGGCGCCGGGCTGGGTCACCTGGTGCCGCGGTGGATCACCGTACGGTGGCCACTGGTGGCGCTGCTCGGCGTCGCCGCGGCGGTGCTCTCCCACCTCGGCCTGGAGGACCAGCGGCTGCGACTCGGCACGCTGGAGGCCGCCGGCATCTCGGCGCTGGGCCTGCTGGTGATCCTCTGGGTCGCTCCGCGGCTGCCCGTCGGCGGAGCCGCGCAGTTCCTGCGCTGGGTCGGGCGCAGCTCGATCGTCGTCTACGTCGTCCACTTCCCGATCCTGGTGCTGCTCCACCGCGGCCTCGATCGCCTCGGCGCCGACCCGGCCTGGCACGTCGCGCTGACCACCGCCGTCGGACTGGCCCTGACAGTGCTCATGGTGCGCCTGCGGCCCCGGATGCCGTGGCTGTACCTCGCCCCGGGCGCGGCGCGGATCGCCGGGCGGCTGCGGGCCCGCGCCGAGGCGCGAGAAGAGGCCGGCACAGGGGCCGACGCCGGGGCCAGCACCGGGGCTCCGACGAATGCGGACGTCCGCGCTGCACGGTAGGGTCATGTCAGTGAGCACCGCCCTGTATCGCCGCTACCGCCCGGACACGTTCGCCGACGTGATCGGACAGGAGCATGTCACCGCTCCCCTGGTCACGGCGCTGGGCAAGAATTCCGTCTCGCACGCCTATCTCTTCTCCGGCCCGCGCGGCTGCGGCAAGACCACCAGCGCCCGCATCCTGGCGCGCTGCCTGAACTGCGAGCAGGGCCCGACCGGCGACCCCTGCGGCGAGTGCGCATCCTGCCAGGACCTCTCCACCGGCGGCTCCGGGTCGCTGGACGTCATCGAGATCGACGCCGCCTCCCACGGAGGCGTCGACGACGCGCGCGACCTGCGCGAGCGGGCCACCTTCGCCCCGGTGCGCGACCGCTACAAGATCTTCATCATCGATGAGGCCCACATGGTCACCGCCGCGGGCTTCAACGCACTGCTGAAGATCGTCGAGGAGCCCCCGGAGCACATCAAGTTCGTCTTCGCGACGACTGAGCCGGACAAGGTCATCGGCACCATCCGCTCGCGCACCCACCACTACCCCTTCCGCCTGGTGCCGCCGGAGCCGCTGCTGGAGTACCTGCAGCGGCTGTGCACCGAGGAGCAGGTCCCGGTCGACCACGGCGTGCTGCCGCTGGTCATCCGCGCCGGCGGCGGCTCGGTCCGCGACACGCTCTCCGTGCTGGACCAGCTCATCGCCGGATCCGAGGCCTCGGGCATCGACTACGACCGCGCGGTCGCGCTGCTGGGCTTCACCCATGCCAGCCTGCTCGACGACGTCGTCGGCGCCGTCGCCGCGCTCGACGGGGCCACAGCCTTCAGCGTGGTCGACCGCGTCGTGCAGTCCGGCCAGGATCCGCGTCGCTTCGTCGAGGACCTGCTCGAGCGCATGCGGGACCTGATCATCGTCAAGACGATGCCGGACAACCCCGGCGCGATCCTGCGCGGCGTCCCCGACGACCAGATCCGCAGCATGCAGCAGCAGGCCGCCGCCGTCGGCCACGCCGAGCTCTCCCGGGCCGCCGACATCACCGCCCAGGCGCTGACCGACATGGTCGGCGCGACCTCGCCGCGGCTGCATCTGGAGCTGCTGATGGCCCGGCTGCTGCTGCCGCAGGCCGAGTCGGGCGTCTCGAGCCTGGCCTCCCGCCTGGAGCGCATGGAGCGCCGGATGGACTTCGCCTCGGAGGCGGGGATGACACCGGCCGCCGAACCCGGTGCTGCTGAACCCGGTGCTGCTGAGGCCGGTGCTGCCGCGGCTGGTGCTGCTGAGGCCGCGCCGACGCCGTCCGCGACGCCGGAGCCCTCCGACGACGCCGCGTCCGGTGCGACGCCGCCGGCCCAGGAGCCGACGGCCGCGGCCGCAGAGTCCTGGGGCACCGCACCGAGCCGGCCCGAGCCGACGCCCGCGGCAGGCGCCGGCTCCGCCGACGAGTGGGCGACCCCCGGCGTGCCGCGCGCCGCCGAGCACACGGAGGAGCCGCCGGAGGAGCAGGCGGAGGAGCAGGCGGAGGAGCAGACACCCGCCCCCGCGGAGCCGACGACTCCGCAGCAGCCGACGGCCGAGCCGCCGGAGGAGCCTGCTGCCACGCCCGCGGCAGAGCAGGCGCCGGAGCCTCAGCCGACACCGCAGCAGGAGCCGCAGTCTGCCCCGGAGCGGACGCCGGAGCCTGCCCCGGAGCAGCCCGCCCAGGAGAGCGACTCGCGCGTGGAGATGATGCGCCGTGCCTGGCCGGACATCGTCCAGGCGCTGGCGCCGCAGTCGCGCCTGCTGTGGATGCTGATCAAGGACAACGCCTCGGTCGCCGGCTTCGACGGCCGCACGCTGACGCTGCAGTTCATCAACGACGGTGCCCGCTCGACCTTCGCCAACCGGCGCGGCGACCAGGCGCTCAATGCCGCGATCCAGCAGGTGCTGGGGATGCAGGTCAGCTTCGACCTCATCACGGGAGGTGCCCCGCCGGCAGCTGGTTCCTCCCCAAAAGGCCCTAGCCGGCCCACGCCGGCATCCGCCCCCGCCTCGGACGTGTCGACGTCGGCCGCTCCGGCCGGCGCCGAGCCCGCGGCGCCGGCAGCGGAGCCGAAACCGTCCCGGACGCCGCAGCCCGCTGGGGCGCCGGGCGCCGCCGCGCAGCAGCAGACTGCCCAGGAGCCGTCCTCCCCGGAGCCGTCTCCCCAGGAGCCCTCTCCTCAGGGGCCTGACGTGCCCGAGGGCGCACCCGCCTGGGTCGCCGAGGAGACCCCCGAGCCCTACGACGCCGAGCCGGAGCCGCCGCAGGCTCCGCCGTCGCCGCATCCGGCCTGGAACGGCGAGCCCAGCCGCGATCCGGCCGGCGTCGCCGACTCCCCCGACGAGCCCGACGACGAGCCGGTCGACCCCACGGCTCCTCTGACGGCCGAGGCCGCCCCCGCGCCGCCGGAGCAGCCGGCGCCCGTCGCGGCCCAGCACCGGGAGCCGCCGGAGGACCCGGCGCCGTCGGCGTCGTCGGCTCCCGTGGAGCCGCCCGACCAGTCCGGGCCGTCCGACCAGCCCGACCAGTCCGAGGAACCGGTCGACGCCTACCGACCGAGCGACGAGAAGCCGCCGATCCCGGTGTTCGCCCGCCGCGCGCCCGCGTCGTCGTCGGCGTCAGCATCGGCGTCGACGGCAGGCCCAGGCAGCCCGGGGGCATCCGCAGGCCATCCTGAGGCGGCACCCGCCGACCAGGGTGCCGAACAGCAGTCCGCCGGCGCCTCAGGCCGCATCGCGGCGATCAAGCAGCGCATCGCCCAGCGGCAGGACGCCCCGGACGACTGGAACGCCGCCCCTCCGCCGCCCGACCCGATGGATCCGCAGGGGCCGCCGCCGGACGACGAGCAGGCCGCCCCGGCGGGGCACACCCCCGCCGGTTCCGCGGCGTCGCCCGCCGGGGCCCCGGCACCGGCCGAGGACGTCGAAGAGGTCCCCAGCGACGACGACATCCCCGTCGAGGAGTCCAGCGTCTTCGGGCGCAAGGCCCTGGAGCGCCTGCTGGACGCCACGCTCATCGAGGAGCGACGCCTCGACGAGGGTTCCTGACCGGGGACGCGCTCCACTCCGGGAGCATCGCGTCGACCGTCGGCATCGCACCGGACGGCAGTAGACTGGACGACGCCGCCCGGACCGCCTGCGCAGTCCGGCACACTGCCCGACCGCTTGCTGAGAAAGGCGCTGCCCCACCGTGTACGAGGGTGCTGTCCAAGAGCTGATCGACGAGCTGGGCCGACTGCCCGGCATCGGGCCGAAGTCCGCCCAGCGCGTGGCCTTCCACATCCTGGAGGCCGACTCCGACGACATGAAGCGGCTGGCCGAGGCCATCGTCTCCGTGAAGGAGAAGGTGAAGTTCTGCCAGATCTGCTTCAACGTCTCCGAGGAGGACACCTGCCGCATCTGCCGCGATGCGAGCCGGGACCGCAGCGTGATCTGCGTGGTCGAGGAGTCCAAGGACGTCATGGCCATCGAACGGACGCGCTCCTTCAACGGGCTGTACCACGTGCTCGGAGGCTCCATCAATCCGATCGCCGGCGTCGGCCCGGAGCAGCTGCACGTCCGCGAGCTGCTCAGCCGGCTCTCCGACGACGAGGTCCAGGAGGTCATCGTCGCCACCGATCCGAACCTGGAGGGCGAGGCGACGGCCACCTACCTGGTCCGCACCCTCGGCCCCATCGGCATCGACCTCACGCGACTGGCCTCCGGACTGCCGGTCGGCGGCGATCTCGAGTACGCCGACGACGTCACCCTCGGACGCGCCTTCGAGGGACGCCGCAGCCTCTCCTGAAGGGCGCGGCTGCTCCACCGGCGAGGGAGTGCCGCAGCCGGTCCCGGACGGCACGCTCCAGAACGTTATCCAAGCGTGATGGGCGATTCGCTCGCAGACCTCGCTCAGGAATTCCTCCCCACTTAGGTGCGGCGCCAGCCGCCCGGCCTCGCAGGAATCTGGCGAGATCCACTTCATATCACGATCATTTTTCCCGTTGCATTGTTCGTCGACCGCCAGGGGCCGGCTGCTAATCGTCGGCGGGCGAATGCAGTTTCCTTTTCCTTTATGGGTCACTACCGTGTGGTGCACCCGCGCAGCCCGGCCCTCGCACCCCGAGCTCGCGGAACACTCGCACACCAGAGGATGAGGTATCTGACGCAATGGGCACGAAGACTTCCATGGCTGTGAAGGCCGGCGCGTTCACCGCGACGGCGCTGCTCGCGCTGACCGCCTGCGGCGGCGGAGACGACGGCGACTCCGAAGCAGGCTCCGACGAGGACGTCCTCGACGTCGCCGTCTTCGGCGAGGAGCCCTACTCCTGGCTCGACGAGAACGGCGAGCCGACCGGCGCCACCATCGCCGTCGCCGAGCGGATCTTCGGCGAGGAGATGGGCTATGAGCTCGACGCCCAGCAGACCGAGTGGGACAACCTCATCCCCGGACTGAACGCCGGCAACTGGGACGTGGTCTCGGCCGGCATGTCCATCAACCCCGACCGCTGTTCGGAGGCGGACTTCGGCGCGCCGGAGCTGGTCTACACCACCGCCCTGCTGACCGAGGAGGGCAACCCGCTCGACGTGCAGAACTTCGAGGACCTGCTCGAGGCCCAGGAGTCCGGCGAGGGGATCGACGTCGTCGCGCTGAGCTCCGGCGTCGAGATGGGCTGGCTCGAGGAGCTGGGCGTCGAGGCCGAGGGCGTGGGCAGCGCGGAGGACGGCATCGACTTCGTCGACGGCGGCCGCGCCGACGTCTTCGCCCTGACCGCCATCTCGCTGGAGACCATGGCCGGCGACATGGAGGGCCTCGAGGTCACCGATCCCTTCTCGCACACCGTCTCAGTGGGCGCGCACACCTTCCGTCCCGAGGACGACGAGCTGCGCGAGGAGTTCAACGAGCACCTGACCGAGCTGAAGGAGTCCGGCGAGTACCTGGAGATCGTCGGCGAGTTCGGCTTCACCGAGGCCGAGATGCCGGACCTGGAGATGACCGCCGACGAGCTCTGCGAGGGAGACACGGAGGCCCTGGAGGAGAAGTACCTGGACTGATCCGCGCAGACCCGCACGGCACTCCGCTGACCACGGCGGCCAGTGTTCGGACCATCCCGAACGCTGGCCGCCGGCTGGTGCGGCGAGCACCGGGCACCTCCGACTGAAGGGGCACCACTCGCACGATGGACTGGCTCGACGAGCAGCGCGCGAACTTCGAGGCGCTGGGCAACTTCTCCGACCGCATCCTCGACGGTCTGATCACCACTGTCCAGCTGACCGTCATCTCCGGCCTGCTGGGCTTCGTCATCGCCGTCGTCCTGGGGCTCATGGCCGGCAGCCGGAGCCTCTGGCTGCGCGGCCCCGCCCGGGTGCTCATCGAGTTCTTCCGCGGCATCTCGCTGCTGGTGCTGCTCTTCTGGCTGCTGTACGTGCTGCCGCTGTTCTGGATCAAGTACGACATCACGCTGCCGGCGCCGCAGGACAACACCTTCGCCACCGCGGCCATCGCCCTGGCGATCAACTACGGGGCCTACGGCGCCGAGGCCGTCCGCTCCGCGCTCACCTCCGTGCCGCAGGGACAGTGGGAGGCGACGACGGCGCTGTCGATGTCCTGGCCGCATAAGATGCGCCGCATCATCTTCCCGCAGGCCTGGGCGCTGATGATCCCCTCGCTGACGAACCTGTGGGTCCACCTGCTCAAGGGCAGCGCGATCGTCTCGATCGTCCCGGAGGTCAACGAGTTCACCTTCGAGCTGGACAACCTGCGCCGCCCGACCGACATCTGGTTCTCCCATGCGTTCATCGGCCTGGCCACCTACTTCGTGCTGGCGCTGATCCTCACCCTCGGCATGCAGGCGCTGGAGGCCCGGGCCAAACACAAGCTGGGCCGCGGCCCGTCGCTGTGGGAGATCCTCTCCCCCGACCCGCGCCCGACCCCTCCTGATGCGGCCTCCGCGGCGCCTCCCCGGACGAAGGCCGCGACCACCCGTCCGCGCGCCGGGAAGGAGACCCAGTGATGACGTCGCCGACGCTCGCACAGCACGTCCTGGCGCAGACCGAGGATCCCGGCATCGTCGACGAGACCGGCCCGATCCTCGACTGGGGCTTCGCCGCCGAGATCTTCCCCGAGATGCTCATGGCCTTCCTCAGAGTCACCCTCGTGGTGACGGTGGTGGGCACGATCGTCGCCGCCGTGCTCGGCCTGTTCATCGCCATCCTGATCCTCGTGCTGCCCAAGCCGCTGGCCTGGGTCGTGCGCTGGGCGGCCAACTTCATCCGGATGACGCCGATCGTGGTCCAGCTGCTCTTCCTCTTCTGGAGCTTCCTGTGGCTGGACCCGATGGTCATCGGCGTCATCGTCTTCGGCGTCCACTACGCCACCTACATGTCCGAGGTCTACCGCGCCGGCATCGAGTCGGTGCCGCAGGGCCAGTGGGAGGCGACGACGGCGCTGTCGATGAGCGCAGTGCGCACCTGGCGCCGGGTGATCATCCCGCAGGCGCTGCGCTCGACCGTCCCGGCGCTGGGCAACTACGCGATCTCGATGTTCAAGGACACCCCGTTCCTCTTCGTGATCTCGGTGCCCGAGATGGTCACCGTCGCCCAGACCATCGGTGCCCAGACCTTCCGGTACAACGAGGCCATCACGATCGCGGGTCTGATCTTCCTGGCCGCCAGCTACCCCACTGCCCTGCTGATCAGTCGATTGGAGAAGCGACTTGCCTACGCCAACTGAGCAGCCGTCGCCGACGCCCGCCGCGACGGCGGCCGCCGAGACCCCCGTCATCGAGTTCCGGGACGTGGAGAAGCGGTTCGGCGACAACGTGGTCCTCAAGGACCTCGACTTCACCGTGGGCCGCGGCGAGCGCGTCACCCTGATCGGGCCCTCCGGCTCGGGCAAGACGACCATCCTGCGGCTGGTGATGACGCTGGAGGAGCTCACCGGCGGCTACATCTTCGTCGACGGCGAGCCGCTGACCCACGAGGAGCGCGACGGCCGCCGGGTGCCGGTGTCGAAGAAGCACCAGAAGAACCTGCGCACCCGCATCGGCATGGTCTTCCAGCAGTTCAACCTGTTCCCGAACATGACGGTGCTGGAGAACATCGTCGAGGCCCCGATCCACGTGCTGGGCCGGTCCAAGCAGGAGGCCGTCGCCAAGGCCCACGACCTGCTCGAGCAGGTGGGCCTCTCCGACAAGGCGCACGCCCACCCGACGTCGCTCTCCGGCGGCCAGCAGCAGCGCGTGGCCATCGCCCGCGCGCTGGCCATGGACCCGGAGATCCTGCTGCTCGACGAGGTCACCTCGGCCCTGGACCCGGAGGTCGTCGGCGAAGTGCTGAACATCCTGCGCCGCGTCGCCGAGACCACCGATGTGACCATGCTGATCGTCACCCACGAGATGAGCTTCGCCCGCGACGTCTCGCACAAGGTGATGATGTTCGACGGCGGCCACGTCGTCGAGTCCGGCCCGCCGGAGAAGATCTTCTCCGAGCCCGACCATGACCGCACCAAGGCCTTCCTCGGCGCCGTGCTCCGGGACACCTGATCCCCACCAGACCTGCCCGGTCCCACGCCTCGGCGACCCCTGCCCGGGTGCCGGCCCCCGTGCCGGCCCGCCGCGCCGTCGTCGACCCCGGTGACCCCGCCCCGCGGCGGGCGATCCACTCTGTGAGACCGGGCACCGCGTCGTGCCCGACCCCCGGGCGCGCTCGTAGAATCGAACAAGTCCGCGAGATGACCCTGTACGGGAGTGAGACAACAACCCCATGAGCCTGATCGTCCAGAAATACGGCGGTTCGTCGGTCGCCGATGCCGAGAGCATCAAGCGTGTGGCCCGACGAGTCGTCGAGACCAAGCGAGCCGGCCACCAAGTGGTCGTCGTGGTCTCCGCGATGGGAGACACCACCGACGAGCTGCTCGATCTGGCGGCCGCCATCGCCGACGCTCCTCCCTCCCGCGAGATGGACATCCTGCTGTCCTCGGGCGAGCGCATGTCCATGGCCCTGCTGGCCATGGCGATCCACGAGCACGGCGAGACCGCCCAGTCGTTCACCGGCTCCCAGGCCGGCATGATCACCGACACCTCGCACGGCAAGGCGCGCATCATCGACGTCAGCCCGGACCGCGTCCAGGAGTCCCTGGACACTGACCACATCGGCATCGTGGCAGGCTTCCAGGGCGTCAGCAGCGAGTCCAAGGACATCACCACCATGGGCCGCGGCGGCTCAGACACCACCGCCGTCGCCCTGGCCGCGGCGCTGAACGCCGACGCCTGCGAGATCTACACCGACGTCGACGGCGTCTTCACCGCCGACCCGCGCGTGGTGAAGTCCGCGCACAAGATCGACCAGATCTCCAGCGAGGACATGCTGGAGATGGCCGCCGCCGGGTCGAAGGTGCTCCACCTGCGCTCGGTCGAGTACGCCCGGCGCTTCGGCGTGAAGCTGCACGTGCGCTCGTCGTTCTCCCAGCACGAAGGCACCTGGGTGCTGCCCGGCCCCGACGACACCATCGCCCTCCAGGAAGGGGAACCCTTGGAACAGCCCATCATCTCCGGCGTCGCCCACGACGACTCCGAGGCCAAGCTGACGATCTCCGGCGTACCGGACGTGCCCGGCAAGGCCGCCGACATCTTCAACCTGATCGCCCAGGCCGGCACGAACATCGACATGATCGTGCAGAACGTCTCCGACGACACGAAGACGACGAACATCTCCTTCACCCTGCCAGGTGCGGACATCGAGAAGTCGGTGCAGATCCTGACGGACAACAAGGAGCAGATCGGCTTCGAGGAGCTGGACTACGTGCCGCAGGTCGGCAAGGTCTCGCTCGTCGGCGGCGGCATGCGCCACCACCCGGGCGTCTCGGCGCGGTTCTTCACCGCCCTGCGCGACGCCGGCATCAACATCGGCCTGATCTCCACCTCGGAGATCCGCGTCTCGGTGATCACCGACATCGAGGACCTGGGCCGTGCGGTGCAGGCGATCCACACCGCCTTCGGCCTCGACGCCGACCAGGAGGCCACGGTCTACGCCGGCACCGGCCGCTGAGGCCGTCCCCGGCTCCACCCGGGCTCCGACCCGCTCCACCCCGCGTTGGCTCTGGAGTTCGGGCCTTAACCCCCTTCGATCCAGAGGGGGTTAAGGCCCGAACTCCAGAGCCATCGTCGTCGGAGCGTCCAAACGCGCGCCGCGCGCCCGCCGCGGTGATCGAGGCAGAATCCCCTCAGACACACGCAGGCGGCAGGTCGATCCCGATCGGGCCGTCCTGCCGCCTGCGCATATGGTGCGAGAGACAATCATGAGTGTAACCCACGTCCCAGCCGAGCTTCAGACTCCTCCCGTTTTCTCCGTGATCCCTGAACACGAGCACCGCGAGCGCGCGGCCGCGCACCAGCGCGCCGTCGCCGGCTATGCCGACGCCTTCCTGGCCCGCCGGCATGCGGGAGAGAAGCACCCCGTCGAGGACTTCCTGTTCACCTACTACTCGCACTCCCCCGGCCAGCTCTCCCGCTGGCACCCCGGCGCCGGGATGGTCCTCGAGGGCGCCGGAGCCTCGGAGGCGGCGGGCTGGAAGTTCTACACCACTGTCGACGACGGCACCGCGGCCGGCGGGGCGACGGTCGACGTCGGGCGCTTCCGTGAGGAGCGCGCCTCGATGATCGGCTTCGCCCGGCGGCTGCTCAGCGCGACGGCGGCCCGGCCGGCACAGCTGGGCTGCTTCGGGCTGCACGAGTGGGCGATGGTCTACCGCTCCGAGCAGCACGGTCAGCGCCACGATGAAGTGCCGCTGCGGCTGGGCGCGGCCGGCACCGACGCCGTCGTCGAGGAGCAGAACATCCGCTGCACGCACTTCGACGCCTTCCGCTTCTACACACCCTCGGCCCGGCCGCTGAACGCGCTGCAGCCCACCCGCGAGACGCAGGTGGAGATGGAGCAGCCGGGCTGCCTGCACGCGAACATGGACCTCTACAAGTGGGCCTACAAGCTGATCCCGGCAGTCAGCGCAGATCTGCTGCTGGACTGCTTCGATCTGGCCTGGCGCATCCGCGAGCTGGACATGCGCGCCTCGCCCTACGACCTCTCCGACTGGGGCTATGAGCCGGTGCGCATCGAGACCCCGGCAGGCCGGGCGGAGTACGCCCGCGCGCAGCGGGGCTTCTCCGAGGAGGCGCAGCGACTGCGCGAGCGGCTGCTGGCGGTGCTCGACGCCGTCGACGAGCTCGCCGAGGCCTGAGCGACCGCCCGGACAGACCGCCCCGAGCGGCTCAGATCATCGCGCGGGCGGCGTCGACGCAGCGCAGCGCCGCGGCGTGGTCGACGCGGGTCAGCGCGAAGGCTGAGGTCACCAGGGAGGCGCAGGCCTCGGCGTCGCGGTCCAGCAGCTCCGGCTCCGGCTCGCCGTCGCCCGCTCCGCGGCCTGCCCGCGCGGCGGCCAGGCCGCGGCGCATCGCCGCGCGCAGCTCCGCGCGATAGGCGGCCACCTGCTCGGCCACTGCATGCTGTCGGCTGATCGGGGCCGAGGCGGCGTTCATCAGCAGGCACCCGTGCCGCCCGGGATCAGAGGCGGCGTCGGCCAGCGCCTCGCGCAGACCGTCCAGGTAGGCCGCCAGCGCTCCGGCATCCACCGGATCCTGCTGCATCGGGCGCAGCCGCGGACGGATGACCTCGTCGAGGTAGCTCTCCACGCAGGCGTCGAAGAGCCCCCGCTTGCTGCCGAAGGCCTGATAGATGCTCGAGCGCCCGAGTCCGGTGGCACGCTCCAGCTCGGGCACCGAGGCCTGCTCGTAGCCGTGCTCCCAGAACACCGAACGGGCGGCGACGACGGCGTCGTCGGTCGCGAACTCCCGCGTGCGTGGCATGGATCCTCCGTTCCGCCCCTTGTGTGATGACTGGTCCAGAATATACTGGAACAGTCATTCCAGAAAGACTCGCCGGCGCCGCCTCCCCGGTCCGGCCCAGAAAGGCGGACACTCATGTCGTCCACGAATGCCAGCACCAGCACCCAGATCCAGCTGGTCAGCCGTCCCGCCGGCTGGCCGACGCCGGAGAACTTCCGCACAGTCGAGGTCGAGCTGCCCGATCTCGGCGAGGACGAGGTCCGCGTGGCCAACGAGTTCATCTCCGTCGACCCCTACATGCGCGGCCGGATGAACGACGTGAAGAGCTACGTCCCGCCCTTCGCCCTGGAGGAGACGATGACCGGCGGCGCCGTCGGCCGCGTCGTCGCCTCCCGCTCCGCGGATCTTCCGGTCGGCACGCCGGTGCTGCACCAGCTCGGCTGGCGCGACGTCGCCCAGGCCGAGGAGAGCGCCTTCCGCCCGGTCGCCGAGATCGAGGGCGCCCCGCTCTCGCTGCATCTGGGCGTGCTGGGCATGACCGGCCTGACGGCCTACGTCGGCCTCACCCGCATCGCCGGGCTGCGCTCCGGCGACACGGTGTTCATCTCCGGCGCCGCCGGCGCCGTGGGCTCGACGGCGGGCCAGATCGCCCGGCTGCTCGGCGCCGAGCGGGTCATCGGCTCGGCCGGATCGGCGGAGAAGGTCGAACTGCTGACCTCGAAGTACGGCTTCGACGCCGCGGTCAACTACAAGGACGCCCCGATTCGCGAGCAGCTGCCGGACCACGCCCCCGACGGCGTCGACGTCTTCTTCGACAACGTCGGCGGAGACCACCTGGAGGCGGCGCTGGACGTGATGAACACCGGCGGCCGCCTGGCGCTGTGCGGGGCGATCGCCAGCTACAACGCCGAGGCTCCGACTCCCGGTCCGGACAACCTCAGCGCGCTGATCACCCGCAGCCTGCGCATGGAGGGCTTCACGCTCGGCGGGCACTTCGACCTGGCCGGCGAGTACTCGCAGCGCATGGCCGAGTGGTTCGCCGCCGGGGAGATCGCCTATGACGAGACGGTGGTCGACGGGATCGAGCACGCCGTCGACGCCTTCCTGGGCATGATGCAGGGCAGCAACACCGGCAAGATGGTCGTCCGCACCGCCTGAGCCGCCGCCCCGGACACGATGACTCTGTGGAAAGCGTGGGAATGTCCGAGCATTCCCACGCTTTCCACAGAGTCATCGCCGGCCGATCAACGCCGGCGAGTCATCGCCGGCGGGGGAACGCTCAGACGCGGGCTGTGTCGCGCTCGAGCACCTCGCGCATCTGCGCGGCGGTGTGCCGGCCGGTGAAGATCTCCGAGCCGTTCTCGAAGGCCCGGCCGGCGGCCAGCTCGCCGGCGTCGACGACGTCGAAGCCCAGGCTGTCGACGAAGCCGGACACCAGAGCCTTGGCGGCGGCATCGTCGCTCGCCACGCCCAGTGCGCGGCGATCCTCCGCACCGGCAGGCTTCGCCTCGACCTCGAGCTCGCCGTAGCCGATGTGGTTCAGCGTCTTGACCAGGCGCACATCGCCGAGGAGCTCCCCGACGACCTCGGATGTGGAGCGGGTGCCGTCGAACTCGGCGAGGAAGCCGTCGACGCCGACCCAGTAGTTCATCGCGTCGACGACCACCTTGCCCTGCAGTGCCGAGGCGTCGATGCTGCGGTGCTTGTTCAGCGGCACCGCGACGATGACCAGGTCGGCGTCGGCGAAGTCCTGCGGATCCGCGGCCGTGGCACCGGGCACGACGACCTCGGTGAGCAGGCGATTCTCCTCGGCCGGTCGGCTGGTGGCGATCTTCACCGTGTGGCCGGCACGCACTGCCTGGCGTCCGACGGCGGTGCCCACGCGGCCGGCCCCCAGGACCCCGACGGTCAGCTGCTCTCCGCTCATCACCTGCTCCTCCCATCGTGGATGCGGAGGGTGGCGCAACGACCCTCCGCAAGTATTCTCGATTTGAAATAACAGGGGAACCCGCCGCGGCATTCCCGGTCCCGGCGTGGCGTCGGCGACATGCCTCCCCCGATCTCAGGGGGCGGCCGGCGCGTCCAGATGCAGGGCCTCGCGGGCCAGCGCCACCACCGCCGGGTCGAAGAACTCCACGCCCGAGTCGGCCTCTCGAGAGCGTCGGTGCTCGCCGACCTCGGCCAGCAGATGACTCGGACTGTGGATGACGCTGTGCCGCACCGAGGGTGGCAGCACCTCCCCGTCGGGCCCGGTCCACAGCATGGCCTCCAGCAGCCGGGGCACCTCGGAGAGGTCCGCCGCCGACTCCCCGGAGTCGGCGATGACCAGCAGCTCGACGCGGGCGACGTCGTGCTCGAACTCGTCGCCGTCCGCAAGGGGCAGCGCGGACGCCAGCTGATCCCAGAGCACCTCGACGTCGTGCTGAGCGGCCCGGCCCACCTGGGTCAGGCGCAGCTCTCCCCGATGGCGGTGCAGCAGCCCGAACCGCTGCATCATCCGGCGGAAGTGCAGCACCGGAATCGTCCCCTGTTCACGGTTCTTCTTCCCGATCCACTCCCGCGCCGAGGGGATCACCTCGGCCGCGGCGGAGACCGCGTCCGGGGCCATCCACCCGGCGGCGGTCAGCGGGATCCCCTCAGCGGCCCGGTCGAGGAACCACTGATGCGGAACCAGCGCGGCCTCCTTCTCCCGGCGTGCGGGCGACGGCGCCGGCCGCGCGGCGAGCGCGCCGATCCGGCGACGCAGCCGCGCCCCGGGCAGCCGGAACCCGACCCGGTCGACGAGCTCCTCCATCATCGGCGGAAGCCGCGGACCGGGCTCCGGGACCTGGTCGTCCAGCAGCGCGTTGACCTCGTCCGCGTCGAACTCCTCCGGATCGTCCAGCAGCTCGGCCAGCTCCTCGTCCGTGGCCCCTCGGGAATCCTCGGGAGGGGCCGCACGACGACCGCCGAGGCAGACCGCCGGCATCGCCTCCGGCTCGAGCTCCAGCACCTTCTCCAGTCGGATGCGCAGTCGCCAGCCGTCGCCGTAGTCGTACATGTAGTGCAGTCGATCGCCCGGAGCTGCCAGCGTCTCGTCCAGACGCACGTCCTCCTCCGGGATGCCGCCGTCGCCCTCGTCGACGTCGAACGGACAGAGGAACTCCTGGCCGCGGCCGAACACGCCATCGCCGATCGCGAAGCGATGCAGGTGATAGTCGTCCCAGAAGAAGGCCGCCTGCAGGATGGAATGGACCACATCGAGAGACAGATCCGACCGCAGGTCCAGTCGCCTCCAGATCGGCGGCTTCGCCTCGGCGAGATCCACCCGCACCCGGTAGAGGCAGGGCTCGTCCCGGCGCGGCCGCCGCAGCTCGGGCTGCGGGCGCGGCTCCAGGACACTCGGCCACCCCGGCGGCAGGCCCGGACCTGGGACCTCCCCCTCCCGAGGATCGACGCCCAGCTGATCGAGCATCTGTCGAAGCAGTTCGTCCGAGTTCCGCGTCATGGCCCCAGGGTACTGGTCGACAGAATCGCCGCGACTCAGCCGCGGGAGGCCAGCCATTCGGACGCCGTCGTGGAGGTGACGACGTCGGGCTCCAGCGGCAGCAGCGAGCCGTCCCCCAGCGGAGTGCCGCCCAGCGGCAGACGCACCACCCGGCGCACGCCGCCGGGCCCGCCGCTCCGACGACGGGCCACCACCCGCCGCGCCAGCTCGGCGATGTCGAGCACATCGGGGCCGCAGACCTCGAGCAGCCGCGGCGGATCCGCGGCGAGCGCCTGGTCGGCGAGCACCTCGGCGACGTCGGCCGCCGCCGTCGGCCGCGCCCGCGCCCCGGGGACCACCGCCGTGCCGCGGCAGGCCAGCATCTGCATCATCTGCTCGGCGAACTCGAACCATTGGGTCGTGCGCACCACGCAGACACCGCGGCCGTGCACGCGCCAGCTCTGCTCCTGGCGCACCTTCGCCCGGTAGTAGGGCATCCACCGGTTCACCGACGGGGCGTCGGCGTTGACGATGGACAGGCACACCACTCGGGCCCCGGCGGCGTCGGCGTCGTCGAGCGCGCCGAGCACCGTGGCCGCGGCCCGGGCGAAGAAGTCGCCGGCCACCCCGGCGGCCGGGGTCTTGCGATCCAGGCAGTCGACCACGGCGTCGACGGCGACGAGCGCGGCGGCCAGCGCGCCGCGGTCCAGCACGTCGACGCCGTCGGCCCGGCTGATCGGCACGACTTCGACGTCGCGACGGCGCAGCGACTCCGCGACGCGCCGCCCCGCAGTGCCGGTGGCGCCCAGTACGGCGATGCGCTGTGTCATGGCTCCTCCTGATCGGCAGGGTCCCACGACCCGGAACCGACGGCCGGGTCACATCCTCGACACCGTGGCATGCGGGGCGCGGCGTCTGCCAGACCCGCCGCCCCGTCGACCGCGCCGGCCCGTCTCAGCTCACTGCAGCGCGACCCGCAGCCCCAGCCCGCCGAGGGCCACTCCGGTGACCGAGTCGAGCACCCGGCGCACGCGTCGGCGCTGCAGCCAGCGGGAGGCGCCGTCGATGACCAGCGCCAGGGTGACCAGCTGGACGATGCCCAGCGCGGGCAGCGTCATGGCCATCGCGCCCAGCCACCAGACCGACATGTCGGCGGTCATGAACTGCGGGAAGAGCGCCAGGTAGAACATCAGCACCGCCGGGTTGGTGATGTTGGTCAGGAATCCCTGCCGGTAGCCGCGGGCGGCGACGCCGGAGGTGTCCACCAGTCCGGAGTACTCGCCGCGCCAGGCCGAGCGCAGCGCCTGCAGCGCCAGCCAGGCCAGATACGCCACGCCGATCCAGCGGATCGTCTGCAGCAGCGGCTGCGACTGGGCGATCAGCACGCCCAGGCCCGCGGCGGTGAGCACGCCCTGGATGCCCACGGCGGTGGTCACCCCGAGGGCGGCGGCCACTCCCCCGCGCCGCCCGCTCATCAGGGAGTTCTTCAGCACCACGGCGACGTCGGCGCCGGGAGTCAGCACGACGGCGGCGGCGATCGCCAGGAAGCTCAGGTAGGCGCTCCATTCCATGACGCCCAGTATGCCGTCCGATGCTGCGACGCCCCAGCGCGCCGAGCATCACTTCCCCGCGCATCCCCGTAAGCCCGGCGGCTCAGAACAGTCCGACGATGTTCCCGTCGTCGTCGATGTCGATGCTCTCGGCCGCCGGGGCCGAGCCCAGCCCAGGCATGGTCTGCATGGTCCCGCAGATCAGGTAGATGAACCCGGCACCGGCGGAGAGCCGCACCTCGCGGACCGGCAGGCGCCAGCCGGTCGGGGCGCCGGGGAGCGTCGGATCGGCCGAGAGCGAGAGATGCGTCTTGGCCACGCAGACCGGCAGCCGGCCGTGACCCTCGGCGATGAACCGCTCCAGCTCCCGCTCGGCCGCCGCGGAGAAGTCCACGCCGTCGGCGCCGTAGACCTCGGTGGCGATCGTCTCGATCTTCTCGCGCAGCGGGGTCTCGTCGCGGTAGAGGAACTGGAACTCGCTGTCCTCCTCGGCGGCCTCGGCGACGGCGTCGGCCAGCTCGGCGGCCCCGGCGCCGCCGTCGGCGAAGTGGGTGGACAGCGCGCAGCGCGCCCCCTCCTCGGCGGCGACCTCGGCGATCGCCCGGTGCTCGGAGTCGTAGTCGGTCGGGAAGGCGTTGACCGCCACCACCGGGGTGACCCCGTGGCGACGGATGATGCGCAGCTGCGCACGCAGGTTCTCCGCACCGAGGCGGACCTCGTCCGGCCGTTCGGCGGTCATCTCCTCGGGCAGCGGCTTGCCGGCGACCACCCGGTGCCGGCCGGAGTGGACCTTCAGCGCCCGCACTGTGGCCACCACGACGGCGACGTCGGGGGTCAGCCCGGAGATGCGGCACTTGATGTTGAAGAAGCGTTCGGCGCCCATGTCCGCGGAGAAGCCGGCCTCGGTGATCAGGTAGTCCCCGCAGCGGCTGCCGATCAGGTCGGCGACGATCGAGGAGTTGCCGGTGGCGATGTTGCCGAAGGGGCCGCAGTGCACCAGCGCCGGCGTCCGCTCCAGCGTCTGCATCAGATTCGGCCGGATCGCCTCGCGCAGCAGCACGGTCATCGCCCCGGCGGCCTTGATGTCCTCGGCGGTGACCGGCTCGCCGTCGCGGGTGCGGCCGACCACGATGCGTCCCATCCGCTTCCGCAGGTCGCGCAGCGAGGTCGACAGCGACAGTGCGGCCATGATCTCCGAGGCCGCGGTGATCTCGAAGCCGGTCTGGCGCACCGGTCCGTGGGCCGTCGGCCCGAGCCCGGTGACGATCTGGCGCAGCGAGCGGTCGTTGACGTCCATCGTCCTCCGCCAGGTCACCTGCTCGGGATCCAGGCCGGAGGGGCTGCCGCGGTGCAGATGGTTGTCGATCATCGCCGCCAGCTGGTTGTGCGCGGCGGCGACCGCGTGCAGGTCGCCGGTCAGATGCAGGTTGAGCCGGTCCATCGGCACCACCTGGCTGTAGCCCCCGCCGGCGCCGCCGCCCTTGATGCCCAGGCTGGGGCCCAGCGAGGGCTGGCGCACGGCGACGACGCCGCGCCGCCCGGTGTGCCGCATCCCCTGGCCCAGGCCCACCGCCGTGGTGGTCTTCCCCTCCCCCAGCGGGGTCGGCGTGATGGCCGTGACCAGCACGTACTTCGCCCGCGGCCGGTCGGCCATCCGCTCGATCGCGGCGAGGTCGACCGTTCCCACGCCGCGGCCGTAGGGCTCGACGAGGTCCTCGTCGAGCCCCATGCTCGCCGTCAGCTCCTCGAGCCGGGCCAGATCGGCCCCGGAGGAGATCGCCAGGCTGTCGGCAGCGGTGGTGCCCCTCTCGTGCGATGTCGTGGTCATGCCGCTCCTCCTTCGTCGAGGCGTTCGAGCTCCTCCAGCTGCGCCAGCAGATCCCGGCGCCGATGCTCGGTCTCCGCGATGGCGTTGAACGTGTAGAAGTGCAGTCCGTCCAGCGGGACCTCCCCCTCGGCCGGCGGCGCCGCCAGCGCCGTCGCCGTGGGGGCGGGATCCCAGCGTCCCGGGGCCACCAGTCGGGCCAGCCCGCCGCCCTGTCCGCCGCGCAGCCGCGAGGTGAGGAAGCGCAGCGAGTCGCCGACGCCGATGCGGCGGCCCACCCGCAGCAGCCGCGAGGTCCCCACCACGCCGGGCAGCCCGGCGACCAGCCGGGCGCTGATGCCGTCGTCGCGCATCGTCGCCGCCCACCCGCGGACGGTCTCGGCGTCCAGGCACATCTGCGAGACCACGACCTCGGCGCGCCGACTCTTCCTGCGCAGCCCGTCGCGCAGCGCCTCCTCCGGGATGCCCGGGTGGCCCTCCGGATAGCCGCCGACGCCGAGCCGCAGCTGCGGGGCCAGCCGGGAGACGGCCTCGAGCAGCTGCTCGCCGTCGCGGAAGCCCGCCGTCGCGCCGTCGGCGCCGGCGTCGGAGTCTCCGCCGACGACGAAGACCTCCTCGATCCCGGCCGCGGCGAGCCGTTCCAGCACTGCGGCCAGCTGGTCCTCGCCGGCGAGGTGCGCGGCGGCAAGATGCGGCACGACGCGATGGCCGCGCCGAGACAGCTCCGCGGCCACCTCGACGGTGGCCTCAGGCCCCTTCGCCGGCGAGGAGGTGACCGTCACCGTGACCTCGGCGGGCAGCCGATCAGTCACCCCCTCGACGACGCCGTCCAGCGGCAGCACCTCGAAGCGCGCCTCGGCCAGCATCGCGCCGAGCCGGCGACGCGTCTCGCGGTCGAGCCCCGACTCAGGGGCCGTGGTGCGCCGCATCCTGATCACCTCATCCCGAGATCGGCGATGCGGACCCGCCGGCGCCCGCGCCGTCGGAGGCCGCGCCGTCGGAGGCCGCGCCGTCGCTGAGATCCTGCTTGGGCGTGTCCTTCGTCGGGTCGACGAAGGGCTTCGGCACCACGACCGCCTGGACCACCCCGGCCGGGGTCTCGACCTCCAGCTCGGTGCCGGTCTCGCTGAGCTCCATCGGGACCATCGCGTAGCCGATGTTCTGCTCCAGCCGCGGCGAGTGGCAGGCCGAGGTGACGTGGCCGACGCGCTCCGCGCCGCGCCAGACCGGGAAGGACTCGATCATCGAGCCGTCGTTGAAGGTGCCCAGCGGCGGACCGCCGATGGTGATGCCGGCCAGCCGCCGACTCACCCCCTCGGCCTTGATCCGGATGAGCGCCTCCTTGCCGATGAAGTCGGCCTCCTGATCCAGGTTGACCATCCAGTCGTAGCCCATCCCCACCTCGAAGGGGTTGGTGTCGACGGTGATGTCGCAGCCGTGGGAGAGGATGCCGGCCTCGATGCGGCGCATGTGGCAGGGCCCGATGACCCGCATCCCGTAGGGCTCGCCGGCGGCCCAGATCGTCTCCCAGAGCCGCACGCCGTCGCGGGAGGCGTTCTTGACGTAGATCTCGAAGCCCACCTCGGCGCTGTAGCCGGTGCGGGAGACGACGACCTCCATGTCGTCCAGGGTGTACTCGGCCAGTCGGTAGTAGCCGATGTCGAGCACCTCGGGCCCGAAGACCGCGGCCATCACCTCGGCCGAGAGCGGACCCTGCACCTGGACCGGGCCGACGTCGGCCTCCCGGATGGTCACGTCCATCCCGGAGTGCAGCGCCACGCCGCGGGCCCAGAGCAGGATGTCGCTGTCGGCCAGCGAGAGCCAGAAGTGGTTCTCCCCGAGCCGCAGCAGGACCGGGTCGTTGAGGATGCCGCCGTCCTCGCCGGTGATGAAGACGTACTTGCACTGCCCCACCGCGCACTTGGACAGGTCGCGCGGGATGAGCATGTTGGTGAATTCGAAGGCGTCGGGGCCGGTGATCTCGATCTGCCGCTCGACGCCGGTGTCCCACAGCGTCACACCCTCGAGCAGCGCCCAGTACTCGGCGACCGGATCGCCGTAGTGCCGCGGGTGGTACGTGTGGTTGTAGACGCTGTACATCGCCACGCCGTGCCGACGGGAGGCCCAGAAGAAGGGGGACTTCCGGATCCGCGGGTAGAGCAGGATCCGGGGGTCCGGGACGACTGGACCGACGCTGTCGGTGGTGGTGGCGGTACCCTCGCTGACCGTCATGGGAACCTCCGCTGGTGTCACATCATCGGGACACCTCCAGCGTGGCACTGTGTCGCGTATCACACAATAGGTTGCGTCATGCGAGACGCCATCTGTTGCTCGCACCCCCGCACCGCGGACTACTCTCGAAGCCCATGAACCCTGCATCCGCCCCCGCCGAGGACCCCGACGACGGCTGGGAGGACGACGCCCGCCGGACTGCGCCGTCGGCCTCCACCGGAGGCCTGGCCGCGGCCGCGCCGACGACCGCCGAGTCCTCGACGACGGTGCGCTCGGTGGACCGCGCGCTGCAGATCCTGCACATCCTGGCCCGCGACGGCGAGGCCACGCTCAGCGCGATGGCCCGCGAGCTGGGCGTGCACAAGTCCACCGTCGGCCGGCTGGTCGAGACGCTGGTCGGCCATGACATGATCGAGCCGCCGACCCGCGCCGACGGCTTCCATCTGGGCGTGGGCTGCCTGCGGCTGGCCAGCGCGACCGCGGCCCGACTCGACATCGGCGTGGAGGCCCAGCCGATCTGCGACCGGCTCTCCGCCGAAGTCGGCGAGACCACCAACGTCGCGATCACCCGCGACGGCGTGGCGATCAATGTCTGCCAGTCCCAGGGCGACTCCGCCGTGGCGATGCGCAACTGGATCGGTCAGCGCACCGCGCTGCATGCGACGTCCTCGGGCAAAGTGCTGCTCGCCCATCTGCCCGCCGACGAGCGGCAGGATGTCGTCGTGGCGGGGCTCGACGCGTTCACCGCACACACCCTCGACGCCGCGCACCTCGACGCGGAGCTCGGCGCCATCCGCGACCAGGGCTTCGCCGAGGCCCTCGAGGAGTACGAGGAGGGGCTCAACGCCGTCGGCGCGCCGGTGCTCGACCACAGCGGCGGGGTCGTCGCCGCGATCAGCGCGGCCGGGCCGGCCTACCGGCTGCCGTCCGAGCGGCTGCCGGAGATCCGCACGGCGGTGCTCCACGCCGCCGCCGAGCTCTCCCGGCGCATGGGGCATCGGGGCGGCGCGGCCTGAGCCCGGGCCCGATCCCCGGACCCGGCCCCGGCTGCGCTCAGCCCTTCATCCGCGCGTGCTCCGGGTCGAACGGCGCCGTCCGCCCGACGGTCAGCACCCGCACCGGCTGGCGGACCGCGAGGATCTCCACGGCCAGCTGCGCGCCGTCGACGGCGACCTCGGGCGGCAGGTAGGCCAGCAGCAGATGCTCGCCCAGCGACGGCGCAGGCCCGGCGCTGGTGACGTAGCTGCGTCGGCCGCGGGCGTCGCGCAGCGGCGAGCCGTCCGGCGCGAGGATCGGTTCGTTGCCGGCGGGGAACCGCGGCTCGGCCGCCCCGGGGCCGTCCATGACCAGCGAGCAGAGCACCGCGGCCGGCTCCTGCTCGCGCACGGCCAGATAGGCCTCCTTGCCGAGGAAGTCTGCGCTCTTCACCCGCGGCAGCGCCAGCCCGGCCTCGACCGGGTCGCGGTCCGGGGCCAGCTCCGCGCCCATCAGCCGGTGGGCCTTCTCCAGCCGGCCGGTGGTGCCGTAGACGCCGGCGCCGGCGGGCACCGCTCCATGCTCACGGCCGGCCTCGGCCAGCGCGTCCCACAGCGCGACGGCGTGCTCGGCGGCGGTGTGGATCTCCCAGCCGAGATCGCCGACGTAGGAGATCCGCACCATCAGCGTCGGGATCCCCGCCAGCGTCACCTCCCGGGCGGCGCCGAAGCCGAATCCGGCGGCGGAGACGTCCTCGTCGGTCAGCGCGGCGACGACGTCGCGGGCCCGCGGGCCCCACAGCCCGATCGCCGAGGTCGCCGAGCTCAGGTCGGTCACCGTCGCCCGGCCGCGGGCCGACTCCGGCAGACGGCGGCGGATCCAGGCCAGGTCGCGCGCGCCGTCGGCGGCTCCGGTGATGATCCGGAAATGCTGCTCGTCCAGCCGCAGGATGGTCAGGTCCGCGCGGAAGCCGCCGCGGGCGTCGAGCAGCGGAGTGTAGATGACCCGGCCGGGCTCCTTGTCCGCATTCGCGACGGCCAGGTGCTGGACCGCCTCCAGCGCCCCGGGGCCGGTCACGTCGAAGACGGCGAAGAAGCTGAGGTCGATCATCGCCGCGCGCTCGCGCATCGCCAGATGCTCGGCCTCGATGATCGGCGACCACCAGCGGGCGTCCCACTCGTGCAGCCGTCGCTCGACGCGTTCGCCGTAGTCGGCCAGCAGGCGTTCGTTGCTGCGGTACCACTGCGGACGCTCCCAGCCGGCGCCCTCGAAGAACTCCGCGCCGAGGGCCTCGGTGCGCAGCTGCAGCGGGCTGGTCCGCGCCGGCCGATGGCTGGCCCACTGCTCGCGCGGATGCACGATGCCGTAGACCTTGGGGAAGCCTTCGGCCGCCCGGGCGCGGGCATGGTGCCGGGTGCGAGCGTGCGGGGCGAAGCGCGTGACATCAGCCCCGTGGACGTCGATCTCGCTGGCCCCGGCCGTCATCCACTCGGCCACGGCCCGGCCGACGCCGGGGGCCTCCTTGATCCAGACCGCAGCGGCCGACCACAGCCCGTCGACCTCGGCGGTCTCGCCGAGCACCGGGGCGCCGTCGGGAGTGATGGACAGCAGTCCGTCGACGGCGTCGACCACGCCGACGTCGTCGCGGTCCACCAGCGTGGGGAACAGCTGCTTCGCATGGGCCAGCTGCGGAGCGAAGTCGGCCTCGCTGAAGGGCATCTCCGTCGGCGAGCGCTGCCCGGGGCTGCCCACCGGCGGGATCTCGGCGGGGTCATGGAGGATCGGCCGGTGGGCGTAGGAGCCGATCTCCAGGTCGGCGCCGCGCTGGCGCTCGTACATCCGCGCGTCCATGTCGCGGACCAGCGGCCGGGAGATGTCCTCCCCCGTCTCGGCGAGCTCGTCGATCGGGCCGACGTCCATCATCTGGTGCACCACCGGGGTCAGCGGCACCGAGGCGCCGGCCAGTGCGGCGATCTGCGGGCTCCAGACCCCGCAGGCGACGACGACCTGCTCGACCTCCACGCGGCCGCGCGAGGTGTGCACGGCCCGCACTCGGCCGCCGTCGACGTCGAAGCCGGTGATCTCGGTCTCGGCGAGCGTGCGCAGCGCGCCGAGCTCCTCGGCGCGGGCGCGCATCAGCTCGCCGGC
The DNA here is from genome assembly GCF_039536005.1 of Nesterenkonia halobia. Classification (NCBI taxonomy): domain Bacteria; kingdom Bacillati; phylum Actinomycetota; class Actinomycetes; order Micrococcales; family Micrococcaceae; genus Nesterenkonia; species Nesterenkonia halobia. Next base: position 19,679 of record NZ_BAAAYG010000010.1, on the reverse strand, counting down.
GCGGATCGGATCGACCACCGCTCCGGTGGGCGTGTGGAAGCCGCCGATGAGCAGGTCCTCGCGGATCCAGGGCACCAGCTCGCGGATGCGCTCCGGCGAGATCAGCTCGGCGTCCACGCCCCAGGCGTGCGCCGAGGTCAGCCGGCGGCGCAGCTCCTGCAGCCGTTCCGGCGTGCGGGCGACCTCGATGCCGCCGCAGCGGATCAGCACGTCGAGCTCGGCGTACTGGCGCATCGAGTCCAGCGTCAGCTCGGTGATCTCCTTGGAGTGGTCCACCGGGAAGACGAAGTTCGACGCATGGCCGGTGGAGCCTCCGGGGTCGGGCAGCGGCCCCTTATCCACCAGCAGGATGTCTCGTCGGCCCAGCTCGGCCAGATGCCGCACCAGGCTGCTGCCCACGATTCCGGCGCCGATCACCACGACCTCGGCGCGCTCCGGGACGGTCTCCATCGCACTCACCCCGCTGCCAGCTCTCCTCGCGGCGGTCGCCGTCGCAGACGGCGACGATGACCCTCCCAGAGTAGCCCGCAGGTGACCCTGATCACCAGGGATTCCGAGCGATCCGCCCCGTCCGCCCCGTCCGCCGGTCACGGCGGCGCGGCCCCGGCGAGACCGTCCCGCACCGGCTCCGCGCGCGGGTCCCACAGCCGGTAGACTCGTCGGGCAAGCTCGCGGAGCGCGCTCCCCGGCGCGTGAGACGGCACCTCTCCGGCGGTCCGCCCCGGTCCGGCGGCCGGCAGTCCTGTCCGCGGGCGTCACCCGCACACGAGCACAGGAGACTGTATGCCGCGCATCGTCGTCGAGGTCATGCCCAAGCCTGAGATCCTCGACCCGCAGGGCAAAGCCATCGCTTCAGCACTGCCCCACCTCGGCTTCCGCGGGTTCTCCGCGGTCCGGCAGGGCAAGCGCTTCGAGCTGAGCGTCGACGGCGAGATCACCGACGCCGTCCTGGCCCAGGCCCGCGAGGCCGCCGCCGAGATGCTGTCCAACCCGGTCATCGAGGACGTCGTCGACGTCCGGGTGGAGGATGACCCGGCCGAGGCCGGCGCCGGAGACGAGGGCTGACCATGGCGCAGGCATCCGAGACTCCCCTGATCGGCGAGACGGGCTCCGCCTCCGGCACGCCGACCCTCGACGGCGCGCGCATCGGCGTCGTCACCTTCCCCGGCACGCTGGACGACCGCGACGCCGCCCGTGCGGTGCGGGTCGCCGGCGGCACGGCGGTGCCGCTGTGGCACGCCGACGACGCGCTGGGCGACGTCGACGCGGTCATCGTCCCCGGCGGCTTCTCCTACGGCGACTACCTGCGCGCCGGGGCGATCTCCCGCTTCGCCCCGCTGATGCGCCGGATCGCCGAGTCCGCCGACTCCTCCGCCGGCGCCGGACTGCCGGTGCTGGGCATCTGCAACGGCTTCCAGATCCTCACCGAGGCGCATCTGCTGCCCGGCTCGATGATCAAGAACGACCACCTGCGGTTCCGCTGCAGCGATCAGGTGCTGCGCGTGGAGAACACCTCCACCGCCTGGACCGCGCAGTTCACCGACGACGAGCTGATCACCGTGCCGCTGAAGAACCAGGACGGCCAGTACGTCGCCGACGCGGCCACCCTCGAGCAGCTCGAGGCCGAGGGCCGGGTGGCCTTCCGCTACGTCGGGACCAATCCCAACGGCTCGCGGCAGGACATCGCCGGGGTGACCAACGCCGCCGGCAACGTCGTGGGCCTGATGCCGCATCCCGAGCATGCCGTGGAGGCCGGCTTCGGCCCCGACGACGCGACCGGCATGCGCTCCGGCACCGACGGGCTGACCGTCTTCACCTCCGTGATCTCTTCCCTCGCCGGCTCCGAGGCCGGATCCGACCCTGCAGGAGGCGCCGCATGAGCGACCAGGACTTCTCCATCGACACCGTCGAGCACGCCTCCTCCACCCCGGACGTCGAACTGCCCTGGGACGAGCTGGGGCTGAAGGCCGACGAGTACGAGCGCATCGTCGCGATCCTCGGCCGCCGCCCCACCGCCGCCGAGCTGGCGATGTACTCGGTGATGTGGTCCGAGCACTGCTCCTACAAGTCCTCGAAGGTCCATCTGCGCCAGTTCGGCGAGAAGGTCACCGAGGAGATGAAGACCGACCTGATGGTGGGCATCGGCGAGAACGCCGGAGTCACCGACCTCGGCGACGGCTGGGCGGTGACCTTCAAGATCGAGTCGCACAACCACCCCAGCTATGTGGAGCCCTACCAGGGCGCGGCCACCGGCGTCGGCGGCATCGTCCGCGACATCATCTCCATGGGTGCCCGCCCGGTGGCGGTGATGGACGCGCTGCGCTTCGGCGAGATCGACCACCCCGACACCCGGCGCGTGCTGCCCGGCGTCGTCGCCGGCGTCGGCGGCTACGGCAACTCGCTGGGCCTGCCGAACATCGGCGGCGAGGTCGAGTTCGACGCCTGCTACCAGGCCAACCCGCTGGTCAACGCGCTGGCGGTCGGCGTGATGCGGCATGAGGACCTGCGTCTGGCCAACGCCTCCGGCGTGGGCAACAGAGTGGTGCTCTTCGGCGCGCGCACCGGCGGCGACGGCATCGGCGGCGCCTCGGTGCTGGCCTCCGAGGCCTTCGACGACTCCAAGCCCTCGAAGCGCCCCTCGGTGCAGGTGGGCGACCCGTTCAGCGAGAAGGTGCTCATCGAGTGCTGCCTGGAGCTCTTCGGCGGCGAGCTCGTCGAGGGCATCCAGGACCTGGGTGCGGCGGGAATCTCCTGCGCGACCAGCGAGCTGGCCTCCAACGGCGAGGGCGGCATGCATGTCGAACTCACCGACGTGCTGCTGCGCGACCCCACGCTGACCCCCGGCGAGATCCTGATGTCGGAGTCGCAGGAGCGGATGATGGCCGTGGTGACGCCGGAGAACGTCGAGGCCTTCGAGCGCACGCTGGCGAAGTGGGGCGTGGAGTACTCCTGGCTGGGCGAGGTCACCGACACCGGTCGGCTGGTGATCGACTGGAACGGCGAGACCATCGTCGACGTCGACCCGCGCACCGTCGCCCACGACGGACCCGTCTACGAGCGCCCCTACGAGCGCCCCGACTGGCTGGACGCCGTGCAGGCCGACTCCTTCGCCGCCACTGACGCCGGGCAGAACCTGCCGCGGACGGCCGAGCAGCTGGGCACCGCCGTCGCCGAGCTGGTGACCAACCCGAACCTGGCCGACCCGTCCTGGATCACCGACCAGTACGACCGCTTCGTCGGCGGCAACACCGCGCTGTCGCAGCCCGACGACTCGGGAGTGGTCCGCGTCGACGAGTCCACCGGCCTCGGCGTCGGCCTGTCGGTGGACGCCACGCCGCGGCACGCCTATCTGGACCCGTACACCGGCGCGCAGCTGGCGCTGGCCCAGGCCTACCGCAATGTGGCCACCTCCGGGGCGATCCCGAAGGCGGTCTCGGACTGCCTGAACTTCGGCTCGCCGGAGGACCCGCCGATCATGTGGCAGTTCGCCGAGGCCGTCCGCGGCCTGGCCGACGGCTGCCGCGAGCTGGGCATCCCGGTCACCGGCGGCAACGTCTCGCTGTACAACCAGACCGGCGGGAACGCCATCCACCCGACCCCGGTGGTCGGCGTCCTCGGCGCCTTCGACGACGTCGGCCGGCGCACGCCGTCGGGCTTCGAGCGGTGGGCCGACGGGCAGGCGATCTACCTGCTCGGCGAGACCGCCGCAGAGCTGGACGGCTCGGAGTACGCCCGGCTGCACGGGCACCTCGGCGGCCGTCCGCCGCAGGTGGACCTCGAGCGGGAGAAGACGCTGGGCGCGGTGCTGATCAACGCCTCCCGCGACGGGATGGTCGACGCCGCCCACGACCTCTCCGAGGGCGGTCTGGCGGCCGCACTGGTGGAGATGAGCCTGCGCTTCGGCGTCGGCTCGCGGGTGAACCTGGATGCGCTCTGCGAGCGCGACGGCCTCGACCCGGCCACCGCGCTGTTCAGCGAGTCGGCCGGCCGGGCGCTGGTCGCGCTGCCGCGCAGCGAGGAGGTCCGCTTCAAGGACATGATCACCGCCCGCGGGCTGCCGGCGCTGCGACTGGGCGTCGTCGACGCCGAGTCCGGCGAGCTCGAGGTCGCCGGGGACTTCGAGGGGGGCTCCTTCATCCTGGGGCTCGACGAGCTCCGCGAGATCTGGTCCGCGGTGATCCCGGCGAACGTCGAGGGCTGAGCCGCCGGCTCTGACCGCACCTGCCGCTCCCGACGCGTCGAGGGACGGTCCCGCCGGATGCTCCGGCCGGGCCGTCCCTCGACGTCGTCCGGAGCGGCCACGCTCGCTCAGCGCGCCAGGGACTCGTAATAGGCGCTCATCGCGGGGTGGTAGTCCCGCCAGTCCACCGAGCCCGGGTCCTCGCCGTCCAGCACCCGGACGAGCCGGTCCAGGTAGTACTCCCACCCCGGGCCGATGCTGCCGAGCGGGTCCTCCCCGACGACCTGGGCGAACATCAGCCGGGTGAGGCCGTCCTCCCGGCTCAGCTCGACGCGCAGGTGCCACGTGCTCGCGCCGACTCCGGTGTCCGCGGCGAAGCGGCGGGGCGGCTCGCACTCGGTGATCGCGAATGTCTCGGGCTCGGCGTCCTCGTCCTCGGCCGTCATGAAGAAGGTGACCGCCCCGGAGTCCGGATCACCCTCCCACCGACCGATCCATCGCTGCAGCCGGGCGGGCTCCGTCATCGCCGCCCAGACCTCCTCGATCCGGGCCGGGATCCGTCGCCGGATCCGCAGCTCGCGACCGCGCGGCCCGTCCTCGAGCGTGCCCTGCGGCACCGGTGCCGTGCTCATGCCGCCTCCTCGTCCCCTGCCGTGACCGGCAAGGCCCATCCTGGCCGGTCCGTTCCGTCCTGGCTGCTTCTGCTCGCACCTGTCGGGGCGCGTGGCGGAAAGATACCAGGGCGCCCCTCGGACCCGACACCGTCTGCGCCCCGGAGCCGCCCGTCGGCGCGGCGGACCGTGGAAGACTGGCCTGCGATGAGGATCTCGCTGCTGGACCGCGCCCGCACCCGGGCCGGAGAGCCCGACGCCGCCGCGCTGACCGGACTCGTCGACCGTGTCCGTCGCGCCGAGACCCTGGGCTTTCATCGCTTCTGGGTGGCCGAGCACCACGGAGTCCCCGGCGTCGCCGAGCAGGCCCGGCTGCTCGAGGCGCTGCATCCCGGCCGCCTGGACCTGGGCCTGGGCGCCTCGCTGGGCTACACCGCCGGCGTGCGCCGGGCGCTGGGCCGCACCCGGCTCGACGACGGCGAGTACCCGGAGCTGGTCCGCGAGCTGATCGACCATCTGCACGACGACGCGCCCATCACCGCCCGCCCGCAGGTCGCCGACCCGCCGCCCATCCTCCAGCTGGCCATGGGCGACGGACTCGTCGTCGCCGCCGAGCTGGGTCTGCCGGCCGTCGTCGGCGGCGACCTGCTGCGCCGTCCCGAGCGCCTCGCGGCGTACCGCCGCGACTTCCGCCCGACGACGGCCGAGCCGGAGCCGCGGCTGATCCTCAGCGTCGACGTCGCCGTCGCCGACTCCGCCGCGCAGGCTCGGCGCCTGCTGCTGCCCGAGGCCTGGGCGCTGGCCCGCACCCGCGAGGTCGGCGAGTTCCGTCCGCTCGAGCCGCTGGAGGCGGTGGAGGAGCAGCTGAGCGCCGGAGTCTCCGACGCCGCGGACGCGGCGATGCGCCGGCATCTCGACGCGGCGGTGGTCGGCACCGCCGCCGAGGTCGGCGAGCAGCTGACGGACCTGCTGGAGGCCTCCGGCGCGGAGGAGGTCATGGCCTGGACCAGCATCCACGACCGGGAGCAGCTGGCCGCCTCCGACGAGGCGCTGGCCTCGCTGATCTGCGGCTGACCAGGGCCGGGCCGCCGACGTCGCCCTCGCCGTCGCACGGCGACGCGGTGGACCGGGGTTGGCCCGCGGTTCACCATGTGGTCACGTCCATGCGGTGAGCTGAGCGCATGGCTGACTTCCCCGCCCCGTCCCCGCTGTCCCGCCGCACGCTGCTGACCGGCTCGCTGGGTGCGGCCGCCGCCGGCGCCCTGACGCTGCCCGCGGCTCCGTCGGCCACGGCGTCGCCGCTGGTCGCCGACCGGCTCACCCTGCCCTCCGGCCTGCAGTTCGGCGATCCCACCGACCGCTCGGCGGTGCTGTGGTCGCGCAGCTCCGGCCCCGGCCGGCTGATCGCCCGGCTCACCGCCGTCGACGCCGACGGCGCCCCGCTGCGCGGCAAGAACGCCTTCTCCCGCACGCTGCGCGGCGGCGTCGCCCGCCCCGAGACCGACTTCACCGCCCGGCTGAGCGCGGAGAACCTGCCGCCGGCCACCCGCTTCGCCGTCACGATGCAGTTCGAGGACGAGCAGGGCCGGCTCGGCGAGGCCGGCGAGGGCAGCTTCTCCACCGCCGCCGGCGGGCCCGGATGGCACGGGAAGGGTCGCGACGTCGACCTCGCCGGCGGGCAGAGCTTCGTCTGGACCGGCGACACCGCCGGCCAGGGGTGGGGCATCAACGAGGAGATCGGCGGGATGTTCGCCTACCGGGCGATGCACGAGACCGCCCCGGACTTCTTCGTCCACTCCGGCGACACCATCTACGCCGACGGGCCGCTGGCCGAGACGGTCGAGGAGCCCGACGGGCAGATCTGGCGCAACCTGGTCACCGAGGAGGCGTCCAAGGTCGCCGAGACGCTGGAGGAGTACCGCGGCCGGCACCGTTACAACCTCATGGATGCCAATATCCGCGCGATGTACGCCGAGGTCCCGGTCATCGCCCAGTGGGACGACCACGAGACCACCAACAACTGGTGGCCCGGCGAGGTGCTCGACGACGAGCGCTACACCGTCCGCGACGTCGACACGCTGGCCGCCCGCGGGCGCCGCGCCTGGCAGGAGTTCCAGCCGATCGCCGATCCGCGGGCGATGGGCCGCGGGAACGGCTTCGAGCCGGCGCGCATCCACCGGAAGATCTCCCGCGGCCCGCAGCTCGATCTCTTCTCCCTGGACATGCGCTCGTTCAAGTCTCCGAACAGCGCCGGCACCGAGACCGAGCAGACCTCGATCCTCGGCGAGGAGCAGCTGCAGTGGCTGATCCGTGAGATGACCCGCTCCCGGGCGACGTGGAAGGTGGTGCTCAACGATCTCCCGTTGGGCGTCATCGTCCCCGACGGCGACGCCCAGGAGGCGATCGCCAACGCGGACGACGGCGCGCCGCTGGGCCGGGAGCTGGAGATCGCCCGGCTGCTGAAGGCGCTGAAGGACGCTGACGTGCACAACGTCGTCTTCCTGACCGCCGACGTCCACTACTGCGCCGCCCACCACTACTCCCCCGAGCGGGCGGCCTTCACCGACTTCGCCCCCTTCTGGGAGTTCGTCGCCGGTCCGATCAACGCCGGCTCCTTCGGCCCGAACGAGCTGGACATGACCTTCGGCCCGGAGGCGGTCTTCCACCGGGCCGGCCGGCACGCGAACCAGTCCCCGCGCGACGGGACGAGCCAGTACTTCGGCCATGTCGACCTCGCCGCGGACGACACCCTCACCGTCTCGCTGCGCGACGGGCTGGGCGAGACGGTGCACTCCACGACGCTGCGCCCGGAGTGAGCCGAGCCGGCTGAACCGCGCGCGGCGAGCCGACGTCATCCTCCAGCCCGGAGACCTCCCCAGGCAGTACGGTTTTGAACACCGTTCAAAAGCTGTCGCGCCCAGGAGGATCCGTGTCCGAGCCCCTCGCCTCGTCGACCGCGCCGCCGGCGCCGTCGTCCGTGTCCCGCCGCCCCGCCGACGCCCACGCCGCCCGGGCGCTGGCCCGGGTGGCCGTCTTCGCCGCGGTCATCGCCGCCCTCGGCATCCCCGGGGCCGTGCCGGTCCCGGGCATCCCGGTGCCGATCACCGCCCAGACGCTGGGCGTCATGCTGGCCGGCGCCGTGCTGGGCCCGCGACAGGGGGCCGCGGCAGTGCTGCTGCTCGAGACGCTGGTCGCCGCCGGGCTGCCGCTGCTCTCCGGCGGCCGCGGCGGCCTGGGCGCCTTCGCCGGGCCGTCCGCCGGATACCTCCTCGGCTGGGTGCTGGGCGTCGTGGTGATCGGGTGGATCGTCCACGCCGGCGCGCGCCGCACCGGCCGGGTCCGGCCGACCTGGCCGCGGGTGCTGATCGGCTCCCTCGTCGGCGGCATCGTCGTCATCTACGCCCTGGGCATCCCGGTGCAGTCGGCCGTCACCGGCCTGGGCCTGCGGGAGACGGCGCTGCTCTCGGCGGCCTTCCTCCCCGGCGACCTGGTCAAGGTGATCCTCGCCGCCGCGATCACCGTCGGCCTGCATCGGGCCTACCCGACGGCCTTCCGTCGCCCGGAGGTCCGGCGATGACCCCCGGCGGCGGCGCACCGCGGCTGCGCCCGCTGCGCGGCGCCGACCACCGGCAGGTGCTGCTTCAGGCGCTTCAGGCCCGCACGGCCGGCAAGGTCCCGCTGGTCGGCGACGAGCGGTGGAGCGACGAACACTGGGCCGAGGTCGTTGCCGCCGTGGAGGCGAGCACGCTGCCTGACGAGACCGCCTGGGCGACCTTCACCTCCGGCAGCAGCGGCCGTCCGCGGGTGGTGCTGCGCAGCGCGGCGTCCTGGGAGGTCGCCTTCGACGCCGTCGACGCCGCCCTCGACGCCGAACCCGGCGACCGGATCCTGCTGCCGGTCCATCCGGTGTCCTCCATGACGCTCTTCGGCCTCGCGCACGCCGCCGCCCGCACCGCCGGCTTCAGCGTCCCGCGCTCGGCGCGACTGACGGCCGCCGACCTCGACGGACCGACGCTGCTCCACGGCACGCCCTGGCATCTGCAGGATCTGGTCGAGCTGCTCGAGGGCCGCGCGCGGAGCAGCATCCGCTCGGCGCTGATCGGCGGCGCGGCCCTGGACCCGGAGCTCGCCGCCCGCGCCCGGGCCCACGGCCTGCGCGTCGTCGGCTATGCCGGCGCCGCCGAGCTGTCCTTCGTGGCCTTCGACCACGGCGACGGGCTGCGGCCGCTGGACGGCGTCGAAGTCCGCCTGCGCGACCACGAGCTCTGGGTCCGCACCCCGCAGGCCGCACTGACCACGCTCGGCGGCGGACCGATGCGCCGCGACGGCGACTGGCTCACCGTCGGCGACCGCGCCTCGCTCGACGACGACGGCGTGCTCACCCTGCACGGCCGGGCCGACGAGGCGATCCTCACCGCCGGCGCGACCGTGTCCCCGGCTGACGTCGAGGCCGAGCTGGAGCGTCTCGACGGCGTCTCGGCGGCCCTCGTGGTCGGCACGCCCGAGCCGCGGGCCGGGCAGCTGGTGCTGGCCGGCGTCGAAGTCGCCCCGGACGGACCCAGCACCGCGGCCCTGCGCCGCGCCGCACGGGAGCGCCTGGCCCCGGCGCAGCGGCCGCGGCGCTGGCACCGCGTCGCCCGGCTGCCGCGCACCGGCTCGGGCAAGGTCCGTCGGCTCGACGCCGCGGAGCTGCGGGCCCTGCCGCGGCTCGAGGAGGAGCCGGCGGCCGTGCGAGGCGGGATCCGATGAGCAGAGCGGGACGGCAGGAGGCCGGCGCAGTGATCGTCGCCGCCGCGCGCACGCCGATCACCGCCCGCGGGCGGGCGCTGGCGTCGATGACCGCCCATGAGCTCGCCGGCGTCGCCCTGGCCGAGGTCGCCCGCCGGGCCGGGGCGCGGCCCGAGCAGGTCGTGCTGGGCAGCAGTCTCGGCGACGGCGGCAATCTCGGCCGGCGCGCGGCGCTGGTCGCGGGATTCGGCGTCGGCTGTCCGGGCTGGACCGTCGACGCGCAGTGCGGCTCCTCGCTGGTGGCGCTGCAGCAGGCCGCGGCGACGGTCGAGCAGGACGGCGGCGTCGTCGCCGCCGGCGGGGCGGAGAGCGTCTCCGGGCTGCCGGCGGAGAGGCGCGCCGGCGGCGGAGTCCACCAGCGACCCTTCACCGCCGCCGGCTTCCCCGACCCGGACATGACCGCCGCGGCCGACGACTTGGCGGCCCGCCGCGGCATCCCACGGGCCCGACAGGAGGCCTTCGCCCGGCGCAGTCATGCTCTGGCCCGGCGGCATGCGGCCGGGAATCGCACGGCCCGGGACCGCACAGCCGGGGACCGCACAGCCGGGGATCGCACAGCCGGGGACCGCACGGAGGATCCCGCGCCGGTCGCGCCCCTCGGCGGGATCGTCGACGACGGCCCGCGACGGCTCACCCCGGCGCTGACGTCCCGGTTCCGCCCGGTCCGGGCAGAGCCGGGCGCGAGCGTCACCCCGGCGACGGCGGCCCGGCCGGCCGACGGCGCCGCGGCGCTGCTGCTGATGCCCGCCGCACGGGCCCGCGCTCTCGGACTGGCCGGCGTGCGGGTGCGCGGCCGGGCGCTGATCGGCGCCGACCCCGCCCTGCCGGGGATCGCCGCGGCCCCCGCCGCGGCGCAGGTGCTCGCCGCGACCGGGACGCGGCTCGAGGACCTGGCCGCGGTGGAGATCGTCGAGGCCTACGCCGCCCAGGCGCTGGCCTGCCTCGACGCGCTCGGACTGGGCGCCGGCGACCCGCGAGTCGACGCCGACGGCGGGGCCCTGGCGCTCGGTCACCCCTGGGGCGCCTCCCCGGCCGTGGCCGCGACGCATCTCGTCCACCGGCTGGCGACCGCGCCGGCCGGGACCCGCGGCCTGATCGCCTGTGCGATCGGCGGCGGCATGGGCGCGGCGCTGCTGGTCGAGGCCGTCGACGGCCGCGAGGGGCTGTGCGGCGTCGACATGGACTCCTAGGGTTGCGGCATGACTTTCGCGAACGTGGGAACCATCGACGTCCAGCCCGGGCATCGCGACGACGTCGTCGCCATCCTGTCCCGGCACAACCCGCAGCTGGCCGCGGCCGGCTGTCTGAGCTACGAAGTCGGCGTCGACGACGAGCAGCCCGACACGGTCTTCGTCGCCGAGCTGTGGACCTCGCGCGAGGCGCACGACGACTCGCTGCAGCTGGAGAGCGTGAAGGAGGCGATCGCCGAGGCGATGCCGATGCTCACCGGAGACATGGGCGGGCACCGCTTCGAGGTGGCCGGCTCGCCGCTGCGGGACTGACCCGCCTCAGAACGGGTTGAGCAGCCGGTGGACGAAGCGCTGCGTGCGCTCCTGCCTCGGTTCGCCGAGCACCTGGGACGCCGGGCCGCGCTCGACCACGACGCCGCCGTCCATGAAGACGACCTCGTCGGCGACGTCGCGGGCGAAGGAGAGCTCATGGGTCACCAGCACCATGGTCCAGCCCTCCTCGGCCAGCTCCTTGATCACGCGCAGCACGTCGCCGACCAGCTCCGGATCCAGCGCCGACGTCGGCTCGTCGAAGAGCAGCAGCGACGGCGTCATCGCCAGCGCCCGGACGATGCCCACGCGCTGCTGCTGCCCGCCGGAGAGCTCATGCGGGTAGGCGTCCCGACGCTCGGCCAGTCCGACCCGATCCAGCAGCCGCATCGCCAGCTCCTCCGCCTCGGCCTTCGACCGGCCCAGCGCGTGGATCGGCCCCTCGGTGACGTTCTGCAGCACAGTGCGGTGCGGGAAGAGGTTGTAGCCCTGGAAGACCATCGCGCTGCGGGTGCGCAGCGACTCGCGCCGCCGCCGCGTGGTGGCCGCGGAGAAGGTCACCGACGGGCCGCCGTCGAAGCTGATGACGCCGGCGTCGGGCTGCTCGAGCCCGTTGAGGCAGCGCAGCACGGTGGTCTTGCCGGAGCCGGACGGGCCGATCAGCGCGACCACGGTGCCGGTGTCCACGCGCAGGTCGATGGAGGTCAGCACCTCGGTGCCGCCGAAGGACTTGCGCAGCCCGGAGACCTCCAGCAGAGCGCCCGACGACGGGGCGGGGGTGTGGTCAGGCACGGACGACATGGCGTTCCAGCCTCCTCTCCAGACGGCCCTGCGCCGCCGACAGCACCAGGCAGATCACCCAGTAGATCACGGCGACCTCCATGTAGATGATCAGGTACTCGTTGGTCGCCGCGGCGATCTCCTGGGCGGTGCGGAACGTCTCGTCGACCAGGATCATCGCGGCCAGCGAGGTGTCCTTGACCAGCGAGATGAAGGAGTTCGACAGCGGCGGCACCGAGACCCGGGCGGCCTGCGGCAGGATGATCCGCCGCAGCGTCTGGCCCCGGGACATGCCGACGGTGTAGCCGGCTTCCCACTGGCCGGCAGGCACTGAGAGGATCGCCGCGCGGATGATCTCGGCGGCGTAGCCGCCCACGTTCAGCGACAGCGCGACGACGGCGCTGGGCCAGGCGGCCCAGGTGAGCCCGACCTGCGGCAGTCCGTAGAAGATCACGAAGAGCTGGACCAGCAGCGGGGTCCCGCGGATCGCCGAGACGTAGGCGCGGCCGAGCCCGACGAGCACCCGGCGGCCGGAGAGCCGCATGATCGCCACCACGAGCGCGATGACCAGCCCGAGGGCGAAGCTGATCAGCGTCAGCGGGATGGTGCCGACCAGCGCGCCCTGCAGCAGCGGCCAGAACGAGTCCAGGACGAGCTGCCAGGTCTCGCCCATCAGTCGCCGGAGCCTTCCTCAGCGCCCGCCGCGGTCGCGGCCTCCGAGGTCGTGTAGTCGCCGTCGAAGTACTTCTCGCTGAGCTCGGTCAGCGTGCCGTCCTCGGCCAGGGCGGCCAGGGCCTCGTCGACGGCGTCGGCCAGCGAGCCCGAGCCCTTCGGGAAGGCCATCGCCGCCCGCGACTGCTCCTCGGTCTGCACGGCGATCGCGATGTTCGTGTTGTTCTCCTCCTCCTGATAGTTCAGGTAGGAGAGCCGATCGTTGATCGTCGCGTCCACCCGGCCCTGCTCGAGCAGGTCGACCGACTGCGCCCAGCCCTCGACCGGCTCGATCTCGGCGCCGGCCTCCTCCGCCATGCCGTACCAGTTGCTGGTCAGCGACTGCGCCGTCGTCGTGCCCTCGAGGTCCTCGAAGGCGGTGATCGAGTCGTCGTCGGAGCGGGTGACGATCACCCCGTTGGAGTAGGTGTAGGGCTCGGAGAAGGTGTAGTCCTCCCGGCGCTCCTCGGTGATGGTGACCTGATTGGCCAGCATGTCGAAGCGGCCGGCCGTCAGTCCGGAGAGCAGCGCGTCCCACTGCGTCTCCTCGAACTGCACGTCGACGCCGAGCTCCTCGCCGACGGCCTCGGCGACGTCGACGTCGTAGCCGGTCAGCTCGCCGGAGCCGCCCTCATGGTAGGTGAACGGAGGGTAGGTGCCCTCGGTGCCGACGACCAGCGTGCCGGCCTCCTGGACCTCTTCGAGGGTCACCGGCTCGGCGGAGGACTCGGAATCTCCCGCGTCTCCGCGGGTCTGCGGCTCGCCGCAGGCGGCGGTGGCGAGCACGGCGACGGCGGCTGCGGTGACGGCGATGGAACGACGGATCATGATGGACTTCCTCGTCAGATGTGTTCAGGCGGGCGCTGAAGGACCTTGTACGCTAACAGCCGGGCATGTCCCCGACATTCCGCAGATGTCCCTCTGTGACGGACTCCGCCGACGGCGCGCCGTCGCCCCTGATCAGACGGACTGCGGCACAGCGTCCGCGGCGGCGCCCGTTGCGAGCACACCGCATGAGACAGGAGACTGCGATGACCGGCATCCCGGTGCGACTGGACCTGCGCTGGGGCGATCTGGACGCCTTCGGCCACGTCAACAACGCCGCCGTCGTGCGCCTGCTGGAGGAGGCCCGCACCCGCGGACTCTGGGCTCCGGACTCCGGCGACGGCGCCTTCCCGCGGCTCGCGGCGGACTCGCCGGTGTGGTCGGTGGTCGCCGACCTGCAGGTGACCTACCGCCGGCAGCTGGACTACGAGCACTCCCCGATCACCGTCGAGCTGACCGTGCCGACAGTCTCGGCGGCCAGCTGCACGATCGGCTATGCGGTCTGCGCCGACGGCGAGGACGCCCCGCGCGTGACCGCGTCGACGACCATCGCCACCGTCGACCGGGAGACCGGCCGGCCGTGCCGACTGCCGGAGGCGATGCGGGCCGCGCTCGAGGCGCTGCGCGACTGACGGCCCGCGGCCGACCGGTCGGCGCCGGCACGCGTCGGTCAGCGTCGATCAGCGCAGCAGCGCGATCAGCTCGGCGCGGCTGCGGGCGCCGGTCTTGCGCAGCAGGTTCGAGATGTGGAACTTCACCGTGTGCCCGCTGATCCCCAGCTCCTCCGCGATCGCCGCATTCCGCGCGCCGCGGCCGAGATGCTGCAGGACCTCGGTCTCGCGCGGGCTGAGGTCGCCGAGGTCGTCGACGGCCAGCGGCGCCGGCACCGGATCCAGCGGGACGGCGATGCTGATCTCCGTGCCCCAGCCGAGGGTCGACTCGACCCCCATCCGTCCCTCGAAGGCGCTCACGTGGTCGGCGATCGGCCGCAGCACGTCGTCGTGGGCGCCGAGCTCGCCGTCGCCGTCGTCGCGGAGATGCATCAGCAGGTGGAGGCCGTCGCAGTCCCAGTGCACCCGGACCCGCCGCGCGTTCGCCGAGTCCACCAGCGTCAGCACGGCGCTGCGGACCACCGCCCGCGCGGCATGGGCCACGTCTCCCGGCAGCGCGCGCCCGTTGGCCGGCGGCTCGACGAACTCCACCGCGACGCGGCCGTACCGCATCATCGGACGGAGCTCGGACTTCAGCTGGGCGAAGGCGCCGGTGACCGGCTCCAGCAGATCCGCCCCCTGCTTCTCCGCCGAGCGCATCTCGACCAGAGCGGAGGAGGCGACGGTGATCGCGGCCTCCCGCGCCTCGCGGTCTCCCAGGCGGGGCGAGCGCAGGGCGGCCAGCAGCGACTCCAGCGTCACCGCGTGACGATCCGCCAGCTCCGAGAGGGCCCGGGTGTGGCGGGACGCCCGGAGCCGGTCGGCCGACTCGGACGCCTCCGGTGAGTTCTCCGACATGCCTCCAGACTATCCGACCTGCCCGAACGGGCAGGTCGCCTGGACGTTCGAGGGACTGTGCGACGGCGCTCACACCGGCAGGATCGTCTCCATGGACACCGACACCACTGTCGCCCCCGCTGCCATGAACCCCGCCTCCGCTCCGGCGGACGCCGACGACACCGCCGTCGCCGGCGCCCTCCGGACGATCACCGCCGAGCTGACCAGCACCGTCGAGGCTCTGGCCCTCACCCCCGAGGCGCTGGAGTCCCTCGCCCGCGTCGTCGACGACGCCGACCGGGTCTTCGTGCTGGCCGCCGGACGCTCGGGCTTCGCCCTGCGGATGACCGCGATGCGTCTGATGCACCTGGGCCGGACCGTCCACGTCGTCGGCGAGACGACCGCCCCGGCGATCCGCCCCGGCGACGTGCTGCTGACCGCCAGCGGCTCCGGCACCACCGGCGGCGTGCTGCGGTCGGCGGAGAAGGCCCGCTCGGCCGGCGCGCGCGTCGCCGCCGTCACCGCCACGTCCGGCTCTCCGCTGACCGAGCTCGCCGACGCCGCCGTGGTCGTGCCCGCCGCGCAGAAGCTCGACCGCAGCGGCGCCGTCTCCGCGCAGTACGCCGGAGGCCTCTTCGAACAGAGCGTGGCGCTGCTCGGCGATGCGATCTTCCACGCGCTGTGGCGCCGCAGCGGCCTCACCGGCGACGACCTCTGGCCGTACCACGCGAACCTCGAATGACCCGCCGGCACGCTCGCCGGCCCGATCCCGCCCTCCCCGACCCCGCTGAAGGAGACCTGTGATGCAGACCCCGATGAAGATCCAGTTCGCCATGGACACCCTGACCACCGCCCAGGCCCTGGAGTGGGCCGCCGCGGCGGCCCCGCACGTCGACATCCTCGAGCTCGGCACCCCGCTCATCAAGAGCGAGGGACTCGCCGCCGTCACGGCGGTGAAGGCCGCGCACCCGGACAAGATCATCCTGGCCGACCTGAAGACGATGGACGCCGGCGGGCTGGAGGCCGAGATCGCCTTCGACGCCGGCGCGGACCTGGTCACCGTGCTCGGCACCGCCGACGACAGCACCATCGCCGGCGCGGTCGAGACCGCGACCCGCCACGGCAAGGGCGTGGTGGTCGACCTGATCGGCGTGGAGGACAAGGCCCTCCGCGCCCAGCAGGCCGTCGAGCTCGGCGCCGAGTTCGTGGAGATGCACGCCGGCCTGGACGAGCAGGCCCAGGAGGGCTACTCGCTGGACGGCCTGCTCACCGCCGGCCGCTCCGCCGGCGTGCCGTTCTCCGTCGCCGGGGGCGTCAGCTCCACCACCGCCGGCGACGTGAAGGCCGCCGGAGCGCAGATCGCCGTCGCCGGCGGCGCCCTGTACTCGGCCGAGGACATCGGCTCGGCGGCCGAGGAGCTGCGCGCGGCCGTCGCCTGAGCCGCGGAGACCGGCGCATGACGGCGACGTCGTCGACGTCGGCGCTCCGCACCCCCTGATGCGGCGCCCGCCCCTCGACCCAGCCGGTCGAAGGGCGGGCGCCGTCGTCATGCCGGATCCACGCCGCTCAGAACGCCGGAAGCAGCGTGGCCGAGTGCTCCTCGGTGAGGAAGTCGCGGACCTCCTCGCCGGTCATCGCCTCGCGCAGCGCCCGGATCTTCTCCGACTCCTCGTCCTCGGCACGAGCGACCAGCGAGATGGAGAACCGCTGATCGACGGTCTCCTCCAGGAAGAGCGCGTCCTCCGGAGTGAGGCCGACTTTGGAGATGTAGGTCGGATAGTTGTAGACCAGCGCGACGTCGTCCTCCTCGTAGGCGGAGGACAGGTTCAGCAGGTCGACCTGCGCCCACTCGAAGTCATGCGGGTTCTCCTCGATGTCGGAGAGGCGGCCGTCGAAGCCCACGCCCTCGCGCAGGGTGATCAGCCCCTGCTCGTCGAGGATGGCCAGCGCCCGACCCTCGTTGGAGATGTCGTTGGGCAGGGCGACCTTCGCGCCGTCGGGGATGTCGGCGACGTCGTCGTAGTCCCGGGAGTAGAAGCCGACCTTGGCGTCGTAGATCGGAGCGATCGCGGTCAGATCGGCGTCGTTCTCCTCCTCGAACTTCTGCATGTAGGGCTCGTGCTGGGCGAAGTTGGCGTCGACCTCGCCGTCGACCAGCAGCCGGTTGTACTGGACGTTGTCGTTCACGCGGACGAGCTCGACGTCCCAGCCGTCCTCGGCGGCGACCTCGGAGGCGAGCTCGACGACGTCGGTCATCGGCGGCATATGCGAGGCGACGCGGATGACCTGGTCGTCCTCGGCGGCGGAGTCGGTCGATCCGGCGCCGCAGGAGGTCAGCAGCAGGGCGGTCGAGGTCGCGGCGGCGATCAGCGGGGCGGACAGGCGGGATGACATGGGCAGGGGTTCTCCTCGTCGTGGGGTGCGGTGATCGAGTCGTCGGGTGCGGCGCGGGCGCTCA
>NZ_BAAAYG010000010.1:0-2317 GCF_039536005.1 Nesterenkonia halobia | reverse complement strand
CCGGTCCAGGCGCCGGGCGAGCTGGGTGCCGGCCGCCTGGATCAGCATGACGATGACGACCATGATCAGGATGGTGCTGTACATCAGTTCGGGTTCGTAGGCCTGATAGCCGTAGCGGATGGCGAAGTCGCCGACGCCTCCGCCGCCGACAACGCCCATGATCGTCGAGTACGAGATCAGGCTGATGGTCACCGTGGTCAGGCTCAGCACCAGGCCCGAGCGGGCCTCGGGGTAGAGGAACCGGGTGACCAGCTGCCAGGTGCTCGCCCCCAGCGCGCGGCTGAGCTCGACGGTCTGCGGCGGGATCTCCAGCAGCGTCTGCTCGCTGAAGCGCGCGTAGAGGGCGGCGGCGACGAAGGCCAGCGGCACTGAGGCCGCCAGGGTGCCGAAGGAGGTCCCCAGCAGCCAGCGGGTGAAGGGGATCAGCGCGACGACGAAGAGCAGGAACGGCACGGAGCGGACGACGTTGACCGCCGCGTCGAGCACTGCATGCAGCGTGCGCCGCGGGTGCGGGCCGGCCGGACGCGTCAGGTACAGCAGCGTCCCGCCGGGGAGCCCGACCAGCACGGCGGCCAGCAGCGCATTGCCGATCATCGCGATCGTCTCGACGACGGCCTGGATGATCTCGCCGCGGCGGGAGGCCAGGCTCTCGCCCACGGCGTCGAGGAGATCCATCACGCCGCGCCCTCCTCACGGGCCTCACCCTCGCGGAACTCCCGGGAGCCCGGCTCCCGCCGGTCCGAGCCGCCCTCCAGAACATGACGGACACGGGCGGCGTAGGAGCTGAAGGTCTGCGCCGGCGGCGGGGCGACGACGTCGGCCACACCCGTCAGCCGCCCCTCCTCCAGGATGGCCGCGCGGTCGCAGGAGCTCTTGATGACGTCGAGCTCGTGGCTGACCAGCACGATCGTGGTGTCCAGCTCCCGGCGGACGGCCGCCAGGGTCTCCATGACCTCGGACGCGTGGTGGTCGTCCAGGGCGGAGGTCGGCTCGTCGCAGAGCAACAGGTGCGGATCGGTGGACAGCGCGCGGGCGATGGCCACCCGCTGCTGCTGGCCGCCGGAGAGCTGGGCGGGGTACGACGCCGCATGGTCGGCCATGCCGACGAACTCCAGCATCCGCCGGACATGGTCGGCGTCGCGGCGGCGCTGCAGCGACAGCGGCAGGGCCACGTTGGCGGCCGCAGTCTTGTTGGCCAGCAGGTTGAACTGCTGGAAGACCATGCCGATCCGGCGCCGTCGACGCCGTCGGGCCCGCGGCGCGAGCCTCGCGAGGTCCTCGCCGTCGACGTGCACCGTCCCGGCGGTCGGCGCCTCGAGATGGTTGATCAGCCGCAGCAGCGTGGACTTGCCGGAGCCGGACTCGCCGACGACGCCGAGCATCTCGCCGCGCGCGACGGCCAGGCTGACGTCGTACAGCGCCGGCGCCTCGTCTCCGCCCCGCCGGTAGGTCTTGGAGACTCCGGCGAGCTCGATCATGGGTGGTTCGCTCACCTGGACGCGAACATCAGGCTCCGGCGGAGAATTCCTCCACCCGCATCGTGCTCACGTCCGGGCCGGAGAGCAGCTTGGAGACCGGGCAGCGCGCGTGGGCCTCGTCGGCCAGCTCGCGCGCGCGGTCCTCCTCGAGCCCCTCGATGGCGACGACGGCGGTGGGCTCGAAACGATACCCGGGCGCCTCCGCCTCACGGTGCAGCTCGACTTCGACGCGCACCCGCGAGTCGTTCTCCAGGCCGTGCTCGTCGAGCACCTTCTCCAGCGTGGCGTTCAGGCAGGTGCTCCAGGCCATGGCCACGAACTGCTCGGGGTCGAACCCCGAGTCCGGCCCGCGGTGGGGATCCGCCGGCGAGGCGGTGCCCAGCACCGGACCGTTCTCCACCTGCACCGTGCCGTCGGTGCCGCCCTGGTTCTCCGCTCGGGCGATGTACAGGGCCGAGGTCCGCGGCCCGGACTCTGACTTCTGCGCGGTGCTCATGACTCCATAGTAGCCCGATGACGGAAGACCGCGGCACCTCCATTCGTCGCCGCCGCGGACGAGGACGGACACGCCGACGCGAGCTGTGAACATATGTGCTTGACACGTGTTCCAGGGGGTCTACCATGGGACGTGACCTGCTTCACGTGATGCGCCTCACATCATCGGCAGGTCCCCGCTCACCGCACCTGATCCGAGGAGCTTCTCATGACCGCCTCACCAGCCTCCGACACCCAGGCCTCCGAGACGGACTCCGCTGTGCCGGAGACGATGCGCGCCGTCGTCGTCCACGGCCCCGGCGACTACCGCCTGACCACCCGCGAGGTCCCCACCCCAGGAGACG